>CAMOJA010000004.1 GCA_946616535.1 uncultured Bacteroidales bacterium | reverse complement strand
GTAAATCAACATCTTACTTTCAATCTGTAAACACGGAAATTATCCGGTGAGCCCGTTTTTGATACCCGTCAGTTGTACTAACACGTTGATAATTAGCGGCATAAGCGCCACGGTTACTTTCCACCTGCAACGGCAAGCCGGGCGGGATCACACGGAAGGCGCCTAAAGTCTGGAGACCTTAGCTACATGTTTGAGCGTACGAAGCTGCGACAGCACTTTGTCCAGCTCCAGGTTGGAAGGCACCGAAATCTTCAGGGAGATCTCCCAGGTGCCGCTGCGGGTGTTTTCCGTGACAGTGAAGCTGCGGATGCTGGCCTTGAACTGGCCTACGGTCTCCAGGATGCGGCCGCTGGCGCTTTCTTCATCGGCTACAATCTTGAGTCCGACCTGGAAACTGCCGCTGGAGGGGGTATCGGCCCATTTTACCTTCTGGATGCGGTAGGGATACATCTCCAGCAGACGCGCGGCGTTGGGGCAGGTGATGCGGTGGATCTTGATGCCTTCCTCGCGCGTGACAAAGCCAAAGACGTCGTCACCGAACACGGGGTTGCAGCACTTGGCCATCTTGTAGTCTATTCCCTTGACATTCTTCGCGTTAAGTACCAGGATGTCGTCTTTGCTCTCGTAGTGGCGCTGGTTTTTGGCCGATGCCTGCACGGCTTCTGCAGCTTCCACGGACGCGGTGTGGCGTGCTTCCTCGCCCAGGATGAAGTCCTTGATGACATTCACATCGAGGGCTCCTGAGCCGATGGCGGCGTAGAAGCCGGTGAGTCCCGGGTAGTTGTATTTCTTGCGGAATTCGGTGCGCATGTCGTCAGGGAACTCCAGCTTCCAGTTCTTGAGGCGCCGGTCCAGAAGTTCCTTTCCGTCCAGGGCGCTGTTTTGTTCCTGGGCCGCAAGTGCCTGCTTCACTTTGGAGCGGGCTTTGGCCGATACCACCCAGTTCATCCAGTCCTGTGTGGGGTGCTGGTTCTTGGAGGTGAGGATTTCCACCACATCTCCGGTAGCGAGCTTTTCCTTGATGGAAACGGCCTTTCCGTTCACCTTCGCGCCCACGCAGTGCGAGCCGATGTTGGTGTGGATGCCGAATGCGAAGTCCAGCACGGTGGAATCGGCCGTAAGGATGCGTAGCTCGCCGGTAGGGGTGAACACGAAGATTTCCTTCGAGGGCGGCTGCGGCAGGTCTTCCTTGTTCTCGTCCGGGTGCTCCAGGGCGTAGCGGACGCTCTTAAGCCAGTTGTCCAGTGTCTCCTGCCGTTTGATGCCCTTGTAGGACCAGTGGGAGGCAAAGCCGTTCTCCGCGATGTCGTCCATGCGCTTGGTGCGGATTTGCACCTCGATGTAGGCGCCGGCCTTGTTCTTGACCGTAATGTGCAGGCTCTCGTAGCCGTTGGGCTTGGGGTTGCTCACCCAGTCCCGAAGGCGCTTGGTGTCCTGCTCATATTCTTCTGTCACAAAGCCGAATACCTTCCAGCAAAGCTCCTTTTCCAGGGCATGGTCTTCCCCGTCGCAGTCTATGATGAAGCGCATGGCGAAAACATCAAAAACGCCCTCGAAAGGAACTTTCTGCTTGATCATCTTCTGCCAGATGGAGTAGGCCGCCTTGGTGCGGACCTTCATTTTATAGTGGATGCCGGCCGCATCCAGTTTTCCCTTGAGCGGGCCGATGAACTCTTCCATCAGCCTTTCGCGGTCCTTTTCTCCGGCTTTGAGCTTGTTGGTGATGAGCCGATACTGCTCGGGCTCGGCGTATTTGAGATAGATGTCCTCCATCTCCCGTTTCATGTTGTACAGGCCCAGCTGGTGGGCCAGCGGGATGTAGAGCATGAGCGTTTCTAGAATCTTCCTCTCCCGGCTGGCCTTCGGGAACATCTTGAGGCTTCTCATCACCTCCAGGCGGTCGGCCAGTTTGAGGACGGTCACGCGCGGATCCCGGGAGTACTGGATGATGAGTTTCTTGTAGTTCTCGGCCTCCAGGCGCGTGTCCTTTGGCTTGATGGTGGAAATCTTGTTGAGACCGTCCACCAGCGTGCAGATGGCCGTGCCCCAATCGGCCTCCTTTACCTCCATGCCGCCCATCCGGCTGGCCTCATGCAGGTACACGGCGGCGATGCATTCTTCCGGCAGGCCGATTTCATCGGCCACGATGGCGGCGACGGCATCCGGGTGCACGATGAACGGGGTTCCGTCGTGGCGGGTTATGTCCTTGAGGGCTCCGGCGGCTGCGGCGCGGGCTTTCTCGATGAGGGGCGTTGTGGTCATGTTACTGGGCTTTTGCGCGTTGACGGGCGGTGAGTGCCTTCTGGAAGGCACGGGCATTGTTGAGGTGCTCGGTATAGGTGGCGGCAAACCGGTGGCTGCCGTTGAAGGAGGGATCGGCGCAGAAGAAGATGTAGTTATGGCTCTCCGGGTGCAGCACGGCTTCCAGGCAGCTCTTGGGCGGGCATGAGATGGGGCCCGGAGGGAGGCCGTAGTACTTGTAGGTATTGTAGGGAGAGTCTACGGAAAGGTGCGACTTGAGGATGCGCCGGGGCTCGTAGTCAAAGCAGAACGCCACGGTAGGATCGGCCTGGAGCTTCATGCCGGTGCGGAGCCGGTTGAGGTACACGCCGGCAATGGTGGGCTGCTCGGGAACGTAGCGGGTTTCTCCGTCCACGATGGAAGCCAGGGTGACGGCTTCCTGCGGGGTCATGCCCTGGGCATGGGCGGCATCCACCCTTTCGGGCGTCCACCACGCGTCCCGTTCCTTGGCGAAACGGTCAAAGATGTCGCGCACGGAAGCGGTCCACATCATCTGGTAGGTGTCGGGGATGACCATGGTGAATACCTGTTTGTAGTCTACTCCGTAGTTTTTGAGAGAATCCCTGGAGTAGATGAAGGAAGCTATATCTGCGGAATCGGCCAGCATCTGGGCGCCAATCTTGCGCGCCAGAATGCCCGGAGTGCGGATTGCGCCGGAAAGCGTCAGGTTCACGGGCGTTTGCCAGCCCTTGTGGAGCATGCGGGTGACGTACACGCTGGTGCAGGTGGAGTCTATGCGGTAGTGGCCCACTTCAAGGGTTTCCACGTCCTTGAATACGCGGCGAAGGCTGGCGGGCTTACGGACTTGTCCGCTTGCGATGATGCTGTCGCAAACGGTCTCCGGCTCCATCCAGGGGTAGACATACACGTCAAGAGTCCCCTCAAAATTGGGCGATTTGTGGTCGTACCAGTACCGATAGGCTTTGACGCCGGCAAACAGGCCGATGACCAGGGCGGCAGCAATGCAGATCCAGATCCACTTTTTCATAGGCTAGCGAAGTTTCAGTTCATCGAGGTGGTGAAGCGTTACCGGCTCCTTGAGGCCGTTGAGCTTGCGAATGGCTTTCTCCTTTACGGCAAAGCGCTGGCAAATGGCATGGAAGTCTTCTCCGTCCTCTTCCACTATGTATTTCTCCAGGCCTTCCTGGGCCTTGTTTTTCTTGGCGGCGAGGTACACGATGGTGCCGGGCTGGAGTTCGGGGGTGCCTTTGAGGTCGTTATAGCGCAGAATCTCGCGTTTGAAAAGGTGATACTCCTTTGCGATGGATGCGTAGGTCTCTCCCTCCATGGCATACACGAAAGGAACTCCGTTGAGGGAATACAGCCTGCGGTCCAGGCTGAAGGAGAATTCCTCCGAGACGGGGACGGATACGGCCGTGTTGGGACGCACCACAACCGGTGCCTCGATCTTATGCGGAGGAGCGGGCATGGCCGATGCCTCCTGGGGCGTCATGGTGTCAAAGCGGGAGAGGTTGTAGTCCTCAATGTATTTGATGAGTTTGGCGGGATACTTGGGGTCTGTCGCATAACCGGCCTTCTTGAGGCCGTAAGCCCAGCCCTTGTAATCTGTAGTTTCCAGGTCAAAGAGGAACTTGTAGCGGTCCCGGTAGCGCAGGAAGTCCGAGTGGTCCCGGAAGCTCTCCTCCGGGGAGTCGTACACGCGGAAGCATTCCCCGCGGGCATCGTCGTCGTGGTACATGGTCTTCCCCTTCCAGCCTACATGGCACTTGATGCCAAAGTGGTTGTTGCCCTCCTTGGCCAGGCGCGAAAGCCCGGCGCCGGACTCTAACAGCCCCTGTGCCAGCGTGATACTGGCGGGTACACCGCTTCTGTGCATCTCCTCAACGGCAAGGGAAGCATAGCGTTTGATATATCGTTCCTGGGGCGTATCGTCCCCCGCTGCCCATGCGAGCAGCCCTAGCATAAATATAGCGGCTACAAGAATTTTCTTCATAGCCGCTAAGTTACGAAAAATTCTTCAAAACTGGATTCTATCTACAATGCCACGTTGACACGTGGAATGGACATAATGGCGATTTGACGTCAACGCGGCAAGGTTTTTGGGCAAAACGGGCGTTTTTGCTGCCGCGTTGACGCGAAATCGCTGTTCTGTGCGTTCTGTGTGTCGACGCGGCAAGGATGTCAAACCCGGCAAGGGTGCAGCGCCTCCGCCTTTTATTTTTCCGTGTGATCCCGCCCGGCTTGCCGTTGCAGGTGGAAGGTAACCGTGGCGCTTATGTGGCTAATTATCAACGCGTTAGCACAACTGGCGGGTATCAAAAACGCACCCATCAGTTGTGCTATTTTACTGATTATAAGCCATTTAACCGCCACGCCGAGACAGGTCGTTGCAGGTAGAAAGGCGAAACGTTGCAGGTGCGGACACGAAACGATACAGGTGGGACGATGTACCACTCCGGCCGCGTTGACGCAAAAACGCCATTCTGTGCGTTCTGTGTGTCAACGCGGCAAGGTTTTTCGGCAAAACGGGCGTTTTTGCTGCCGCGTTGACGCGAAATCGGCCTCTGGTGCATTCTGTGTGTCAACGCGGCAAGACCGGCAGCACGGCAAGGCCGCCACCGCGGCGCATGTCGCCACCGCGCTACACCTCCCTCCACACCTTCAGGTACTCCTCCAGCGCCCACATTTCGTCGCGATACTTGGCGGCGGCCGTGAAATCCAGGTCGGCGGCCGCTTTTTGCATCTTGCGCTTGGCCTCGGCGGCGGCCTTCTCCACCTGCTCGCGGGACATGGAGCGGATGACGGGGTCCTGCAGGACGGCGGCAAGGTCGGCCTTCACGTAGCCGTCCACGTAGGCCGATGTCCCTTCGCGGCGGGCGTCGTGCCCGAGGCCCACGGAGACGTCTCCCCTGCCCAGCTCGGAGGCCGATGGTACATAAACGGGGCTGGACACGCTGTCGGGGGCGCTCACATGACCCGTGACGCTGTTCTGCAGAACGGGGTTCAGGAAGCCGGAGATGTGGGTGGTATCTTCGCCGGATTTGACGAGCTCGCTCATGAGCACGTTGGCGCGGGTCTGCACCTGCATGGGCGTAATTCCGTGGAGCTTGTTGTATTCCTGCTGCTTGGCACGGCGGCGGGCGGTTTCCCGGATGGTCTCATCCATGCTCTGGGTGATGGAATCGGCATACATGATCACAAGGCCGTGAACGTTTCGGGCGGCACGGCCGGCCGTCTGGGTAAGCGCACGGCCGCTCCGGAGGAAGCCCTCCTTGTCGGCATCCAGGATGGCCACGAGGGACACCGTGGGGATGTCCAGGCCCTCGCGGAGAAGGTTGACGCCGATGAGCACGTCGAACAGGCCGTTCTTGAAGTCCTCGATAATCTCCACCCGCTCGGCCGTGTCTACGTCGGAGTGGATGTAGCGGCAGCGTACGCCGTTACGGCCAAAGTAGCTGTCCAGTTCCTCGGCCATGCGCTTGGTGAGGGTGGTCACCAGCACGCGCTCGTCCTTCTGGGCCCGTTGCCGGATTTCCTCCATGAGGTCGTCCACCTGGTTCTTGGTAGGACGCACTTCGATGGGCGGATCCAGGAGGCCCGTCGGGCGCACAATCTGCTCCACCACCAGGCCCTCGGACTTCTCCAGCTCGTAGTCGGCCGGCGTGGCGCTCACATACACGGTCTGATGCGTGACGGCCTCGAACTCGTCAAAGGTAAGCGGCCGGTTGTCGCTGGCGGCGGGAAGGCGGAAGCCGTACTCCACCAGCGTTTCCTTGCGGGAATGGTCACCCCCGTACATGGCCCGGATCTGCGGAAGCGTCACGTGGCTCTCGTCAATGAACACCAGGAAGTCGTCGGGGAAATAGTCGATGAGGGTGAAAGGGCGCTGACCGGGCTTTCGGCCGTCAAAGTAGCGGGAATAGTTTTCCACGCCGGGGCAGTAGCCCATTTCCTTGATCATCTCGATGTCGTACTCCACGCGCTGCTTCAGGCGCTTGGCCTCCAGGAACTTGCCGATGGACTCGAAGTACTCTACCTGCTTCACCAGGTCCTCCTGAATCTGGCTCACGGCCTTGGCACCCTTTTCCTTGGACGTAACGAAGTTCTTGGCCGGATAGAGGTCTATCTTCTCCAGCTCTTCGAAAACGGCGCCGCTCACCGGGTCGATGAGCGCGATGCGGTCCACCTCGTCCCCGAAGAATTCGATGCGGGCGGCATAATCGGCTCCTCCGAGGAAAATGTCCACGGTGTCCCCGCGCACACGGAAAGAGCCGCGCTTGAAGTCGGTCTCAGTACGGTAGTAGAGGGCGTCCACTATTTTATAGAGGAGGCGCGTCATGGACATCTCTTCCCCTTTTCTCACCGTCACCGTCTGGTCGTGGAAGTCGTCGGGATTGCCGATGCCGTACAGGCAGCTCACGGAGGAGATGACAATGACATCCCTTCTTCCGCTCATGAGGGCCGAAGCCGCACTTACGCGCAGCTCATCGATCTTGTCGTTGATGGAGAGGTCTTTCTCGATGTAAGTGTCGGTGGTAGGGATGTAAGCCTCTGGCTGATAGTAATCATAGTAGGACACGAAATACTCTACGGCATTGTGCGGGAAAAAGGCCTTGAACTCTCCGTAGAGCTGTGCCGCAAGCGTCTTGTTGTGGCTCAGGATGAGGGCCGGGCGCTGCAGGCGCTGGATGACGTTGGCCATGGTGAAGGTCTTTCCCGACCCCGTGACGCCGAGGAGCGTGACATTGTTCACGCCTTCCCCGAGGGCTTTGCAGAGCTGGTCAATGGCCTCCGGCTGGTCGCCGGAAGGAGCATATGAAGATTGTAAATTGAAATCCATACAGGTACTGATGCCCTGCAAAGATACATTCTTTTGACTAAAATAATAAAAAGTTTTTCCCGGAAAATTTGGCTCGCCGGAAAATATTGCATAACTTTGCACAGATAATAGGGTAGATTATACCCTGAAAGTGAGAGAAGATTTTTTTAAAGCAATAACTAAATTATGAAAGGTATCAAAATGATTCTCGGAGCCCTTGCAACAGCAAGCCTCCTTTTCTCCTTCAGCGCCAACGCTCAGGAGAATGCCAACCGCGACGAAAACGGTAAGATCGTCCGCGGTGCCTACGAGACCAACAAGGCCTTTGACAACACCTTCATCGGCATCGGTGCAGGTATCAACGCCGGTCTCAACCTCCAGAACAAGGATGGCATTCCTTTCGCCCAGGGCAAAGGCGGCCTGGCCATCGACGTAGCTTTCGGTAAGTGGTGGACTCCGTTCATCGGCGGCCGTATCAACTACCTCGGTATCTCCAACGACGTCAAGGGCGAAGGTTTCGGAAAGACTCAGCAGCACTTCGTAACCGGAGACCTCCTCTGGAACTTCATCAACACCTTCTGGGGTTACAAAGAGACCCGCGTGTGGAACGTGAACCCCTACATCTCCGGTGGTTACGCCCGCGTGAACAAGGATAACGAGTGGATCATGGGCGGTGGTTTCTACAACACCTTCCGCGTGTCCAACCGCGTTGCCATCACCCTGGACCTGCGCGCCATGATTGCCAAGGCCAGCACCTACAATGTGAACGTGATCAAGAGCATCGGTCACTTCGAGTTCCCGCTCTCCGCCACCGTCGGCCTCGCCTTCAACCTGGGCAAGACCAACTTTGACCGTCACAGCAGCATCACTCCTGTAGTGATCCCCGTGCCCTTCACCACCGAGCAGTACAATGCCCTCGCCGACAAAGTGGCTGCCCTGGAGAAAGAGAACGCCGCCCTCAAGGACAAGATCGCTGCCCTGGAGAACGAGCTCGCTCCTTTCAAGAACCTCGTGAACGGCCAGACCTACCTCTACGAGAATGGCACCTTCACCGCTGTTGACGTAAAGGCCGGTTCCCCTCTCACCCTCTACTTCGACTGCGGCAGCGCCAAGCTCTCCGCCCGTGAGAAGGCCCACCTGGAGTACTTCACCCAGAACGTCGTGAACGCCGACACCAAGCTGTCCGTCAACGGCTACGCCGACAAGCAGACCGGCACCGCCAAGCGCAACCAGAAGCTCTCCGAGCAGCGCGTAAAGACCGTTGTCGACCTCCTGAAGAAGGCCGGTGCCTCCGAGGAAAACATCGAGACCGCCGCTCACGGTGCTACCATCCAGCTGTTCAACGGCGCCGCCAAGAACCGCGTGGTCACCATCGAGGTCAAGTAAGTTTCGCTTACCATACCATTCATCACAAGAAAGCACCTTCTCGGAGGTGCTTTCTTTGCATTCGTCCGGCAGGCTTTGCAAATCTGTAAAAAAGGATTAAATTTGTAGGTTGTAAGATAGACAAAAACAAATTAAACATAATTATGAAAGGTATCAAAATGATTCTCGGAGCCCTTGCAGCAGCAAGTCTCCTTGTTTCCGTGAGCGCAAATGCCCAGGAAAACACCAAACGCGGTGCCTACGAGACCAACAAGGCCTTTGACAACACCTTCATCGGAATCGGTGCCGGTATCAATTCTACCATCATGCATCCTTCCCAGCCCAAGACCTGGGGAGAAATGGGACTGGCCTTGGACGTAAACTTCGGCAAGTGGTGGACTCCCGCTGTGGGCGCCCGTCTGGGATATCACGGTATGTGGAATAACAGCAAGCAGGTTTTCGACGCTAACGGAATTGACGCCAATACGCCCTACGGCTTCCACTATTTCCACGGAGATATCCTCTGGAACATTTCCAACTCCATCGCAGGCTACAAGGCAGACCGCTTCTGGGATTTCGCTCCCTATGCAACCATGGGTCTTCTGAACGTGAACAAGAGCCGCACTCCCTTTGCCAAGACCACCCGCAACCATGAGTGGGCTGCCGGTCTGGGTCTCCTCAACATCCTCCGCGTCACCGAGCGCATTAATGTTACTCTGGATCTGATGGTTCTCGCCGGAAAAGGTTCCGCCTACACCACGGACTCCGACCGCGTGGCCCTGTTCCCGTCGGCTACCATCGGCCTGGCCTTCAACCTGGGCAAGACCAACTTCGACCGCCACAGCGAGATTACTCCCGTCGTAGTTCCCGTTCCCTTCACCGTGGAGCAGTACAACTCCCTCGCAGAGAAAGCCGCTGCCCTCGAAAAGGAGAACGCCGCCCTGCGTGACAAGGCTGCCCAGCTGGAGAAGCAGCTCGCTCCTTACCGTCAGCTCGTAAACGGCCAGACCTACCTGTATGAGAACGGTACCTTCACCGCCGTAGACGTGAAGCCCGGTTCCCCCATCACCCTCTACTTCGACTGCGGCAGCGCTCAGCTTTCGGCCCGCGAGAAGGCTCACCTGGAGTTCTTCACCCAGAGCGTCCTCACCCCCGACACCAAGCTCTCCGTCAACGGCTACGCCGACAAACAGACCGGCTCTGCCAAGCGCAACCAGCAGCTCTCCGAGCAGCGCGTAAAGACCGTTGTCAACCTCCTCAAGAAGGCCGGTGCCTCCGAGGAAAACATCGAGACCGCAGCCCACGGTGCTTCTGTCCAGCTGTTCAACGGCGCCGCCAAGAACCGCGTGGTCACCATCGAGGTTAAGTAAGTCAAGACTTATACATTATAATAAGAAAGCACCTCCTCTGAGAGGTGCTTTTTTCATAAATGTTTTGTTCTAGAACCCTTCCGGGTAATTCATGGTAATGCAGTGAAGACCGCCGTGTCCGGAAAGAAGGGCACGGCAGTCGATAACTTCTACTGTACGGCCCGGGAACGCGCTGCGGAGTCTTGACGCAGCCACCTCATCCAGCGCAGAACCGGCTCCCGGCATGAGGACGGCGCCGTTCACCACCAGGAAGTTGGCATAGGAGGCCGGAAGACGGTAATCGTCCAGGTACAGGGGCTCCGGCAGGGGAAGCGGAACCAGATTGTAAGGCTTTCCGTCAAGGGTGCGGAAGGTGCGAAGCTGCTCTTCCATGGCCTTCAGGGCCGCATAGTTATCATCTGAAGGATTGTCACAGGCCGTGAAGGCAATGGTGTCCGGGCTGCAGAAGCGGGCCAGGATGTCTACATGGCTGTCGGTATCGTCTCCTATGATTCCGCCGTGATCAAGCCACAGGATGCGCCTGAGACCGAATGCACGGGAGAGGTGCGCCTCAATCTCTTCCCGGGAAAGATACTCGTTCCGGTTAAGGGACAGCAGGCACTCGGACGTAGCCATGAGCGTTCCGCAGCCGTCGGTATCGATGCTGCCGCCTTCGAGCACAAAAGGACGCATATCCTCATACTTCACATCTGCAGCCCAAACGCCTTTTCCATAGATATTCCGGGTAATCTGGTTGTCAAGGTCGCTTCCGAACTTGAGGCCCCAGCCGTTGAAAACAAAGTCGAGGATGGCTTTTTCTCCCTGCTCCCCCACGACCGAAATGGCACCGTGGTCCCGCGCCCATGTATCATTGAGCGGGCATTCCACCATGCGAATGCGGGCCGATGGTTCAAAGCCGCGGGAACGCATGTCCGCAAGAGTTTCAGCCTTGTCGCGGCAGACAATCAGAAGCGGCTCGTAACGGGTAATGGCCTTGGCTACCTCCACATAGCAGTCCAGCACGTGCGGAAGGTCATACCAGGCGGTATCGGGATGCGGCCAGGTGAGCTGTACAAAGCCCTGGGGCTCCCACTCGGCAGGAAGTCTCATTTTCCGAAGCGTTTGAGAAGCACATCGTAGGCGTCGATGCGGCGGTCCCTGAGGAAGGGCCAGCCGCGGCGGACATACTCGCACTGTTCCAGGTCCACTTCCACTACATGCACGCCTTCTTCGGCCTTTTCAAACTCCGTGAGGAGCTCTCCCTGTGCACCGGTAGCGAACGAATGGCCCCAGAAATCGATGCCGGTAGAGTGGCCGGTCGGGTCCGGTTCCACGCCCGTACGGTTAACGGTGATGACGGGCAGGCCGTTGGCTACGCTGTGGCCGCGCTGTACAAGCTGCCAGGCCTGGCGCTGCTGCGCCTGCTCCCAGTCGGGGTCCGTGGGAACGCCGCCGATGGCTGTGGGATAGATGAGGAGCTCGGCTCCGTTCAGGGCCATGGCACGGGCGGCCTCGGGATACCACTGGTCCCAGCACACCAGGACGCCCAGGGTGCCCACGGAGGTCTTGATGGGCTCGAAGCCCATGTCTCCGGGGGTGAAGTAGAATTTCTCGTAGAAGAGAGGATCGTCGGGGATGTGCATCTTGCGGTACTTGCCGGCGATGGTACCATCGGCCTCGATGACGACGGCAGTGTTGTGGTAGATGCCCGGGGTGCGGCGCTCGAAGAGCGAAAGCACAAGCACAACGCCCAGTTCCTTGGCCAGTGCGCCGAAGGTCTCGGTGGAGGGGCCGGGGATGGGCTCGGCCAGGTCACACAACCGGGCGTTTTCCTCCTGGCAGAAATAAAGGGAATTGTGCAGTTCCTGAAGGACTACGAGCTGGGCGCCCTTGGAGGCGGCTTCCCGGATATAGCTCTTCAGGCTCTCTATATTGGCGGGGATGTCGGCGGTGCAGTGCTGCTGCACCATGCCTATTTTCAGTTTTCTCATTTACCTGTATCGGCTGAATTGATGTAATTCACTGTCTGCTTTGACTTTGTCTATGATGGCGCAGACCAGACGGAATGTGCGGGAATCCTTCGTGTAGGATGCCGGCGTAATGAAGTTGACGCGCCCCTGGCGGAGCAGCTTCTGCGCTACGGCCTTCTTGGCGGGGCGGGAAGGGTCGAAGACGGCAATGGCATTGCCCCCGAACATGGAGACCAGCTTCATGGAAGGGACGTCGGTTTCTCCGTCTCCAAAATAAATCATGTTGGTGAACGGGATGCGTTTGGCTTCATCGGCCAGGGACTCGTTCACTTTCTCTGCGTCCCGGGAAGAGAAGATGCCCTTCTGGATCTTGAACAGGTACTGCGTCTTGGCGGTGTAGTCCACGGCGATGCCGGGCCATTCAGCCTCCCCCTTCTCATCGTAGATGAAACTGCCGGCGAAAATGTGCTTGAAGGCACTGGCAATGGGAGAGCCCTCGATGATTTCCGTGAGACCGGAGGAGTTGATGTAGTGCTCGATGATGACTCCGTGCGCCTTGCCATAGTCGTTTACGTTCTGGAACCAGTCCCGCACGCCTTCGTACAGCTTGATGTCCTTTCCATAGCGGGCAAAATCTTCACGGGTGAGCTTGATGCCGCTGGCCTTGGCCTCGTCATACATGAGTTTCATATAGGCGAGGATGTTGGAGGCGTCCTGCCCCACGGCAATGCGGTTGCTCTTGTCCCAGAACTCCGCGGGGGTTTGGCCGATGGCCTGGATGAAGCCGAACTCCTGCATGTTTCCAGGAGAAAGGGTGCCGTCGAAGTCGTAGATAAGCGCTATGATGGGTTTGCGTCTCATATTCTGCAAATATACTGATTTTTCAAAAAAATTGCTATCTTTGTGGATGTACTAAAACCTTTAGAACAGTTTATGGCAACCAACTATCCGCATTATCTGCAGCGTCTGCAGGACGCAACCCGAAAGTTCTGGAACAAACCTGCCCTCAACACCATAGGAGGAGACTCCTTCACCTACGCACAGATGGCAACGGACATTGCCCGCTTCCACATTGTGTTTGAAAAGGCCGGCTTCCAGAAAGGAGACAAGATAGCCCTCTGCGCCAACAACGGCGCCAAGTGGGGCTTCGCATACCTGGCCGTCAATACCTTCGAGACGGTCATCGTCCCCATCCTGGCCGATTTCACCCCCGAGAGCGTCATGGGCCTGGTGAATCATAGCGACAGCATCGCCCTGTTCACCAACGCCGCCCGCTGGGCCAAGATGAACCCGGAGAAAATGCCCGCCCTCAAGGTGGTCTTCGACGTAGACAACTGGAAGATACTCTTCTGCCGCGACGCCAAGATCCAGGAAACCGTAGACAACCTGGACCAGCTCTTCGCCGAGAAGTACCCCAAGGGGTTCGGCCCCGAGGACGTCGTCTTCCCCACCGACAACTGGGACGACCTCTCCACCATCAACTACACCTCCGGCTCTACCGGAGACCCCAAGGGCGTCATGCTCACCTACCGTAACTTCAGTGCCAACGTAGACTTCAGCCAGCGCAACGTGCCCGCCGGAGACAAGATGGTATCCATGCTGCCCATGGCCCACATGTACGGCCTCGTGATCGAATTCCTCTATCCCCTCTGCAACGGAACGTCCATTTACTGGCTGGGCAAGGCCCCTACCCCGGCATCCCTCATCAAGGCCTTCGCCGAGGTAAAGCCCTACCTCCTCATCACCGTTCCGCTGGTCATGGAGAAGATCTACAAGTCCAAGGTCAAGCCCACCCTGGACAAGCCGCTCATCAAGGTGCTCACCAAGATTCCCGGCCTCAACAACATTATTTATAAGAAGGTGAAGGACGGCCTGGTACAGGCTTTCGGCGGCAACGTGCAGGAGTTCATCATGGGCGGCGCAGCCCTCAACCCGGAGGTGGAGCGCCTGTTCAAGAAGATCAAGTTCCCCTACCTGGTGGGTTACGGCATGACGGAAGCCTGCCCGCTCCTGGCCTATGAGCACTGGACCAAGTATGTGGCCGGTTCCTGCGGCAAGGCCGTAGACGTTGCCGAGGTCCGCATCGACTCCGAAGACCCGCACCACGTGGTAGGTGAAATCCAGGCCCGCGGTGAAAACATCACCATCGGCTACTACAAGAACGAGGAAGCTACGGCCAATGCCTTCACGGAAGACGGCTGGCTCCGCACCGGAGACCTCGGTATCATGGATGCCGATGGCAACATCTTCATCCGCGGCCGCTCCAAGAACATGATCCTGGGTCCTTCCGGCCAGAACATCTACCCCGAGGAACTGGAGGCTGTGGTGAACAACCAGCCTTATGTGATGGAATCCGTGGTGGTAGAGCGCGGCGGCAAGCTGGTCGCCCTGGTCTTCCCCGACGAACAGGCCATTGCCACTGCCCTTCTGGACAGCGAGGCCAAGGCCGAAATCCCGGAGAACATCCGCCTGGGTGCCAACCGCCAGCTGCCCGGCTACAGCCAGATTGCCAAGGTGGAGCTCATGGACAAGCCCTTCGAGAAAACCCCGAAGATGTCTATCCGCCGCTTCCTGTACAAATAGGGCGTGATTTACAAATCGTTTACTATCAAATACTTATAAAAATTCTCCCCGTCGTTTTCGACAGGGAGAATTTTTATAAGTGCCTGTTAGCAAGGCATTTCCGCATCACGGCTATTTGAGCAGGCTGTAGCTGCGTGCGATGAAATCGGCCAGGGGCTTGCCTTTGAGCATGCCGCTGCCCAGGAGGGCCAGGTCTACAATCTGGTGCAGGAGCTCGTTACCGGTTGCGAAGGCCTGGACATCGGCCCGGTGTTCCTTGCGCACGGCCTCGCGGGCTTCGCGGGCCTTGGTCTTTTCCTCCTCCGAAGCGCTTTCGGGGGCTTCGGCGGGAAGCTCGGCCTGCGGCTTTACATCGGCCTGCTTGGCGCTCCAGATCTTCTGCACGAGGGGGTTCTCCATGTTCACGGTGATGTTGTAGCTCTCGGGCATGGAGCCGTAGAAGTTCATGCCGCCACCCAGGGCGCTCATTTCGCGGTAACGGCGCATGAATTCGTTCTGGGTGATAAGGATAGGGGCCGATGTCTCTCCGAGGTTCTCTCCTACCACATAGTAGTCGTTTCCTTCGGGGAGGACGGCTTTGAAGAGGTTCTCGAGGTCGTAGCGCTCGTCTTCCTTCATCTCGGGCTTGATCTTGTCTTCCTTGGGGATGAGGTTCTCCACGGCGTCGGAGTCCACGCGGGCGAAGCGGGTGTCGGTGAGTTTCTGCTCCAGCAGGTTCACGTAGTGGCTGTCCAGTTCGCAGTCCATGAGGAGGACGTCATAGCCCTTGTCCTTGGCAGCCTGGATAAAGGCATACTGGTCCTGGGGCTTGGTGGCGTAGAGGTAAACCAGTTTTTTGTCTTTGTCCGTCTGGGCATTCTTGACAGCCTCTTTATACTCGTCGAAGCTGAAGTACTTGCCGTCCGTGTTCTTGAGAAGAGCGAACTTGAGAGCGCGCTCGCAGAACTTTTCGTCGGAGAGCATGCCGTACTCGATGAAGAGCTTGAGGTTGTCCCACTTCTCTTCCAGCTGGGCGCGTTCTTCCTTGAAGATGCTTTCCAGGCGGTCGGCCACCTTCTTGGTGATGTAGGTGGAGATCTTCTTTACGGAGGCGTCGCTCTGGAGGTAGCTGCGGGAAACGTTCAGCGGGATGTCCGGGGAGTCGATGACACCGTGCAGGAGGGTCATGAAGTCCGGGACGATATTGTCCACATGGTCTGTCACGAACATCTGGTTGCAGTAGAGGGAAATCTTGTTACGCTCCACGGCCACGCGGTCCTTCAGCTTGGGGAAGTAGAGGATACCCGTGAGGTTGAAGGGATAGTCTACGTTCAGGTGGATCCAGAACAGCGGTTCCTCGTTCATGGGGAAGAGGGTGCGGTAGAAGTTCTTGTAGTCCTCGTCCTTGAGTTCGCTGGGGGCTTTGGTCCAGAGCGGCTCCACGGAGTTGATGATCTTGTCCTTGTCGGTATCGACGTACTTGCCGTCCTTCCACTCCTGTTCCTTTCCAAAGACGATGGGAACGGGCATGAACTTGCAGTATTTGTTCAGAAGGCCCTCGATACGGGATTTCTCGGCGTACTCCTTGGAATCGTCGTCCAGGAAGAGGGTGATGGTGGTACCCCTGTCGGCCTTTTCGCATTCTTCCATCTCATAGGCGGGAGAACCGTCGCAGCTCCATTTCACGGCCTTGGCGCCTTCCTTCCAGGAGAGCGTCTCGATGGTCACTTTCTTTGCCACCATGAAGGCGCTGTAGAAGCCCAGGCCAAAGTGGCCGATGATGTTTCCAATCTGGTCCTTGTATTTTTCCAGGAACTCGCCGGCGCTGGAGAAGGCAATCTGATTGATGTACTTGTCAACCTCTTCCTCCGTCATGCCGATACCGTTATCGATAATCTTGAGGGTCTTTTCTTTCTCGTCCAGTTCGATATGCACCTGGAGGTCTCCGATCTCCGCCTTGCAGTCTCCGGAAGCGGCCAGGGCCTTTATCTTCTGCGTGGCATCCACGGCATTCGCGACCAGTTCCCGCAGGAAAATCTCGTGGTCGCTGTACAAAAACTGTTTGATAACCGGGAAGATGTTCTCGGTGGTTACTCCAATCTGTCCTTTGTTTGCCATAATATATATAGGTCTTATAATTTCACAAAAAGCGGCCTCCATGAAGAGGTCGCATCCTTGTAGTCAAATTATAAGCCAATGGCCCGTTTTCTGCCAATTTGGCAGAGATTATTTTTCGATGAGCTTAAGGAACTCGTTGCGGGTTTTGTCGCTGCGGAGGAAAATACCGGAGAAGGCCGATGTGGTGGTAACGGCATTGGACTTCTGGACGCCGCGCATGGACATGCAGGTGTGCATGGCTTCGATGACCACTGCTACACCCAGCGGATGCAGGGATTCCTGGATGCAGTCGCGGATTTGCTCGGTGAGGCGTTCCTGCACCTGCAGACGGCGCGCGAAGGTTTCCACCACGCGGGCTACCTTGGAAAGGCCGGTGATCTCTCCTTTGGGGATATAGGCCACATGGGCTTTGCCGATGAAGGGAAGCATGTGGTGCTCGCACAGGGAGAAGAGTTCAATGTCCTTGACAATGACCATGTGGTTGTAGGGCTCCTGGAACACGGCGCTCTTGACAATCTCTTCGCCGTTCTGGAAATAGCCCTGCGTAAGGAACTGCATGGCTTTGGCCACGCGCTCGGGGGTCTTGAGAAGACCCTCGCGGTTCACGTCCTCACCCAGAAGTCCCAGGATGGCCTTGATGTGGCCGGCGATCTCCTGCGTGGTATTTTCGTCGTACTGCTCTATCTTCCTGTATGCCATGATTGCCAATTTTGAAAAAAGGACTGCAAAATTAGCGAAAAAAATTCATTATATCATTTTTTTACCTATATTTGCGCGAAAATACAGAAGAATATGTTTTGGACACTTGAACTAGCCAGTGCACTGGACGACGCTCCGTGGCCGGCAACCAAAGACGAACTTATCGACTACGCCACCCGTACCTGCGCCCCCGACGAGGTCATCGAGAACCTGGAGGAACTGGACGACGACAACGCAGAAATCTACGAATCCATTGAAGACATCTGGCCCGACTACCCCACCAAGGAAGACTTCATGTGGAATGAGGAAGAGTATTAAGACGTTTTCTGCTATTATGCCATGCTTTATTAATTTGGCTAAATAATTGAAAATAAGCGATTTAACGAATTGAGCGCCCTGTTTTGGGGCGCTTTTTTACGCTTATTAGCATTGTTTTTTACATTTTCGCCATCGGCCTCCTACGGCATTCTACGGCCGCATGTGGACAAATAAACTTACTAAAAACTTGACTAGTAAGTTTGGAAAAAATGTATAAAAGAAGTATATTTGCAAAAAGTATATGTTATGGGAAAAGTTAAGTCAGATACTCCACGAGGCCGATTTGTCTTTAGGAACGGTCCAAATCCAAGTGGTGAACGAGCATTGAATATCCAGTACGTCTTGGACTCCGTACCCATTTATCGGTCCACCGGCATTTTCCTTCACCCCGACAATTGGAACGCAGCTAAGCAGGAAGTAAGGGCAAAATGCCCGGATGCCACGAGGCTCAATAAGAAGCTCGCCGCTTTCAAATCAAAGATCGACAGTGAATTACAAGCATGTGATGACATCATTACAGTTGAAGTTCTTAGGTCTATTGTCAAAGGTGACTACAATAATATGGGTAAGGATGCCAATTTCGTTGACTTTGCCGATAAGTATAATGAAATGCGTTATGAGAATGGGAAATTGAGCTATTCCACTTACTACAACGCCCAGCTTAGTATCCGCAATTTCCGGAAATTCCTTGCTGAGAAAAGAATCCCTGAACCCCGTGTCAGTAACGTAACTGTAGCTCTCATTGAGAAATATAAGGAGTACAATCTTAATGAAAAGCATATGACATCCAAAGACGCTATTAATAAAAAAATAGCTCCCATCATCCTTGCTTCTCGTTATGCTTCTGATAATGGACTCTTGGATGCCAGAATCTCAACGGCAATTGGCCAGGCGTATTTCGATATCAATTCACGTCAATACGAGAATGAAGGAGACCACGAAAGGGTTGTCCGTTATCTTACAGAAGAGCAGATTCAACAGTTCCGCTCTTTTTACAAAGAGACCACAGATGTCCGTCGCCATCGTATCATGGACATTTTTTTGTTTTCTTATTACGCATGCGGTTTGCGCGTTTCAGATCTTGTAACGCTCGAATGGTCGCAAATAGACATGGAAACGCGCGAACTAGTCAAAAAGATTGTCAAGACAAAGAAACGTCTCCGCGTACCTTTGTGTGACGAAGCAATAGAGATTTTGGAAAAATACAAGAAACTGGACAAAAATCCCAGATTTGTATTCAATTGCCTTCCGGAAGATTTCAATCTTGCAGACGCGGCAAAGCTTGACATGACGCTGAAAGCCAAGAACCGTAATTTTCAAACAAGCTTGCGGGCATGGGGTGAGAAAATGAAGTTGCCTTTTACACTGACCATGCACGTAGCTAGGCATTCTTTTGCCGTTCAGGCCCTGAACAATGGAATGGATGTTCACATGATTAGCACGCTGCTTGGCCATTCGACATCTTCTATTACTGAAAGGGTCTATGCCCAGTTCCTGGACCAGACGCTGGACAACGCCGTGATGGAGAAGATGCCATTTAATTTTTCTTCCAAACCAGGCTGCGTCAACGATGGCCCCGTTGTTTCTTGAAAGACTCGAAGTGATTGTTCATCAAGAATTCCCTCACATCATCATCTGAGAAATAGTACTTATCCCCAACTTTGGTATAAGACAAATAACCATCTTCCCTATAACGGCGAATCGTACGCTCGCTGACCCCCAAAAGGTTGGCGAGTTTTTCTACTGTGTATACCCTAAGCGTGAGGTTGAATGCCGATGTAAGAGCCTTAATCAGCACAGAAAGATCAGGCTCCTGTGTTTCATTATGATCTTTCATAGGCGTGGTGTCATAGTCATATTCGCTGAGTATCCCCGAGACCGCTCCAGCATTTCACTGATGTCTTTGTAATCGCCATAGAGGTCGGACATATCAATAACGTCCTTACCTTTCATCAAATCGTGAATACTCTGGTAGCAGCGCTCACCAGCGGCATCGTTGTCTAGGAAGCAAGTCGCCCCATCGTGCTGGTTCAGGTATTCGGCTGCCTTTTTCAGATTGTTGACAGAGTTCAAGATAACGGCATCGCAACTGGGTAGTTCGCAGCTTTGCATCACTCTCCAGGATAGGAAGTCAAAAATCCCCTCAAAAACAGCCACTTTGCTGGAGGAAGGTTTGCTCGATAGTTTCCCTTCCTTATTTATAGTAGTAACACCAGCCTTATTAGTGGATTTGATTCCGCTTGGTGAACGCATTGCGTATCCTCCAGCGTTATTGGGAATCCCGAGCAGCGTGTAATGTACGTTTTTGCTCGGGTCGAAAATAATAATCTCCTTCAGGTAGCGACGGGCAAGTTCTGCTGGAATCTTCCTGCTCTCCAGGTATTGCAGCAAGTAGCTACTCTGAATATCACGAACAATTTTGATATAACAGGAAGGTCTTTGATCCTCCGGTTTAGCCACCACATTTGTTCGTTGGTGCTCCGGAACCAGTCTGCCTAGGAAGCGGTATGCTTCCCGCTTGGTGCAGCGCTTGACCATCATCACAAGGTCCACATTGGTCCCGCCTCTTGTGATACCGAAGTCATACCAGACGTTCTTGACAGGATCCACATGAAGCGACGCTTTTGTCTCCTCCCTCATAGGTGATGTCCACATGTTCTTCTCCCTCCCTCTCCGTGAGCCGAGAGCTTCCAGCACCTTCTCCAGTGGTATGTTGTATAGCGGGTTTTCAAACATGGCTTGAAATTAATTCATTTTTTCGCTTGTTTTACCAAATTTTCTGTTTACCTTTGTCAAGTTAATTTTGACAACGGATGTTATGCTTTGACATTGCAAAGGAAAGCATTGCGCCCGAAACGCCAAAATTTGAAAAAGAAAAGTGATGGAAAACCAAGCAAAAAATGAAGCGGTAAAAAATGCCGCAGAGACCCCTGTACCTGCGAATTCAAGAACCAGATTGCCCTTTTCTCCCGGAACGAAGAAAGGCTTCCGTCTGCGTCCGGTGTTTGACTACCTGATGGATGAAAACGTCTCCCTTGCTGAACTAGCCCGCCGCGTAGGGATTTCCCGGCAAAGCATGAGCACACGCTTTGCCGTGGATGACTGCAAAGTCTCCGATATGGAGAAGATGGCCTCTGCCCTTGGATACGAGTTTGAATGGACCTTTAAGAAGAAGGAGCAGTAGCTTCCTTCGGCTTATTCAGTTCCTGATACAACAGGTTATAGACTTCGACCTTAATACGCTCGTAATTCAGCCTGACCTGCTGTCTGACAAACTCTTCAGATGCATCAACGACCTGCGGGACTTCTTCCTTGTGGGTTGTTTCTTTTCCGGCGTTGATTTCTCCACAGAAAATCTTCGGATTGATTTTCTGGCGGAATTCATCGGCCACGTAGCCGCAGAAAGAGCCCTGTGACAGCGCCTCGATGCTACTGGCCGGTAACACCTCCCTCTGCTGGAAGGAGACGGTGATATGCTCTGAGGTATCACTTTCCTGATAGGAACGGGTCTCCCGCTCCGTCTTGCCGAAGGATCTTGAGAGGCTTTCGGCCGTATCTCCCTTGACGGCGCCGGCAAAGACGTTTCCCACCGTATTGAAGATAACATCAGACTCCTTCTTGTCGTAGTCCTTCACCAGCTGGCTCTTATCCTGGGCGCCGATAACAACGGCAACGTGGTTGCTTCGGGCTGTATTGATAAGGTGGTCCAGACCCTTCAGATAGATGGTGGGCAGTTCATCGATAAGGACACCGCAGCGTATTTGTCCGGGTCTGTTGATAATCTTGAAAAGCTGACTCATCAGCATTGCCAGAGTAGTCCCGTAGACTTGCTGCCGTGCCGGATTATTTCCCACGCAGACGATGGCCGGATGGTCAGGGTCGTTAATCTGGAGGGAGAAATCGTCACCTGAGAGCGTCCAGTAGAGCGTTTCTGAGGCAAAGCGGTTCAGCGGAACACGGGCCGATGCAATCTGGCCCTGCAGCTGTTCAAAAGCCCGGTCTGTAATGGCATCCTGGAAGGTGTTTCGCTTGATATCCAGTTCCGGAAACTGCTCCATCAATAACAGAACGTGCTTGTAGTTCTGTCCCATCAACTCAATCAGATGCGGAAAGGTGCAGTATCGGCCTCCCTCGTAGATACGTAGAAACCAGATGAGCATATCCACGTAGCAGCGTGCCGACAATGAGAAAAAGTCATCCCCCTTTCCGTTGTCCTTGTTGGCGTTTTTCATAATCACCTCCGCAATCTCCGTTGCATCAATAGGGTCCTGGAGATAACGCGGATGGATAGGATTGAACCGATGTGAATACAAAGGGTCGTCGAAGTTCACAACATACATCCTCGGCTTCTTATCCCCATATGCCTTGTAGTTATCCAGTAGTTCGTTCATCACACTGTTCGTAAGGTCCGGAAACTTGTAATCATAGACAAAGAGCGAATAGCCTTTCTGTATCATCTGCCGGATATAAGGCCTATAAACAGATTTCGTCTTTCCGGAGCCGGGCGTACCGATGACCATCGTTCCCCGGAATGGATTTACGACATTTATCCAGCCTTTACGCAACTTCCCTTCATATTGGAAGGATGTAGGGATATTGATGCTGAATCGGTTTTGGATAAGTTTCTCGCACTGAGGGAAAGTATCATTCTCCTCGGCCAATGAACCTGCTCCGATGGCGTGAATGGCCCGGCCCAGGGAAATGGTCCCCATCAGGTACAATCCGAATCCAAACAATGTCATCAGTACATAGAGGAGTCCGTTTCCGGCAAACTTTCCCCCGAAGAATAATCCAAGGCCTATCCCGACAAGAAGGGCAATCTCCTGCCACTGAGCTTCCTTGGAACTGCCGCTTCGTACAATCACGGACAATGTGCAAAAGCCCAAACATACAGTGCGGACAACCCACCAGTTGTGGAGGATTCCCGACCGGTAGATGCCCAGCATCAATGTGTCGGTAAGTTTGCCGCTCAATCCTACAACGGACCAGAACGGATACGCCTCATAATAAGTCATAAACAGAGTCAGCGCTCCTGCAAATATCAGGAACGCCGAGAACATGGGTTTTGTTCTTGAATCCATACGCCTCAATCTTTATCTGTGCCTTCCTCTGCGCATTATATCTTCGTCTTCGCCGCGACGACTGCGCTCCGCCGCCATGGCTGCCAATAGCGTCTCCGCCGCCTCCTCTGAGACCGACTTTTCCTTCGGTTCTTCGTAAACCTTCCAATCACGGTCCTCCGGAGGCCACTTTGTCATCCGGGCTTCCTCAAACTGGCCGGCTGAAATCCCCTTGATCTCGCTGCTTTTGAAGACGCAGCGCGTCTGATGGTCAATGAAAGTGACGCCGAAGATTTTCCCGTCCTTTGTACGGGAGAATACGATACCGATGTTTTGCTTTCGCAGAATGCGGCGGGTGTGCAACTCTGATGTGCCATGTTTTAAGGCTATCCTTGCCAAGTTGGCTACACGTTGCTTCTCTTTGTCCCTCTTTTCTTTCTTCGCCTCATCGATGTACTTCTGAATCTCCTCGATGGACGGCACCTTCAAGTCCCTGGCAGGAAGAGGAGCCGTGCATTTCTTTCCGTCCTTGGGATTGATGCCGGCAAAAGTCATTATGGTCTTGCACCCTTTGCCCTGATAATCCATTTCCACTCCGAACTGACGCATCAACATCTTGAACTGCTCGCCGGTCGTAAAGTGATACTTCATTGCCTGTTCTACCAGCTCCTCAATCTGCTTCATATAGTTGCCTTTGGCAGGGTCGAATCGCCGGTAGTTCACTTTTTCGGACTTCTTTTTCTTCTCACCTTCCTCTTGCTTTTCACCTTTGCCGATGGTGAAGCCGTACTTGGGTGCGAGTTCCTTCAGTAGCTTCTGGCATCTGGAGTGTTCCTGATGGTCGTTGATTTTCCGGCCTTCCTTATCCACACGTACGGAAACGATATGGTAGTGCTCGCGGTCGATATCGTTATGCCGATAGATGATGAAGGGCTGGTTTCCATAGCCCAGACCCTTCATCAACTCCTTGACAAATTCCGTTACCTGCTCCTGTGTCATCCAGTCCGTCGCAGACGGATTGATGGACATATGGAAGGACGGTTTCTCACAGCGCCTACTGCCGCGCTCATAGCGATCAAAAGTCTCCAGCGGTTTGGCAGGGTTGTCGAGCCCCTGCCAGTAAACCACTGTAGCCTTTCCTTCCGCCACCTTATTCTCATTATATTGGAGACAGGTGGAGCAGTGCGGAGTAGGTGCATTGATTTTCACAACCATAATTACAGCAGGTCCAGATTGACGGAATAGATGCTGACCAGTCAGCTCTCCTTCGGGAGCGGTGCCAGGTCAAGGCTGTTCACCCAGACATCCAGGTTCACAAAGGTCCTGTCCTCTTTTTCAACGACATTTACCTTCAAGCTCCCGAGGATGGAGACAAATCGTCCCTTCTTAAGATACTCGGCGATGCCGGTCTTCTTCATCCTGCAGGTGTAATAGGTGGGCTTTTCGTCCTTGTCATGGCCATCTTTGACAGCCACATCGAAGCGAAGCAGTTCGGTAGCTTCCTTCCCCTGGATAACCTCGCAATCCTTGGCAAGGTTTCCGGAAATCAAAATCGTTTGCATAATGCATTTGGGTTAAATGTTGAACTTTGGTGTATCGTTGAGCCGATGCCCGTCTTACGGGCAATCGGCATCATCTTCATTTTCTCTCTCATCTCCCTCTTCCTTTTCACCATCTCCTTCTACTGAATCCTGCACCAATGCCCGGATATCGGCAACGGTCTTTACCATCCCGTCCATCATGCGCTTCATCTCGGACATATCATGCTCAATGTCCCGGGCATTGACAATGGCCTTTCCCTGCCTGTCATTTATATTGGCCAGGCGATTTAGCGTTTTCACACGCTGATTATAGTTCACGCCGATACGCTTGAGATCCAGGCGAAGCAGCTCAATCTGCTTAGCCACATTGGCCTCGTTCCGGCTGAGAAAACGCCTCCTGTCCCTCCTTTGCAGGATAGAATAACGGATGAATCTTGAGCGGTTATTGAACCCTGACAGATGCATCAGAGTGTTCAGTTTCTCGAATTCCTTATCCGAAAAACGTACATTGACATAGTGTTTTCTAATCTCTCTCACAATCCATACTCCTCTATCAAACACTCATTTTCTTCCAAACGGGCCGCAAGGCCCGCAGAAGGCGACTTCGGAGCCTTCAATGCCCGCCGTCAGGCGCACGAGATGGCCCGTGAGGGGCAGCGTTCGTGACACGAACGCCCATCTCGCAATTTGGACTAACGCCCAAATCTCGCACGCCTTCCCGAAGTCGTGCTGCAAACATAAGGATTTTGCAACAAATTGACAAATATGATTTGACAAAGTAAGGTAAAACACATACATTTGTGCCGGAGTTTTCTCTGTTGATTACAAGAATACCAGATTAGCAGATTACGAGAAAACGAGAACTCCAGAACTATAGAACTGGTGAACTATAGATTACCAGAACTGGAGATTACGAGATTGACAGAATACGAGAACTATAAATCTAGAGATTACGAGAATGAGTCAGTTGGATGATTTCAGGGAGCAGCTTAGAAGCGCAAGACCTGTTGAAGAAGAGAAGGAACAACCTAAGGCGGAGATTCACGAGACCCCACCCCCAAGGAAGGTGAGAAAGAAAAAGGAGATCAGCTCCGGGCACAGCTCCGTCTGGTTACCCAAGGACGTGCATCGGAAGGCAAAACTCCTAGCGCTATGGATGGAAGCCGAAGGAATTCCACGGCCTGGATCAATCGGCGAACTGCTTGCCGAAGCCTTCGACACGCTGATCGACATAAAATATCCCAAAGCAAAGAAATATGTCGAAATGAAGTAAATCCTTAGAAGGAGACTTAGATAGTTGGTTTTGATATATTAATATTTTGGTTTATATTTGCGGTAAATATTACCACAATGGCGACAAAGATAAAGAAGATTTTGGATTTAGTCCCGCGAGATTCGCTTCTATTCTCCTCCTGGATGACCCGGCAAGGGATAGACCGGAAGGAACAGACGTTATACGTCCGCAGCGGTTGGCTGGAACGGCTGGCGCAAGGTGTATATAAGATTGCGGGAAGTTCGCCCACTCTCTATGGGGCTGTCGCTTCTTACAACAGTCAACTTGATAAGCATTGTCATGTGGGAGCCTCTTCCGCTTTAGACCTTCGGGGGTTCTCACATTTTGTGCCGATGGGAAAACCCCTTGGATTCCTTTTCACTGACAAGGATTCCCGCCTGCCCGGATGGTTTGAAAAGACGGATTGGGATATGACTGTGAAGTATTTCACAACGTCGGCCTTTGGTGCGGAAACTGGTCTGGAGATTTACGACTACAACGGCTCCGGGCTGCTGATTTCTTCTCCGGAGCGTGCCTTTATGGAATGCTTGCTGCTGTCCCCGGAGCAGTTCTCGTTGCTGGACAGCTACTATGTAATGGAAATGATGACCACATTGCGACCTGCCCTGGTCCAACAGCTCTTGGAGGCTTGTTCCTCCATAAAGGTCAAACGCCTGCTCCTGTATATGGCGGAGAAGGCCGGGCACAGTTGGTTCCGGGCGCTGGACCTCAGTAAAATCAATCTCGGCAGCGGGATGAGGAATATATCCGCTACCGGACGTTTTATCAGTAAGTATCAAATGATTGTTCCTGTAGAACTTGCAGACTATGAATAGAGAATATGCAGAAAAGGTGGAGGTTTTGCTAAGGCTCCTACCCATTGTGATGGAAGAAAAGGTTTTTGCCGTTCACGGCGGTTCGGCCATTAACCTGTTTGTCAGGAATTTACCTCGCTATTCGGTTGATATAGACCTAACCTATATCCCTTTGGAAGGCCGGGAGGAGAGCCTGGCACATATCAATGCTCATCTTATGAGTATAGCGGCTAAAGCGAAACGGGCTTTCCCGGGAATGCATATCGTTCCTAAACTCAATACCAGCAAACTACTCTGCGAGTATCAGCGGAAGCAGATCAAGGTGGAGGTGAACCAGACAAAGCGCGGAATCGTAGGCGGTGATGTACTGACGACGGTACCCCTGTGCAAGAAAGCTCAGGAAGAATTCGGTCTATACTGCGAGGCCGACATCGTGCCGATGACGCTTTTGTATGGCGGTAAGATTGCAGCAGCGCTTTCACGCCAGCATCCGCGTGATTTGTTCGATGTCAAGTACATGGAGTATCCTTTCGAGCGAACTCGTGAGGGACTTCTATTCTGCCTTCTGGGCAGCGACCGGCCCTTGCATGAGTCGTTTGCACCCAACCTAATCGACCAGAAGGATGCGTTGGCCAATCAGTTTGAAGGAATGACGGATGTGCCCTTCTCCTATGATGAGTATGAGGAGGCCCGAACGAAACTGGTTGCCGATGTGAATGCATTGATGACACCGCAAGACAAAGCGTTCTTGGTGAGTTTCGAGTTGGCCGAACCTGACTGGGACGGTTTTGACTTCCATTATTTCAAAGACTATCCTTCTGTTCAGTGGAAGCTGATGAATCTGATGAAACTCAAGAAGCAGAATCCAGCCAAACTATCTGCAGAGGCGAATCGCCTGAAGGATATTTTTCATCTTGGTTAATTGTTTTGAGCCGAGCCTGCCGGGCGCTGTGAGCGCGGCGGTGGAGCAATCTCTTACGCTTGGGCCGGAGAAATAGCCGTAGTTTCCCGGAGGGGGCGGAGGCTTTTCGGAGAGACCAAGTGGCGAGAGTCTGTTCCGACGTGGGACTTTTGTGTCGGCTTGCCGACACATAGGTCCCAAGCGCGTGGAGTGGAGACGGAGTTCACGGCAGTGCAGCGGGCGGGCGCAGAGCGCCCAGTCCGATGTGCTGACGGGGACTCGGTCGGAGCGACTTACAGATTGAGAATGTCAAAGAAAATGACTAAATTCGCCTACTGTTAACAGTAGTGTTATGGCATTTGACTTCAAGAAAGAATACAAAGAGTTCTACCTCCCGCCTGTGACACCCACGCTTGTGGATGTCCCTCCGGCAAACTATATCGCCGTTCGTGGCGTCGGCAATCCTAACGATGAGGATAGCGAGTACAAAGCATCCGTCGGTCTGCTGTACGGTATCGCCTTTACCATCAAGATGAGTAAGAAGGGAGACCGACAGATTGAGGGTTACTTCGATTATGTTGTGCCTCCGCTGGAGGGCCTCTGGTAGTCCGAAAAGGGTGAAGTGAACTATGCGCACAAGGAAGATTTCCACTTCATCTCCATGATCAGGCTACCGGACTTCGTGACCAGGGCCGATTTTGACTGGGCCGTAGCCGAGGCCACCCGCAAAAAGAAAACGGACTTTTCCAAGGTTGAGTTCTTCCACTATGAGGAGGGCCGATGCGTACAGAGTGCATGCACGTTGGCTCTTATGATATGGAGCCTATTACCATCGGCAAGATGAAGGTCTTCGCCGCTCTGCAGGGGTTAAGTATAGCGATTGACGATATACGTCGGCATCATGAGATTTATCTCTCCGATCCGCGAAAAACGGCCACGGACAAACTTAAAACAGTGATTCGTTATCCCGTGAAGTGATGAACAAGGTGAAGATTACAGCGGTCCGTAAGACGGAGTATCCGGACCTTATGGCAAAGTATTAGAATCCCATTCTGCATACATGTGACGTGCTCATCGGCCAGAGTTGGATTTCCGAAAACGGACAGCGGCCGAAGGGAATGTGTGAATCGGCCTGGGGCTCGATGCGGGAGTTCGTGGAGGACTTGGCAACCGGAAAAGGCAGACCGGTTTCATATAGAACGATGCTCCACAAATCTAAAAAAAGTTTTATGACCGCAAGCGTCTGAAGAAGGCAGGCTTCACAAATGATGACCAGTCTTTTTTGTATCTGCCCTCACCTCTACGCTGAGGCAAGGGCATTAAGGACAGTAGTGTTGTACTTGCTCAACTTCTCTTCCTGGAAAGAATAGTACTGAGAATCTGCAATGATGATATGGTCAAACAACATTAGGTCCACGGCTCGGCAAGCGTTCTCAAGAGACTTGGTAGCATTTGTGTCTGCAAAACTTGGTTTTGGGTCATTGGTAGGATGGTTATGGGAGATGATTATGCCGTGAGCGCCAAGCAGCAGTGCGTGACGGAGAATCTGCTTGTTATCGATGGTAGTCTGGCTGAATCCGCCTTTGGAAATCTGCATCCGCTTGATAATGGTATTCTTTCGGGAGAGAAACAGAATCCAGCATTCTTCGTGGTCCAGTCCCTTCATCATGGGATAGAGATAGAACGTTGCTAAATCGGCATTGGTGATTTGAACCTTGTCGTTCACCGGGATTGTCCTTACATACTCTGAGATTGCTTCCTGAAGTACACTCAGTTTGTCCAGTTGCTCTTCCGAGAATCCTTCCAGATACCCTGCCCTGCTGGCAAGGAGAAGGTCAGATATATTCCAGTCTTCTGAGAGATTAAGACCAAGCTTGTTAAGATGTTCGCATCTCATAAGGCAATGACGTTAGAGGTGGAACGAGACACATTGACCAGGGTAAGTCCCAGTTCATCGATGAAGTTTCTGATATCAGCCCGCACTGAAGCACTCATCTGAGATGCCATCTCCTGAAGCATCTGCTTCTTCGTGAGATTTCTTTGTTCTGAAAGGTTCATAATACAATCAATTAGAGGGTTTAACGAATTTTGAGCATGGGCAATCAATGCGGTTTGAGATGCAAGGTTTTTGATGAAAATACTACCCCACAGGGGTGGAGATTTTCGTCAAAAGGCCGAAGGCCCTTGACCTTGCAGCTCAAAGACGGCCCTGAAGGGGACGTCAGCATTGATTATCTTTGCGGGGAATTCGTAAACCCTCTGATTGATGGAGAACTCGAAGAAAGTTACTCAAAACTTAGGAGCTTCTTCGAAAACTACTCATTTCTTAGGAGGAAGTTACTCAAAACTTAGGAGGAATCTACTCAAAACTTAGGGAGCCGGGGCAAAAAGTTACTCAAAGCTTAGGAGCCTTTTACAAGATTCTCTCTACAAGTAACTGATAATCATCTACTCGCAACTGGTCAATTCGGCCGTACAAATAGAATCATTAACAAGCATAAATAAATATATAACAACGCGCGCGAGGAGATGAGAAGAAAAATCAGATGTCCGAGTAGCGCAGGAGCCAGTCGGCCAGCCACACTGACATGGCGGCGTGGACATAGGCATCCACGTTGCCAATGTTTCTCCGGATGCGGATTTCGGCTGTGAGGGTTGAGAGTTTGTCCATAAAGGAACGAAGATCTTCGAAATCAACCTGGACCCAGATGTCGGCTATGGCCTGAACATGGCCACCCGCAGCACTCATAAGGCCCCTGCAAAACTCCCATCCTTCCTGAATAGCTTTTGTCTTAGACGTTTCATCCACCGTATAGCCTATTTTGAAACAGATGTAGTTGCGCTCTCCGCGCTGCACTATCCGAAAGATGAACCAAATGGGAAAATGGGCCTTAAGTTCGGCCGATGAGGGTTTCAAGATATGCGTGACTATGTTGTCAACGCGGTCGTATGAATGTCCGAGACTCATCATCCGCCGGAATTCTTCTACGCTGAGCACAAACCCTCCCCGATTCCGCCACGAACAGACCAGCCAGTAAAGGCGCACGGTGTATTTGTTACTGAGGGACAATGCCGATGTATAGGAATAGCTGGTGTATCCTTCTTCAACCAGCAGCAAGCGCGAAATCATCTGCTCCCGCAGTAGAACAGACACTGAACGGCTATAGGCGACAAAGTCGTATCCGGCAATCATTCCCCGGTGTTCGTTGACCAAAGTGCTTTCCGGGAAGCGTACGCTAATGCGGGATAGTTCATCCAGGCATTCACGGAGCCTTTGACCATTGCTCACTCCTAGGTGGAAAGCGCTGACCGGAATGGTCATCACCCGTAGGCCTTGTTCATTTTTCGGTGGCAGAAAAACATCCGGCACTCCCTTCCTTTCGTTTCCTCGTGTGATCCTGAGCCGAAGTGCCCGTTGGAGCTGGGAAACTATGGCCATGATGATGCGAAGATGATTCAATTTCAAATCAGCTTCTATGTATGTGACTCCGTTGACATGAAGCAGTTCATCCCCCTGTCTGATAGCGTCAGGATGTCGTTTTTTGTCTGCGTATGTCAGTTTTTTACTCACAAAGTAAGCTGGATTTTGCCGCAAAAATATCTGAAATATTTTGAAAGAACAAAAATTTGCATTTCCTTTGCCGTCAGATTGTGTATGACAATGCAAAACAAAACACACCAATCGACAAGCGAGAAATGACAAAAAGAGAAGTTATACGCGAAGCTATCAAACTGGTCCTCATTGGAGCGGTCCTTGTCTTTGCGTACATTCCAGCCTCTGCCCAGCGGACAATTTCTGGCCAATCTACACTTACGTTGTCTGCGTACTACACTGGCACGTCCGTTGGGGCTGAGGCTTTCTATCAGCAATACACCCTTGGCGGTTTCTGGGAAAGCGGGATCTTCACCACCCCTAACCTGCACCTGTTGTCTTCCGGAGACCGCCTTTTAAATCTCTATATAGCAGGTTCGGGCGGATATCAGTGGCGTCTTGCCGCTACCCGCAGCAGGAACGTTAACTGGTATGCAGGCGCGGGCGCGTTCATGGGTATTGAATGGTTGGATCCAATGCGAGAGCTCCCTTCTTACATTGATTTGGGTGTAGCCGACATTCGGTTCCTTTACGGTGTATATGCCAAGACGCTGCTGGAACTCTTCCCCGCTCCCCGCTTTGCCATTGTGCTGCAGGGCGCAATACCGGTCAACTTTTCCGCTATTACAGGCAATATACACTGGCAGGCCGGACTGGGTTTCAAATTCATGTTGGACTAAATCCATAAAGATATGATGACAACTTTTATCAACTGGGCAGGAAGCCGTAAAAATGACCTCAGCGTCATTGGTCCGCTGATTCCGAAGGATATCGAGACCTTCGTGGATCCGTTTGTCGGTGATGGCGCCTGCTATCTTGCCGCTCAGGCACACAACTATGCAGTAGCCGATAGGAATCAAGACCTTATTGACTGCTGGAGGACCGTTCAGATTAGCGGGCCACGTTTCCGGACACTTCTCAAAAGCTTAAGAGAAACCTGGAACAGCTGCGACTCTGCTTTTGAAAGCATCAAAAGCGGCCTTCTGGAACTGAGGCACAGCGTGGACAGTGGCCTCTTCGCGGACTATCCATCAAAAGTGAATGCTATAAAGCGTATCGTGGATAAAGTCTCTTATGAGGATTTATTCGACACGGCTTTCACCGAGCCCCTCGAATTCCACATGGAGCTTCGTCATCAGACGTTGATAGCCTTGGAGCAGATGAATGCTGACACAGATGAAGAGTTGGCAGAGGTACTGTTCTTCACAGCCTTTAAAGCCGCAGTCTTCCAGTATCTGGTGGAGGTTTACAACAAGCCGGAGAGCAAAAATACCCTTCGGTCTGCGCTTCTCATATTTCTTATGGAATATGCACGAGCCGATAAGTTTGTGCAGGACGCCGGACAGTTCCGTCCGGAGTATAGTGGCCGCAGGGCTAATAATCACTCCATTATCGAGAGGATGATGACAGCAGAGGCTGAATCCCTGGCCGATAAGATGTCCGTTACCAGGACTTATTGTCAAGACATTTTCCGCTCGCTTGGCTTCCCCTTTGCCAAGGCCGCCGACAGTTTCCTGTTCCTTGACGTGCCAAAGGAGCTTAAGGAGGCCAGTCGTAAGCGCCTCGCAGAGTTTCTGAAGAGAGGCACCGAATCCCGCTGGATGGTCATCTGCCCCGCTGAAGATATCCTGACCGTAATCCTGAATCTGGACGGGACTGTCAAGAACAGCGTTCCGCTCGGCAAAGAAGTCGTTCTTATGAACTATTGACCCTTGGATGAAACTTCCCGGAGCGACGTGAGCTGGATTTTGTGAGAATGAGGCTCCGGGAAGCGGATTCCTTTTCGATACAAATCTCTATACAGAATATGAAGAAATTAACCATCACACTTTTCTTTTTCATCGTGAGTGCGGTAGCCGCCATGGCCCAGAACTGGGCTGTGGCGGTGAACACCGCCGATATGCTGGACCTGGGAACCATCAGCCTTGAGGGCTCTGTAGCCGTGAGCCAGCATTGGAGTATCAACGCCGGGGCAAAGGTAAATCCCTGGACCTTCAACAGACACAACACGTGGAACGGGCTGTTCAGCGAGCCGGACCCGGACCAGAAGCAGAGTCGCAAGCAAACCTACGCCATAGGCGCGCGCTGGTGGCCGTGGAATGTGTATTCAGGATGGTGGGTTGGAGGCAAAGCCCAGTACCAGGAGTATAACCGCGGCGGTATCATCACCAAGACCGCAGAAGAAGGCGACGCCTTCGGGGCAGCCCTCGCCGGAGGATACTCCTTGATGCTCAAAGAGCACTGGAACCTGGACTTCGGTCTGGGCGTTTGGGGCGGCTGGACCAAGTACCGGAAATATGAGTATCCTGAGAACGGGAAGCTTATCGAGCAAGGGCATAAGTGGTTCTTCCTGCCCAATGAAGTGATACTCTCTATCGTGTACATCTTCTAAAACGTAAAATCATATGAAACAGTTATTTATAGCCGTGGCGGTAGCCACGGCGGCGCTAGCCCTGGCTTCGTGCGACCCTCGGCCGCTGGAAGTGACGGACAATTCAGCGCTGAAAAGCATTACCCTAACGGTGAATAACGACTCCCCAAAATGGGAGTTCGGCGAAGAGCGATCCTTCACCATCAAGGTCAATCCTGCAACAGCCATTTGCAAGCGCTTTGAACTCAAGGCATCCAATCCGGAAATTGTAGTCATTCGCGACGGAGAATTGCCGAACCAGTTCAAAGTGGCTGCCAATGGAGAAGGCAAGCTCATCCTTACGGCAACAGCCTTGGGACATGATGAGGCCAAACAGATAATGGAATGCATGGACGTTATGGAATTCACGCTGGTGGACAACCGGGTGAAGCCAACAAGGCCGGTGGTAGATGCTACCATTGCACCGGGGACTGACCTCAATTCAAAGAAGGTACTGGCCGAGGATGTCGCCTTTGTGACCGATGCTGGCTTGGATCTGGTACTGAATGTTTCCAGCGACGAAAGCCGGGCTACCTATTCTTTGAAATCAGAGGATTCCAAGATTGTACACATTGAGAAAACCGGCGCTGAAAGCTGGATGCTCCGCACAGCCAAACCTGGCAGGGCTTGGATTACGATGACTGTTTTCGACGGGACGGGTAATCCCTTTGAGTACAGGTATCTAGTTTATGTTTTCGGCCATCTGGACATGACGGCCGAATTCATGCCGTTAAGCGGCGAAGCCGGTTTCAGTGTCAGCGAGCATAGCTTCAGCGGCCTACAGGCGCAGGTCTATATAGCCGGGGAACTTTTCGGCTGGCCATGGAATGACGCCAATAACATTGAGTCCATCATCCTCCCGACCTATAGTGGCACATTGGATATCGCGAGCCAGTTTGTCTATGATGACATTCTGGATTGTAAGGAGCAAATGGATTATCTGTATGGCCTCTCTACCGGTCCCAGCTACGACCCAGCGCCGTTTACTCCCCATATGGCTAAGCTCAACTATATTGTCACGCTGAGCGATCCTTACATCATTATCGATACGCTGCTCGATGACACGAATCTGGATGAGCCGCGCTGGTTCAACTTCTGGACAGAAGGAACTCTTCAGCAGAATGGCGTAGCGAAAGTAGAGCAACCGGGTGAGATTGCCGGCCAAGCGGGCAACGACGGGGGCTGGCAAAATGGTCCTGAAATCGTAATTCCGCTATGAGCAGTATCAATGAATATATGCGTGACCCGGAGGTTAACAAGGTACAGATGCTCTGCGACAAGCCGGAGTGCTACGCCATCCGCTATGATGACGGCTCTGCCATGCTCGTCAACGGCGAGGGTGAACGGATCAAGAGCCCGCTGGACCGGTACGATGTGATTTCCGATATCCAGTACATCGGACGGGCGAACGGGATGCCTCACTTTGCCTTTGAAGGGCGCGAATGGGGCAGTCGCCATACCTCGGAGACTGGGATGTTCGATGCCGAGGGGCATCAGAAGCTGTTCAGGGACCCGCGAAGCGCAGGAATCGAGGGCGTGAACTATATCAAATGGGAGTTCGAGCGCTTTGAGAAGATGGCCAGTGACAAGACTAATCCCCGCCGGGAGGACCCTTTCCTGGTGGATATCGATTCTCCGAAACAATTTATACGCATGGGACGATGAAAAAACTGTTCAAGAAAATAAGTGCCTGGTACAAAGAGTATTGCCAGCGCCCGGATGATTGGGAGAATATGAGCGAACATGACAGGAAACTGTTCATGGTGTCGGCCTGCGCCGCTTTTGCGATGGTAATATGTCCCATCCTCCTTATTATGGTCATCGTGCTTCTCTGCGCGCAGAGCTGCGCGGGCCCCAGCAAACTCCAGCAGATTCAGACGGAGAGGCTGCAAGCCAGCATCGGGCTGGTGGAAGATGCTTCGACTTCGCTCAGCATGACAAAGGGCACGCCGGTCTATGACATTGCCCGCCCGGACACACTCGTCGTTCACGATGATGACGGTCGGGAGATGATAATCATGAAGGCCATCAAAGACGAAAACGGTGAGATGGTAGCGACGGATGTCATCAATGCCGCCGTAGTCGAAGCCCGGTTCCGGAATGTAGCCGAGCGGCACGGGAAGGTGGATATCGAATTCCAGATTCGCGTGCCCAAGGAGATGCAGGACGAGCAGTGGCAGCTGCGCTTCTATCCGAGGATGCATATTCTGGAAGATACCCTCCATCTGGACCAGGTTGTCATCACCGGGGCCAAGTACCGCAAGGCCCAGCTGAAAGGATACCAGCAGTTCGAGAAATACCTGGCATCCATTATTACTGATACAACCAGATTCATCAACATGCGGCTTCTGGATCTATTCATCCAGCGCAACATCCCCGACCTATATGCCTTCAAAGCCGATTCCACCGATGTGGCTGATGAACATTTCAATACCATCTTGGACACCAAGGTTGCAGGCAGTTTCGCTTCCGAGTTCGGTGTAACCGGCCGGGATGCCATCGAGCACTATACCAACACGATATCCAAGCGCCTCAATGCCCGTCGATGGGAGCAGAGAGAAAAGATGTACCGGAAGTACGTCAAAGCTCCAATCGTTCACGAGGGCCTGAGGCTGGATACCGTGATTACGGCTGCGAACGGTGACTTCATCTACAATTACGTGCAGACCATTTCCACCAGGCCGAAGCTCCGGAAGGTGGATGTGGTGCTGTCCGGAGACATCTTCGAGCAGGATAAACGTCTGTATGAGATACCGGAAACGGAGCCCCTGACTTACTATATCAGCAGCCTGTCGGCCTTTGTGGACGGCACGCCCAGATACAAGAAGCAGATTACCAGCCGCCGGGTACAGGCCAATACCGCCTGCTACATCGACTTTGAGCAGGGCTCTGCGGAGATAGACGAGGATATGAGCAACAACCACTTTGAGATTGGCCGAATCAAGCAGAACCTTGCCAGCCTTATTGAGAACAAGGTGTTCGATTTGGACAGCATCATCGTCACGGCGAGCTGCTCTCCGGAAGGAACGATGCCGTTCAATACAAGACTTTCCCAACGCAGAAGTGAATCTGTGAGCCGGTACTTTGGCGCTTTTATCCGAGAGTACCGGGAGGAAATGAAGAAGGAGGCGGAAACGGCTTATTACTTCGATAGTCTTGACGATGAGATTCTTCGCTCCGCTCAGAATGACAGCCCGGAGGTACGGTTTATCTCCAGGAGCAATCCGGAGAACTGGCGAATGTTGGATGTGCTGGTGGCTGAGGATACCTTGTTGACCGCATTCCAGAAGCAGGAGTACAAGGATTTGAGTGCCATTGAAGACGCGGACCAGCGGGAATGGGCGCTGGCTCATGCCGAGTACTACAGATATTTGCGCGAAGACCTGTATCCAAGGCTGCGTACGGTGAAATTTGATTTCCACCTGCACCGGAAAGGAATGGTGAAGGATACCATCCAGACCACCGTGCTGGATGAGACCTATATGGCGGGTGTCCAGGCCATCCGTGACCGGGATTATGAAACGGCCATCACCCTTCTGAGGCCTTATCAGGATTACAATACGGCGGTGGCTTTCTGCGCCATGGATTACAATGCATCGGCGCTGGCCATTCTGGAGGCACTAGATGCCCGGTCGGAGCCGGGCATGACGGCCCAGATTGACTATATGCTGGCCGTCATCTATAGCCGTCAAGGCAAGAACAAGGAGGCCGTAGAACGGTATCTGAAAGCCTGCGAACTTACGCCATCCTATTGGCACCGGGGCAATCTGGACCCGGAAATCAGCGAACTAATCAAAAGGTATCACCTTTCTGATATTTATTCACAAACCCTTTAAAACATTAAAAGCTATGCGAAAAATTGCATTCTTTGCGGCTGCAGCCGCAACCCTCTGCACCGTAGCGTGCAACAAGAACATCGAGGCCCCGACTGCTCAAGTACTTCCTGGACAGGAAGCGGAGCCGGGTCAACTTACTATCAGCATCGTGGGCAACAATGCCGCTACCAAAGCCCTGTCGGCGGCTGATGAAACAAACTACAGTAAGGTGAAAGACCTTCAGCTCTTCGTCTTCGATGGCGAAACGCTGGATGTATATGCCAATGTTGCGAACACAACTTCTGCAACAGTGACATGCCGTCAGGGCACAAAGACAGTCTATGCCGTTGTCAATGCCCCGGCAATCACCAATGTCAAAACAGTGGACCAGCTGAAAAGCATCGGCAGTCAACTCTCAGACAATGATGAAGCCTTCGTCATGGTGGGTAGCAAGACCGGAGTGAGCGTTCCCTCCGGTGAACCTATCGAAATCGAGGTGAAACGCATAGTTGCCCGCGTCGCCCTCAAGAAAATCACCCTAGCTTTCACCAACTCGGCTTATCCCGGTGTGGGGGCCAAACAGCAGAAAGTCTATTTGGTGAATGTTCCAACCGACACGAATTTAGGACTAACGCTGGCTCCCACGAACTGGATTAACAAAATGGCGTATTCAAGCACCGATGAACCTCGGTCCTTCGTCTCCGATGTTAATTCTTATGATTTGATGACTACAGACTATAATGAGTATCTGTATAGCTATCCCAATCCGACTGTAAGCGATGTCAACGGCGGTTCTTGGTCTGCTCGTCATACTCGACTGGTTGTAGAAACACTCATCGACGGAAACACCTACTACTATCCTATTACCCTCCCGGCACTTGAAGCTGGCAAATCCTACGAGATTGAGAACCTGACGCTTACCCGTCTTGGATCCACCAATCCCGACCAGCCCGTGCAACTCTCTGACGCCACCTTCGAAATCAGTGTCAAGGACTGGACCGTTGTCCCTATTACCGAAGGAATCACCATCTAAACGACGTGAGTCGCTATTTTGATACCTTGTTCATAATTGTGGGGCCGGAGGACCTTCGGCTAAAAGCAGGATGCAATCCGGCCCCTTTTTTAAATCCATTTTTACTATGCGAAAATTACTGACAATGTTGTTGCCGCTGCTGGTTTTTGCGGCATGTAATAAGGAAATGCCAGGTCAGACCGGTAATGACGTGAACATCGGACAAGAGGAGCATACAGTCACGCTCCGGATTGGTTCCAGCTCCCATTCAACCAAGGCACACAACAGTGGAGATTATCCGCTGAGCGACGGCCTCAAGCGGCTGGATGTCTATTTGTACCACTACAATACCAACCAGGATGAAGACAGGCACATTGTCCTGACGCCAGATGCAAGCGGAGAGACCCTTCTGGAACTTAGGGAGAAGAAGGAGCAGCGAATGTCCGTCATGGTCATCGGCAACCTGGACCCTGATACGGCGACTTACCTGGAAGGCAAGACGATGTCTGATCTGTCCATCTACGGGCGCATTTTCATCAGTGCAGGCAACTTTGCGCCGGATGCCATCCCGATGATTGCTTCGATGTACCTGACTTTCAACGAGGACCGGACAATAGACATGCCTTTGTTGCGCATCATGTGCCGCATCGATGTGAATAAACTGAAGGTGGATTTCGCAGATGAAAGCCTCCGGGGCAAGGAAGTATGGCTGCGGAACATCGTGGTGGGCAATGCCACCAACTGTTTTCATCTCTTGCAGACGGGCGGATTCTCCTCCGGTTCATTTTATGCTTCGCAGTTTGGGGCGGACAATTGTGAGTTGGCCGCGAATGCGTTTGGAGGGATTCAGACCGGATTCCGATACCGGACAGAAACATCTTCTTCGTATGCCAACAGCTATGGCTATTACACCGGAGTCGGGAAAATGAATGGAAGTTTCTACAATATCATGAACTACTGTTACAAGAAGAGTAAAGGCGTACTTACGATGGATGCGCCGAGTCCGATGTACGAGGCCACCGTGCAGAACTATGACAAGTCCGCCGGAGCCGGAAAAGTGGTTTCGGCCGGGGACATGACTACGCCGCATACTTTCAGTGTGGGCAAAAGTTTCTATACCATTTACAATTCTTTGGTGAACCCCGGATCCATTGTCAGCGACTACAGTGAACAAACTGCCACCCAGAAACTCATCTTTGAATTGGAAATAGACGGACAGACCTGGTTCTATCCTATCGAGCTCACGGACACGCAGCCCAACACGGTTTACCAGATTGAAAATATTACTATCAAGAATCTGGGTTCCGCCTATTCCAACTTCTACGAGAAGAAGTATGCAGCCGATATGACCATATCCGTGAAGAGCTGGGATGAAGTGCCCATCGCCAACTGGAATCTGGGTGTGGACCCGTACACCGGCGAGCCTGCAGCGCAGGATTAAAAAGCATTGAACATGAAAAAATTGTCATTCATTTTGGGAGTGCTGGCCGCGATTGCGGCCACCTCCTGCAATAAGGAATCGCCCGAAGGGCCTCCCGGGAAGGAAGGCCTTTGCAGTGTCACAATCAACATCGGCATGAAAAGCCCGGTGACTTTCACCACCAAGGCCGATGCCCACAATGCCGCCGAGGAAGATGATTTCATCGACCGCCTGGACATGTTCGAGTATGACAATTCCGGGGCGCTTGTGAATCGCAAGACTTGGGAGAATCCTTCCGGGCTGGACCTCTCGGCCATCAGTTATACCGGCTATAGCGAGTACAATAAGCCGAGATACTGGCTTTTCCTGGCGAACTTTGATGAAGCGTCCATTGCGTATCTTGCCACTTTGAGCGGAGCGCAGATAGGCGATAAGACTTATAATGTCATCCCGCTGGAAGCCGGGAACTTCCGGCTTCACAAGCCGCTGATGGGCGCCGCAACCACCTATCAGTTCCGAAGTGACGGAAGTACATCGGCAACGCTTTACCGCTACCTGACCAAATTCGAAATTGGAACCATCACGGCCGATTTTGAGGATTCCGGATATCTGGAGAGTGATGTGAAACTCAAGAAGATTGCCATCACCCATGTGCCGAACTTCCTGAGGCCCTGCTACCGTACTTCCGCAACCTCCATCGGAGTAAACGACAAACAGGCCGTGCTGGGAGTGGGTTATTCATACCCCAACGGCGGGAAAGGAAGCAGCATCGGCAACTTTGGGACATACAATACGGCTGTGAACCGGGATGTGAAATCCGATTCGGCCACCGGGACGTTCAATCCCGGGAATAACGGTGCTACGGGCGCTTTGGCGGCGGATTTCACCTATGCTTACAACTATAACAAGAGCGCGGACAAAGGCGTGTTCACCACAGATGCCCCCGGCGATATGTACACGGCAACCGTCCACGAATTCGGCCCTACGGAGGGCATCCTCTGCAAGAGCGACGATGAGGATTGGCCGCACACTTATTCCGTCAATAAAGTGCTCTACACCGTTCCCTGGTACCGAAACGTTTACGGTTACCTGTGGGGAAACTCCAACGGCCAGGATGACACGCAGAAGATGGTATTCCAAATTGAGATTGACGGAACGGACTACTTTTACATCATTCCCATGCGCGAGCTGGAAGCCAATATGGTTTACAGGCTGAGTAACATCAGCATCAAGGGACTGGGCAGCGAGTATTGTAACTATTATCCCCGTAGATATGCCGGTGAAATCAACCCTATCAGCATTGCCGGCTGGACGGAGACCGAGATTGAGGACATAAATGTAGGTTATAAGGATGACCTTGGACTTGAAATCTACTAAGCCTATGAGACAACGAAAGAGATACTTCGCTTCGCTCAGTATGACAATCTGGGCGGGGCTACTGCTGGTCGGATGTAATCCGGAACCTGTCCACGTGCAGTCAGAGGTAGAAAGTACTGGTCAGGCAACGGTTACCTTTACCTTCGGCGTTCAGGAATATGAAGAAACCGGAACCAAGAGCGTCGCGGCCGACATCGTCGACGACGAAGTGGACCGCATCGACATTTTTTCCTATGATGCGGAGGGCAAGGCGCTGCAGCACAAGGTAATCGGCGGAGGAGGCACTGCGCTGGACCTCTCGTCCGTGAGCTTTACCGATGCAGGGCCCAATGGAGATATTCGCCGATACCTTGTAATGGCTAATCTGGACCTTGACAGCGCCGAATACATTGCCACATTGGAGCAAGGAAAGTTGTGCAGCTATCCGGAAGGGTTCATCCCTTGGAGCGCAGGCAACTGCCGCCCGGGCCGCCCGCTGATGGGCGCAACCGTCAGGATTGGGTTCAGCAGCGGCGCTACAAACAGCACTTCGGTAACGCTCATGCGGTATATGTCCAAGTTTGAGATTGGGACCGTGACGGCCGAGTTCTGGGGAACACCGGACCAGTTCCGCAATGTGTACCTGAACCACATCGTATTCAGCAATAGCTGGGACCTGGTGCGCATCTGTCAGACGAATCCCGCCTGTTTTACTGGCGATCCACAGGAAATCTTCGGAACGAAGGGCTGGACTACCGGCAGCAAGTTCGGGAATCCGTCCGGCTACATTTACTACCAGGCCAACGAGTTCATGGGACAGGATGACTGGGGCCGATACGGGCTCACCTATGCCGTAATGGACGGGACCTACAACCAAGGAAACTATGGCGGCCAGGGCCTGCTAGCCCAGGACTACAAGTACCTGTATAACAACAATTACATGCAGGCAAAGAACAGTATCAACCTGGACGCACCGGAGAGCCTGAAGACTGTGTCGCAGCAAAGCTGGGATACCAATGCCTATCTGGACGTGAACAACGGGAGACTATGCCATGAGTACGAGGGCTCCACCGGCCCATTTGCCGTGAACAAAGTGTTCAATTCGCTGCCAACGTACTTTACCGTGACCTATTCCGATCCGGCTTACGACGTATCTGGGCAGGACCGCGCTCATAAGCTGGTGATTGCTGTGAAAATCAACGGCAAGAATTACTACTATCCCATCCGTCTGCTACACCTCCAGCCCAACATGTTGTACCGCATCAAGAACATCACCCTAAAGGGCGAGCCCACGGAGTACCCTAACGTCTGGCTAAGAGGAAATGTGGTGAGCCGGTCAATGGCCGCAACCAAGGCTGGTGAGATGCCCGATCAGGTCGGGCATGACGTTAACCAGTGGAAGGTTCATGGAAATGTGGCCGAGATTGAGGACCTGGTGCTGTATGGCGCCGATGCTTATTCAGAGGAGGAAGGCCTATGAGACGGAATAGATTCTTCGCTTCGCTCAGAATGACAGCAGGGGTGATTGCAGGGCTGGTGGCCCTGGGTTCCTGCTCGGTCAAAGAAGACCGCAGCGACGCTGCTTGTTGGATAACCGTGACTGCCGAAGAGACCACCTCCATCAGCGCTTGGTACGGTAGTCAAAGAATCCTTGACAGCCACCTTGGTGGACTAGTGGATCACATGGTTCCAAGGGGAATCGTGGATCTTGTGGCTAGCGATGGTGACTTCACTGCCCCTGAGGGGCAACAGATGAATGAGCTGCATGCTCAACTGATAAAATTGGACACCGATGGCGAATTTGCCTATGCTGGCATTGAACTGAAAAAGCAGTTCGCCAATGTGTTTCTGGATTTCAAGGAAGAAGATAATGGCCGTACCGAATACGACCTGCAAGTCACCGGAACGGTTTTCGGTGCCGATATCCATACCCTGAAACCAGTGGAAGGCCGTTTCCTCTGCGTACCGGAAGAATTTCCGGACCGCGGTTACAGATTCCGAGCACCACGGCAGAGGGATGAGTCGATGGCGCTTCTGCTCCAAAAAGATGGAAAAACCGTAGATACAATTCCCCTTGGGGAACTCATCCGAAAGGCCGGTTTTGACTGGACCCAGGAGAGCCTTGGTGATGTGTCCATCATCTGCGACCTCCCTGCTCATACGTTCACCATCACAGTGATGGAATGGGGTGGGACGGTAACGTTTAATATCACGATTTGAAATTAAGGCGGAGACAGAAGGTCTTCGCCTTTTTTGAACACATAGGGTAGCTTTGAAATGTCATGTAAAATTAGTATATTTGAAGTGGACAAAACTAATTAAGCATGAGGCAATTATTCGCATTGCTTGTCATTGTATCCTGCTTGCAGTCGTGTGCAAAAGATATAATGGATGTAACCTCCCCCGACGGAAGTATTCGCCTTGGTATCTTCCTGACAAAGGATGGTGTGCCTGGATATACAGTTAATGTGGATGGAAAACCATTTATTGGCGAGTCTATTCTTGGAATAGCTTGCAAAGATAGCACAATAGGACTTGGTAACGGTTTTAGCTTATTATCGACAAAGGTTTCATCATTTCATGAGTATTGGACCCAAACTTGGGGTGAGAATAAAAGAATAGATGATAATCATCGTGAACTGGAAGTGAGATTGGCAAACGGCGATTGCAAATTGACGCTACGTTTCAAGGTTTTCAATGATGGGGCTGGATTTCGATATGAGTATGAGACTCTTCGTAGTGTCCAGAATGACAGCCTTATTATCACTGACGAATTTACTCAGTTCAACTTAGCACAGGATGGCGTTTCATGGTCAATCCCTGCTCATTTTGACACATACGAGTTGGAGTATCGGGAAATGCCTATCTCTGCTATTGAGACGGCTAATACGCCACTGTCATTTCGCACCGATGACGGCATCTATGGCAGTATCCACGAGGCAGCCCTTGTGGACTTCCCTGAAATGACGCTGAAAAATGTTGAAGGCATCCTCACTACAGCACTTGCACCGGATGGTCCTAATAACCTGGAGCAGAAGGCTGTTGTCTCCGGAACATTCAAAACGCCCTGGCGCACCATTCAGATTGGTCGAAAGGCAGTAGATTTAATCAATTCCAGCTTGATTTTGAACCTGAATGAGCCTTGCATACTGCAGGATGTCTCCTGGATAAAGCCGACCAAGTACGTGGGCGTATGGTGGGGTATGCATCTGGGCCTCTATTCCTGGGGCAAGGACGCTAGGCATGGCGCCACGACTGAAAGGGCTAAGCAGTATATCGATTTCGCCTCTGCGAACAACATAAATGCTGTACTCTTTGAAGGCTGGAACGATGGATGGAATATTGCAAACGCCCAACACGACTTTGATTTCACAAAACCCGCACCGGACTTTGACCTTGACGCCGTTCTTGCTTATGCTCGTGAGAAAGGCGTAGATTACATTATTCACCATGAGACCGCGGGAGAAGTTGCCTGGTATGAACAGCAACTTGAAAAGGACCTGGATTATGCTGCACAAAGGGGCATTCATGCATTAAAGACCGGCTATGCCGGGTGGCTCCTTGACGGGCATTACCATCATAGTCAGTATGGCGTAAGGCATTATGCCAAGGTGGCTTCTGAGGCTGCTGCAAGAAAGATTATGGTGGACGCCCACGAGCCCATCAAGGAAACCGGCCTAAGGCGCACCTACCCGAACTTCATGACCCGGGAAGGCGCCCGCGGAATGGAGTGGAACGCCTGGAGCAGCGGTAACAAGCCTTCCCATCACGAGATTCTTCCCTTCACCCGCCTCCTCTCCGGGCCGATGGATTATACCCCTGGAATCTTCGATATAGAATACCGGACCATTGTCGGAAACCCTGACGTGAAGGTATGGAACAATGTCCATTCGTCGCAGTGCCGTGTTAACACAACCCTCGCCAAGCAGATTGCCCTCTGGGTGGTACTGTATTCCCCGATGCAGATGGCGGCGGACCTTATCGAAAACTATGAGGGACACCCGGCGTTCCAGTTCTTCAAGGATTTCAACCCGGACTGCGACTGGTCCGAGGCCCTGCAGGGGGAAATCGGCGAATATGTTGCGATAGTCCGGCGCGCCGGGGACGAGTTCTTCTACGGAGCCGTGACAAACGAGGAAGGCCGGACGCTAAAGCAGCCACTCTCTTTTTTAAAGCCTGGTGTAAAATACACCGCCACCATTTATGCCGATGCTCCGGATTCCGACTGGCAAACCAACCCTTACGCATACACTATTGAGAATAAAGAAGTAACATCGGCAGACGCTCTCTCTGTTATCCTTGCCCCAGGCGGTGGTCAGGCCATAAGTTTCATTCCTGAGCGATGAAAAAATGGTCTCTCATATTGATTGTAGCACTTCTTGCCGGATGTACTGGGAGTGCTGATGATACCTGGACAGTACACACTGTAGACTATGACGCCACTGAGTACTACGGCATTGCCATGGCAAATGGCAGACTTGGTATCCTGCCAGGGAAAGAGCCGTTCAGCGTGAAGGAAGTAATGCAGAACCAGGTGTTTGCCTACGACCATTCAGTCGGAGTAAACGCTGTGGTCAAAGCGCCGGTTCCGTTCAAAGTATCAATGTGTGTTGATGGGATTATGGATTGGAAAGTGTCGGATTGGAGCCAGACCATAGATATGCGGAGAGCCGAGCATCGGACATGTTTTATTGCCGATGAAAAAGTGAAGGTGGATTACCGCATCATTGCTTTCAGGGACAATCCGGATTGCCTTCTGATGGAAATAAATGCAAAGGCCTTGAAGCCCTGTACTATCGTCTTTTCAAACCGCTCGGACAGTTGCCTTGACTGGATGAGAATGGCGGTAAGATGTATCGGCCGAGATGAGGCAACTCTCCGTGCAGGAGAGACCTTGAAGTACACGCTGCTTGCCTGCATTCAGACATCGTCTCAAGAAAAGACGCCAGAGGAGGTGATAAACGGCTTGGATGTGGCCGATGCCATTAAACGCCACAGGAAGGCGTGGGAGGAACTGTGGAAGGGTGACATTATAATTGAGGGGGACACTAAGGCGCAGGAAGTGGTCAGGATGGCGCTTTTCAACCTGTATAGCTCCTGTCGGGAGGGTTCTGGTCTGAGTATTCCGCCTATGGGTCTTTCGGCAAGGGGATACAACGGCCATATCTTCTGGGATGCGGAAATGTGGATGTATCCGGTTCTTCTCCTGTTGAATCCTGGAATTGCTGATTCTATGCTCCAGTATCGTCTTGACAGGCTGGAAGGAGCCTGGGCTCGTGCCCGGGAGTTTGGCTACGAGGGCCTGATGTTCCCCTGGGAATCTGACATTGACGGCAATGAATCCACCCCTACCTGGGCGCTAACCGGCCCGTTGGAGCATCATATATCGGCCGATGTTGCCATTGCCGCGTGGAACCGGTATCTGGTTACGAAGGATACTAAAAGGCTTCGCGAATGCTGGCCCGTTCTGAGAGGCGTGGCCGAGTTTCTGATGAGCCGTGTGACGGAGAATCCAGACGGCAGTTACTCTATCCTGGATGTCGTTGGAGCCGATGAATACGCGGAGCATGTGAATGACAATGCCTATACAAATGGTTCGGCCAAGGTAGCTCTCCGCGCTGCCGTTGAAGCTGCCGGAGTTCTTGGAGAGAACGCGCCTTCTCGCTGGGCCGATATAGCCGACGGACTCCGGATTCTGGAGAAGGACGGCGTGACAATGGATTACGAAGGTTACGATGGTCGCTTTACAAAACAGGCCGATCCTAATCTTCTTGCCTATCCTCTGGGGCTGGTTATAGACCCTGAGCGTATCCGGAATGACCTTGAGTATTATTCCTCAAGGATTGACATGAAAGATGGTCCGGCCATGACCTGGGGCATCTTTGCGGTGCAATATGCCCGCCTTGGAGATACGGAAAAGGCATATGAGTATTTTCGCCGGAGCTATGAGAGCAATCTCCGTCCTCCGTTTGGCGCACTTGCGGAAACCCCAGTTTCAGGAAATCCATATTTCGTTACCGGTGCCGGGGCGCTGCTGCAGGCGGTTATATATGGCTTTGGCGGGCTGGAGATTGGGCCGGAGGGCATCCATAGGCATGGAATACCGATGCCGAAAAAATGGAGAGAACTAACTATTACTACTGCCAAAGAGATTATAGTTGTTAACGGTTCATATTAAGTATTGCCCCCTAGCAGTTGTGACCTATATTGCCAACGTTGCTAAAAAACCGATTATTGTAGCTAACCCGAAACTAGCCAACGTTCCAAATAAGACATACTCTGTTGTGGCAACTTCTTTTTCTTTGTTCAATTCTCCAAAACGAAAGACCGACTTGGCTGCTAATAAAAAACCTATTCCTTCTACGTTCCCGGTAAGGATAAATGTAACAATCAATACTCTTTCGCAATAGCCAATCCACATTCCTGCATTCGGTAATCCTTTGTGGTCCTTGAGTTTATCTTGCCATCTGGTAAAAAACTTGTCAAGAAGAATAGACGTTGGTTTAAGAATAAGCAAGTATGCTAATGCAATAATCCACATCTTGCCCGAAATCCATCCCGTATTTAATGCAGATAATAATGCAGAAGTGTCACCGAAACAAATCCATAAAATCACGATAACCGCCACGTGGCAGAATTGGTCTGCCAAAAACCACTTGGTAGAATCCCCATGTTTCCTTGCTTTTATTGTATCAAAACATACGTGTGTAACAAAAATGACAAGAGGAATAATCCAATTGGCCCAATCTGCAACAATAGTATAAGCGAGGATAGCATGAATGACTCCGTGTAGCAGTTGATACCATATACCCTTCTTTTTGTCACTTTTCCCATTATTCAGCCAATTTGGCTGGAGAGCAAAATCGCCGAAGATGTGAGCGAATAAAAGTTTTATCAGTAAATGGGTCATTCTATAATTGTTGTATTAAAAGTTCATATCTATTAACATACGCATCTATAGAGTCTGCTTTTGCCGCAATTAGAATCTTACTTAAGTTTTGCTGACTCTGTGAAAGATACTCGGCCAATTTTTTTTGACTAACCTGCTCCTTCAAATAATCATACATGATAGATGCTTGCCTTACTGTCCAACCGGTAATAACGTCATCAAGTAACATCGTGGATACGGCAAGCTCGTAATCAACGTTTTCTGCTCCCGTGCTTACAGCAAGACGTCTCTTCCCTATATGATCTAGTCCAAATCCTGATCTCTGATAGGCTGTTCCATCTGAAACAATTATTTGTTGCGCTTGATACTCAACAGTACCAATACCGATTGACAAGCGCGCATCCCAAGGAGGATTACCAACCGGTGTTTGCTTTTTTAGCCATGCTCGTATCATTATGGCTATCCTCGCAGTTTTCATTGCGTTTTCAACAAATACTTGAAAACTGTCACCCCTATACATTTCCAAACGTATTGGAGTGACACTTGATAATTCTGTATTTAGGTCCTCCAGAGATTTTTTGAGTAAATCCCGGTGTCCTATCATTATCTTGCGCGAATTAACAATATCTCCAGTTATTACACCTTTTAGGCTCATTCATTCTTATTTTTTGCAAATATAGAAAAAATTTTCAACAACCCGAAGTGGTTGTTTTTTTAAAATCAACCGCACAAGGTTGATTTTTGATATACACCCCAATAAAGTTGTGAGGTAAGATAGAAAAGAAATGTTGATTATTGTAAATGATTAGGACGAAAGTCAAGCTTGGTGTTGTTGAATGGAGAGGATATCTTAATACAACGCTTATTGAATAGTTTGTCATTCAGGCGGATATCGTTGTAAATTGGGCCTGGGCCTTTGGATGTGATGGTGAGTGTTTTGCCACCGGGGAGGAAGACCGCGGCTTTTGGGAAAAGGGGTGAGCCGAGTGCGTATTGGCCGCTTGCGGGGCAGACGGGGTAGAAGCCAAGGGCGGAGAAGACGTACCAGGCCGATGTCTGGCCGTTGTCTTCGTCACCGCAGTAGCCGTCAGGGGCGGCGCTGTAGAGGCGGTCCATTACCTCACGGATGTATACGCTACCCTTTTCCGGATGAGCAGTCCAGTTATAGAGGTACAGCATATGCTGCGATGGCTGGTTGCCGTGGGCGTAGTTACCCATATCGGCAACCTGCATTTCCGTGATTTCGTGGATGCGGTAGCCGTAGTAGCTGTCGTCGTAAATGGGAGGGACCTTGAATACGGAGTCCAGCATCTGCTCGAAAGACTCCTGTCCGCCCATTGCATCCACAAGGCCGGGGATGTCGTGGAAAACGCTCCAGGTGTAGTGCCAGGCATTGCCCTCGGTGAAGTCTCCGCCCCATTTGTAGGGGCTGAAGGGCTCCTGGAAGCTGCCGTCGGCCCTTCGGCCACGCATCAGACGGGCCGATGGATCAAAGACGTTCCGCCAGTTTCTGGAGCGCTTCAGGTACAGGTCGATTTCCTCCTGCGGGCGATCCAGCAGCTTCGCTACCTGGGCGATGCACCAGTCGTCATAGGCATACTCCAGAGTGCGGGCAACGCTCTCATTCACGCCAACATCGCAGGGGATGTAGCCAAGGGTGTTGTAGTATTCGTGTCCCTTGCGTCCGGTAGAACTCACCGTGGGATGCACGTGTTCAGTTCCATATACAAGGGCATTGTAGAGGACCTCCAGGTCTTCGCGGGAGACAAGGCCTTGTACTGCGGCATCGGCCACCACGGCGGCTGAGTTGTTCCCAATCATGCAGTCCCGGTGGCCGGGAGAGGCCCATTCCGGAAGGAAGTCATTTTCGCGGGCAACGTTCGCAAGGCCTTGGAGAATCTCCCTGCTTACGTCGGGATAGACAAGGTTCAGCAGCGGGAATAGTGCCCTGAAGGTGTCCCAGAAGCCGGTGTCAGTGTAGAGGTAGCCGTCGTGGACTTTGCCGTCGTAGGGGCTGTAGTGGATGGGCTTCCCGTCTGGGCCGATTTCATAGAACTTCCTGGGAAAGAGCGTGCTGCGGTATAGGCAGGAGTAGAAGGTGCGCATCTGCTCATTAGTGCCTCCGGAGACACGGATTCGGCCAAGAATCTTGTCCCAGCGCTCCTGTGCGGCAGCTTTTACTTCGTCAAATGAACGGTCAAGGACTTCGTTCAAATTGCGCACAGCCTGCTCCTCCGAAATAAAGGAGGATGCGATATATAGCGTTACAATCTGGCCCCGTGAGGTGGCAAAGGCTTCTCCAAGCGGAACATCGGCCTTTATCACAAAAAAGTTGCGGAAGCCTTCCGGCACCCCGCCGTGGTTCTGGACGCTGTAGCCCATGGCTCCGGCATCGTCAAATGCGACCTTGCCGCCTTGGATAGGGTTCACCCCGATGATGGAACTGTCGCTTTCCGGGAAGGTGAGGCGCATCACGGCAGCACGTTCGGTGGGGGTGATTTCCACGGTGATGTCGTGGTCGGCCAGATACACCTTATAATAATAGGGCCTTGCCTCCTCGCTTTTGTGGGAAAACCAGCTGGGCCCGCCGCCGGGAATGATGGAAAAGGCACCGTAGTCGTTTATCCATGGCGATGGCTGATGCGTTTGCTTGAAGCCTGTAATCTTATGTTTATCATATTGATACGCCCAGCCGTCTTCCTCCCGTTCAGCCGTTACCGGCGTCCAGAAGTTCATGCCCCAGGGCAGGGCTATCGCCGGATAGGTGTTGCCCGTGGAAAAAGTCCAGTCGCTCTGCGTGCCGACGAGGTTTGACACGTATTCGGATAGGTGAACGTCTTCTGTCGGGAGGCAACAAGCTGATAGCAATATTATAATGGGAATCAGACGCTTCATCGTATACTATTCAAAAGATCCAGTTTGCCGTCATTAACAAGTTTCAGGATAAGTTCACCGAAGAGGCTGTTCTGCCAGGCGAACCATTCGCGGGTGAAGCGGGAGGCGTCGTCCTTGTGGAAACTCTCGTGGATGAAGCCGGTGCCGGCATCGGTGGCAAGGAGCATGGCGATACAGTCTCGGATTTCATCATCGTCTGTCGATGTGAAGGCCCGCATCATGATGGACATGGGCCAGACCATATCGTAGCCGATATGGGGGCCGCCAACGCCTTCACCGGCAGCGCCGCTGAAGAAGCAGGGGTTGTCTTCGGAGAGGACAAAGCGCCGCGTGTTCTGCCATATCGGATCCGATGCCATTTCCGGAATCAAGTACGCAAGCGAAAGGAGCGACGGCACGTTGGAATCGTCCTGCAGGAGGGCGTTGCCAAAGCCATCCACCTCATAGGCGTATATGGGGCCGTACTTGGGAAGGTTCACAACGGCCTTGGCCTTCAGGGCGGCTTCCACCTCATCAGCAAGGGCGATACATTCGGCGGCCAAATCGGCCTCTCCATTAATATCGGCAAGAATTTCTGCCGCCTTACGCAAAGAGCTCACGGCCATGAAGTTGGACGGGACAAGGAAATCCAGGATGGTGCTGTCGTCGGAAGGACGGAAGGCCGATGCGATGAGCCCGCAGGGCTTCAAGGGGGCACCGTAACCGTCCCAGCCCTTGGTGTCGAACTGGCGGTCCGTCTCGCGGAAGAAGCGGTACTTTCCGAGGCCGTCATACTTCTGCTGTTCCCGCATTACGCCAAGGACTGTCTTCATGGCTTCCAGCCAAAGGTCTCCGAATACCGATGTGTCCCCGGTCTCCTTCCAATAGCCATAAGCCAGACGGATAGGATAGCACTCCGAGTCCAGTTCCCATTTGCGCTCGAACACGTCCGGGACCATATAGGTCCCGTCCTTGTGCCAGCCATCGTTGGTGGGCCCGGGGTTGAACGCGTTGGCGTAAGGGTCTATCACAAGGCATTTGAGTTGGCGTAGGATTGTGCCCTTTATCATGTTGGCGAGGTGAGCATCCTGGGATGCCAGCTGCACGTAATGCCAGACCTGAGCACCGGAGTCCCGGAGCCACATGGCCGGGATATCGCCGGTCCATACAAAAGTATCCGGCGTTCCATCTTCATCCTCGGAGTAATGGACAGTGGTGTCGATGGTGTTGGGGAAACAGTTGATGAACATCTGCCGGAGTTTTGGATTCTGAAGAAGAGCAGCGGTCTCTGTGATGGTTTTCTCAACGGCGTCAGATGTAAAAAGACGCTTTTCGGGGACAGGACGCCGGTCAGGGGTTCCATTGAAAAAGTCTTCCCAGGCATACCATACGACAGGTTCCGGACCCATTTCAAAGGTGAGGGTCCCGCCGGCCTCGATATCGGCAAAATCAATGTAAGGCTTTGTATAAAGCTTTCCGTTCAGGTAAACGCGCTGAATATAGCGGTTGGTATCACTGGTAGTTGGCGCTTCAACAGTGAAGGTGCCGCCGGAGACGGCAAGTTCCGCTTTTTTGAAGAGAGGAGAGCCAAACCAGAAGCGCGTACTGGCCGGTTCCACCTGGTAGAAGCCAAGGGCCGACAGGATATACCATGCGCTCATCTGTCCCACATCCTCGTTGCCGGAAAGTCCGTCATAGTCCGTGCCGTACTGCTTCGAGAGTATCTGACGCACCTTGTCGGCGGTCTTCCAGGGCTGCCCCATCATGGTATAGAAGTAAACGATGTGATGGCTGGGCTCGTTCCCGTGAACATATTGGCCGATAAGACCGGACATATCAGGAGGCGCCCCGGGGCCGAGGGTTTCAGGCGCGGTAAACAACGAATCCAGATGTTCCAGCGTGGCATTTCGGCCACCGAAACATTCCATAAGGCCGCTCAGGTCCTGAGGGACCAGCCATGTGTACTGCCAGGCATTGCCCTCGCAGTAGTCGTCTGAGCGGTGAAGGGCATAGAAGGGATTGAACGGTGTGCGCCAGCCGCCATTGGAAGTACGGCCACGGACAAAGCCGGTTTCCGAATCGAAGAAGTTCCTCCAACTATGGCTCCTTTCAGTGAAGAAAGCAGCGTCTTCGGTATGCCCCAGCACCTCTGCCGCATGGGCCACGGCGGCATCGGCAATGGCATATTCCATATCATTGGCGCAGGCCTCTCCGTAGAGGTCACAGGGGATGTAGCCGTACCTTTTGCGGAGGTCCTGGCCGCGCTCGTCCAGCATCACTGAGGCCTTGCAGGCGGCGTAGGCGCGTTCATAGTCAATTCCGGGAATTTGTTTCACAATGGCATCGGCCACGGCAATTACGCCGGGGTTCCCCACCATGCAGTCCGTCTCGCAGCCCATCAGGTGCCATACCGGGAGCTTTCCCTGCTTGTCGTATATGTCCAGCATAGTATTCACGACATCGGCCCGCAGCTCCGGGTGAATCATGTAGTAAAGCGGCATTGCCGCGCGGTAAGTATCCCAGAGGGAATAGGTTGTGTATGAAGGCCTTGTACCGATGTCCGAGAACAGCGACGGAGCTATCATCGTGTGATAAAGCGCGGTGTAGAATATCTTCCGGGCTTCGGCATCATCGGTGTCTATACGTACTTTGGATAAGGCGTTATTCCACTTGGCACGGGCTTCTTTACGGACGGCATCAAAGTCCCAGCCGGGAAGTTCAGCTTCCAGTGCGGCTTTGGCGGCCTCGCAGCTGCTGGGAGAGAGTGCCACCTTCAGAAGGACTTTTTCTCCGGCTTTCGAAGCGAAGGAGCATCGGGCATACATGCCTTCCTCCTTAACGCTCAGCGGCTTAGAGAATACGGCATAGAAGTACTGCTTCTGGTCATTGGCCCAACCTTTGGAGAAGCGCCAACCCTGGAGCGTCACGTCATCCACCACCTCAAAATGAGTGTCTGTGGCCTTGTCCCAGCATCCGCCGTTTTCGAGGTCGAAGACCAGCGCGGCATCTTCCGTAGTCGGGAATGTATAACGGTGCATGCCCACCCTCTCAGTGGCGGTCATTTCCGCAGTAATGCCGTAGCGGAGCAGAGGAACGCTGTAATAACCGGGCTCCGTAACTTCCTTGCTGCGTTCTGCATAGGACCACATTCCGTCACGGGAGTAGGTTACTTCACCCACAACCGGCATTACGGTGACATCGAACAGATCCCCGATGCCGGTGCCGGACAGGTGCGTGTGGCTGAAGCCTATCACGGTTGAATCGGAGACATGATAGCCCGATGTCCAGTCCCATTCCTGCGGAATACTGGTAGGTCCAAGCTGCACCATCCCAAAAGGCACATTTGCTCCTACGAACACGTGCCCGTGCCCTCCGGTGCCGATGCGCGTGTCCACGTAAGAAACGAGGTCCGTTTCAGGCCTGGAAGTGCATGACATCAGGAGATTGCCGGTCAAGCCGACAATGACGGCTGCACTGGCTGTCATTCTGAGTGTCCCTTTTGTCATTCTGAGCGAAGCGAAGAATCTCATATTATGCTGGTCTTTTTTGTAAAGTTAACGATTTCAGGGATATAACCAAAAGCGAGCCCCGTGACAGTGTCTGCGCAGCCATAATAAACGGCAATGCGGCCGGAGTCAGGGTCATGCAGCGCGGCGCAGGGGAAGGTCACGTTAGGGACATCACCGGTAAGTTCATAGATTTCCCGCGGGCTAATAAGATACTGTCCGCTGCGGGCGATAACCTTCCAGGGCTCCTCCAGATCTAGGAGAGCACTTCCGAAAGCATACACGTAACCATTGCAGGAGCGTAGCACACCGTGATAGATAAGCAGCCATCCTTCCGATGTCTCTATCGGCACAGGGCCAGCACCAATCTTTAAGCACTGCCATGCACTCACTTCAAACGGTGCCGGAGCCATTACATGCCGATGCCTGCCCCAGTACTCCAGGTCCGGTGATTCGCTGTAAAAAATGTCCCCGAATGCGGTGTGGCCTGTGTCTGACGGCCGCGACAGCATAGCAAACCGGCCTCCAATCTTTCGAGGGAACAGCACCCCGTTCCGGTTATACGGAAGGAAGGCATTCTCCATCTGGTGGAAGGCCTTGAAATCATCCGTCCACGCGGTGCCGATTGTGGGGCCATGATAACCGTTGCACCAGGTTACATAATACCTGTCGTCAATGAACGTCACGCGCGGGTCGTAGCCGTATACCCATTCCGCCACTTCCGGGTCTGCCCCTTCAAAACGGATGGTGTCCGGGCATATCTCCCACTTGAATCCGTCCTTGGAGAACCCCGCATGCAGTGTCATCCTTCGGTTCTTGTCATCCACCCTGAACACCCCGGCAAAGCCATTCCCATAAGGCACTACGGCGGAATTGAAGATACTGTTGCTGTCCGGCAGAAGGTCTCTTGGAATCACAGGATTACCAGAGTAACGCCATAAAACATCTATGCAGCCTGAAGGCCTTTCTTGCCAGGGCATATCGGGCAGCTCAGCGCCCTTGATTGTAAGTTTATCCATTGTTATGTGGTTCTTTTTTATATAATATACGAATAACTGGTCCGGCCTTTCCTATAACTAATTAACTCCGCCAAAGGATGGCGGAGTTACAAGCGATTAGACGTCTTCCTCTTCACGTTTAGGAAGTGCATCGTTTGATATTTGCCTTATTTGCGCAGACCCAGGATTGTTAACATTCAAATGATGTTTTGCAAGGCCTTTCTTAATTAACAAGGCTATTTTTCTCAATTGATTCTCATCTACGAATGCATACCGGTACTGAGCTCTCAATGCGTTCACCGTATCATAGAGAAAGAATGAATCTTTCGGCAAACCAGTTATGTATTTATCTATTTCCGAATGCCAGTTCTTGGGACGGCTCGTAATTATAAGAAGTGCGATCTCATGTCTAAGTATCGGATTCGCTTCCGTGCTGAATCTTTTATATAATAAAGGTGCAATCTTTTCGGAATAAATATCTTCTCTGAAAAATCCAACAACATTTATTGGACTGCAGAATAGAATCGTTCTTAGACGATCTTGATATGTTTCACCAAAATCACCTTTAAGGACAAAACTTGCACCTCCATATCCGGCACTGCCTTCACTTGCAAGCATCGGAGTTAAAGCAAAGAGAACTTTTGAAATCTGCAGCCAACTCCGTAATACTTCATCTAATAGCTGAATCTTTTTTTCCGGGCTCGCATAGTCACTGTTGCGCAGAGCTCTGGATGAAGACTTGATACTCTGCATTAAGTTGTATACAGAATATGTTTCCAGGAAATCGTGGATAACCACACTCTGGTTGTAAGGTTTGAGGGCATTATATTCCCTATCAGCATATCTATCCTTTATGTCATTCGGCAGTTTGGATGCCATGATGTTTTCCCCCAACTCCTCCTCCATTTTCAGAAGGTATTCATCTGAAGGGTGCCATTTGGCTCCGGCATAAGGATTAATACTGTCAGGAATGCCAATCTTATCATAAACACTAGTGCAGGTTGTACTGATATCGTTAATCATTATCTCCAGAGCATCTGTACGGTTTCGGTCAATACCCGTGTAAAATTCAATGATTTCAGGGTAGTCCAGGTATAATTTTTCTTTGAAGATAAATCCAGCGAAAGTCTTATCGGTATGCATGCGTTTTGCCGTGAAATAAAACACCCAGAATGCAGACCTGAACTTGAATCCTTGTTCATCGCTAACAATAATACTATTACTGCAGAGGATATCAAAAAGGGCCTCTGTATCCAAATCGATGAACTGTTTTTCACAATAGTCGTTAATGGTTTCTTTCAGGTATTCCTTCGAAAAAATAAAGTAGCGGTCTTTATCTCGCATCAATTTCTCACAAAAATACCCCAGAACATGTTCACAATCTTTCACATCTGGCTTAGAACGATATTGCGGGACTTTTCCGTAGTCGAACAGAACCATTAGAACCATATCCAGCATTCTTGTTCTATTTACCGGGGTCTCGTCAAAATGGTGCTCATCGACCTTCAAGAGAGTCAGACAATTGTACGCAGTTCTATGGATGTTTAATACCTCAAGATCTGAGACCAATTTACTTACAAGTATATCCTCATCTTCAAAGCGGTTATCTTTATTGTACTGTGAAACTAAATCTCTAATCTGATGTCTTGTCATTGCGACAAGATGTAATGTTTTGAAACTTCTGTCGATACTAATCAGTTCCGGTTCCTCTTTCATTATTTGAACATCATCTTTTGTTCGCATTACGATGATAGGAATGCTTTTGTACTCTTCGGTAAATGCCTTAAGTTTCTTCAAGGCCTCCTTGTCATTCTCTTTAAACTGGTCAAGAACAATACATTGAACGTTACTGATTTTGAAATCTCCGCCGAGTTCGCCAAGATAGTTCTGAATTGCCTTATTAACATGCCTTAGTTTAATTGCGCTAATATCAACTCTTGCCCAGATGGCACCTGCTTTCCAGGCTTTAAGAACTAAATAATGAGAAAGGCTTGATAGTCCAAATAGAGGTGGCGCAATCACATTGTAAGACTGCGGATTATCTATCAATGAATCAATGGGAATCTTGTTGTCATAAGCTTCATCTGGATCCATAGAAAGGTCACCTTCGTAAAGGACGGGCTCAATCCAAATGTTCGGCTGGTCTTCATACATTTTCAAAGATTTGTTGAAACGTTCCTCCAGCAGCGTTGCAATACGAATACTTTTTTCTGTCTCAGAATGTGGACCATACATTCTAGATAAATATTGAATCAAGTGCTTTCTAAGATAATTCGCGAATTCTTCCTGACCATCATAGTCCCAATAGAGGCAGCCGGCATTCCTCACTTTTTCCTTAAACGCCTTTACTTCAAATAACTGAGTAGCATCAATATCACTGATATTAGAAGCCTTATTGTTAAAATAGAACATAATCTCAACATCATTATTTGCTTGGTGTAGAGACACGGCCCTATTAAACTCTTCTTCGGTTCCCGAACCGGCACGAGGAGTAGGCGTTCCAAATCTCATATACATAATCCCGATGAAAATATCGTAATTGAGACCAATTTGCTCATTTATTACATCTTGCCCATCAGTACCGATGGCGGGATGAACATTGTTTTCCCACTTAACTGTCTCTAAGCGGAATCCAAAATAACTACCCATTGAGGTGTTAATATCCTCAATAACTTTATCACAGAGATCTCGTTCTTGAGATGTATCTCCAGGAGATGCAATAAAGCATCTGAAAATCCTTATATTATCCATAGCTGATTGTTTGATGGTAATTGACTAAAAACCTCTGCGGGATACTTTTCGTGTACGCCGCATCTTATCAATAAAAAAGAATGTAAGTGAAAATCAGGTCGTTATCCCGATTAGGTGATTTGTTATAATGCATGGGTTCATCGTATTATAGGGGTATTTCTACCTAATAATACGATGAAGGGGGAAGATGTTTCGCAAAAAATGAATACTTTTTTGCAAACGGGTAGGAGCTAGTTTAACTCCTTAAGTAGGGTGATAAGAATAATGATAGAAAGATAGTCTTTCAAAGATATGCGGAGCCGTTTGAGAACTGCATGAATATCCTTTGCAACGCGGCTGTATTGAATCCCCATAGCCTGCGCTATCTCTTCGTAAGAGAGGCCTTCGACACGATTCTTCAGAAACGCTTGCTTTTGTTCGTCAGGAACTTTCTTTAAGCTTTCGCGTGCAATAGCTAATATGTCTTCTGTAAAGAGTTCTGATGGATCGGTGTTTTGAATGGTCTCGGTGAACAATTCCATCAGTTCGCCTTCTTTGTTAAGAAGCGATTCTCTGATTTCATTGTTGTGACGTGCCGATTTACGGTAGTCAAGGCAAGCATTCTTGACAGTCTTGTACATATAAGCAAGAACACTTTCCGAAATGATAGAGTCTCTTTTTTCCCATAATTTGGCGAAACAATCGCTGACGATATCCCTGGCTTGTTCATGGTCTCCCACATATGAATATGCCAAAAACTCGAAGATCTCCCGATTCTCTTTGAAGAGGTCTTCATACAACTTCTTGGATAATGTTTCGTCTCTTAGCATACAAATAACAAAGATAATAAGATTTTGCCAAATCTGTAACATTCTTTTGGCCAAATTGGTCATGGTAAAGAAGTTGCGGCTAATTATTTTCGACAAACCTTGCAATTATAGAAGGAATGTGAAAAAAAATGTAGAAATTCGGGAAACCTTGCCAGACTTTCTCGTATTATAAGTGAACGCGGGAAAGATGACAAGTTCAAAACAACTTGAAGTCTTAAACCATTTTGATTATGAGAGTAGATAACGAATTGCTTTACAAGTTCTTCGCCAAAGAAACTTCTTTGGAGGAGGCTAATTCTATTGCGGCATGGACGAAGGAGAACAAAGCAAATGAAGAACAGTTCCAAAAGGCGTTTAGACTCTTCCTTGTCAGCCAGATGGCCTTAAAAGGAAACACTGTGGAACAGGTGACCGATAAACAGTCTAAACGCAGACATTCAAGAAAGATTATTCTCACATTTGCAACTGTTATGGCCACCGCGGCAGCTATTGCTGTCGGAGTATTCATTGGCGGCCATCTCCAAGATGATTCAACGCTTAAGGATTCCGTTTTGACGACAGAAGCCAAGTTGGGGAAGATGCTTACGCAAACACTCTCCGATGGAACTGTCGTAGAAATGAATTCCGGAGCGAGAATTGAGTATCCGGCAGTATTCCTTGAAAAAGAACGCAGGGTTAAACTTGAGGGGGAAGCGGTTTTTGATGTTACTCACAATGAAGATCGCCCGTTTGTAGTTGAAACGTTTGCATACGATGTCCGTGTTTTGGGGACCAAGTTTGACGTTGTTGCCAACCAGAAGGACAATGAATTCTCTGCAACTCTTATTGAAGGAAGCATTGAGGTTATTGATAAGGCCCAGGTAGTTAAAGCAAGGCTCGCCCCCAACCATGTAGTCAAAATGGATGAGAACGGGAACTTGTATTCCGCAGATTTCTCTGAGGCTAAAGACAATATGGCTTGGCGAGATGGTCTGATCTCTGTTGCCGGGGTTGGATTTCTGGATATAATGAAGCGTCTGGAAAAAGGTTTCGGAGTATCCATCATGATTGACATGGCCCATATTCCGGATGAGGTACTTCCTTACGGCAAAATAAGGATTAATGATGGCGTTGTGTCGGCGTTTGACGTCCTGAAGCATCACTACGATTTTGAGTACGAGTACGACGTCCAAAAGAACTTGTATATAATCAGGTAGCTGAATTTGAGGCCGCCGGCTCCTTTGATTGCCGGATGGCAGGTAGGAAAGACTGCCCCGCATTAAAACACTATAATTAATAAACAAGCCTATGAAGAAAGGTCTTCTTCAGTGTTTTTGTTTGGTGGTTTCAGTGGGACTCGCCTTACTGCTTCCATCAGGAATTGTAGCTGCGCAAGATGTCCAAGTTACTTTGGACATGAAGGATACTTCCCTTGAGAAAGTGCTTGGCGCTATTGAATCGCAATCGAGGTATCTTTTCTCTCCATCTTCAGATGTGAATGTCAAGCAAAGTGTAACGATACAAGTATCAAATGCAGGGATAAAAGAAGTCTTGACATTATTGAAAGCGCAGACCGGTCTTGACTTCTCAATAGAGAATGCCACTATATTTATCACAGTTTCCAAGCAGCCCGTTTCCAGAACCGTGCGTGGTAAAGTGGTTGACACATCAAATATTCCTGTACCAGGGGTGTCTGTCTTTGTGAAAGGAACAACCCTGGGTACAACAACAGATTTGGATGGTAATTTTTCACTTACTATTCCAGGTGAAATGCTCGGTGGCCGGTTAGTTTTTTCTTCTATCGGTTATGCCGAAGTTGAAATGTCCATAGGCAATCGCCGTACATTTGATGTTACCATACAGGAGGCGTCTGTGGAGCTTGAGGCAACCGTTGTTACTGCTCTTGGGATCAGAAGAGATCAAAAAGCATTGAGCTACAATGTTCAGGAGGTAAAAGCCGACCAAGTTACCACGGTGAAAGATGCCAACTTCATCAATAGCCTTAACGGTAAAGTTGCGGGCGTGACCATCAACGCCAGTTCTTCCGGTGTGGGTGGCGCTTCAAAAGTGGTGCTGAGAGGTAATAAGTCAATCTCACAGTCATCCAATGCCCTCTATGTAATTGACGGTGTGCCGATGTACAACTTCGGAGGCGGTGGCGGAACTGAATTCGATTCAAGGGGCGCTACGGAATCTATTGCCGACATCAACCCGGAGGATATTGAGAGCATCTCGGTCCTTACCGGTGCAGCGGCGGCAGCACTTTACGGCAGCGAAGCTGCCAATGGTGCCATTATCATAACTACCAAGAAAGGCCAGGCTGGAAAGATGAATGTCACTTTCAGCAGCAATACCGAGTTCCTGAGCCCTTTTGTACTGCCTGAGTTCCAAAGCCGGTATGGAACAGGGCTGAATGGTAAATCCGGCGACCAAACTTTCAGTTGGGGAGCATATCTTCCGGAAAATGCCCGTTACAATTACAATCCCCGTGATTTCTTTCAGACGGGAACCACTTATACCAATGCGTTCTCTCTCTCCGGAGGTACGGACAAGAACCAAACGTACTTCTCCGCTGCTGCCGTTAACTCAGACGGTATCATTCCAAATAACAAGTACGACCGATACAACTTCACATTCCGGAACACCACTTACTTCCTTCATGACAAACTGCGTCTGGATTTCAATGGCAGTTATATCATGCAGAAGGACCAGAACATGACCAACCAGGGTGTTTACGCAAACCCTCTTACCTCCATCTATCTTTTCCCTCGCGGAAACGATTTCTCAGTGTACCAGTCTTATGAACGCTACAATCCGGGAACTAAGATGATGGAGCAGTTCTGGAGCGATGCACTTGCAGGAGACCTGCGTATGCAAAATCCTTACTGGATAGCCTACAGGAATCTCCGCAATAACAACAAGCACCGCTATATGCTTAATCTGACGGCATCCTACGATATCCTTGACTGGCTGAATGTGGCTGGCCGCGTCAAAGTTGACAATGCCAGCAATATCTATACTCAGAAACTATTTGCCACTACAGAGCCTACAATCTCCGAAGGAGGAAGCAACGGTCACTATACAGAGGCCCGTACGGAAGATGCACAAGTTTATGCAGACATCATTGCCAATATCAATAAGACATTCGGAGAGGATTGGAGCTTGGTGGCCAACATTGGCGCTTCGATTAATAACATTAAAACCAATACGCTAACTTATGGCGGCCCCATTCAGGAAGACGGCCTGGCCAATGTGTTCAATGTCTTTGACCTGGACAATGTCAAGTCCCGAGCTTCCAAAAGCGGATGGAACGATGAAACCCAGTCCGTTTTTGCAAGTATCGAAGTGGGTTGGAAGAAGATGCTTTATCTCACTCTTACCGGCCGTAATGACTGGGCATCACAGCTTGCCGGTTCCAGTAGCGAGAAATCAGGTTTCTTCTATCCTTCGTTCGGTCTCTCATGGGTTCCAACATCACATTGGGAACTTGGTCCTGTCACTTATTTGAAGGTAAGAGGTTCCGTTGCCGAAGTTGGCATGCCTTATCAGCGCTTCCTAACCATTGAAACCTACGAATACGATGCTATCTCCCGCATTTGGAAAGACAAGACCCACTATCCAATAGGAGACCTCAAGCCGGAGAAAACCCGCACCTATGAAATGGGTCTTGAAACACGCCTGTGGAAGGATGTCAGTGTGAACGCCTCATGGTATCTCGCAGACACATTCAACCAGACCTTTGATCCAGCTCTTCCTCCGTCTTCGGCCTATAGTACGATGTATCTTCAGACCGGAGCCGTCAGGAATACCGGCGTAGAACTAGCTCTTGGATACAATCACACATGGGGCAGGTTTGGATGGGACAGCAATTTCACATGGTCATGGAACAAAAACAGAATCATGGCCCTTGCGGAAGATGCGGTGAATCCCGTCACGGGAGAGAAACTCAATCTTGACGAACTTAGAATCAAGGGCCTTGGCAAGGCTATGTACATTCTGAAGAAAGGAGGCACACTGGGAGACTTGTACACAACCTCCAGTATTGCATCTAATCAGCAAGGCTATGTGGAAATTGACAACGAAGGGAAGCCTCTTATGATTGAAACGGATAATGAAATACTTCTTGGAACTGTTTTCCCTAAATACAATCTTGCTTGGAGGAATGATTTCACCTTTGCCGGATTACATCTGGGGATACTCTTCAGTGGACGTATCGGGGGTATCTGCTATAGTGCCACGCAAGCGAACCTTGATTTATATGGAGTTTCTGAAGCATCGGCTGCCGCAAGAGATGCCGGAGGCGTTTTGGTAAACGGTAGAGATTGGGTAGACCCGCAGAAGTGGTATCAGTCATTAGGTTCGCAGAGTGGTTTGCCTCAGTTCTACACTTATAGTGCAACAAACTTCAGGTTGCAGGAGGTGTCCTTGGGATATACTCTTCCAAGAAAGTGGTTCCGAAATGTCCTGTCTGCCACTGTTTCTCTTGTGGGAAACAACCTATGGATGATATACTGCAAAGCGCCGTTTGATCCAGAATCCGTTGCAACTACCGGTAACAACTACCAGGGCATTGATTACTTCATGATGCCCAGTCTCCGCCGCATTGGCTTTAATGTGAAACTTAATTTCTAGGAGGAGATGACAATGAAAAAGATACTTATAATCACCGTCATTGCCGGCCTGACCGGCAATCTCCTCACCAGCTGCACCGGCCGCTTCGAGCGCCTTAACACAAACCCCAATCAGGTCACGGCAGACCAGATGGAGGTAATGAATTACCGCACGGGGACAAAGGTTACCAACTTACAGAATCTGGTTATCCCTGTAGAGGAACACATTTACCAGTTTGTAGAAAGCCTCTCAGGCGGGCCGTATGCCGGTTATATCGGATCAACAGTAAACACTTGGCAAGACCGTTTTGAAACTTTCAATGAAAGTACGGACTGGAGAAAGTGGCCATTCTCAAATGTAATGACGGAGATGTACGCTCCCTACCGCGCCATCATTGCCGAAACTGACGATGAAGTTGCTCTTGCCTTTGCCCACCTCTTCAGAGTAGCAGTAATGCACCGGGTTACCGATTCTTATGGTCCTGTACCTTATAGTGATGCAGTCTCCAATGAAGGCATCTTTGTGAAGTACGATTCACAGGAGAGCGTTTACGACCAAATGTTTGAGGAATTGGACCTTGCCATATCCCTTTTCAAGGCAAATGAAGGCCTGGACCCTTCAGGCTGGACATCCTACGACAAGGTTTATTACGGCAATATGGCTCAGTGGAGCCGCTTTGCCAACTCCCTTAAACTTAGGATGGCCATGCGCCTCAGTTATGTAAAGCCGGAACTCAGCAGGCAGAAAGCGGCAGAGGCCATTGCTGCAGGAGTCATTGAAAGCAACGCCGACAATGCCGCCATGCATGCCACCGAGAACCGTACCACACTCATCTACAATGACTGGCAGGATCATCGCGTGGCAGCCGATATCATCTGTTACATGAATGGTTATGAAGACCCCAGGAGGGAAAAGATGTTCCTTCCGACGGTCAGAAATGCAAATGCATTCGCTGGCGTCAGGGTGGGCTCTGTAGTATCCAGTAAGACCGATTTCGTGGAAGCCTATTCCAATATGATTGTTGCATCGGATACACCTTATCTATGGTTCAACGCTGCAGAAGCCACGTTCCTCCGTGCCGAGTATGAACTTCGCTGGGGTAGCGCTGAAACTGCCAAGCAGCTATATCAGCAGGCCATACGTTTGTCCTTCGAAGAGAAGGGAGCAAGCGGAGCTGATGCGTACATCGCCGACAACACAAAACGTCCGGAAGCCTACACGGATCCTCTTGGTGCATGGACAGTAGGAACTCGTCCCAGCAGCGTAACCATCGCGTGGGACGATGCCGCCACGGACATAGAGGTGAACCTGGAAAAGATAATCACTCAGAAGTGGATAGCTATCTTTCCGCTTGGCGTAGAGGGCTGGAGTGAGTATCGCAGAACCGGTTATCCAAGACTATTCGATGCCGCACAAGATCTTTCCGGCGGTGCCGTGAACGTGAGCCATCACGCCAGGCGGCTTCGTTATCCCGCAGAAGAGGCCAGCCAGAACAAGGCTAACTATCAGGAAGCCGTCTCTATCCTTGACAGGGAAGCCACAGGCGCCGGAAGCCTTACAGGTGATAACTACTCCACCCGCGTGTGGTGGGATGTAAAACCCTTTAACGACTAAGCGCTATGAAGACATTGAATTATTTATTCATCGTTTTGTCATTCATGGCATTTGTGTCTTGCAGCAAATGGACGGAGACAGAACCTATCAGTATAAACTACTTGCGTCCCTGGGACCAAAATCCCGCCTTGTGGGAAGCATACAGGTCTTCGCTCTGTGCATACAAAGAGAGCGACCACTACCTGTTCTATGCTCGTTTTGAGAACGCTCCGGATAAGGCCACAAGTGAAAAAGATTTCATGCGTTGTCTTCCGGACAGCCTTGACTTTGTAAGTCTGACTAACGCAGATAATTTCTCGGAGTCTGACAAAGAGGATATGGCATGGATGGAGAGTATCGGAACTAAAGTCCTTTACCAAATTGATTTGGACAAAAAAGGATTTGCGGATGCCTTATCCTTGAATGCCTATTTGGAAACCGTAATTGCATCAGTTAAGGAATTAAAACTTAATGGCTACTCGTTTACCGGTTCTTACAAATTGGGCAGTGTAGAGAATGAAGCACTGGCTTCTGCCTTGGTAAACAAGTTATCAGATGCAAAGGATGAAGGGCAGGTATTGGTTTTCGAAGGCAATCCTCTGTATGTGCCCAAAGCAGACAGAGATAAAGTAGATTTCTTTGTCCTGGACAGCGAAAGTACGTCTCACGCTCAGGATCTTCACTTCCAGATTCTGACCGCAATTGACTATGCCGGAATTCCTGCATCAAAGCTGTTACTTGGTGCAGACATGGATGGAACCATCCAGAATGAAGCTCGTGAAAAGTGTAATGATGTGGAGGAACTCTCCAAACGAGTTATATCGTTTGGACCCTTGGCCGGACTTGGAGTGTACAATATCAAGTCAGACTATTATTCCTATGATGGAAACTATGTCGTTACCCGTAATGCAATTCAACTTCTGAACCCTTCAAAATAAGAGGAGTATGAGAATGATGAATAAACATATATACTTGACGGTTATACTTGCAGTTGTGGCGCTGTGCGGTTGCGACCGCTTTGCTGTAGCCGAGCACACATTTGAGAACTCCGTATATCTGAATGTGAGTGCAACAGACCAGGTTCAGCTGACCACTTTCAGCAACAATCTCCAAGAGTTGACAAAGGAGGTTATCGTGACTTTGGCATATCCGGCTAAAGAGGCAGTGGCTGCAACTGTATCAATAGATGAAAGTCTTATTGCAACATACAATGAGAAGCATGGGACGTCATTACGCATGCTCCCTTCGAAGTATATTGATTTTGCGAGCGCGAATGTAAGTATTCCTGCTGGGAAAACGACATCAGAAACGGTAGCAGTTAAACTAAAAGGTCTGATGGGCGAGGGAGAAGAACAGGCGGGAGCTTTGGCGGTTGATGAGACATATCTTCTTCCTTTGAGGATATCTTCCTCGAGTATGAAGATAATGGAAAGCAGCGCCATTGCTTATTACCTTGTCCGCCGTTCTTCTGCAATTACTTCAGCTGCGTCATTGCACGATAACTGGATTAACTTCCCTTTGCTGGATGTGCCGGATAGCCCCCAGGCAAATGCATATAATGGACTTACGGCCGTCACCTATGAGGCGTTGATATACCTTGACCAGTTTGATTTGACAAACGACTTCGGCGCCTGCAATATCTCCTCTGTCATGGGTGTAGAACAGTATCTGTTAATGCGTATTGGGGATACCAATTTTGAGCGGCAGCAGATTCAGTTTGATGGCTCCGGCGGTGGTTCCGCCTTTGGCAAGTTCCCTGCAAGCGACCCTGCGAAGAAACTCTATGAAGGACAGTGGTACCACGTTGCCTGCACATACGACCAGGCCGCCCGTCAGGTAAGAGTATATGTCAACGGCAAGTTACAGAGCGAAGCCAATGAACAAGGTATTTCCGTAATGGGTGCAGACAACAGAATTAACCTCGCTCAGAGGGCTCTTGGTGCCGGAGAGGCATACCAGTTCTTCCTTGGGAAATCCTATAATGATTTCCGCCCTTTGCAGGGTAAAATGGCAGAAGCCAGAGTCTGGTCTGTTGCACGTACTCCGGAACAGATTTGGGATAACATGTACCGCATAACAAATCCCAAGGAGCTACCTGAACTTATCGGTTACTGGAAATTTGATGAAGGCAAGGGGAATACCATTAAGGATTACTCTATGTATGGAAATGATGGCGTGGCGGAAAAAGACATTGTCTGGCCCGCCGGCATTGAAATCCCGGAAATAAATAAAGAGGAGGAATAGCGTATGAATAATCTGTCATTTCGAGCGACTTATTTGTCATTCCGAGCGCAGCGAAGGAATCTATTCCTTCTCGCCGTCATTGCCGGCCTGACCGGCAATCTCCTATCCTCCTGCGAAAAAACTAACGTAGCAGAGCTTCAGATGGGACAGCTTCCTGATGAAGAAGTCCTTAACGGCCTCCCCGCAATTATACTCCGCGCCGTAGGCAGTCCTGACAACATCGTCAGAATCAATCTCCCCGAAGGCGGCGACTTTACATCCGTGAAAATCTACGTCCAAGCATCAAGAGAACTTGAAGCCTCCCAGACAGTGCTTCTTTCAGTAGATGAGGAACTCTTAGGTGCATATAATACGCAAAACAAAACAAACCTTACCTTGATGCCTGCTCCTTTCTATTCCATTGATAATGGTGGCGTCATAGATATCACGGCGGGGACAAAAGAGAGTGACGAGAAACTCATTAGAATCTATGCAACCAACCCTATAGGGAATGTTCTTGAGGCAGGTAACTATCTGCTACCTCTTAAAGCATCTTTAGGTGGGGTCGTTTATGTACAGATTACCGTTCAGGCTCCTTTCACAGGGAGACCCGAACTCTATACCGGAGACGATTGCTTTACTGTCTTTTATCTAAATACCAGCCAGTTTGATCCGAGGCTTGCAAACGATTTTGTCGTACAAAAAAGAAATCCTTCTCGTGTAGAAGTATGGAACAATTCAATTGGTAATATCGTCAATTTCAGAACAGTTACTATTGATTACGACCCTATTACAGATTGCCCTAATTTGAGTCTCGGCTCTGACATGCGCTATCTATGTGATAATTATAACACGTATTTCAAGCCAGTCAAGGATACGGGAAGAAAACTGTGTATCTGCATTGAAGGCGGCAATAAGGGTATTGGATTCTGCAATATGACAGACGTTCAGATAGCAGATTTCGCCCATCAAGTAAAACAAGTCATAGAGCAGTATGGTTTTGATGGTGTTAACCTTTGGGACAGGAATTCTGGATATGGAAAAGAGGGATTCCCTGAAATGAATACCACGTCGTATCCTAAATTGATTAAGAAGTTAAGAGAGGAACTTGGTCCTTACAAGCTAATCACCATCGCCGATTATGCTGCCCCAACAGAGTATTTCTGGGATGTGGACGCAATGGGTGGGATTGAAGTTGGACAGTATTTGGACTACGCTTGGTCTGGATATGTTAATGGAGATGAACCGATACAGATAATCGATCCATATCATCAAGGAAGCGAGTTTGTTTCAACAAAGTATACAAGAGAACCGATAGCAGGACTGTCCCCAAAACGTTATGGCTGTGTGCATACAACTTGGTATTCACAATCATCAAATGCTGGCTACGATAATGTTGAGACATGGGTGAAGAATGGGAATAAAAGTAACAACATTTCCATATATTACGATATTCGTTCGATTCTTCAAGACAAATTTGAAGGTGGAATAAGTACGCCAGATTATCTCCTTCATGCCCTTGACCCTGATAACAAGTACCAGGTTGATATTATGTGTCTTCAGAATTCCGGGCTAGTCATGTACGGGAAATGGCTAAAAGATTGGTAAATGATTTGCCCTTTTAAGAGCACTTTAATATTTAATTATTAACACTTTAACATTACTGTTATGAAAAAGTATTATGCGTTTATTGCTGCTATTGCAGCACTGATGACATTCTCATGTAACAAAACAGAGAATGTCCAGAATTCTACTGAATGCGAATTCATTCAATCGAGTAAAGTTGCAACTAAAGCAATTGGTGACAAGACTCCGTCAACATTTGTGTATGTTGAAACAAATGATGTGAATCCGCTAAATGCGATGGATTACTACACTGATTCAGGTAGTCCTGTCTTTGACTATATCGGCTTTTTTGCAGCGAATATTCATTACGATAATTCTGAGCCTACTCTTTATCTAAATCCTGAACTTACCCCTTATATTTGCAACAACGGTACCCCTATTACTACGTATACTGATGCCATACATAATAATGAACAGGAAGCCATTCTTTGCGTACTGGGTGATTGGGCTAATTTCGGGCTTTCAACAATGAGTTCAACACAAGCTTACCAATTCGCCTATATTCTTTGCTGTGTTGTCACTCAGTGTGGTTTTGATGGAGTTCTTTTTGATGACGAGTACTCCGGAACGAATACAATTGTCGCGAATTCTTATAATAACATTATAACCAATTTTAAGGCCTTGTGTCCTGATAAAAAGGTATTTGTTTTCGACTGGGGAGGTTCGAACTACATTTCCTCAACAGTAGCAGGACTGATTGATTATGTCCATCATGGCTATTTTGGTTATTATCTTGGAAAAAACTATTGTCGCTTCTCTGGTATTACGGATGATCAGTGGTCTCCTATTTCATTGCTTTTAGGAAACACGTATTCATCTTCTGCATTAAATACAATTACAGGATGGGGAGGTGACATTATTGATGATGGTTACGGTCAGGCTATGTTCTTTAACTTGAGGACAAAGAATGATGTTGATCCACTCCCTGTTCTCAATGCATTCGCAGAAGGCGCAGGATGGGACACTCCCGTTTACTGTATTACTGGTGGTGGAAACCGAACTCAGCCCTCATCTGTTGACGGTGGATACACCATTACATACGACATGGCACTTAATTGCTGCGGCGAATAAATAGAATCTAGGGTGCTCTTGTTATGAGCGGGAGCACCCTTCAATTATTTGAGGTATGAATAGAATCTCTTTTAGGGCAATAATAATCGCAATCGCCTCAATATTATTATTTGCGGCTTGCGAAAAGTATGATGATTCGGCTCTAGTTGCTCGAATGGACAAGGCTGAAGCTAATATCAAAGAACTACAGACACTGGTCAGCCAGCTTAACACAAGCCTTTCAGGTTTGGCAACTACGGTGGATGCCCTGCAGAAGCAGGACCGCATCGTTTCCGTCACCAAACTTGACGATGGCAGCGGCTACGTGGTGGAATTCTCCCAGTCTGGAAAAGTCACCATCTACCACGGCAAGAATGGTATCGACGGCAAGGACGGTAAGGACGGTACCAATGGCACTAATGGCACTAATGGTCAGGACGGCCAGACGCCCACCATCGGCGTGAAACTCGATTCTGACGGCAACTACTACTGGACTGTCAACGGCGAATACCTGCTGGATGAGAACAACAACAAGATTGCTGCCACGGCTCATGTAGCGACGCCCCAGCTCCGCATTAACAATGGCAACTTTGAGATTTCTTACAACGGTGGCATTACATGGGAAATCATCGGCGAGGCTGGCAATACCGGAGCCGTTGTATTCTCGAAGGTAGAAGATGGTGTTGATGCCGTCACTTTCACTCTTGGAGATGGAACGACTATCGTTATTCCCAAGGCGGGTGCTTTCGCAATCAAAATGGATACCGATGTGATTATATCAGCCGGCGCGACAGTAAACGTTTCATACACGGTTACAGCTGCCGATGACGGTACCGTCGTGGATGCCTTCGGTACTAAGGGCTTCGAAGCAGAAGTAACGGCATTTTCTGTTTCTACTGGTAAAGTGAAGATTACAGCTCCCACCCCTCTTTCGAACGGGAAAGTTTATGTTATTGCTGTAAAAAGTGATGGGACAACAGCGGCCCGTATTCTATCCTGCGAAGAAGGCGTCTTTTACCTGGATGAAACGGCATTTGCCGCAAAAGTCCCTGCCTCCGGTGGTGCATTTGAAGTCCCTTTCCAGACCAACGAGGCAAATCCGATGGTCCAGGTCTCACCTGGTTATTCCTGGATTACCCATGTGGAGACCAAGACAGTACGTAGCGGCAAAATTGTGTTCAACATAGAAGAGAACACTTCCGAAGAAGAACGTACCGGCCAAGTCTCCATCAATTTCATACAGTACACAATAGTGCAGGAAGGGAAGAGTGCTACTCCGGCAACGGGTGGCGGTCATGCAGATTTGGAGACTTTTAATGGGGGTGAGAAGAATACGAATATAAATAATACGTATAATTCTGTAAATGGTTGGTCTGTTTCATCGACTCGCCTTGTCCAGTTTACTACTAGTGGTAATGCAAGATATGAAGATGTCGGCCTAGAAATCAGGCCTGTACTTGCCGCAAGGAAAGGAGATATTAGAGGAGTGCTATCATCTCCTATTCTAAGTGGGGGATGTGGTATAGTCACAATGGATTATACTCGATATACAAGCAACACAGGAAGTAACTTTACCATTGAAATAAAAGATTCAGAAGGAACGGTTATAAAGTCTGAGACTCATTCTGACGAAACTCAAGTTCAATGGACGCGAACTGTACTCAACTTTGAGTTTAATGTGACAGGGGATTTTCAGATTGTCATAACAGCTGACAAGTGTACGAATACGAAAGAATCTATTAATGACGATTTCGGAATTCTCGCGCTTTCTTGGACTGGTTATTCTGAGTAAATCTTAAGGTGCATAGCAATCTTGTTATGCACCTTTATTATACAAAATGAGGTATGAGAATAAGGGGTAGCTTTACTATTATTGCAATATGCGTGTTAGTTGATAGTTCTTGCAATAAACAGATTAACAGTGAATTGAATGAGGTCTCATCCATTCACCCAACCGTATTGCAGACGAAGTGTCTTGGAGATAAAGAACCCATGGTGGCAGTATATATTGAAACAAATGATACTAATCCACTGAATGCAGGAGACTATTTCTTGGATAGTGGCATTCCATTTTATGATTGTGTTCAATTGTTTTCCGCGAACATTCATAAACAAACCGTTGGTGGTATTGATGAACCAACATTGTACTTTAATCCAATGATGGTAAACATCTTTGAGAATGGTGGAGTGGAAACGTATATTGAGCCCCTTCAGGATTTAGGCCTTTCTGTTTTTATGTGTGTTATGGGAGACTGGTGTGGTTTGGGTTTATCCAACATGAATGATACGCAGACCACCCAATTTGCTACCATACTCGCTTATGCGATTACAAAATATGGATTAGATGGTATATGCTTTGGTGACGAGTATACAGGAGATAATACCATAATAAATGGCTCATACTCCAATATTATCCTTAAATTGCGGGCGTTATTGCCAAATACATACATAGTGGTTTTTGATTGGGGTGGTACTAGTTATATCAGTTCTACTGCTGCAGCCGAAATCGACTATGTATATCATGGGTACTACGGTTACTATCTTCCTTACTATTATTCCAATGTTACTGGTGTAACAGCAGATAGATGGTCGCCCATTGCGATCATGTTAGGAAACACTTATCCAACTAGTGCTTTGAATTCAATCCAGACATGGTCATCAAATGCCTTCAACGATGGATATGGCGCAATAATGCATTTCAACCTTCGCCAAAGCTCAGATGTTGATCCACTTCCTGTAATGCAGGCACATGCTGATGGCCTTGATTGGGGCACTGTTTATTGTACCAACGGTGACAGGCCACGCACTTCTGGGTATGTACCTGGAGGTTATACTATCACATATACTGACGCTCTTCAAGGAATGACTCAGTAGTAGTGTATTCTCTGGGCATGGCTCTGTTTAGCATAAAGGGAATCTCGACAATTTCATTTAGGTGATGCAGAACAGGGCCATGTCCTTTAACGGAAGAAGACGGACTTGAATGAGCCCGCCTTCTTTATATTATGTTGAGATTTCCGAAAAGCTGTCAGGAGTTCGCCACTCGGCGATGACCTTGCGGCCGTAATAATGATTTGCCCTATGCCAAGTTGGCGCGCGCCTGACAGCCAGTATGTCACATTAGCTCGGACAATGCCATCAAAACGGGAAGACACAGTCCACGCTAGATGTTAAAGGGAGTCTCGACAACTCAGGTGAACAAATAGGTGGCCTGTGCTCCCCGTAGGTCGCACCACCACCCTAATCAATCCTATCGCCTGAACTTTTGAAATTGTCGAGATTCCCTTTATAGCATTGACAGGATGATCATTATTTTTGTGAAGTCCTTGGACTTCGATACAAAGATAATAATTAATCCTGAATAACAAAAGCCACCAGCGAAAAATGCAAGAATTCGTATACCCCTATACGATAGACCAATGCACTTACGACTGGCGGCCGTGATATCGTCTATGGGGACTATACAAAAAAGGCACAGTCCCATGCATAAAGGAAGCTCTCGACGGGCTCGGCGATGTGCAGATGGTACTGTGCCAGAGCATAATACCATCCTATCAACCTATCACCTGTTTAATTGAATTGTCGAGATTCCCTTTATGCTTGATAGGATGACCAAATATTTCTCAGAGGTCAACCAACCTCTTCACTGCAAATATAAGAAATAGTTTGCTAACAAACAAGAAATGAGAAGTTTTGGAAAGGAGAACCCCGTTGGTCGTATTATTTGTAGTATACCCCTACTACTTATAAATAGACCATGCTAATAACCGTCGACGGGATTGTTTAATTAATAAAGATTTCGTTATGAGCAATCATTTTATTGTAAACCAAATCCCAAGCCGAGGGAAAACAATCGTCCGCAAGTTATACAGCGGCCTTCTTCTTTTGAAAAAACTGCCTTTTGAAACGGACATCCAGGCTTCTGAGCAAGGTAAGTGCTCTGAGCAGTTGTTCCAATTAATCATCGACATTGCTGCGTTATGCAGCGGAGCTGATAATTGGCAATCAACCAGAGCCCTCCTGGCTGAAGCTGGAGTTCCGGTTCCAGAGGGAGTCAATTCAGTGAGACTGACGCTTGATAAGTTGATGGATACTGATTTCCCGAGGCTGAATAGGGAGTAAAAGTGTGATTACCCGGGCCCGGGTTTTCATGTTCCCGTCAAAACGTGTTTCGGGGACGGCTGATGCCGCCCTCGTTTTTGTTGGCGATGATTCTAAAAAATGTTTGTATCTTTGCCGGTGAGTTAGCGCGAACGAGTTAAGTCAAGACATATTAGAGCGTTTATCGCTTTGGGCCACCTAGTAAATCCTGGCAGATTTGTTAAATCCCGGTCCATTGTGGTATGCGCCTGCACATTAAGTGCGGGCGTTTACCATTTCCGGGATATACTGCCAGGTATAGGGGAAATGGAGCCTGCACTTTTTTTTGTACGGTGTTGTTTCAGATGGCCTGAACAGGTAACAGATTGCTCAAATCCTCGGCTTGGGTTTTGGTGATCTGTGTCAGGCAGGCCGTCCGGAAGGTCTGCCTTTTTTCTGGCAAAATTGGCTCAAAAATGTGACACTTTTTGTTCTGAAATTTGGTGATATGGAAGGTAGAATATACCTTTGTCAGTGAGAACATGACGAAGAGTTTAAAGATTGAGGCGTATGAAAGTCATTTCATTCTTCTCCGCCAAGGGCGGAACCGGCAAGACAACATTTAATGCCCTCCTTGCCTCTTATATCAAGTATCGCCTGGGCAAACGGGTGATGATCCTGGACTTCGATTACCCGGAGTTTAACCTCTGGCACATGCGCGAGCGAGACCTTCTATATATGGAACGGGAAGGCATCCCCTTCAGTGAAGATGACTTCTATCCCATCGAGAAGGTGAGAAAGAAAAAGGCGCAAGACATCCGCGCTCTCGCTGAGGATTTCGCAAAGTTCAGCTCCGAGCTGGATTATCTGATTCTGGATTTCGGCGGTTCGTTCTCCAGCGAAGACCCTGTCTGCCAGTTGCTGCTGGATGGAAGGATTGATCTCATCATGATTCCGGTGGAACTGGACCCGATGATTATCGCATCTATGCGGACGCTCTCGCATATCATGAAGGAATACAGGCAGCGCACACGGCTCTTTTTCAACCGCGTAGGTGGACGAGAACCCAAAGAAGCTTACGCCCGTATAAGGGATTGGTTTGCCGAGGGCGGCTCCGTAATATCGGAGCATATTGTGAAGCAGTCCGAATCCATGAAAAAGGAAAAGGACGCAACGGCCCATATCCGTAGCACTGTTGACTTTCCCCTGGCTTACGCCAGAAAGAGAAACCCTGGCATCATGAAACTTTTCGAGGAGGTATTGGAGTATGTGGAAATGGCTGAAAAAGAAGCGCCTGCCGTGGACTCGTAACCTCTTGTTGGAGATTATCCCGAAGGTGGAATTGGTACCGGTGGTTGTCCCTGAAAAATACGAGATTCCAAGAGATTTCGAGCCGCCGGATCCCAAGACTATTGTTGTGAAAGGAGCCGAGACGAAACGTACCAAAGCTGCGGAAAGAGCTGCTTCGTTCGATAAAGTGAAGTCCTCGCCAAAAAAGACAGGGAAAAAGTCCGGTAAAGCATCCCCGGAAGCGAAGGCGATGGTGGACAAATACGAGTCCAACCTCAATGCGCTGGATGAAGAGGAAGCAAGTAACATAATTAAAAACGCATAGTGATGAAGACAAGAGGAGAGAGATATGCGGCGTGTGGCATCCTGGGCCTTGCCGTGAGCATCTCGGCATCGGCACAGGATGCCATTTCGTTTTTGAACGAGGCGAATACGCAGATCCGTTCTGCGGGTTCCATCATTTACCAGGTAGTAATTGCCGTTCTGGCTATCGTGGCCATTGTGTCGCTGATTACCGTAGGCATCAAGATGTACTCCGGAGATCAGGAAAGCGCCCAGAAGGCCCTCGGCTGGACCGGAGGCATGGTGTTCGTGATTATCGCAGCCCTCGTGCTGAAAAATTTTATCGGCCTATGAAGTGCAGGGTTTACAGGAATCTGGACCGGCCGTTCACGCTCCTTGGAGTTAAAGGCCGATATATCCCGGTGGCTCTGGTGTGTTTGCTGGGGATTGTCGTTCTTGCCATCGTCCTGGGGACGGTGTTCGGGACGTTTATCGGTCTTGCATCGGCCGTAGTGTTTATCGTAGGCGGTTATCTGGCACTGACGGAGATACAACAGAAGTTTGGGGAGAAGCAGCTTTCGCGCTTCATTGCCAGCAAGCGGCTGCCCCGGTTCATTTTAGTGAGGAGCAAGGTATGGAGCAGATAGACATAAGAGACAATTTCCCTGTGATGAACGGCGGTGCTGGGGTTATCCTCTCCAAAAGAGGAGACATCTGTGTTGGTTGGGAGCTGACGCTGCCGCCGGCATTCCGCTGCAATGAGGCGGCGTATGATTCGCTGGTGACTACGATGGCGGCGGCTATTCAGCTGTTGCCGGACTACACCATCGTGCATAAACAGGATGTGTTCATGCGGAAGGCGTATAGGGCAGAGAAGGCCGCCGGTTTCCTGGAGCGTGCCTATGAGGAGCACTTTGACGGCCGGGAGTACCTGGACCATAAGTGCAGACTTTGGCTTTCTTTTTCATCCCGTAAGAATATCCGGGGTGGGAGCTCCGGCCTGCTGGGGCTAACCGGTGCTGGATTACCATCCGGAGCGGAGATTTCACGCTGCCTGACGGCGGCAGAGCAGTTTGCAGCGATGCTGAATGGGAACGGGCTATGGACCCTGCGGCGACTGACGGAAAGGGACATCTTCGGGAAGATGCCCGGTCAAGCCGGGCATGACGTAGAAGGTGCCGGGCATGACGGGGTGGGAATACTCCAGGACTATCTGAATTATACGGATGAAGGGCCGGATGTTTTGAGTGACATCCAGGTGGAGCCTGCCGGTCTCCGGATTGGCAATAAAAGCATTGTCTGCCATCTTTTTGCAGAACTGGATCAGTTGCCGGGTGAAGTGGCTTCCTGCAAGCGCGTTTCCGCGTTGAGCACGGAGAATTCCGTGGTGTCGCTGTCCTGGCTGAATGATATTGGCCAGAGCCTGGACTGTGAGCACGTGGTAAACTGGTTCTGCGTAAAGGAACCACTGAAGGACATTCACGGCAGCTTGGATAGCAAGCGCCGGCAGATGCAGTCTATGAGCGCCCGGAATGCGGAGAACCGCAAATACGCAGAAGAAATCAACGAGTATCTGGAGACGGTTGCGGTCCAGCAGATGAGTACAGTGCGCTGTCATGTAAGTGTTTTCTCTTCGGATGACAATGCAACGACAACGGCAATCTCCAAGCTGGGAATAACTCCAGTTCGGGATATCGCCAATGCTCCAGCTCAGTTCTGGTCCTCCATCCCGGGAAACGAGAGCGGACTTGCCTTCAGCGAGTATATGACCATGGAGCTGAACTCAGCGCTTTGCCTGAACTTGTATGACGGCTTTGACACAGGCATTCCGGGCGGAGTGCTCAAGATGAGCGACCGCATCCGGCTGGTACCGCAGCGTTTTGACATTCAGGAACTGGCCCTGGAGCTCGGGTTTATTGAGAACTACAACGTGTTCCTGCTCGGCCCTTCCGGCTCAGGAAAGTCGTTTTTTATGAACAAGTACCTGCGTTCGTGTTACGTTGCCGGACAGCAATGTTTTCTCATTGACGTGGGAGACTCCTACAGGGCGCTTTGCCATATCATCAAGGAGGAATCCAGCGGAAAAGACGGGACCTACTACACCTTCGAGAAGGGTAAGCCCGTTTCCTTCAATCCTTTCCGGAATCACCGGCGTTTCAGTCAAGCCGACAGTGAGGCGATGAACTTCCTGTTTACGTTGATGGTGACGCTCTGGAAGAATGGGAAGGTGGAGATTTCCAGCTCGGCAGAGAAATACGTTCGAGAGAGCATCAACGCCTTCTTAATCCAGTGGAACGAGGACTCCGACCCCGTCTTCAACGACTACTTTGAGTTTGTCCGCGATGTCTTTGGGGACCTTTTGGCAAAGGAGGAAGCTGGTAAGGAGTACTTTGACCTGAAAGACTACCTCATTTCTCTGGAGCAGTTCTACACCGGAGGGCCGTATGACTACCTGCTGAATTCCAACGAGAGCGTCAACATTCTTGAAGACCGCTTCGTGGTCTTTGAAATTGACCATATTAAGGGTGATCCGGTTATCTATCCTATCACGACATTGGTGATAATGGATGCCTTTATGGAGAAGATGACTAGCAGCAGCGACTTCAAGGTCATGTGCATCGAGGAAGCTTGGAAGGCCATCATGGGCACCCAGATGGCCACCTATATGCTGGAGCTATGGAAGACCGCCCGCAAGCACCGGACATCGGCCATGGTCGTAACCCAGGAATTGAAAGACATCACATCTTCACCCATCATCAAGGACTCCATAGTAGAGAATTCCGGGGTGAAGATTCTGCTGGACCAGACCAAGTATTTGAACCGGTTTGAGGAGCTGGCAAGCCAGCTTTCGCTGAGTGAGGACGATAAAGGAATGGTGCTATCGCTGAATCGGTATAAGATGTCCGGTCAGGCCGGATATGACGCAGGGCGCGAGGTGTTCTTCAACCTGGGCAACAAAAAGAGCTTCGTGATGCGGCTGGAGGTGAGCCCGGAGGAACGGTGGGCGTTTTCATCGGCAAAGAAGGATAAACTTAGGCTGGCAGCTGCTGTGGAGAAAGCCGGTGGCAGCTATATCAAAGCGATTAAGAAACTTGTAAAGAAGGAGGAGAAATGAGAAGGAGATTTTTCGCTGCGCTCAAAATGACAATAGTTGCCGCAGCTATGCTACTGGCTGCTCCGAGGGCATCGGCGCAGTTTGCGACATTTGATGCGAGTAATCTGGCACAGGCGGTGTTGTCGTTCCTGCAGGACGGGGACAATATGGTTCTGAATACGGAGCAGTTCCTTCAGAACCTAGGCGTTGCCGAAGAGCAGTTGAAGTTTCTGCAAGAGATGGACAAACGTTACCGGGAAGTGCGTGGTGACCTGTATAAGGCTCAATCCGTCATCCGGATGGCGCAGAACTACGAGCAGATGGCCCGCATGTTCACCAGATATGTGGGACGGGTAAAAGACCTGAATGGCAAGCAAATAACTTACTTTCAGGGCCGCTCGATGGTAAATGAAGGATTCCAGTACCTCCTTTACGCCTCCCGGGAGGTGAAAAAGGCCCGAGAGTATTTGGACAGTAAATCACAGATTAGCGAGGAAGAGCGTATTGCCCAGCTGGCCGAGTGCGACCGGCGTCTTTCACGAGCCAATGCAGCGCTTTACAATCATATCAAGGACACCTATGAGGACATTGACACAGGGATGCGTCTGGCCGAAGCCTACGACTCCTTGGAAGAAGCCTTCAAAATCAACTGGTAATATGGCTACCATCAGACTCAACTATCCGGATATGCTTCAGCAAATCAAGCTGAGCATCTTCACCGGCGACCACAGCGCCATCTACAGCATGGCCTGCGCTATTGCGTGCATTGCTGCCAGCTTTTCTTTGATTACCTGGTACAATAAGATGCTGAATGACCCATATGGACGCCTAGATATGAGGGCCATCATTCGGGCGCTCATCGTCCTGTTCCTGACATGCAATTTCTATTCGTTCGTACTGGTGCCTTTCGATGGGGTGACGCACATGGTGACGAAGGCCGTGTCGGCCTCTGTGGATCAGGATCCAAGCGGGCTTTGGGGCAAGGTGAACGAAGTGTATTCCTCCATCGAGGAAAAGCATAAGAAAGAAACGCTCACAGGGCAATTCGAGGAAGAGATGTCGCGCAGTAGTTCGTCCGCTACTGTTGAGAGCCTTTCATACGAGACCACGGCTGTCGCGGAATCTTTGGCCGAAGCTGCCATTCAGGATGGCAAGCGCCCAGGCTTTTTCAAACGGCTTTGGGCGGGAGTAAAAGGCTTTGTGAGTGGGAAGGTCGGATCTGTGCTGGATTATGCCGGCAATATCATGTCGGCCATACTCTCCATTATCGTGAAGCTGGCGCAGTACATCCTGCTGGCGGTTTCAAGCATTTATCTCATCATCCTGGGGCTGATAGGGCCATTCGTGTTTGCCCTGTCACTGATGCCGGGTTTTCAGAATAACATCAGCGTATGGATTGCCCGGTATATCCAGATTTCGTTCTGGTGCCCGATGGCAGCGCTCATCGACTACGTGAACTTCAAATTGAAGGATGCGATGATGGACGCATTCTGGACGGCTCCGAACGTGGCGCAGCTGGGCTTCCCGCTCCACATGATTGTAATGGATCTGGTAACGCTGATTTGCCTTATGGCCGTGCCACAGTTGGCATCATGGATTATCTCCGGCAGCGGGGCCTCCGATGTAAACCGAGGCATTGCAACTACGGCACAGAAGGGCGCTATGCTTCTTGGTAAATTCAAATAAGTAAATGACTATGAATAAGATTCTATCTATGACAAAGGACATCGAGAAGAGCTTCAAGAGAGTGTCTTCTCTGAGTATAGTGACTGTGGCCGGGTCGTTGCTTTTTGCACTTATCGTGGGCGTATCGGCATTTACTTATGCCGAGAAGCAGCGGCAGAAGATTTATGTGCTGGACCAGGGGAAGTCCCTGCTGCTGGCGCTTCAGACGGATGCGATTCTCTCCAAGGATGTGGAGATTCGTGACCATGTGACGCGCTTTCATGAACTGATGTTCACCCTTTCACCCCAGAAACAGACCATTCAGGAGAATCTGGACCGCGCTTTCAACCTGGCTGACAGGAGTGCCTACGAATACTCTCAGGACCTTGCAGAGAAGGGTTACTATTCGCGTCTGGTATCGGCCAACATCTCACAGCAGATGATAGTGGATTCGGTGAAGTTCGTCTCGACGGCATACCCCTATCAGGTAAAAACCTATGCCCGGCAGTATGTGGTGCGCGAAAGCACAGTTTCGCAATACTCCTTTGTGAGCACCTGTCAACTTATCAATGCCGGTCGCTCCGATGTGAACCCGCACGGGCTTATCATCGAAAAGTTCAAGGTGGTGGAGAATAATCTTGTGGAGACTCGGAAGCGATGAAAGAGATAAAGAATGATTCATACTTCGTTCGGATTGGCGTGTATGTGGGAATTGCCCTGATGGTAGGCGCCGCCATCTGGTATCTGTATCGGGCGCTGAGTTTAATTCATTGACAGTATGGAACTTGACAAGAAAAAGACTTTGATTCTGATGATTGTGGCAACAGTCGTTCTTCTGGGGCTTCTGGTTGTCTCTTTCATCCCCTTTGGAAAGAAGGAAGAGGCCGATGAGAGCGTGACGCAGACCATCAACGACGGCGTAGCTCAGGAGATGGCCGACAGCAAGTCGGACGCTTACCGTGGGCTGATATCCACGGACGATTACTTCGACCAGTTGGGAGCACGGATGGCCGATGAAGAGGATATCTCGCTTGTCTCCAAGGAGCCTTCCTCTGGGACTGTTTTTGGAGGGGCGGCATCGAATGCTGCCGATAGTGATGATGCCCGGGTGAGCAGGGTGTTCGGGGAGCCGCCGACATCCTCTTCGCCGGAGCCTCGGCGCTCTTCCGGAGGTGGTGGATCTTCATCTCGGCCGATGACGCCGCAGGAGCGCCTGGACTATGACCGACAGCGTGCCGAAATGGTGCTGGATGTGTTGACGGGTGGTGCTTCTGGGGAAGATACCCCCGATCAGGTCGGGGGTGACTCTATGGCTGAGCCCGCCTCCATTGACCTTTCCTCAGTTGGCTCGTCAGATGGGATTATCTCATCTCTGGACGATGGTTTCGAAGATGTGGCCGTGCAGTATGAAGGAGCCAAGCGCCCCTTCAAATGCATGTTTGTGCGTGACCAAAAACTGAAATCCGGTCAGCGGGTTACGTTGCGACTGCTGGAAGATTATGTGGAAGGCGGGGTGCGGATTCCTGCCAATACGCACCTTGCCGCCATCTGCAAGATTGGGGACCGGCTGGAACTTCAAGTGCGTTCCCTGGAAATGAATGGCCGTATCATCCCGCTGGCACTGGACGCCTACGACACAGACGGCCTGCAGGGCATCTACTGCCCGGAGACATCGGCCTCCAAGGGAGCGAAGCAGGCAGGGAATGATGCCATCTCCACGGCCGGTACTACCTTCGGCGGGCTGGTCGGAGACCTGGCGTCCACTGTCATCCGTACCGGCGCCTCCATCGCCCGTTCCGCTTCCGGCGAGGTATCCGTTTCTGTTGTAAGTGGATATGAGTTTTATCTGGTTAAATCTGAAAGAAAATGAGACGACTGATTTTGACCCTGGCCTTTGGGTGGCTATGCTCCGGAATCGGCCTTGCACAGGCCCCAGATACGCTTTTTATATCGACCTCACAGGTGGTGCACCTGAGCTTTGCCTCAGAGTTGAAGTACGTGAACCTCGGCTCCCGGGATATCGTTGCTAAGATCGTGGACGGCAGCAAGGACTTCGTGGCCGTCAAGGCACGGGAGCCTTTCCAGACCGTCACAACGATGTCCTGCCTGGAGAGTAGCGGGGCGATGCACACTTTCCTTGTGGCATACCGTGAGCACCCTTCCCGTCTGGACATCGACACGCGCATTCCTGCCATCAGCGAAGCCGAATCACCTTTTTCTTTCTCATCTCCCATCCATGCCGACGGGGCTCCGTCGGCATCATCTCCCCTTGAATTCGATAAGCTCGTGAATATGAAACCTGAACTTTACCACCTGGCCACAAGCGCATACGACATAGGCATCCGCTGCGAGAACATCTTCTATAAGGATGACGTTCTCTTCCTCCTGATCTCCCTGCACAATGGGTCTGCCGTCGGCTACGGTCTCTCAGCCCCGCGTTTCTCCGTGGAAAGCAAGCGCCGCACCAAGCGCGGACTCCAGTACGAGAAAGCCGTCTTCCCAAAACAATCTTACGGACTTGGTGTAACCGCCCCGGATACCACCGGGAAGATGGTCTTTACCTTCGACAAAGTGTCCCTGACGCGAGGCCAGGTGTTCCGGATTTACTTCTACGAGAAAGGAGGAGCTAGGAACTATGTCATGACGCTGGGGATGAATGATGTGAATAAAGCCAAACGACTTGATTAAACAGAATTGAACCGCTAAAAATCAAACTAATTCTTTGCTGAATCAAACTCTCAAACTCTTAATAATAGGAAATAAGTCATCAATAAATCGTATATATAATATCCAGGATTCTAAAAGATATGGATTGCTTTATACTTAATGATTACTTGCTATGATATTCAATAATAGCTTTTGGCGGAAAGGTTTGATACTGATAGTGTCATCAACATTTCTTCTATATTCATGCTTTCAAGATTCAACAAGAATGTTGTTGGACGATATTGAAACCTATATTCAAGAGCATCCGGACAGTGCACTAACGGTTTTGAGGAATATTGATACATTGGAACTGAAAACAAATTCCTCAAAAGCAAAGTATTCATTATTGTACTCAATAGCCCTTGATAAGAATTACATAGATACTACTAATCTTGCTATTATTCATCCTGCTATTGAGTATTATTCTAAGCATGGCACATCAACACAAAAAATGAAAGCATTCTTTTACCAAGGATGCATATACGCAAACAGAGGAGAGGATGATCGTGCCATGTATAATTATCTTCTTGCTTTGGAAGATTCGTCCAAAGTGACAAACAACTATTATAAAGAACTGATAAACTCTGCTATTTCTACTATTTTTTCAAAGAATCACAATGAGGAGCAAGAATTGCAATATGCTTTAGATGCATTCACATATGGGAATATGGCAGGAGACAGTGTTGGAGTCTGGTATATTACTGGGCATATAGCTTCTTGCTATGGTAATATGCAAAGGTATGAGGATGCCGAGAATGCGTATCAGGCTTTCTTCGCAATGCCAGTATATGATTCTCTCTCTTTCATAAGAAGAAGGATAAGTTATGCAAAAGACCTTATTCGAAAGCCGAACCCCGAACCAAGAAAAAGCATAGAAATCCTTAACAGTATTGCCACTAACAATCCTGAAACGATGACAACAGAAGCGTATTGCATTTACGCATATGCGTTACAGTTTATCGGAGAAGAATCAGTGGCCAATGATATTCTAAGACAATTGGAATCATTCCATGATAATCAAGCAATTCTTAAGCTATGGAGGTATAGGATTCTCAGGGAACAAGGACACTATAAGGAAGCAATTGCAGATCTTGAACAGTCTGTACTCGTTCAAGATTCTATAGTCCTCTCTTCTTTGAACCAATCATTGCTACGATCTCAAAGAGACTATTTGAGAGCGAAAACCGACATGTTGAAAATTGAAAACGGGATGGCAAAACAGCGGGTATACCTAATCCTGATAGTTTCGTTGGTAATATTTGTTATGTTAGTTCTCCTGTATCTTAACAGGAGGGCATCATTCAATAAACGTATTGATGAGTTGTCATCACTTCATCTCGAGTCGCAACGGATGCTGGATTTACAGAATGCAAAGACAACCCAGATAAATGCTCAACTGGCAGAAAAAGATGCTGCATTGTTTGACCTGAGGAGACAATATGCATCTATGTATAAAGCCCAATACAAGACGCTTAATGATTTGTGTGCTGCATACTTATCTCCAATTAAGAAAGACCGAAAGGAGGTTCTCTATGATGAGGCAATGCGTCAGTTAGATATTATCATCAATGATAAGGATTCGCAAGATAGATTCATGTCATTAGTCAATAACTCACTTGACAACATCATGTATAAACTGCGTACGGATCTTCCAAATCACAAAGAACTTGACTTCCATTTTCTGATGTATATCATTGTTGGTTTTGATGCGACCACAATCTCTAACTTAACGGGATATTCAGTCGGAACTGTATATACTAAGAAGAATCGTCTTAAGGGTACTATATCCAGTCTTTCTTCTCCTTATAAAGACTTCTATCTACAGTTTATTCAGTGAAGATTATTATTGTCTTAACTTTGTCGGCTACAATTGTATTGATTATTAATACGTTAAGCATGCTGTTAAGACTAGACTTCTTAACATCGTTGTAATTATCTTATTCTCAAGCATTTAGCCAGAAGCTCGTTAAGACTGAGAACATACTACTTTTGTACTATATCATCGTAACTTTGTGCAAACCCCTATACGCACAGTTATGAAAAGATTTGTACTATTATTATTTATCCTCTTCTTCGGAGCAGAGGTTTCTTGGTCATCTAGTTATGAGGACCAGCAATTCATCCCTATTCGGGTATTAGACGACACTATTGAAACCGGACGGGAGCATCGCTCTCAAGTGTTTATTCCTATTCAGGCGTTCTATGATGATTTTTCGTCATCAATATATATTCAATTCCTTCAGGATATTGGTGATGTAAACATTACGGTTACAAATAATGATACTGGATCTAGTGCCGACTTTGAAGTGGATTCGAGTTTAGGGGCAACTGTTCTACCTATTTATGGTGGCTGCGGTTTATACCATATCACATTTGTCTTATCAGAGGGAGGAGGTTATCAAGGAGAACTCGAGATCTTTTAGAACTCATAAATAGGCATTCTCTCATTATAATTCATCTTTTGTAGATGAATCCGCTTATAATTATCATTGGTAAGATAGATTTGGTCAAATACTCTTTGGCAGCACATAACTAATAAATATCATTGGGACTGACGGAGTGGCTCATTACCAGTCGAGAGTCAGATTTCCCGATTTGGTATGATAAAGATTTTTCATTTAGAATTAATAATAAAGGTGCTATTCCTGAAGATAAAAGATTCCATAGATTCTTAGTAAATCCCGATGGAGTGCCTGTACTAATAGGCAATTTGCAAAACGTCAAGATTCAAGAACTATTAAGGCAGTTCTTTGAGATGGGTCATAACAATCTTCCTTTGTAAGCATTTCCAATGATTCTATGAGTCTCGGAGGGGATTGTATTATAAGTTTAAGCATACACTTATGAAAAAAATCTTTTTGTTATTCCCACTGATGATGACTTGTTTCATATCTTACTCTCAAGAGATGACTATGTTGGAGGCAATTACTGTGGCAAGATATTCTTCTGTGCAGGCGCTGGAAGCTAAGCAGTCCTTTATTTCAACATATTGGGCATGGAAGGCCTATCAAGCCAGCCGCCTTCCGTCATTATACCTTTATGGTAATATAGGGAACTTCAACAGATCTCTGTCGCTCCTCCAAAGTCCCGGTGATGGTAGTTTACATTATGTGAGTTCATACAACATGCAGAACGGGATTGGTATTCAGGCACGACAGAACATTACTTTTACCGGAGGAACTCTTTCTATCTACACGGACATTAATCGTATCGATCAGTTTGGGGGTAATGCCGCAGTTACTTGGTACACCCAGCCCATAACGATATCTTATGAACAACCACTATTTGCCTATAACAAATTCAAATGGGATAAACTCATTGAGCCTAAAGAATATGAAAAAGGTCGCCGAAAGTATTTGGAATCGATGGAGCAAGTATCATTGAATGTTGTTAGGGCTTGGTTTAATCTCCTTAAAGCTATGCAGAATGAAGAAACAGCTCATCTGAATTTTGATAACACTTTAAGTATGAGGGATGTTGCAGCGCAACGTCTGGCGTTGGGCACAATAACTCGTGACGATTATCTTCAGTTAGAGCTACGCGCGCTTAACGACAGTATTGCAATCAATGAGTGCGCAATCTTAGTGCGCGAAACTATGATGGAATTGAATTCTCTTTTGGGATATGATGAGTCTACAGAGATTATTCCTATTCTGGAAGATGATTTGCCGGAAACAATTGTGGATTATGATCTTGTACTTGAAAAAGTTTATGCAAATTCTTCTTTCTTGCTGGACAATGATATAAAGCTACTTAAAGCTCGGTCTGAAGTAGCTAAGGCCAATGCTCAAAGGGGAGTTACAATGAGTTTTAATGCGAGATTCGGACTTTCAAAGTCGGGGCCATCTTTTCTCGAAACTTATAAACGACCTCTTGACCAGGAGGTCTTTGGGTTGAGTTTTAGTCTCCCTATCTTCGATTGGGGGCAAGCTCGTGGTCGAATAGAGAAGGCAAAGGCAGCTGAAGAAGTTTCCAAAGCTCAGGTGGAACAAGACGAGAATGCTTTTCGTAGAAAGGTCTTTACTGCAGTAGGTCAGTTCAATAACCAACGCCGACAATGTGCTGTATCTCGTCGTGCATCTACTATCGCGACGGAACGTTATAGTTTAGTGATGGATAAGTTTCGTGAAGGAAGTGCAACTGTTATAGAACTTAATACCGCTCGTGCCGAAAGTGATACGGCAAATGTACAGTATATCACTGACCTTGGTAAGTATTGGATATATTACTACAATCTTAGGCTATTTTCGTTATTCGATGTCTTCACTGGAGAAGACATCTTGATCAATGAGGATGAATTAACAACTAATTAAATATCAATTACAATGAAAAAGAATGTGTTATGCGTCGCGTTGTTTGCAACTCTTATCCTTGCTTTGTTTGTGACATTCAATTCAACGAACAATGTTTCGAGAATATCACGCCTTCTTATGGACTCAGATGTGGAAGCCTTGGCGTATTCAAATGAGAATCCAGGAGGGCTTCATGAGCGTCACACACAGGCGGTTTGGTGTAATAGCACCTTCTGGAATGGTTGGAGAATAGCAGAAGGTTGTTGTTATGGTTGGGAAACTTGTAACGTTATTAAATGTGGTGTACATGGTAGTTTCACATGTGATGGGAACCATTGGGTTTCGTATTAAGGTTACTCTTTTAATAGTACTCGCATCTGGACTTTTGGTGGGATGTTTTAACAATCTTTCTCATGATGAAAATATCCCTATAATTGAGTTAAAGGCTAATAGCATCACCAATGAAGTTTCCAATTTGTCCTCCTACGTCTCTGAACTAGAGGTAATACCTCTCGTTAAAGACACAACTGCTTTTAGAGGTGTTACAAAGTTGCTTATTTCAGACAGATATATTGTCTTGTCAGGAGGGGTTGTCTTTTCCGTCTCACTTGATGGTGAAGATTTGATTAAGATAGGAGATGTTGGACGCGGGCCCGGAGAGTATTTGTCTGTCAAGGATATCGCAATAAGTCCCGATGGAAAAGAACTGTGGTTTCTTGAATTATATAATTCGGTATTAAGGTATAATGCTGTAAATGGTGTATTTATAGGGAAAGTAGACATTCCTAAAAACGTTGGTTATGTCAAGGGAATAATACCTGTGAGTGCTACAGAGTTTGCATTATATATCCCTAATCCAACGTCTGGGTATTGTTTGGAGTTTTATGGCATTGATGGCAGGAATATAGGGCACACAATGCATTATACACAGTATAACTTTGACATGGGCTTCTCTATTCCTACAACGGTCAGTGAAGGAACAACTTATGTAGTTTCTCCAGAATCCAAGATGCCAACGGTTGTTTACCATAACGGCAAACCGGAGAAACAGTTTGTATTTGACTTCGGAAGTAAGAACGCTCCGAATAAGTATTATTCATTAAATCAAGATAATCCGTGGAACGGCCTAAGTACATTATTTGAATTAGATTATTTTAAAAACGTTTCATCCGTGTTTTTCATTAATGATGAGATGTATTTTAGGGCCTTCGGTAAAGATTCCGCTTCATGGAACTACTATATAAATAAAGATAGAACTCGCGGAATTCGCTGGCAATCCATAGGCATTATGGCCCCCCCCATATGTTCTATTGCTTCAGCTGATGGATATATCTATTTTCCTTATGAAGATTATGGCTATCTAAGCATTGATGAAGAAAAAGATGCACTAAAAAAATTAGTGATTGAGAGATATGGCTTACCTAATCGCCCAGGGGCGACATTCATTATTAAAGTTAAATTTGATGTCTCATAAATACATCATAGTATCATGGATAATCTCTGCCATTTCAGTGCTCTGTGTGGTTATCCAAAAGAATAACATTGATAAGATAACTAAAGTTTTAGAGCATAACAATGATGTGAGACAGACACTTGAGCAATACGTAGTTAACTCTTTTCTAGAGGGGATTACGATTGGCGAACAGAATGCCGTAGAGATTTGCAATGCATATATGACGGACTCTACATTGGTAATGTATCTGCCTTCGAGTATATGTCGCGCCTGTTTCTCTTCATTAGTGTTATCGCTTCAGGACAACGATTTCCCGTTTAACAAAATTTCTGTTTTAAGTGAACTTTGTGATATCGGAGTCCAGTCAGAGTGCCTGGCCCGAGGAATAAAGAATATCGTCATAAATGCCCCTGTTTTTGATGTCGATAATATTATTCTTACAATGAGAGGCCGGAATGGTGTAGTATCAATGCGTTACAATTTAGGAGACGAATATATTCTTTCTATGTTCCTTTCAACTGCTGCATTCAAATTCTATGAAGCGAATTAAGATAGTTATAGTATTAATCCTATTAGCGTTATTCGGCTGTACTGGAAGAACAAACAGTGGACGGATTGTTATTAATTTGGACAAGCCGTCATTAAAAAATATTAATCTGAATGAGTATTGTGAGAGGATAGAAATTATATCCCTTGACGACACTAATGGTGTTTGTCCCGAATCAAAGTTTCGTGTTTTTGACAAGGGATTCTTCATTCAAAAAGATTCAACTTGTCTTGATTATTTTGATAATACAGGGTGTTTTCAACAAGGATATAAATTTGACAGAATTATTGATTTCTCTGTATACAATAATAAAAAATTGTACATTTTAACATCTGACAGGATTGAAGTATACGATTTAAATAACATGTCACATGAGTGCGACTTGCCACTTCAGGATACGTCTTTCACCTATTGTAAAGTTGCTGGCAGAGATGATAATTATGTTGTTGTCATTGCTATACGTGATGGAATTGAGTATTCTGGACATTATGATATCAAAAACCAGGCCTGTTATTTGGCTGAAGGGACTATTAAAGGAAATAATAATTCTCTGAGAAAAGTACTAGGCAATAGCGGTTTTTTTTATTCAGACAATGATTTGTATTTTTTTTACTCGCATACAGGTACAATATATCGGATGGCAGATTTCTTTTATCTAAGTTACTTGTGGTCTTTTGAACATAAGTCCCCTATAGAAATAAAAATAAGCAATGTACAAAAGACGTCAGATAAACTGTTTATGCAAATAGAGACTGACTCTGTTGATTACTGTTTAATAATGTCATTGGATGAGAATGGAACTCCCCACATAACAGAGATCTACTTGAATTCTAATACGCCTTTTTTTCCTTTGGGGGTGTTTTACAACTCAACAAATTACTACTTGTGTGAATCTAAAGATATTTTCAAGTATGTAAGCGTGGATCTTTTTGATGACGGCGAGAATCAATCAGTCGATATTGTACAATCCATTTCACGTTATTCAATAATTAAGTACTGTCTCAAATGAAGTCGGGATATCTAATATACATCATTACAATTGTCATAGTTTCTTGTGGGACAAACACTGACAGGGATAGTGACACTGCCGAACGTCTCCAGCAACAGGCAGATAACAACGTAGTAGAGGTAATCACTCTTGAAAAGACGGTCTTTCCCCGCCAACTTCTCTCCAATGGTAAATTGGCCGCGACGGCGCGTGCCAGCCTGTCCTTCTACAGCCCCGGTCCCCTTGCCTCTATTCCTGTCAAGAATGGCCAGTGCGTGACAAAGGGAACGGTTCTGGCCAAGGTAAATCGTCCGGATTTGGAGCTAGCCCTTGAATCAGCACATTTGTCGCTGAAAAAGGCCGAGATGGACATGCTCGATTATTTGGTGGGACAAGGCTACCCAGCCCGCGACACAACAACAGTTCCGCCCGAGATCATGGCCGTAGCACGGATGAAGTCTGGCTATTCGGTGGCCCAGAACAACCTTTCCAAAGCTCGAATGGACATGGACGGAACGGTGCTGAGAGCCCCCTTCTCTGGGCGGGTGGCCGACATCTTCCTGCGACAGTACGACCAATCTGGAACGAAGACTTTCTGCACCCTAGTGGATGATAGTTCTTTTGACGTAGCTTTTACGGTAATGGAGTCCGAGTACAATTTCCTTTCCAAAGGGCTGTCGGTGAAGGTGATCCCTTATGCCGATGCAAGTTGTATCTGCTCCGGAAACATCACGGACATTAACCCGCTGGTTGATAAGAATGGTCAGATTCTCGTGCGAGCCAGTGTAAAAGGTGGCGGAAAACTATTGGACGGAATGAACGTGAAAGTGACAGTGGAACGCATGATTCCGGATGTTCTTGTGGTGCCTCGAAGCGCCGTCGTTATCCGTGACAACCTAGATGTCCTTTTTACATATACCGATGACGGCAAGGCGCACTGGACTTATGTGACCATTATCACCTCCAACGGAGATAGCCACGTTGTTACGGCCAACACCTCCCGCGGTGCGGTTCTCTCTGAGGGGGATCGAGTCATCATAAGCGGCAATCTAAACCTAGCAGATGGTTCCTCCGTAGTCCTCGCAAAATGATGTTAAAGCATATCATAGACAGACCGATAGCTGTCACCATGGGGCTGATCGCTCTGGTGATACTGGGCCTTGTGTCCTTGAAACTTCTCTCGGTATCACTCATCCCAGATGTCGACATTCCATATATTACCGTACAGGTGAGCGATGCGTCTCTCTCAGCCCGTGAATTAGATGAGAGCGTGGTGACCCCCCTCCGTGAACAGCTCATTCAGGTGGGTGGGCTCCAAGACATCGTGTGCGAATCCCGGGACGGCTCTGGAACTCTTCGGCTGAGCTTTAATCATGGTGCGGATATCGATTACCTTTTCATCGAGGTGAACGAAAAGATAGACCGTGCAATGGCTTCGCTTCCAAATATAAACCGCCCCCGTGTGCTCAAGGCTGATTCAAGCGACATCCCAGCCTTTTTCATTAACGTAAGCGTGCGTGACGGGAGTAGCCTTACGCAGTTGAGTATTTTTTGCAAGGATGTGATTTCTAAGCGCCTGGAGCAATTACCGGAAGTGGCGATGGTAGACCAGAGCGGAGCGCAGGGTGAGGAAATTCTCATCGTGCCAGATGAAGGGAAACTCTCCCAGGCCGGCCTTTCTTATTCTGCATTTGAAGCTGCGGTATCATCGGCCAACATACATCTTGGTTCTCTTTCAATCCGCGACGGTGAATACCGCTACAATGTAAAGTTTGACGCTAGGGTCGGCACCGTAGAGGAACTGGCTTCGATTTGGCTCAAATGCAATGGCCGCTTGTTTCAGATAAAAGATTTAGCCAATATTTCCTTGGCTCCCGCCAAATGTACAGGGCTTGTACGTTCGGACGGGAAAGAAGCTGTAAGCCTTGCCGTCATCAAGCAGCGGGATGCCCGTATGAGCAAACTCAAGAACGCTGTAAACACCCTCCTCGAAAACTTCAGTGATGACTACCCCCAGCTTTCATTCACGGTGACACGTGACCAAACCGAACTGCTGGAATACTCCATCCACAATCTTATCCGGAGCATCATTCTAGGTGTGATTCTCTCCTGCCTTGTCATCTTTCTTTTCATGCAGGATTTCCGATCTCCGGCGCTGGCATCCTTAACAATTCCATCGGCCCTGATGCTGTCAATGCTGGTCTTTTATATCTGCGGCTTGTCCTTGAACATCATCTCCCTGTCTGGCCTTCTGGTGGGTGTGGGGATGATGGTGGACAATACCATCATCCTCATCGACAATATCACAGGGCGCTGGCAGCGAGGAGAACCGCTCCGGGAAGCCGTGCTAGGAGGAACGCGCGATGTTGCAGCCCCCATGCTTTCGTCTGTCCTCACTACCTGTGCGGTCTTTGTCCCCCTGGTCTTTGTAAGTGGAATGGCCGGTGCACTCTTCCGTGACGAGGCCATTGCCGTCTCCGTAGTGCTCGGCACATCTTACTTAGTGACCATCACGGTGATTCCTGTCTTCTATTGGTGGTGGTACAATGAACAACCAGCATTTAAAGCCCACCCTTTATTGAAGAAACTCTCTTTTGACGAAACGCTCTGCCGCTGGGATCATCGTCGGATGAAATGGTGGCTGCGTCATCGCACCCTTGCTTGGGGAATTGTCGGCCTTGCGGCAATGGGGATGGTGGTCTGTTTTTCCTTCATGCCCAAGGAGCGTCTGCCCCGGATGACGCAGACGGAGAATATCCTGCATTTGGATTGGGGCGATAGACTTTCCGTTGAAGAAAACGCACAGCGATGCATAATCCTGGAAGAAATGATCAAGCCTTATGTTCTGCAGACCACGGCCCTTATAGGTATCCAGCAATTCGTACTGGAGCACAGCGCTGAGCAGGGAATCTCGGAACTACAACTCTATTTCCGCTGCCCGAATATGTCCGCGCTGGATAATGCCAGGTCAGCACTGGAATCCTATCTTTCAGAAAACGCGGCCGGAGCATCATGGCGCTTCGAGACGTCGGGCAACCTTTTTGACATGGTTTTTGCCGATACGGAAGCTCCGCTTGTGGCCCGCCTCCGCCCAATACGCAGATCAGGAATTAGCCTAGGGACGTTGCGTAGAACGCTTGAGTCGCTTCAGGAAGCTCTCCCTGGGATTTCCATCCCTCCAGTTAGCACGAAGGCCAACGTTCTTTTCGTGGCCGATGGGGAGAAAATGGCCCTGTACGGGGTTTCTTATGATGCACTAACAAGCGTTCTCCGTAATTCGCTCAATCAGAACCGCCTCTTTACAATTGTGCAGGGAACTAGGACGCTCCCGGTAATTATAGGTAGTGATAGGGAAAATCTTTCTGCACTACTTTCGAAATCATTTGTCGAAAAGGACGGGGACAGGATTCCAGTAGCGGATTTGATGCTTCAGAGCTATGTCGAAGACCTCAAGGCCATCGTTTCCGGCGCCGAAGGCAATTATTATCCGGTCCCACTCCAGGTTTTATGGCAGGATGTGCCAGGAACAATGGATACGGTGGACAAGGCTGTCCGTGATGTCGGAGAATTCGAGGTGAGTTTCAGCGGTTCTTGGTTTTCCAACCGCCGTATGACCGAAGAGATGCTCCTGGTTCTTGCTGTGGCTCTGGCGCTTTTATACTTGATTCTTGCCGCCCAGTTTGAGTCCCTTCTACAGCCAATTCTCATCCTGTTGGAGATAGTTATCGACATTTTCTGTGCCCTAGTCGTACTCTGGTTCCTTGGGGAAAGCATTAATCTTATGTCCCTTATCGGCCTTGTGGTCATTACTGGCATCGTTATCAATGACTCTATCCTAAAAATTGACACCATCAACAAGTTGCGCAGGGGCGGAATGCCACTGAGGGAAGCCGTTCTCACCGCTTCTTCGCGGAGAATGAAAGCTATCATCATGACTTCGCTCACCACCATCCTTGCTGTCTCGCCCTTCCTCATGCGCGGTTCCATAGGGGCCGACCTCCAGTATCCTATGTCCCTTGTCATCATTGCTGGCATGACCGTGGGTACACTGGTTAGCCTTTTCATTGTCCCTGCACTCTATTATAGCATATATGCCCGAAAAGAGCGTTCATAGAGGCATTCCTCCACTGACGGCCGTGTTGGTGATGGCCGCGCTTTCGCTTGTCGGTCTGGCTTCACTGCCGAGGCTAAATATCCAGTACGTCCCAACGGCCCCAGGCCGCGAGATATCCGTGAGTTACTCGTATCCAGATGCCTCTGCAGAGATTGTTGAGGCCGAGGTTACATCCATCCTCGAAGGCGCTTTGTCTTCCTTAATAGGTATAACGGATATTGCTTCCACTTCTCGGAAAGGTTCCGGGAGCGTGAATGTAAGTTTTCGCAAGGGGAAAGATATGGATGCTGCACGCTTTGAGGTGGCATCGGCGATAAGGAACATTTACCCGTCGTTACCCTTCGGCGTGTCCTACCCTTCTGTGTTGCTTTCCTCGGGGGGAGGTGTAAATACATCGATTTCATACATCATCAAGGGGCCTATGCCTTCGCAGGAGATTGAAAAGTATGCACGGGAACGCATCCTTCCACAATTGTCTGCGATTGCCGATGTGGATGGTGTCACGCTAAGTGGTGCAACTCCCTTCCATTGGGTAATTACATTTGATGCGGAAAGGGTGGCTACGGCCGGCATAACATCCGAAGACATTGCATCGGCCTTTCACAGCGCATACGCCAACCATGTCCTAGGCATGGTGGAAACAGGGGAAGGCACACTGGCTGTTAGGCTTAGCGTGGATGCTGCCGATGATTTCGGGGCCATCCCTGTGAAGAAGATAGGTGATCAGGTCTATTTTTTAAGGGACCTCGCATCATGGCAGTATAAGGAGTCACCACCTACCTCCTATTTCCGCGTGAACGGACTCAACACCATCACCATTGCTGTGACTACGACTGGGACCTCAAACCTTCTTTCAGCCGTATCCTCGGTGAAGAAAGAAATGGCAAGGTTGCAGACCGCGTTCCCGGAGACACTTACCGCCAGTGTATCCTATGACGCTTCCGATTATGTCCGAGGAGAACTCCGGAAGATATTTTTACGAACTGCGCTCTGTATCCTGACTCTACTGGTATTAGTCTTTTTCGTCAGTCACTCTTGGCGCTATCTGTTCATTATATCGGCTACCCTTGCGGTTAATATCCTCACTGCACTGGCAATTTATGCTTTTGCAGGGCTTCAGATTCATATATATACGCTGGCAGGAATAACGGTTTCGCTGGGAATGGTAATAGACTCGTCCATTGTGATGGTCGATCATTTTGGCTATTTCAAGAATCGTCGTATCTTCCCCGCACTTGTCTCGGCGACGGCGACCACGGTGGCGGCCCTTATTACCCTTCTTCTCCTTCCGGAGAACGAAAGGGCAAATTTGACGGATTTCATATGGGCCATCGTTATCAATCTTGCACTGTCTCTGATTGTGGCATACCTGTTTATTCCCTCTTTAATGTCTTTCTTTTCGATTAAGTCATCATCGGCGTTTGTTCCATGTCAACGGAAAAGGCGATGGGTGAAGCGAAATCTTATCTATAAAAAGTATATCTTATGGGGGGTGGAGCACAGGTGGGTGTTAATCCTTTTATTTGTCTTGTCTTTTGGAGTTCCCATTTGTCTTATCCCTTATACCCGGGACAACTATAGGACGGCAACTAAGATTCTATCTTCTTCTTTCGGCCACTTCTATGAGGCAATGGGCCGTTCTAATTTCTACAGGAAGCCAGAACGCAAACAGCTATATATCAACGCGGGAATGCCCGAGGGGTGTACAGTAGCGCAGCTCAATGAGGTGGTGAAAGCCATGGAAAATTACCTGGCCGGTTTCGATGAGATTGATAGTTTTATCACTCAGATATACGCTTACGATAATGCTCGCATCGTTGTCGTGTTCAAACCTCAATTTGAGCGGACGACTTTTCCCCTGCAACTAAAGTCGCTGGTCACAGCCAGGGCAATCAACTTTGGCGGAGCTAACTGGTCCGTTTACGGAATAGACCAGAACTCCTTCGATAACAACATTGTCTCGCCCCACAAAGGATGCCATATCATCCTTAGGGGATATAATTATCAGCAGTTACTAAGCTATGCCGAGCATTTAGTGGATTATCTTTCTTCGAATCGGAGGGTGTCAGAGCCGGAGATTTGGAGTTCTTATTGGGGGCGACCATCCATGGAGTTTAACCTAAAATACAATTTCGATGAGATGACTGCTGCCGGCATCAATCCATACCGCTATTACAGCGAACTCTCCTCCAAATTATATGACCATTCTTTGGGCAGCATATTCAAAGATGGAGAAGTGTCGGAGGTCGTTCTACGGTCATCAGATATTGACAGCTACGACCTCTGGCATGTGCTTAATGTTCCTATTCCTGTCGACTCCATTAAAATGACTCTGTCTTCCGTAGGAAATATCGTCAATAAACGTAGTGGAATAGAAATCAATAAGTCCAACCAATCCTATCAATTGGACGTTTGCTTCGACTTTATTGGAGGTTACCAACTGCAGAAACGGCTGATTGATGCCGCCGTAGTGTACATGAATAGTGAAGTGTTGCCTCTTGGCTTCAAAGCTGATAATATGCAACGCGGCTGGTACGATACCCACAAGGAGCGCTATGCCTGGATAATCTTCCTGATTGTAGCAATCATCTTTTTCTTACTTTCTATGAGCATGGAGTCTCTCAGACTGCCGCTTGCTATCATTACCATGATTCCTATCTCATTCATCGGGTTGTTTTTGGTCTTTGGTCTTTCCTATTTCCCTTTTGATCAAGGAGGCTTCGCTGCGTTTGTGATGCTTAGTGGTATCGTCGTGAATTCCGGCATATATTTACTAACCACTTACCAGCGGTTGGGCGGGGCATCAGGAAAGAGCCTTTCTAACCAGATTCGCCTATATGTCAAAGCTTTTAATTACAAGGTTGTGCCAATTATTCTCACTATTTCATCCTCCGTTTTGGGTATTATTCCGTTTTTAACAGATGGCCCTGAAGAAGTCTTTTGGTTCGACTTTGCCATTGGCTCTATAGGAGGTTTGTTGTTTTCCATAATTGCACTCATTTTTTACCTTCCAGTGTTTGTTGTTTGTAAACAAAAGGGCGCCGAAGATATTAATGGAAAACTACTACAGAAACATTAATTGTTTAAAATAGTGAAAGTTCATTTACATCCTGATTTGGAATGAGAGGTTGAGGAGTTATGATGTGCTATCCGAAGTCCATTCTCACCAGTTCATACACCTTCACGATGTTACTTGCGTGAGAATATACATGCTTTCGTTCATAATCAGTGGTTTGCGGCCATGTAATTACGAACTCATTTCAAATCTCGGTCGTCAAAGAACTGATGTATTATATTAAAGTTTAATTTGTTTACAAGCTCGGATGCGGCTTATAACGCATCACTACTAATTAGCGGATACTAATGACATACATTATGTATAATAGGACACACAAATATAAACAACCATTAGGGTTGTTTGGGTACTTGCTATCTTTTAGGGGGGCTACGACGAAGTTCATATTCTTCATCACCGCAATACTTCTAGTGAATTCTAGTTGTTCTAATGATTATGGAGATTTAGGGGATAAGGTTTTAAGTAGATATCAGCATGAAAATGACTCTCTAAAAAAACGAGCGGCTCTATTCTTACTGGACAATATGCGCTATCATGCATACCCCTATAGTTCTTCAATTATAAAGGGGAAAGAATGGTACAAATTTTTACGAGAAGTGCCCTATGAAAGGTTACATACAGTGAGAGATTCTTTATCTGTACTGTTTAATCCATATGAGAAAGCACAGTATAAACTGGATATTTGTGAATTAGACTCGTCATATATTTGTGACAATATAGACCTCGCATATAAAGTATGGCAAGAACAGCCATGGGGGAAGAATGTCGATTTCGAGATGTTCTGCGAATACATTTTGCCATATAGAATTGGTGATGAGATTCCTGAAAGATGGAGAAAGCACTATTATGAAAAATATAATCCCTTGTTAAATGAGTTTATAAATTCAGGAGAATACGATGTTGAAGATCCCGTTGAAGCCGTAAAGTTCCTTCTCGCGAAAGTGCCTCTTATAAACGACCCACGCTATACAACGTTTTCATTTATGAATTTCCCACACATCGGGCCACATTATGTTCAATATATGTCTGGGACATGTAGAGAATTCTCAGATTATTTGATATATATATGCAGGTCATTAGGAATCCCTTGCGCATTCAATGAGACCGTGAATATGCACAGAAGTAATCAAGGCCATCAGTGGGTCAGTTTTTGGAATAAAAATGGAGAAGAATTCATCATAAGTAATTATCCCCCTGAAATAGTTCCCAACAGGCAAGACTATACACTTGGTTCGAGTAAATGCAAGGTGTTTCGTCAAACATTTAGCTTAAATGAAAGATTATATGATAAAGGGAAACGTAATCGTTTTGCCCTAAGGCCACGGTTTCGTTATCCGACTTACCGAGATATGACCGCTACATATACCAACACCTATATATCTGACTTAACAATTCCCAGTTCAAAACTTAAAGGGCCTATTAGTTGGAATGAGCCTATATATTTGTGTTCTTCTTCGAGGACCACTTGGATTCCTGAAGACTACTCTTTTAAAAGTTTGAGAGGCGTTCATTTTTCTAATCTTCAAACTGGGGAAGTTATGTGTTTGTGTATAGATTCATCTGGCGAAATGTGCGCGATTTCAAATCCTTTTGAAATTGATGTTGATACGCATAGAATAAAGTATTTGTCTCCATCCGATTCGCTACAAAGTGTCACACTTTTATCAAAGTATATAAGCACTGTTGAAGAAACGACTTTTCGGGACAGAATGGTCGGTGGCCTTTTCGAGGGCTCTAATAATCGTTTTTTTCAAAATGCAGACACCTTACACATCATCGGCCAAAGGCCCGAAAGAAGGCTTTCTATAGTTAAAGTTGACAAAGTGCCACTAAAAACCTATAGGTTCCTTAGATATAAAGGTCCTGATGGTGGTTATTGCAATGTCTCAGAAATTACTTTCTTTGATGAAAATCGAAAAATACTTTATCCCCAAACCGTATTTGGAACATTGACAAGCGAGCCTGGTCACGATTATTCCAAAGTATTTGATGGCAATACTTTAACATCTTTTGTAGACTCCGCCCCTAGCGGAGGTTGGAGCGGGATTGAGTTAAAGCAGGATGCATATATTGGGTATATCAGCTACACTCCCCGTAATCGCGACAATTTCATCAACACAGGGGAACATTATGAATTGTTGTATTTTGATTATAGATGGAAGTCTTTAGGGAGAAAAGTAGCTTATAGTGATTCACTGGTATATGATAATGTCCCGAAGGATTGTATTCTGCTATTAAAGAATCATTCTAATGGCATTCAAGAGCGTATTTTCACCTATAAAGGGGGGCGGCAGATATGGAAATAAGAGGAATCGCCATTTTGGCTATTTTAGTTTCTTGTTGTCACATTTCACAACAAGAGGATATGGTCAGCGGTTATTGTGGGGACTTGCCATTATTCACAATCCCGCCAGATTTAATTATTACAACTCATTCGAACAATTTGAGCAGTGTATTACTAAACGATAGTTCCCAGTTTAGTTTTTCCGCATCAATTGAAATTAAAGGGAATCGTTACGGTTTAATAGGACGAACAAAAATCATCCAACCTAAAGCCGTTTATGCCAATGCTGGAGAATCAAGAATTATATGGCAATGTGGAGAATATGAAGTTACTCTTTCATTTATCGCCCCTTCAAAGAATTATGGTTGCTATCCTGTAAATTATTTATTGAGTCAGGTTAAGGATCGTAATGGAGATAAATGCATGTCTTCGTTAATGATTGAAATTGATCCAGGTGCCCTCTTATCTGACTGCATCCATTATGGCTTCTTGCCCACTAATGACAAATATTCGTCTTTATTCTTCTTAGCGTATTCGAGCAAGGACCTAGTACAATTATGGGGAAAAATAGTTCTGCCGTATTGGAAAAAAAATTATTCCGATAGTGTTCTTGATTTAGTCAATAGTAAAGACATTCTTTCTCCAGCGTCAGGGAGTGTCGGCCTAAGATTGATGAAAGCAAAATTGAATCTTTCAAAGACTAAACATGGTGAACTTATCTGTGTCACATATCCTTATGTTAATCGCATGACACAAATGAGTAACTTAATTGATACACTAGCTCTTTATGGGGAGAAAGAATTACTTGAGGGAATCATGAACCCGTTATTATTTTATTCTGAATCGGAACTCTGGAATGCCCCATATTGTCCCCCAGATATTGGTGCATATCCCATGATTATGCATCGCATTTCCGATGATGAAGATTATGTTTGGGTAACAAATAAAGCAATAGAAACAATATTGATTATTGATTCTCTAGCACATAATAGGAATTATTCTCGTAAACATAAAGTGATTTTAAACAAATGGAGAGAGTTTGTAGAATAATCCGATTCATATTCTATTCTGGGGTGCTAATAGTACTATTCGCATTAATCATCCGCATATTCGTATTTGATTGTTTTACAATAAAAGGAGATTCAATGCTCCCAACTTATTATTCTGGGGACAGAATTTGGGTTAATAAACTACTAATGGGAGCGAGGCTTTATTTAAGCTACGATTTTGAATCACCTGAACTAAAATCTTTCAGAATGCCCGGATTATCAAAACTAAATGTAGGAGATGTTGCCGTATTTAATGCACCGTATGGCAGAGACAGAGAGTGTATTGAGTTTCGTATAAATTATGTTTATGCTAAGCGATGCTTGGGGAGGCCTGGCGATACTATTGGGATTAAAGATGGGTTCAATTATAATACTAGTATTGACCATCATATTGGTTCATTACCTTATCAATTACAATTGAGAGACAGTCCCGACTCATTAATCCCCGATTACGTCCTCGGCGCATACCCGTATTCATATGGTTTTAACTGGACGATTAAAGAGTTGGGGCCACTCATTGTCCCTTATAGTGGGATGGAAATACAACTTGATATGTACTCGACAGTTCTATATGCTCATTGTATTGAGTATGAGACTGGATATAAACCCATGTTGAATGCTGGAAGGTGGTATTTGGGAGGAAAAGATATTGTTGATTACACTTTCAAATATAATTATTATTATTTTATAGGCGACAATATTTTTGATTCTAAGGATAGTAGATATTTCGGCTTTGTCCCAGAAGATTATATCATTGGTAAAGTTATCAGGTAATAGTTCATTTATTAGTTTTCCTTCATAAATGACTCGTAAGAATGTAAAGAAGAAAGAGAAAGACTTTATTGAACAATAATACAATATCTAGGTAACGAAATACGAACTAAATGTCGAAACAGTATAAAATGTCAAGTTGGATGCGGCATTTCATATTGAACTGAATTAAACGACAATCCCTCATGTATTTGCGAAGAATAATATGCTTTATGAAGAATAAAACAAAGCTATTATTGCCATTGCATTTTGCTTCGTAGCAGAATTGGGAGTTGGGGGCATACAAAGGGAATCTTAAAGGATCGTTGGCGTTTCAACATCAGAGTCCTTCTGCCTGATAGGATAATTCAACGCTGTTAACAATAAGCTACATTTTTCAGGTTTTGATTATCACCAAATACATCCTTCCATAATTCTATGCACACTTTGATACGACTGCTCTATCACAAAAAAAACAATTGCATTCCTATTGATGCAATAATTGTTATATCTCTATCATTATGGCTTTTGGTAGAGGCAGGAATTGGAATATTACAGATTTTGGGAATACAAGAGTCTAACAATCCTTTTTTTATTATAACGGGACATTTCATAAACCCTGGTCCTTATGGTGGATTCATTGCTACGTTAGTTGCTATTTGCAGTTCATTCTTTTTGTCAAATAAAAGCACTACTAGCAAATGGATGACTGCGACTAAATACCTCGCAGGTTTTGCTGCTACTGTTGGTATTATTATCCTTCCGTCGTCTATGAGTAGAGCATCATGGTTCGGTTTATTTGCGGCGTTGTCACTCTTTTGTTATAAAAGACTAGACCTTATCAAATCATATTGTCTCCGTTATCGGTGGATAATCCCATTTGTTATCATTCTGGCTATGGCACTAGGGGCAGGTGGCTTTCTTCTTAAGAGGGATTCCGCACTAGGACGACTACATATTTGGCATATAGAATGTAGAATTATCTCAAAACACCCTATCACAGGAATCGGGAGAGGAAAATTCGCTTATGAGTATGGAATGGAACAGGCCCGATTCTTTCGCGAGAAAGAACGCTCTAAGACAACAATTAGAATTGCTGGATGTCCCGAATATGCGTTTAATGAATATTTAAAAGCCGGCGTTGAATTTGGGGTAATCGGTCTAATCTTATCTATTATTATCACTATAACATGCTGTGTGATATTAACAAAGAAAGAGCACCCTCTTGGCTACGGTTGCGTCGTTTTAGCTGTTTTTGCTTTTTTTTCATATCCAATGGAATTTTGGCCCTTCCAATTCCTCGCTATTGTTATGGTTACTGGTGCTTTCGGGATACTATTACATAAGTACAATTGGGCCCAATTCCCTATTATTTGTGCCCTTTTCATCTGTATAACAGTCAATAATGGAATAGACCGAGAGAAGGATTCTTTTCGAACCCTATATCAACAAGGGCATGTGTTATTCCTCAACGGTTATTACAAAGAGGCTCTGCCAATTCTGGAACAAGGATCTAAGATATCCTCTGACCCTATGTTTCATAATATCATGGGCCAATGTTACGTTTTTCTTGGTAATACCGCTGAGGCAGAACAAGAATTTATGCTTGCCCATTATATGGTTCCATGCCGTTTATACCCTCTTGTATTGCTACAAGAGTTGTACATATCTCAAGCAGATACGATGAACGCAAAAAAGATAGAATCAATAATAAAAGAAACACCTATAAATCCTCGAAATGAAAATATGAAAAAGCTTCTAAGACGTGCAGAGGAAAACATGTTATCCATTGACTCAAAAAGCGAATAATTGCTTAACTGGTTCAACCTTTGTTTTCCATTAGCAGTGATGCGTTAAAAGCCGCAACCGAGCTTGTAAGCAAGTTAAACTGTAATATATTAATCAGTCCTTTGACAACCGCGATTTTAAATGAGTTCGTACTTTTGTGGCTGCAAACGGAGGCAATATGCATCTATGTATAAAGCCCAATACAAGAAGCTTAATGATTTGTGTGCTGCATACCTGTCCCCAATCAAGAAAGACCGAAAGGAGGTTCTCTATGATGAGGCAATGCGTCAGTTAGATATTATCATCAATGATAAGGATTCGCAAGATAGATTCATGTCATTAGTCAATAACTCACTTGACAACATCATGTATAAACTGCGTACGGATCTTCCAAATCACAAAGAACTTGACTTCCATTTTCTGATGTATATCATTGTTGGTTTTGATGCGACCACAATCTCTAACTTAACGGGATATTCAGTCGGAACTGTATATACTAAGAAGAATCGTCTTAAGGGTACTATATCCAGTCTTTCTTCTCCTTATAAAGACTTCTATCTACAGTTTATTCAGTGAAGATTATTATTGTCTTAACTTTGTCGGCTACAATTGTATTGATTATTAATACGTTAAGCATGCTGTTAAGACTAGACTTCTTAACATCGTTGTAATTATCTTATTCTCAAGCATTTAGCCAGAAGCTCGTTAAGACTGAGAACATACTACTTTTGTACTATATCATCGTAACTTTGTGCAAACCCCTATACGCACAGTTATGAAAAGATTTGTACTATTATTATTTATCCTCTTCTTCGGAGCAGAGGTTTCTTGGTCATCTAGTTATGAGGACCAGCAATTCATCCCTATTCGGGTATTAGACGACACTATTGAAACCGGACGGGAGCATCGCTCTCAAGTGTTTATTCCTATTCAGGCGTTCTATGATGATTTTTCGTCATCAATATATATTCAATTCCTTCAGGATATTGGTGATGTAAACATTACGGTTACAAATATTGATACCGGTTATAGTGCTGACTTTGACGTAGATTCGAGTTTAGGAGCCACTGTTCTACCTATTTATGGTGGTTGCGGTATATACCATATAACTTTTGTCCTATCTGAGGGAGGAGGTTATCAAGGAGAACTCGAGATCTTTTAAAGTGATATAGTGAGCGCTCCAATCATTACTTGATTTTTTATAACAAAAGATTGATCCACTTTATTAACAATAAATAATGATTATTTGAATCATATCAAATTCAGATTGCTACTATAAGCACATAAGTGATAACGTAAATGCGTTTACTGAAATCTACCGCATAATGGCTTGTTGTAAATTGATTGTTATCATTGTAATAACTCTCATTTAGAGGGTAAAGTGTTTACGAAACATCTTTTGATGGCCCATTAAATAGCCTTCGATACTAAATAACAACAGACTCACTTTAATCAAAAATTAATAAACTTATGAAAAAGTCAATTCTTACATTAATCTTGCTCGTGGTGTCCATCTCCTTGAGCACGAATGCGAACGCGCAGTTCAAGTATCAAAATGGTCGTGTCCTTATTGGAAATGCCTCTGCTTTTGGTGACTATCCTATTGTTGTAGCGGGAGGCGGAATGTATTTCAACCACACGAATAGCCGTTTCTTTCAGTTAGATGTTATGTCATATGGTGCACCTAGAATTGCCGGCCATAATAATGAGATTGTGTTCTACAATACACAGACAAGCACATTCAACAGTATTCAGGTAAGCAATGTGTACAACTACTCTGACGTTAATGCCAAAACAAACATCACCAATCTGTCTAATGGCCTTGACATTATCAATAGATTGAGACCAGTCTCATATAATTTCGCCGGGAATGAAGCTCGAAAAGTCGTTTATAACCAGTTCACGGGAAATAATGCTGAAATTGGGCTCATTGCCCAAGAATTGGAAGGGGTATTGCCCAATTTGGTGTTTACTGATGAGGAGGGTCACAAGTTGGTGAATTATATCGCCTTAATTCCCGTCCTAATTGACGCCGTGCAAACGCTGCAGAAAGAGGTTGATGAGCTAAAAGCAGCACGGTAATCATGTCAAGGCCTTCCCGCTATATAGATCGAGAGCGGTATTATACCGAGTTGGCTCAAACATCTGAGGCATTCATTCTACCGTATGTTGAACGTTTCCATAAACTATCGTGCAAGGATACTGTTCTTGAAATCGGATGTGGAGAAGGTGGACTTCTATATCCCTTCGCTACAAGGAATTGCCAAATAACGGGTGTTGATATCTCAAAAGGTAAAATTGAAAATGCGATATCATTCTTTAAGAAGAGACAATTACAGGGTAGATTCTTTGTTAACAACATATTAGATGATAATACGGATATTGCTGGGAAGGCATTTGATATCATCATCGCCCATGATATCATTGAACACATTGAACCTGAGAGTAAAAGGCGTTTTATGGATATGATTGACAGGTACACAACACAGGACGGAATTGTTTATATTGGCTTTCCCGCCTGGCAGATGCCATTCGGAGGTCATCAGCAAACCTGTAGCAAAACCCTTAGTTCAATAATTCCATTTACCCACTTGCTTTCCTTAAAAAAATACCAAACATTTCTGAAGAAATGTGGGGAAAATGAAGGTAAAATAGCAGAGCTGACGAGTATTTATAGGTCTCGAATGACTATAGAGGCGTTTGAGAGCCTTTGTTCGGATACAGGTTTTGAAATACTAGACAGAACGTTATGGCTCATTAATCCTCATTATAAAGCGAAGTTCAATCTGGTTCCACTAAAACTACCTTACTTTATATCGGCGATTCCTCGTGTAAGGAATCTGTTTTCTACCTCTTGTTTTTATATCCTTAAACGAAAGAACGATGAATAATCATCTCATTTCTAAATTAACAATAGCGGTATTATGCGCTGGATTGTTCAGTGCATGTAGCGTAAACCATGAGTTAGAGGAGATACATCGCGATGATGCTACTATTCATGGCGAGAATTCCTCTACCAAAGCGCCTACCAATGAAGAGGCATACTATTGGCACAAAGGAGAGAAGATATATCTATCTCCTATAAGCGGGAAAAAGTATATCGTTTTCAAGAATTCCGATGAATCTCTCATACGAAGCAAAGCATCTTCATATCGAATAATATCTGAAGGCCCCGTTGAGAATGTAGGTTTTAAATCAATTGAGAACACAAAGATACTTGATGCTCCATATCGATGGGCAGTTATTTCTGGCGACAATAATCTTTTATCGGATTTGCCTATAGTGTATTCCGGTGGTTTCTATCTTAACGATGAAGGAGTTGAAGTTGGATTATCACATCTTTGTTACGTTAAGCTTAAAGACAAGGAAGATATTAATCTACTACGTGATTACGAAGATAGTTATAACTTTTCCATTATAGGAGAAAATGAATATATGCCATTATGGATTACAATTGATTGTATTAATTGTAATCCTATAGAGAATTCCTTAACAATATCAAATGGTCTGTACGAGACGGGAGCATTTGATTCAGTACAGCCCGATTTAATCTTTGAGTATCAGCTTGCCAGTATCCCTAATGATCCTCTTTTCCCAAATCAATGGAATCTCTATAATTCTGGACAATATGGCAGTGCATATAACGGGATTGATATTAAATACGCACGCTCTAATGATATGTCACTTGGTAGTTCAGACGTTATTGTAGCTGTCTTCGATTCGGGTTTTGAACTTACCCATCCAGACCTAAATGTTTGTTCTCTTAGTTACAATGCGATGACAAGTACCTCTCCTAGCGTAATATATGGAGATCACGGAACTGCATGTGCAGGAATAATAAGCGCAAAAACACATAATGCATTGGGTGTATCTGGTATAGCGCCATTCAGTCCTGTTATGTCAATAAGTCAACAATTCGGGATTTATGTACCGAATCAATCACAACTACTTGCGAATGGCTTTGCATATGCAAAGAATAATGGAGCTTCGGTTATAAGTAACTCCTGGAGTGGAGGCGCGCAATCTCAAATACTTGAAGATGCTATGCAAGACGCATTAGATAATGGGAGAGATGGTAAAGGTTGTATTATAGTTTTTTCTGCTGGGAATGCAAATAATGGCACTGTCTCATATCCAGCCTCAGCGCTTGATGATATAATTGCTGTAGGAGCTATGAGTCCTGATGGAAAGAGGAAGAGCCCTTCTACGATAGATGGAGAAACATGGTGGGGAAGCAATTACGGGACAGCTTTAGATATTGTCGCTCCTGGTGTAAAGATTCCAACAACAGATCGCACCGGATCCGCAGGTTATAATACGAGTGGCGATTATTCCCTGAATTTCAATGGAACATCCTCTGCGTGTCCGCACGTGGCGGCAGTCGCAGCGCTTGTTATTTCCGTAGTGCCAACCCTAACGCGACAACAAGTTGTAGAGGCAATTCTTACTAGTACTTATAAACTGCCATCATATTCCTTTTCAACGACAAAGACCTATGGGACTTGGAATCAGGAGGTTGGTTATGGGTTATTAAATGCGAAAGCAGCAATTCAAAAAGCAGTAGGAACAAAAACTATTTATTATTACGGCAGAACGGTTTCAGATGAATGGGAATCTCTGATTGGTACCTCAATCTATGCTGGGGGTGTTACTGTATACTCCGGCTCAAAACTTAGCATGACTGCTTCTTCTATCTGTCAGATTTCTTCTCCATTTGTGGTTGAGTCCGGGGCGTCTTTTGTTATTCAAGATTAGTTTGCGTATTACTACTCGCTATGTCTTAGAGCATGTCTGATAAAGATAGTCGATTAGTCAGCTCGCTTCTTTCCTCTTGCCGTAATGGTTGTCTACATCCATTGCGGCAATCGTCCATTTTAGGAAGGTGACGAATGGATAAGAGTGTTGCTGGCCGATGTGCTTCCATCAATTGCCGTTCCATTGTTTTTCCTTATCATTGGATTCTTGTTTTTCCAAGGAATGGAGAAATGGCACCGGAATAAATGGAAGAGGAAAATAAACCGTCGTATAAAGACGCTATTGATTCCTTACTTAATCTGGTTAACCTCTACATCGCATGTGTTTACAGTCACCAGTGCCGATTGTCGTTGGCCGATGGGCGAGGGCGGACTCCATTAAGTCAATGGTTTACTGAAAACGGTGGCATCAGAATGTGGTGGGACTCAATCATAACTATGGATAATTATCCGCTAGTAGACAAGACAAAATAGGTTCATCCTTTTCATCGAGTAATGTGGTTTATGCGTGATTTGCTGGTGATAAACTTGCTGTCAACAACCATCCATTGGGCGCTTCGTCAGGAAAAGCGGTGGTTTCTTCCCACATTGCTAGTTCTCTGCCTTCTTCAATTATGGCCTCCGGTTCATAATTGGGGGATAACCTGTTTTTGTTATTATTCCGTAGTGGCTTATATAGCAATTCAAAGAAAGAGTCTGACTGATACTTTTCAAAAGGAAAACCACGCTCATGGTTTATAGCTGGAACACTACTTATGCCGGTGGTTGTATTCCGGCAATCTGAATTCTATATATGAAACCCTTCTGGTGCATTGTTTGGTCAACTTCCTTTGTTAATTTGATTGTATTATTCGCTACAGGATTGCCAGTAAATAGTACTTTCTTTATTTATGCAATCTATTCTGATATACTGTCTAATATCAGGCAGGCGCTTTTGGTGTTACCCTCTGTTGATTTTGGCGAGATCAAGGTGTTTATACTAACGGGAGTGATTTCCGTTTCGATTTATTTCCTGCTTTACTGGTTGTTGCGTAGGTACTTGCCGCGGACATGCGCTTTGATTTGTGGCCGATAAATGTTATTTTTGCATATGATGAAATTGTCCCCTGTCATATTTTTTCTTCTCGCCTCATTCACTTTTGCGGGGTGCGATACAAAGTTTTATGATCCCACCATCCCGGAGATCCTTACGGGACAAGGGGTCGATAAGGATGGTGGTATTTGTTATTTCAAAATAGGTGTTGAAGTACAGACCAAGTGTTTTGGGCATTACCGGAGTTGGGGGTATCGTGTAAAGGTTGAGAATCTAGGTGATGATTATCTTCAAGAAGAATACAAAACCATTGAAGAAGTGTTTGTAGAAAAGATGCCAGGAGCGAGTTGGGAGTATCATGAAGATATTTCTTGCTGGCTCGTGCCCTTTTATGTGCCGGCTAATACGGAAATTATGCCAAGAGGGTACCGGGTGGATATTATCGTCGCTTCCGATTATGGACTTTATGATTCCGTAGAAGCCCTCGATGACGGCACCAATCAGTGGCAAACGGTATATCAAGGAATTCAGTTTGGGAAGTATTAGTGCCTTTTACCTATCTATAATTAGTGCGGTTCAAGCCGATGGGCTTTCGCACTGCATGTTTGTATTGAGATAATTACCATTTCAAATGTGTCATGCCTTTTCTCAAAGCAGGCCCAGGGGCGGGTGCGTTCTACCGGATTCCACCGGAAGGCTGGTCTTAACTTTTGACAATAAGTCACATCACTCAGTTGGATGCGGGAGCTTATGTTTTTTCGCGAGAAGGGTCAAAGAGGCTGTATCAAAAGAGAGTTGACCTCGTCTCATATTACCGAAGCCCACTTCCACGATCATTGAATGAGGTCGATTCCTAATCCATTAAACTGCCATCAATGATTCTTATATGTTTATGTAAATGACATAATGTCAGAAGACGGGGAATCGGCATAGTCGTTGTGTAATAAGCATTTAAAAAATAATACGAAATGAAAAAAATCAAATTTTACCCCGTTGACAATGGCGATACCGTCCTTATAAAGGTCGGCACCACAACGATTCAAGTTGACTCAAACATTAGGAGTACAGAGGACAATGATTATTATGATGTTAAGACTGACTTGCTTGGGGAACTCGGTAGAGATTCCGAACGGCGGCCACACCTTGACCTGTTTATCTTGACGCATCCTGATCAGGACCACTGCCGAGGGATGAAAGTCAATTACTATCTTGGAGCTCCAGAGAAGTATGATTCTGATGACAAGGATAACAACTTAATCATCATAGATGAATTATGGGTTACACCAATGCTCTTTTCTGAAGCCAACAGTGATGACGCTAAAGCTTTGAAAAAAGAAGCGAACAGGCGTCGCAAACTTTGGGAAGAATTAAGTTCAGACAGGAATAAGGCCGGGAATAGAATACATATGATAGGCTATGACGGAGATGCCAAGTTTGAAAAGGTTCCTTCATATGTTCCGGGTGACACAATTACAAGTATTAATGGGAAATCTAACCTTGATATCGAGTTCTTCGTACATTCTCCATTCAAAGCAAGTTTAATTGATGGAAAAGCTGACGCTGATAAAAACTCTACTTCAATTGTGATGCAAGCTAGATTCTTTGAGGGAGGAGGCGCCCCTGTTGCATTATATGTGTTTGGAGGCGATGCCGATCACTATGTTTGGGATGAGGTGTTGAATCAAAGCAAGAGTCATAATAACGAAGACAAACTTAAATACGATTTGTTTTTGGCCCCTCATCACTGTTCATGGACATTCTTCAACGATGTCCCTTATGAGAACCCTGAATCAAATAAAACCCCGCTAGAATCAGCAAAGAAGATTATCCGTGATTATAAGGAGAATGGGGCTTATGTCATTGCTTCCTCAGCATATATTGAAGATAAGAAGCCCAATCCACCTCATTATCCGGCAAAGACTCAATATGAAAACCTAATAGGAAGTAAGAGCCACTTTATTTCTCTTGCTGAAGAGCCCAACAAAGAAAACCCGAAACCTGTCGTTTTTGAGGTAACTAAGAGTGGCTTTACTCGTTCTGATAAGAACAGTTTATCAGGAGCCGCCGGAGCCATTGGAGGATATGCATCAACAGGAAGAAAGTCTTCTTATGGAAGAGAATAATAACGTGTTCTCACAATTCTTACCCATGACCTCGGAGGATTTCCCTACTGAAATCCTCCGAGAGTTATATCATGCACAAAAGCAGGGCTTGTTATCTTTTCATGGTGAATGCTTCTGTTACTTTTCCGCGAAGGCTGTTAAAATTTATTTGAAAGTAGATTTGCCAACTCGATATAATGCGTCTTCAGGAATAGTTAAAAGCGAAGAGCCAGTATTCATCGTTTTTAGCGATGATTACCCCAATGTGGCTCCAACATCTATAATAGGACGAGAGGATTTCAAGTTTAATGAAACACCGCATATCTATTGCGAAAAGAATGGTGTACGGAGCATCTGTTTATTTAAGGGGGATAAAGATGAATGGTTTGCAGGAGCTACATTGGAAGACTATATTAAGCATGTACGTGCCTGGTATATGAAGCTTGCGGCGGGAGAATTATCAGTGGATGGTGGATTCTTTGAACCTTTGAGACTTGAGGGGTATTCGGAAACACTGTATTACGATTATGAGAAGATATGCAGTAATATCAGTGAATCCATAAACATAAAAGCAATTGATTTTTGGCGGTTCACTCCAAATACTTATGTCTGCATCAGCGACTTTGATAAAACAATTATAGAAGCCGTTAAGAAAAAGAAGGAGCACACTCATGCCATATTGATGTGGGATAAGTCTTTTAGAACGAATGACAGTTTTGACAATCGCATCCCTCACTCATTAAGAGATCTATCTGACTTTGTAAGAGAACAAGGATTCCCGGATGGACAGTTTGATGCCTTATATAATGCTTTGGATAGTTATGACATTGAATGCTTCATCGTTATCATTGCTTTGCGAAGGAGCAAAAACCTGATAGGCGTTAATACTCCTTACCAACTTATAAACTTTTTGGTACACAGGCATAAAACGGAATCTGGGGAAATGCATTATGATCAATATTCACAAGTGTCATTATGCCGTCAATTGAACCTGTTTACACTTGAAAAAGCGAAAAGCATTTCAGATTGCCCATCTATCCCAGATTATCTTATTTCTATTGCTGGTTGTGGTGCTCTCGGTTCAAAAGTCGCTATGCATTTGGTTCGTGCCGGTATAGACAATATTCAGTTTGTTGACACAGATTATGTAAGTCGCCATAATCTTGCTCGCCATGTACTGTTCGGGGATTCCTCTGGGAATAAAGCTCGGGAGTTAAAGGATAAGGCGACAAGTATTTTCCCTACAGGCCGTTATACTTTTAGTGCAGAGGATATCATTAATCTGGTAAAGAAAGTTGATAATGAGAATCTGGGCAATAGGGTCATATTAGATTTCACTGCATCACGAAAAACAGCCAATCAGCTTGTTTCTACTAGAATAAGACCCAGAGTTATATCGGGAGCAATCTATGATAGTGGTAGGTTTGCTTTACTATTATCTGAAAGCTCTGATGGTAATGTGCGTATTGACGATCTACTTCTGTATTTGTGGTCAAAATACAAGACAAAAGAAGAGGTGTCAGACTATCTTATTCGGGATAAAGAATTGGCTGGAGAGCCAGGAAACATTATCAATGTAGGACTGGGATGTAATTCTGAAACCTTCGTTCTTGCGGACGATGTTATTAGCCTATATGGGGCGTCCATGAGCCTTATCGTTAAAGATATATTGGCGAATAATTCAAGAATGGATTCGGGCGCAATTTATTATATGGCTGCGAAGGATGGAAATCTTTCTGTAGAGAGGCTTGGTGGCCCCGTAGTCTATTCCGTGTCCAGTCAAGATGGGAATTGGGATATAAGAATCTTCGGAAATGTTATAGAAACTCTTAAGTCTGAAACTGATAAACAATCACCAAAAGAAACCGGAGGGTATCTAATAGGAAGGATTAATGCTAAAACACGTACTATTCATGTGGTTGATACTATTGCTGCACCAAAAGATAGTGTTCATTCAGAGACTCATTTTATTCTAGGGAAACAGGGAATCCCTAATAAACTCTCTTCCATTGACTATGAATCAGGCAGTACTTTTGGATACATTGGCGAGTGGCATTCACATCCCCTAGGTCCACCCATGTTCAGTGAAAAAGACATTGAGGATTTTAATGAAAAAGCGAGGAAATTACAGCGGCAAGATATTACTAGGCCTTTATTAGCAATGCTCTATGTGCCAGAAACTCTAATCATTTGTTCAATCATTTCCCCCTCTGATGAAGATAAGTCGTCAGAACCTCTCTGACATAATAATAGTTAAAGTCTCTAAGACGGAATAGACAAACGACAACAATTAATATTGACAAATATGAATACAAACAACATGGGAAGCGTACTATAATTAAGAACATCAAGATTATAGCAGCTGTGAGGAATGATCTGGACATGGCATAAGTGGCGTTGAACTCTTGAATTCGCTTATTGTCAGATTTCTCGGCTATATGTTTGGCATGAGAGAAGAGTATCTCTTCATTTCCTTTTACATCATCCACATTACAGTCATTGCATAATAATTGTGAGACTATGTTGACTTGGTAAAACCTTACCCTACCAGCTCCTGAATATTTCTTACCCTTTTTAGGATGGAAGATTGTTGTGGATGGCTTACCTCCAAAAAGCCAACGATAAGACTCTTCAAGCCATGAACCTAAGGAGTTGATTATGTAACCAATAAAAAAAGCGACAGCAGTTAAGTACAGGCCGTTGACGCCCTCAAGATAGTCGGGGTAAAAAAGAAACAATGCCGTTCCTGTCACGAGAATCCCTTGTACTAGCATTGCTAATATGTCGTATAACCTAAAATTCATACATCAATAATTATGTAGTTGACCATATGCAAACTTACAAATAAACACGGAGAAAACAAAAAATAGGATTTCTTCAACTAAAAAGTTTGTATTATAAGAATATAGTGTAAATCCTGCACTTTTCACGGAATTATTATGTAATTATTGTTATATTTACGTGCAACTAACGATAATAACTAATTATGGATAATAGTTTCGAGGGACTCACTCAAAAACTGAATGCCGCGATTGAATTTGTTAAACAAAGAAGCAACGACATACTATTAATCCTTGTTGTCACAATAAAGGACTCTGATACTTATCTATCTCAGTATGATTATACGACAGAGTATTTCTCTGCAGATGAACTGTCAGATTATATTGATGCGTTAGAGAGCCTTGGAGTTTTACGAGATGTTTCATATGGAGAAGATGATTTCGTTCAGAAACTCAGCAACGGCTATTTCAAGAAGTTTCATCAAAAATACAAAATCGTATTTAATACGACTGGAAGTAGAAGGATTCGTTCTCGATCCGCTTTGATTCCGGCTCTTTGTGAACTACACCATCTTCCTTATGCGTCAAGTGATATTCTAACCTGTGCGATTCTTGAAAATAAAGTACAGTGTAATAATCTATTGGCATATCATAATTTCCCTGTTCCTCAAATGTGGCTGTTTGACCCTCGTATTGGATGGATGGGTTCAAAGCCCCCATGCGGTATAAAGTTAATAGCGAAACCGTGTAGAGAAAGCGCCAGCATTGGAATAACACAACAATCAGTCGGGTTCTTCTCTAAACAGTATGAACAACAGGTAATAAAAGTCTCACACATATTAAACGAGCCTGTCATCGTACAAGAGTTCATTGATGGATGGGAAGTTGAAGTGCCAGTACTATTGATTGATGGCCCAACAGCATTGCCGCCGATGGGTATAAACCTGGATGGAACTTCTTTTTTAAATGAACGTTTCTTAAGTTATGAGTTGGTTTATAATGACAATTACCAATATTTCAGATTTGATAGCATTGATTCAGATTTATCCAAAACATTGATGGAGGTTGCGGAAAAATCCTTTTTGGCTCTTGATCTATACGGAACAGTTCGCGTTGACTTTCGTATAAAAGGGAATAAACTGTATTATATAACAGATTACAACAATTCTCCTCACTTGACACGCTTCCATTCAGTTGCGAGTTCCTTATCGTCTTTGAGATTTAAGTATCCTGATCTTTTTTGTCTTATTATATATCATTCAATCGCCGAATCGTAAAAAAGACGATTAGAATTGCGTCCAAATTTGCAAATCCGAGAATAAATAAACACTCATAAAGTAATTCCAATTATTGCTTAAGTATTCAGGCGCAATTCGAGCAAAGGACTCTTGCATAGACTGTAAAGAAGAATATGGCGACTCTTCCAACATTAATTGTCTGGTAATAGTATGATGCTTTTGGTAATACCTTTGACGCGTGAATGAACAGTTCTTTGTCATATCGTAGATTTTGTCCATGACACTGCGAGCAAGTTCAAAGCGGCCAGACAGATACGATGTGAGCGCCTTATTGAAATAATAGTAATAGGCATAATATGTGTCCATTGCATCAACGTCCGCTTGAGATATACGGTCAAACTCAAACAGTGCTTCCTTATTACTTCCTGCCTGTAATAGTAATCCGACATAATTCATTCGGAGAAGAATACTATCTTCATCATATTGAAGACTATCAATAACAAATGCATACTCCTGTTTTATTATTTCAATAGGCTCCGACTTGAGGAAATAAATGGCCAACAAATAGTTATTATAAGCAGCTCCAACGTTGGGGAAAAGAATAAAATCATACTTTTGGGCAATATTAATTGCTTTCAATGCCATTATTCGAGCTTCCTGCCACATTCCACAAACTATCTCATTGCTAGAAAGATTTATTGATGACCTATAATAAAGTGGAACGTATTCCAGATTCTCCCTTAATACCTCTTTTTCCACTTCACGTTGTATCTCCATAAGAATAGTATGAGAGGCGTCTGGCTCATAGAAAGAGTCTGCCATCAACCCACATTCAAACAGAATCTCATTTACACTTTTATCGTACCCTTTTCTAGAAAGTAATTTGTTCTTGTATTCTTTATAACAGGATTTGGCATTCTCAAGGTTTCCTAGAGAACTATCAATTGCAATACGAAGACGCATCAGTCTCGACCATATCTCTACTTCATCCGCATCGCATATATCAATAATCCCGCTTAAGGAAGCAAACGCCTCGTTTCTGTTTTCTATGAGATTGCTCTTGAATAAAAAGGTGTATTCTGCATATTTGATCTCTATCTCAAGTAGAGGGAAATGCGAGAAATCCCTCAATTCCCTTATTTGCTTTAATGCAACGTCGTTTTTCCCTGCAAAAGATAGCCGATACGCTTCGTATAATCCATTAACAAATGAGGCTACATCTGAGTGGTCAATTATTCTGTCGGGTACACGCCCAGCTCTAATTAGCTTTATCAAATGAAGTCCAGTTAACACCTGAGACTGAGTGTGATTACCGGCGAGTTCCTCTGCTATAGCTCGTTTCTCATATTCGCTTGGCATGAGTTTTTTGAGGCATCTTGAATAGAGTGCAAAAAACTCTTTATTATTCAGCCGACTGTGCCACTGGCTGAGCTCTCTGATACTATCGCTTAGAAAAGAAACTCTTAATGAGTCTTTGAAAAGAAGCTTTAATTCAACCGCATCATTGATTACTCGATTTATGCACTCCATATCGTTTAATGTGCACTTTAATTCGGCAATGGTCGCACTCCGTCCAATTACGGCAAGCGCTTCAAGCAGTTGTATGATTTTATCCCCGGACTCGGTTTCTTGAGCCCTTCTCTCTAATAGTCCTCGAAGGAAGTCAGTATTATTATCTTCCGATGTGGCCAGCCCTTTGTTATCCCGCAAATAGTATAAACTGACTTGTTCAAGCAGCGCGAGATGGCCATTTGTGGCCGCATAGACAGCATCCAAAGATTCTTTCGTACAGAGAAAGTCAGGATTCCAGTCGCGCAGAATGAAAGAAGTCTCCTCTATTGAAGGGTACTGTAAATCTACGTTTCTATAGTGTTGAGAGGAGAATACAAAAGGTTTTCCGTCGAACATCGACGTATTGTAAGATGCTACTATGCTAATGAAAAGAGAACTATTATGATTAAAGAAAGGGACAATACCTTGCAGGTAGCTGATAGTTGCATTGTCAAAGTGATGTGTATCATCACAAAGGAGAACGATATGATTGTATTTTTTATTTATGAATAAGAGTTCTCTTGTAAATAATGCGAAACGAGATAGTAGTTCATTATCATTAATCTGTTTCGCTTTTACTCCTAAATGACGTATATCTTTTGTTTCCACCAAATGCCGTAAGCCAGGTCCCAGATATGGGATACCTTCAATAAAAGCTCCGACACCCTTTTTCCATGGGTTTTTATTATTTAGATACTGAATGAGTGGAGCATAATGTATTGTTTGAGCACCAGCATCACCGTGTAGCATGATAACAACTACTCCTTTTTCCTTTTGCTCTGATAAAGCAGAAGCGACTGACTCAAGCATCCAGCTTTTCCCCGTACCAGATGGGCCACACAGGTTTATTACTTGATATTCTTTCCTCAAGATATCATTCGCAACAGATTGCGCCATGTCATTTAAGTGTTCGAAAAAAGAATTCATAATTAGTTATTATCGTTAGTTTCATTCAATCTTATTATGTATACTTGAGCCTTGACTAAATAAAAGGACAAAGTATGATTGAGAAACAAATTAGCGAGTCTATATCAGCGTTCATTTGGCATTGCCGCTATGAAAAGTGTCTAAATGAAAAAACGATTCGTGCGTATGAAACAGATTTAAAACAATTTGAAAAGTTATCATGTGCAAATAACTTGGCTTATGTTGGAAAGATGCATATACAAATCTGGCTCAAAGCTATAAGTAACTTTAAGCACAAGACGGTCAAACGAAAGCTCGCGACTCTTAAATGCTTCTTTTCATACATTGAACTTGAGAATGATTGGTTCAATAATCCAATACGCAGAATGTCTATAAAGATGAAAGCACCTTCCGCTCTTCCACTCATTATGACAATAGATGAAGTTAGGACAATTCTACGTTTAGTTTATGACAAGGCTAGAAGTACTCATAGACAACAGCATTATTTAGGCGTCAGAGATTCGGCAATAATAGAACTTCTTTTTGCTACTGGAATAAGAGTTGATGAACTGTGTAAACTAAAAAATGAAGATGTGAATCTTGCGTCTGGGTTTATTAAGATACATGGTAAAGGAAATAGGGAAAGAGTTGTGGCTGTCTGTCAAGATGAAACGCTTAATGCTCTTAGGGCATGGTTGGATAACAAAAAAAGTGACGGCCCTTATTTTTTTGTTAATCGATTGATGCGGCCTATTACGCCACAGAATATTAGGCAAATAATACATAATCTTGTTTCTGAGTCAAATATTAAGAAAAATATCACTCCACATACCTTCAGGCACACGTTCGCAACCCTTTTGCTGGAGGAAGACGTTGATATTCGATATATACAACAAATACTTGGTCATAGTTCCATAAAGACCACTGAGATATATACTCATGTAACAACAAAAAAGCAACGTGAGATTCTGTTAACAAAGCATCCTAGAATGAGAGTAACCTCCTTGTAGCCTGTTGAAGAATAAATTGTTTTTGCTTATATCGAAGTTCACCGTGAGAGTAGAGAAGCCTTAACTGAAACAACTCTGTTCTGGTAACAAGCCCCCTTGGTACTAGCTTTGTTAATATGTCGTATGACCTATAATTCATACATCTATCTTTTGTTATTGAGCCATACGTGAACTTACATATACAAACATGCCACATACGCAGGACCTTAAATGCTACTGTAAGCATCTTTGACAATGGTGTCTTTTACGAAATGGAATTGGATTGTATTATTTATTATGTTTCACAACATACAACGGAAAGAAATAGCATCTGATGATTATTTTGTCATACGATTCTTTTCTATTTAAACTTTTATTCGAAATCCGGAAATAATGCGTATCTTGCGGTATAACTTAGATGCTATGGCTATGGAAGGATTTGTTCCGAATAAGAATGCGACAGAGTCAAGTAAACTTGACAAAAGGTCTATTCGTTTTATAAAGGATCTCCTTCCTGATGACGATGTCGATTGCAGTCAACTAGAAGAAGCAGGAACGTTGCCAAATATTGACGGTTACCTGGATTTTTTATGCAAAGATGGGACTGCAAATGAGCGTATCATCGTCCAAGTAAAGCATCTTACATATCCTGCGGTTGATGGTCACGCGTATTACGATATCCCAAAATCCATCTATGCATATTCAGATCGCCATAAAGGAGAGGTCGTTATTTTCATAGCATGTGATTATGAAAACGGTTACTTTTATTGGAAATACATTGATAACAAGTCGATTGAAGAGTTTAAAAGCCGGTCTGAAAGAATTCAAGATACAGTTCGATACCATTTCAAAGCAGAAGAGGCATGTTCGAAAGAGAATGTCAAAGATACAATCACAGTTTGGAAAAGGTTATATAAGGAACGAATGGATGCCATCAAAGACGAGAAACAGATGGCAGAATCATTTGCTTCAGTCCAGAGGATAGCGTTTAATAGTACTCCATCGGAGTTACATGGTCTGAAAGACTCCCATATACCTAGACCTGAATCTGAAGCATTATACAACTGGATATTAGAAGATCTGCCCAAAGGAAGCAAAAACATATGTCTTCTTGTTGGAGATGCAGGCACTGGAAAGTCTGTGGTTATTAAAGACTTGATTGCCACCCTTGAGAAGAATGGAGTAAATAGCCTTTGCATCAAAGCAGACGCTATTGATGAGACCAACAATCCTATCTCCCTGGAAACGGTTTATGAAACCATCGCTTTTTATGCGTCAAGTCATAAATCCCTGGTCTTTGTCATTGATCAAATAGATGCTTTGTCTCAAAGCCTGTCTGCTGATAGAAACCGATTAAACACTTTGATAGATGTGTTAACGGCTATTGGAGACTGGCCTAATGTTAGAGCAGTAGTTTCGTGTAGGAAATATGATTTAGAGTTTGATGCTGTATTAAGTGGTATAAAAGAGAATTCAAACATAGTTGAATTAGGGCTGTTGTCAGAAGATGTCGTGAAGACTGTTTTATTGCGACTGAATCAGGAACTGGTTAATAAGATAAGCCCCATTACTCTCTCTCTCTTGAGGAACGTTCAGTATCTTAATTCATACTGCTTCTTGTATCAAAGGAATAAAAGCAGCCTTAATTTCAGCAGTCCTATTGAACTATATGATGCATTATGGGACTCCGGCCTGAACGGGTTGCCTTCAACAATAAATAGAGATGACACCGAACGAGTGTTATTCAGTATTGCGGAATGTATCAAACAAACAGGGACATTAAAACCGATTTGGCAACCTATTTCATATTTACGCGGGGCTTTTGAGTATCTTGCAAGTAATGGCATAATAATCCCAGAAGGGAGATTTGTTTCTTTTTTCCACCAGACATTTTACGACTATGCCTTGGCAAGGTACTACATTACTCAGAATAAGTCATTCATCTCTGATTTGGAAAACGAGTTTCAGGGACTTGAAATACGATCTACTGTAAAGGCTGTCCTGGAGTATAACAGGGGTCATAACGATTCCGGATATGCTTTGGAAATACAGAAACTTATGACCTCTGAGAGAATACGTCTCCACATCAAATTGCTGGCGATATCTACTCTTGCAACATCTGATGATCCAAGGCCTTCTGAGAAGAGATTAGTTAAGCAAGTCTGTTATTCGGATGAAAGAATTCTTAATCATTTCTTCAGAGGGGTTCAGGGCGAAAAATGGTATAGAACTGCTTTTGTCTTACTGAAAGCATTCTTGCCTGATTCATTAAGAGGTGGCATGCTGCTAATGCCCATGCTGAGCACACTTACCCGTTATTCATTTCAGCATCCAGATGATGTGTTTTTGTTGATAGATTCAATTAATGATAAAGATACAAAAGCATTTGCGAGGTCATACGTATTGAGGGGGCATAATGATTATCGTAACAATAAGGTAATCGAGGCATTCAGGAGTGTCAGTGATTCCAATAGCTATTTTATCGTAAGTTGGATTCAAGATGCATTGCAAAGCAACGAGAAGTTTGGATTGGAAGAGGCCGGAGAACTGCTTTTAAGATATTTGGAATCAGGTATTCGCACTCACAATCACGACGGTTATGAGTTAGTTGATGTGCTTTTCAAGAATCTCTCTCAAACACATCCTCGACAATGTCTTTTTCTTCTAAACTCCAGTTTGATTCAGTATATAAGTAAAAACTCATCTGAGGGATATCACGGCTTCACGATTGCAAAAAGTATTGATGATTACTCTTCCAATGAGTATTTGGAAAAAATCATTAAGTTATATGAACAGTTACTTCTTAAGTACTCTTCGGACCAAGCTTTGATTATTCCTATCGTAGATGAATTATTATCACTTAATAATGAGACCTCTGTTGCGATGGCTCTGCTAGCAATTGCTGAGCACCCAGAGTTGCATAATAAGAGAGTTGAATCGTTGTTAGCGAGTTCTTCGATAATAGAAAAGTACCTTCAGGGTTCAGTTGAATTCTATTTCATGAAAATGCTGAAGTCGTGGTATTCAACACTGAATAGTCTTCGTGCACATAAGTACCAGAGACTTCTCCTGTCATATGTCTCTTCTTCCGATATGTACGTTGACAGAGACAGACAATACAGTGACCTGCTCTTCCCTAATCTTTGGCGTGAAAAATGGGAATTAATATGTAATACATTACCTGATGATGGTTTGCTACCAGAGATGAAGAAATGTATGGGAGAACTTTTTAGACGATTTGGAAGAAAGATTTTTATAGAAAGAGATAGGCACTCAGTTACGATGGCAGTATATTGTGGCGGAATAACAGATAGCGCTACTTATGCTAAATTTTCTACTGACAATTGGCTTAGTTCTTTTTTGAAACTCGATGAGACAAAACACTGGCATTCCCATGCGCATCCTATTGATTTGAATGTCCATGCTGACGCTTTTAAGAAATGTGTCTCCTCAGATCCAGATAAATTCAAAGATTTCGTCTTTGATATCGCAAGAAGGGATGATATTAGGCCATTCTATATAATATCTGGAATAGAAGGATTGTTAGATGCTGGCGTGAGCATTGATGAGATGTGGCCTCTTGCCAAAAAGTATATCTCGGTAGAATATGCATCTGAGAATAGTTACTCATTTAAGCAAATAACAGGGCATTATTGCAAGAGTAATAGTCTGTATATTGACGAGATTTTGCCTGTAATCATTGATGTTATTAATATGCCACTTGATGAGCGGCTGTTGACAAGTAAAGTTAATGAGGACGAAACGAAGTTGGATAATATTGTTAACAATATGATTAACCGGGCCATTAACTCAAAACAGGGACGTGCGATTGAACTTCTTATCCAATTGACAGCAATTCCAGAAAGAAGACAACAGGCATATGATACTCTTTTAAACTTGGTTCCTTCTTTAAATGAAAGCTTGAGGACTTTGCCGATGCATTATTTATATGTGAAAGAGCATTTTGATGCGAACTTGTATTTCCCGCTTCTAAAGAAAAGTTTAGAGTTTATGGGACCAGAGGCTTTGCCTCTTCGAGCTGATGCTATTCAATGGTGCTTCTATCATAAACCAGATTTGGTATCCGATTATGTAAACAAAATAGAGAAGGACTGTAGAAGCCATAACATCCTTTCGTTGATTTGTTTCTATGGACTAAGTGTTAGCCGTTGCAAGGACGTATGTGAAGAAATGCTAGAACGGATTCTTACGCACAATGACGAGAACGTTATAGCAGAAATAATAAAAGTGTCAATTAAGATGTTCAATGATCCTGATTATACCCTGTATTCAAAGAAATTTTTGGAGTGCTATTCATCGGATGGAAGAGAGGCTATTATTGATGCTTTTTGCCTGCATTGTGATGAACTGCCTGTAGAAGCTTTTACTTTCTATAGAGAATGGGCAAAATCATGGAAGATGATAAAGCACCGTGATATTTACTCGCAACTAGAATACGTTACAAAGTGTATTTCAAGTTATCCGGTAGAGTGCTATAAGTTCATACAAGAACAGGTTCTCTCTGGTATTGATAATGAACAGTTTTCAGATGAAGAAGTGGTAAAAGTACTCTTAAAGATATATGGTAGATTAAAAGAGGAAGAAGATGAAGAATCGTTGAATGAGATAATTGATATGTTTGATGAGTATATTTTTAGGGGGAATCGAGTCATTTATTCTGCGTTGGATAAGCTCAATTAGTATTAGTGTGTTAGATGGAAACACTGAATGATATTTGTTCTTTGGTTAGGAAAGAAGATGTAACACTGTTTGTCGGATCCGGGTGTTCAATACCGGTCGCTCCGTCAGCGTCCGCTTTGTCAAAGAAGTTTTATGAGGAATTGAACGATTCGATGAGGGAAGGGGTCGATGAGAATAATCTCCAAGAAACTTCATCCAGACTGATGCTTCAAGAAGGGAACTCTTTAAAACGTGATGAAATAATCAAGAAGAGTTTTTCGGGACTTGCTCCCCAGGCTTTTCATAATAATTTAGCGCTTATCCCTCATATTCATACTATCGTAACAACGAATTATGATACGCTGATTGAGGATGCTTTTTGTTGTGGTGGCATACAGGTTTTCAGGAAGGATTCTGAGTGTTGTTGTTTCCAAGAAAGACAGACACATCTTTACAAGATACATGGTGATGTCAATGAGTTGGGGAGTATAGTTTTGTCTGCCGAGGATTATCGCAGAACGATAAAATCGCCGTCGAATCCAATCCTTTGGGACCATGTTCTTTCTGAGTTTACAAAACATCATGTTGTCTTTGTTGGCTATAGTATCTCCGATGGGAATGTGCTTAACCTGATTGAAGATATTAAGTCCAGATTAGGAAGTGGCGCCAAGGGGTTGTTCATGGTCGCCCCTTCCATATCTGAAGTTCAGAAGAAAAAGCTTTATTCTCTTGGAATTAAACCAGTTATATCGGATGCGGAAAAGTTTTCCGCATCTGTAGTTCAAAGTTTGAAAGATCACTATGCTGAGGACTTACATTGCTTGAACTGTTCGGAAGAGACCGCCGCGAAGTTCGCTCTTTTAAATAATCTGAGTATATCATTAAAAAGAAAGGTATCGGAAGTTAATATCAATGGATATTCGGCTCTTAAAGGCTCTCCCAATGTTCAGATACATATGACAACGAAGCCACTCGATATCTTTACCAGAGGCTTTTCGGTTGCAGATTTTAATGATTTTGAGTTCGGCTCTGGACCTATGGTAAAGATTCCAAGTGAGGAATTGCAGCACCTTGAGACACGTGTAAATGGTTTGAGGTTTGACTGGGACGGTATGAATCAGGATTTGTATATCGGCCCAAGCGAGAACAAAGTTCAAATGAGATTGAGTGTCCCCAGCCGTGGCATCCTGGAAGAGTGGACGATGTCAAGTTATGGGGCCAGAGATGGTGTAATTATGAAATGGGGGTGTCCTGTGCTATCTTTAAAAGTTGTTATCCGAATAAATGACAATGGGCAGGGGATAACATGTGACTTCAATATGACAGTAAAGGATAAATATAAAGATAACGATTTAGCTATCCGTATCTTTACTGCGATTGGCGCTTATTTGGAGGGTGCCGATGCGGAACTGTTTTTGAATAGAGGAAAACTGAAGAAATATGCTCCTACTCAGGATAAGATTCGAATTGTTAAACAATGGCTGGAATATGCGTCGAAACTGAAATCGATTGAACTTGCATATGGAGAGAAATTCAAATATTATGAACCATATGATAAAGACCGTATGGAGGCTGCGTCTATCGTTCTTGCTTATCTGAAAAAAGAGATTAGGGTGGTTAATTCAAAACGTACCCTAAGTTTTGACTGTTCATATTCTCCAGATTACGATTATCCCGTTGGCTCTACGTATGCAGTTGTGAGCAAGCGCACTTTAGAAAAAGGTATTGAAATCGGGGGCATATGCTTTCCGGTCTTCTGTGAAACTATGATGTTTAATGGGCGTATACTGGAGAATACCAGGCTTGATGATGAGACAATGCATTTCCGGATCGAGAATAAGGATGGGGTGGAGAGGTATTTATATAGTGATGTAATAGATGAGCAATGAGTTGTATTAATACTGGCGTTTAACTTGAGTCAGAGATGCTTTGATTGAAATGTGGGGAAAGGAGAAGTATAGTGATACAAAAGCTTTATTGTTCCATTATTGGTGTATGTGTTATTTTTTATACTTATATTTGAATGTAGTATAATCAACAGGTAAAGAATATCAATTGTATATTAGTGACGGTTTATAAGGCAAAGATGTTAATATTGTAATATAATTATCATATGAGTAGTAAAGGAGACTTTTTAAGAACTGCAATTCAATCACTATCTCCCGAGCGTTTCACTGAAGCTGTTATGATCTTCGAGCGTAATTATTTACTCAACGAGGTGGTTTCTGTTGATGGTGCTGGAGATGGAGGGTGTGATATTAAACTTTTTCAAAACAGACGAGAACAGAAACGATGTGTTCAGATTACAGTAAACAAGAATGTGAAGAGTAAATTATATGACGACCTTGTTAAAGTTGATAGACTCGTGTCGGATTATAAGTACTCTTCAAACTTCGATTTCTTTTGCTCTGTTTGTCTATCTGATGATAAAATTAATGAGTATAAAGCTTACGCACAAAGAAGTTATAGTATCGATCTTAATATATATGATGGCCATAGGTTGTCTCAGTTAGATTGCCCTGAGCTTGAGGATTATTTGTATTCTCTAGTAAAACCAGATCCTTCGGTTTTTACTCTTGATAAGGCAACGAAAGTGTTGTATCAGATGTTGGCCTCTGGTAAGGATACATCCGGTATTAAAAAATGCATCCTTAATTCGATTATTGTCTCAATTATGTTTGATCGTGGCAGTTTGTCTATAAAAGAACTGGGCGAAGAAGTTTTTTCAAAGGCTAAAATAAAAGTACCAAATATTGTTGATACTGTTCAAGAGTTGTCATATGACGGGAGGGCTATTTATGACCAAGTAAGTGGTACTGTTTCTTTATCCGAATCTGAAAAGAAGAGTATTAAGGATATCATCGCAACCTCCGGGCTCATAGAGGAAGAGTTTTTGACCCAGTTTAATGATATTTTAAAGCGTTTTGGCGTTTATAAACCCTCACTATCTGATTCAATTCTAGAAGATGTCAAAAAGCTTTACAAGAACTTTTACAAATCAGATGTTGATGGAGTTATTGATGTCAGTCAAAAAGAGTTAATTGATAACTTCAAGTCACATCTCAAGAAGAGGTGTCAAGACGCAACGGTTACCGATGAGTTGTATGATGCCATAAAAGAGTTATGTGATAATAACTCGTATTTGAATAGGATTACTGCAAGTGAATCATTTTTGAGCCTATATAAGTCCAACAAGCTTGAAAGGTATATCAATCACAAAAAGAAGATTCTTTTTTTCGACACTCCTGCCATTGTGTATTTATTACTATCTAAGTTTTCGGATTGTGTTATTTCAGATTGGGTTGACATAGACTATAGCTCAATGTCTAGCCTTCTTAATATCTGCGATCAAAATAAAGATAGAATTGAGATTCGGGTATATTGGGATTATTTGTATGAAGTTGCTTGGGAAGTTAAAAAGGCTCTCCAACTATCATGGTTAGATGAATGCCCCTTTACTGAATACTTAGGAGAGACATCAAATAGCTTTTACAACTATTACCATTATATGAGGGAGAACGATTTATTTGAGATAAACGAAAAAATAGATTCACTTAGTGATTTTATATACTCATTAGGATTTGATAATCTTGATGCTAATAGTACGTATTTTGTTGCAGACACTGTAAAGGATTTAAAGAACATATTACAAGATTACGGGGTTGAGATTATTGAGGAAGAAAGATTTGACACTTTTGTACAATGCAAGACAGTTTATGAAAAACAACTTATGCTAAAAAATAAGAGTAAGACTCAGCATGCAATAAGCAATGATGTGAGCCAAATGCTATATCTTTTGACGGATAATGCATACATTAACGATGAAGACTTATTTTTTTCCACATGGGATACAACGCTATTTGACCTAAGAGATGAACTCATAAGAAATGATGATAAGCAGGATTTCCATTTTTTTAATATCTGTAATCCCGCGAAACTCAGTAATAGAATTGCGTTAGAACTGTTCAATATTGATCAGTCTGCTATAACAAACGATGTGTTTCAGTACGCTGATAAAGAATACGATTTGTCTAAAAAGATTAAGAGCCTAAGAGATCTTATTTCCCCAATTTTGGGTAATAAAGATAACGTGAACAGTAAAGTGATCCGTTGTCTGAATACTATTAAGAAGGAGCAATTACAGTCATCGGATAAAATGGTTTATCAGGACAAACGAAAGATTTATCCTATTGAAGATATTCTTTTAATAATGATGAAGGATGGTACTCAAAATAAAGATTATCTACAAAAGTTTATCTCATTTGTGAATAATGAAACAAATTCGGACTATTTTATTAAAGTAGTCGAGGATAGTCTTTCCACTAATATGAGAGATGGCATTTATGACTACAGTGATTTCTATTCTGCGGTCGAAACTGGAATTATTCCTGATTAGGTTTTATTATCAGGCGTATAAAACATTTTCAAGATTCACTTACTATTATTTCGCATAATTGACACTTTCGTCCTATTCCGGCCAGGTATGGACAAATAAACTTACTAAAAACTTGTATAGTGCTGGTAAAGTCGTTGATAATCAATCTATAATTCCCTCTGGAATGAGGAAGAATATTGATTTGATAATCAAATAGTTAGCCCTTTAGCCCGTTTCTTATTGAGCGGGCTATTTTAATGATAGCCGTGGCGCTTAATCCGCCAATAATCAGCATGTTAGCACAACTGACGGGTATGAAACGAATACCCGTCAGTTGTGCTAATCCTTTAGTATTCATCTGTTTAAGCGCCACAAACCGCAGCTTCGACGAACCTCGCAAAAAGCCCTCCTGGCAACTGTGCGTTTCCTCGGGCTTTGGGAGCATTTCCATAATCCTGATTTCAATTACATCGAATTCAAGGCAATTGAGACAGAGGCAGGCCTTAACAGTTTTGTCCTGACTCCTAAGAGATGGGTAGAACAAACAACAGCCAAGGGGATTGTGACCAAACAGCGGCGCTACGCAGCGACTTTTGCTCACCAAGACATAGCCTTTGAGTTCGCTTCCTGGATTTCACCAGAATTTGAATGATTCCCCGGTTTTTTGTGGCGGTGCCTGTTCCCACCCGCTACAAACAAAAACAGAATATGGCCCAAAACTTGCTATTGTTCGTCACTGCTGACGAACTTAAGCAGGATTTGCCGCAAAAGATGCTTTAGATTGTCAGTGGTGAGCCCAGAGGCTAGGTTAAAGCACAGTACCCAGGGATAGATGGTCGACAATTGCTCTAATTGGGACACTCCGTAGCCATTAATGGGTGTACGTACATCATGAGATAAGGCGAGAGTGCAGCAAGGCGCAAAATCATATTGTAATTCGTCATTATTTGGTAACTTTGCAGGACGAAACCTCATAACGAAACTATGACAGAGATAACCATAAGCGTTGGATTGAACGATGCTACTACAATGCAGCAGAAGTATCAGACAGAGATGTATGTTGACATCATGAAGTACGTATGTCAAAGCTACCATGTTGCTTTTTCTTATGTTGTCTCTGACGGTGGCTACTTCCACGAAAATGGTGACTTCACCAAGGAGAAAACGCTTGTTCTTTGCCTGCTAGATCCGCAGGAAGGAATTGTGAATGCCATAGCGAGAGACCTGTGTGTGTTTTTCCATCAAGAATCTGTACTCATCACCGAGAGCCAGGTCCGGTCTTATTTCATAAAAGAAAAACTGTACTAGCCGATAGATTCTTCGCTGCGCTCAGAATGACAAGAGGGAGGGGGCGCGCAGAATGACAATCCTGCAATTCGGTCTATGCTGTGGACCGAAAGGGCTCTGCGGTTTGCCGCGTATTGACGCGAAATCGCGAGCCTGCGCATTCTGGTTGTCGACGCGGCAAAAGCTCAGTAGGCCACGACGCCCTTCTCCCCCGCTAACAAACGCTTAATCCATTGAAGATATCTGGCCTGACTACCCCACCAAGGAAGGCTTCATGTGGAATGAGGAGGAATATTGATTTTATAACATATTGAAGCTCAATAAATTACAATACTGCCGAGGATGACTCCCTGGCAGTTTTTGGTTATTCACCCATTTGGGGACTATCCCTGGAAGAAGAGGAATTGTTGGGGCTTTTTATTATATTTGTAGAAATCCTTGGAAATGAAAAAGTTCATTATTCAATACTGGTGGACACTCATCGCTTTCATGGCGTTTGTCATGATCATCATGCTTGTCCTTTTTATGACCGCCCCGCCTACCGTATTTGAAACCGTTGTCGGTATCCTGTTATTATTGACGTTAATCGCACTACTCGCCTCATGGGTCATCTTACTGATAAATAAGCAATGGCTGAAGTGTTTTCTCTCGTTTGTATTATCTTTGGTGACGATTGCCGTCCTCGGAGGGATGCTTGCCTTTTCAGCAATGTGGGGACCCGGCTATGATGACTTTGGTAAAAAACATAAAATACCTGATGGCTTGGAATACAGTATTCCATTAGAGAGCTCTACTCTATCTGTTGCAATAGACAGTTTGGATATAAACACATATCTTCAAATCTGGGATGGTGGTCAAGGAGGAATCTATGATTATGACTTTTATTATGGCTCCATACCTGCCGGAGAAGTGTTTCTTCGATGCTTTGAGATTACAGAGAATATTCCACTTTCCGAAAGCAGACTCCCTGAAAGAAGCAAAGTCTCTATTGATTCTACAGAAGCGTTTTCTCAGCTTGTACATAATCAGAGTTTTACCATCTACGAAGGTGACTGGGATGACTATTATGCTGCAAGGATTGAAGTCTGGCATAAGGATGCCAAAACCGGGCAGGAAACCAAACTGATGGAGAAGGTTTATCGTGTAGAGGGGTGGATGAGATAGTTGGGATAGTAAGAATGGGATGGAACATGTCAGTTGGCACCTGTTTGCCTGCCTCAGGCTTCCCATGTGACTATCCCAAGTTTCTGAATACAGATGTAAGTGATTGATAATAAATAATTTGACCTTAACTACTCCATAATTTTAACGAGGGAGAATATTAGGTAGTTAACTCTCAGAAATACAGCAACTTAAGCGCATCTGGTGCGATTCTTTGAGTCACGCCCGATGGCCTTTTAAGGACACTGAGGACTAGGTACGGAAACAAAAGTAAGCGCAAAAACGAAATCGGCGCAGGTTCAAGAGCAGGCGGTGCAGGTTCCGGGTGTCAACGGCGCAGGTTCCAAAACAGGGGCTGAACCTGCACCGCGAATCGGCCTTCTGCGTTGCTCCGGTGGCGCAGGTTTCGGCCCTAAAATGGAACCTGCGCCATCGGGGTGCTAGTGGGCTTTTTCGCAACTCTCCAGCCGATGTACGTACAAAAAAACGGCAATCCAGTGCGGTGGCGATGTACGTACATTAGCAGACATGGCGCTTATGCGGCCAATAATCAATATATTAGCACAACTGACGGGTATGAAACGCAGCAGACGGGTCAAGCGGTTTTACCAGTTTATTGGAAATGGCATCTTTTAATAATCGGGATATACTAATTACGCAGAGTTACTAAAAATTCAGCCAAGTGCATGAATAAAATCGCTTTTTGGCTGACTTATCCAAACAGTTCGTTCAGTGTAACCTCCATGTTCACATGCCCGTTATGCTTGGAATTTGTGAGACCGAAGGTGGTCACCAGAACCAGCAATATGGAATGCGTGCGCTTATGGGCTGAGGAATTGCGGAGGGCTTCAAGTTTCTCTGTCAGCTTCTCTTCGTATTCGGCAGTGATGGCGTACTTACCCTCCGAGTATTTCATCTCACAGAGGTAGTCGGTCCTCTCTGTCGTGGCCGATACAACAAGGTCTATCTGCGCTGTCTTTCCCTCCGGAGTAGGGCCCAGGTAAGAGTAGGTGGCATCTGCATATTTGATACGAAGAGCATCTTTAAGCTGGGCTGTGTGCTCGGAAACGAGAAGTTCGAATGCGTGTCCGGCCCAGTCAAAAAACTCATGCGTCCGTTGGAGCGAGCGCCAGGAGGTCTTCTTTCCGGGTTCCACGAAGGTGAGGAAGAAGATGGAAAAAAAGTCACAGAGTTGATAGACGGTCTGCACCCGTTTGCCGCCGTAGCGGGGGTATGTCTTTACGATACCTGATTCGATGAGATTGGACATCAGCTTGGTGAAAGTGCCACCGCCGGAGATTTTGGCAGCTTCAATAAGCTCGTTCCGGGTCATCCCATAGAAACGGGCACCGAGAGCCCGTACTATGTCGATGTATTTCTCCGAGGAGGAGAACAGGCCTGTGTAAACGTCCTTGAATTCTGTGCGGGCTTTCTCTTTGTTGAAATACAGGGCATCGATGTTGTCGGCCATGGTCCGGTCCGGGTGGATCCGGTCCATGTAGTAAGGGACGCCGCCGATGGTCATGTACGTGAGGGCAATCTCGTAGCGGGAAAGGTGGAAGCCCCGTTTGGCCCAATACTGCTCGCATTCCCTAAGCGTGAAGGGCTTGAGGTAGACGGTTTCCGTCAATCGCCCGTGCAGACCTCCATAGTCGCGGAGTACGTTGTCCAGCATCCAACTGGTTGCGGAACCGCAGATGATGAGCACAATGTTCCGCTGCTTGTCTGCCCAGTTGTTCCAGAAGTACCCCAACTCTTCTATGAGTTCCGAGGACTGAGGACCGGCCAGCCAAGGGAGTTCGTCAATGAAAACTACTTTTCTTCTGCTCTTCACGCGCTGCAGGAGTGAGCGTAGCAGCAGAAAGGCTTCCCGCCAGGAGCTTGGACGGGGATTGCCTTCGGCCGGAAGACCGCTGGCAATGAGGTCATCGTAGAAATGGAGCAGCTGGGATTCTTTCTGTGTCTGGGCTTGCTTTATTTCGTCTTTGCCATCTTCCAGCTTTTTGTACACGCCTACGGTGGAGAAACATATTTTCCCGCGGAAGGCTTCTTCCACGAGGAAGGATTTTCCTACTCTCCTGCGTCCGTATATGGCAAGCATTTCAGATTTGTCGGATTGGTAGATACGCTCCATCGTCCGAAGTTCTTCTTCTCTGCCTATGATTCTGGTACTTTTCATCTTGCGTACATTTATCTCGTGTACAAAGATATAAAAAGTCAGCCAAATTCACGAAAAAATTCTCTTTTTGGCTGATTTTTTGAGGGCCGAGCTATTCGGCATCCCACATTTCTTCCTAGCACCACTTTAAATAGTATCTAATGTTAACGAAAGGTTTTTAGCGGTAGCTAAAAACCTTTTTAACGTATATACACGCCGGTTTGACGAAGTAGTTCCACTTGCCGAGTTCCGGAGCGAAGACGACCTGCCTGGCAAGCCTCTTCTGGTACGATTCTTCAATCGGCCGCTTGATGTCATAAGTTTTTGAGTTGATGTTATTGGAAACTAAGTCCCTGAATGTCAATACCTATTGCGTATATAATGTCTTCTTCTTACGATGGTTGGAAAGGGTGTAAAAGAACGCCATGAATAACGACGAATCCTCCGGATGCTCGTATTGCGTTCCAGGATAGATTTTGGTGATTACCGTAATGTCTTCCCGCTTGCAGATACCGTCAGCAACAGCTTGCCGGACAGCAGGACAAATAATAGTAAGGGACGTTTCATATTCATGCTTTCCTCTCCCCGAATGGATTGAGGTCTACGTACTGCCCGCTGGCGCGGTCATAGTGGCGGAGAATCGGCGGAGTTGGAGTAAGGTCATAATAGTCCAGACGGTCAATCTCTACACGGAAATAAGCCAGGGACTTATAGTCCGGATATAGTCTTGGCAGGACCGGATTGGTTTCGTATATCTCTTTGCAGATATCGTCCGGTACATCGAATACGGCGTCTCCGCTCACTCGTACGGAGATGTTTCCACACCGGGAGAGGATCTCCACGGAGGGATTCTCCTGCAGTTCCGCATAGACTCGTTTGTGCGGTCCGGTAGCGAACCACAGGGTGGTTCCGGACTGCTTCATGATCTGGAACACCCGCATCTGCGGCCGCCCGTTTCCAATGGTGGCAAAGGCCACTTCGTTGTTTTCTTTAAGGAAATCCAGTGCTTCTTGCATAACCTACTTTGTTTAAACCAATACTTTTCCGTGCGTAACGTCCTGAAAATGCTCCACCGCCCAGCCGATGAGGCTGTCCACGTGGGGCATCAGGGATTCTCCGAGCGGCGTGAGGGAATACTCCACACGTGGCGGTATCTCCGGATAGGCCTTGCGCCTGACAAGACCGTCCCGCTCCAGATTCTTGAGGGTGGCCGACAACATCTTTTCGGATACGTCGCTCATTTCCTTGTATATCTGGCCGAAACGCAGGGTTCCGCCCTTGTGCAGATGGTACAGGACCAGCAGGGACCATTTATCACCGAAACGGTCGATGACATTCCGGATGGGACAGGTAAGATAGGCGGTATTGACTTCTTTCATCATTCGCGATTTAATACCGCAAAGTTACGCAAGTTCTTTTTACTTTCCAATAGTAAGTATGCAAAATCTGACCGAATTAAGAATTTTCAAAAAAAAATTAGCGCCATAAATTCCATATAAAACATATTCAATTCTATTTCTTACGAAAAAACTATATACTTACAAAAAAGTATCTACTTGACAAATATTCAGTATTGCCGTACCTTTGCATCGTCAAACAGAACAAAACATTTTAAACATAATAGCATTATGGCACACACTGATTTTGAAAGAATGGTAGTCGAGGAACTCAAATCCATCGAAACCGGGGCAACCGAGCCCATCGCTTACATTAACGCAAACCACTACACCCAGCACAATCTGGGCGTGGCAGACGGACTTGCAGGGTTCGGCGCAGCCCTCAGTGCGCTCAAGGACTTCCCCGAGGCCGCCAAAGTGAACACCGTCCGCGTGTTCCAGGATGGCAACTACGTCGTCGCCCATACCGACTACAACTTCTTCGGCCCCAAGATCGGCTTCGACATCTTCCGCTTCGAAGACGGCAAAATCGTGGAGCACTGGGACAACCTGCAGGAGACTCCCAAAACGGCCAACCCTTCCGGTCATACCATGCTGGACGGCGCCACCGAAATCAAAGACCTCGACAAAACGGCCGAGAACAAGGCCCTGGCCGAGAACTTCGTAAAGGATGTCCTGATGGGCCAGCACCCGGAGAAGCTCGC
>CAMOJA010000003.1 GCA_946616535.1 uncultured Bacteroidales bacterium | reverse complement strand
TGTACTATCAGTCCGCCAAACGATACACCCTGGAGAACTCGGTAACGCAGTTTGAGGAGATGCTGCAAGAAGAAATAGCCGATTGCGCAAAGGCACAGGAAAAGAGAAATGAAGAATAGATTTTTAGTTATATTTCTGTTTGTAGCGCTCACGTTGCAAGCGCGGGAGCGGGTAGAAGTGCTGCCGTTTGGCGACATGGAGAGTTGGACGGTGCGCTACATCAAAGAATCCGCACTCATTGGCGGTAAGACCAAGACCATGTACATGCTTGCAGAGCCGGATACGATCCATGGCACGACATACAACCGCGGCAGTTCCCCCTGGAGCAGCAGCAATGCTTTTGCGCGTGCTTTTGGAGTGAACAAAGTGTCGGTAGGCGTGACGCCTGAGCGTCGTGGCAACGGTTGGTGCGCCAAGTTAGAGACGCATTTGGAGATAGTGACGGCAGTGGGGATAGACCTGAAGGCGCTCGCTACCGGCAGTCTCTATACGGGTGTGCTGGCTGAGCCGGTGACTATGGCGCACAGCAAAGACCCCAACTCGGCAATCGATATGGGTGTGCCCTTTACCAAACGCCCGACTGCTTTAGTGCTGGATTATAAAGCGAAGATCAATCCTAACGGGCAGATCGTGTATGCGAATGCCGGAACAAGAGTGAAGAACGTAGCAGGTCGTGATAAAGGACAAATCGTTCTGGTGCTTCAACACAGATGGGAAGAGAATGGTCATGTGTACGCCTATCGTGTGGGTACAGCAACGGAGTACATCGAGCAGAGCACATCGGGTTGGGTAGACGGGCACCGCGTGGAGGTGTGTTACGGTGAACCCAGATCCGATTGCAAGCAACCCTGGCACGAACTGACCGACAACCGTTTCAAGACCCGTAACAGTCAAGGGAAAATGGTGAATATTGAAGAAGTAGGTTTCCGCGGGGAGATGCAACCGACGCATATGATTATTCAGATCTCATCCGGTTCGATGCCGCCTTTTACCGGTTGCCCGGGGAATATAGTGTGGTGTGACAATATCCGCTTGGCTTATGATCATTCTTCTGATCCTTCTGCTGGTTTGCGTGCTTCCCGTTGAGGCACGCACTCCGCGCACTATCCGCATATCCGATGACTACTCGTCGGTAACGGTGAATGAGGACAGTACGCTCAGTTTCTGCTACTGCGGTCCGGGTCGGCGCGTGAGCGTACAGAGCGACTTGCTGTACGCGGACGAGGACAGCAACCGCTATACCGATCATACACGCCGGATAAAAATGCGGCTGCAGAGCGATGGCTGTTTTCATGTCACAACGCGTGCTGTCAGCCCGGAGACCTATACCTATTGTTTCCGGGTGAACGGCAAACGTAAACCGGATCCCCTTAATCCGGATACCGCTTGGCAAAAAATGCATAAGTGGAACGTGGTCAATGTGGGCGGTTCCAAGCAAGCTGACTTATACCGCGCTCCGTTGCAGCAAGGCGAACTCATCCACGCGACATGGTATAGCACCAACGAGAAACTGCGTCGGCGGGTAAATATCTATTTGCCGGCCGCATTCAACCGTCAGAACTCAGATTTCCCTGTGCTGTATTTGATCCATGGAATCAACGGCTATGAAGGCAGTTGGAGCGAACGGGGACGAGCTATTCATATTCTGGAAAATATGGTGGCAGAAGGCCTGTGCAAGCCGATGATCCTGGTCATGCCGGATGTCAACGTAGGTGTGCATGAGGACAGACCGAGCCATCATACGCTATGGAATAATATCTTCAGTTATCCGCGGCTCTGCCATGACCATGACATCGAGAAGGGACTGGTGGAATTGATACAAATGGTGGATAGTGCGTATCCTGTTTCCGGCAAGCATTATATTGCCGGACTGTCTGATGGGGCACGCATAGCTGCCAATACCGCCAATTTGCTGCCGGGATATTTCGAAGCAATCGGTATGTTTTCTCCTGTAGTGCATAAAAGTCAGTTGCCTGCCGATAGCGCGATGGTATTTGTCTATACCGGCAAAGGGGATATGTTTCACCTCAATGCCAAGCGTTTCAACAAGCATCTGGACAAAAATAAAACCGCCCATTGTTATCAGGAAACAACAGGCGGTCATACGTGGCGCAACTGGCGTCTTTATCTTTCCGATTTCTTGAGGCAAATAGCGCTTATTTCGCCAGACGAGCTTTGATAGCTTTGCTTTCTTCTTCGTATCCCGGTTTGTCGAGAAGAGCGAACATGTTCTTCTTGTATGCCTCTACGCCCGGTTGGTTGAACGGATTGACGTCCAGCACGTATCCGGAGATACCGCAGCCGCGCTCGAAGAAATAGATGAACTGGCCGATGTTGTATTCGTCAATCTTCTCGAAGGAGATATGGATATTCGGTACACCGCCATCGACATGCGCGAGTTGCGTACCGAGTTCTGCCATCTTGTTCACCTCATCGACCCGTTTGCCGGCAAGGAAATTCAGACCATCGAGGTTCTCTTCGTCCATCGGAACGAGCACTTTCTTGTTGGCTTTCTCAATCGAGATCACGGTCTCGAAGATGGTACGCTCGCCATCCTGGATCCACTGACCCATCGAATGCAGATCGGTGGTGAAGTCCACAGAAGCAGGGAAGATAGCCTTGTGGTCCTTACCCTCGGACTCGCCGTAGAGTTGTTTCCACCACTCGGAGAAATAATGCAGTTTGGGGTTGAAGTTCACGAGGATCTCGATCTTCTTTCCACCCTGATAGAGGGCATTACGGATAGCGGCATACTGGCAAGCCGGGTTCTCTGCGTACGGCACTTTGACGTCCGTCGCTTTCTCCATATCCTGCGCACCTTTGACGAGCGCTTTGATGTCACCACCGGCTACCGCTATCGGCAGCAAGCCTACCGGCGTGAGGACAGAGAAACGTCCGCCGACATTGTCAGGGATGACGAAAGTCTTGTAACCCTCTTTGGTCGCGAGGCTGCGGAGCGCACCTTTGGCGCGGTCGGTAACGGCTACGATACGATGTTTCGCTTCCTCTTTGCCGACTTGTTTCTCGAGCATGGTCTTCAAGAGACGGAAAGCCAACGCGGTCTCTGTCGTCGTACCGGATTTGGAGATATTGATGATACCGAACTGCTTGTCTGCGAGGAAGTCCATGAGTTCTGCCAGGTAGTCCTCACCGATGTTATTTCCTGCGTAAACGACATAGGGGTTCTTGCGGTCTTTGGCTACGAAGGCATCGAAAGCCGAAGCGAGCGCCTCATTCACAGCGCGTGCGCCGAGATACGAACCGCCGATACCGGCAACGATGACCACCTCGCAACGACGACGCAACTCGTCCGCCGAAGCCTGTACTTCTGCGAGGAACTCATCCGTGATAGAGGAGGGCAGATGTACCCATCCGATGTAGTCGTTTCCTGCGCCCTGACCGTTCTCCAAAAGGAGGTTGGCAGCTTCGGTCTGCGACTCTAATTTCTTCAAAGCCGCTGCATCCACAAAGCATGCGGCATTCTTCAAACACAGTTTCATAATTTTAGCAAATTATTGTAATTTAGTAGTTAATGACTTGATGATAGGTTTCGCCTTCTGGCGGTTGTAGAGGATCTCGTACATGGCATCAACAATCGGCAGAGCCACCTGCATCCGCTCGTTTGCCTGATGTATGGCTTTGGTGCCATAGTAGCCTTCGGCTACCATCTCCATCTCCATCTGTGCGGCCTTGACCGAATAGCCGAGCCCGAGCATCTGACCGAACTGACGGTTACGGCTGAACTGCGAATAACCCGTGACGAGCACGTCGCCCAGATAACCCGAAGCGGTGATGTCTCGCGGCACATTGCTCATCGCGGTCGCAAAACGCTGGATCTCCTGGATGGCGTTGGACAGCAGCACGGCCTGGAAGTTATCGCCGTAGTGCAAAGCCTGGCACATGCCGGCTGCGATAGCGTAGATATTCTTCATGACGGAGCTGTACTCCAAGCCAATGACGTCGTTGGAGAGGGTAGTGTGGACGTATGGCGTCTGGAAGAGTTTGGACCACAACTCCGCGTTCTGCCTGTTCTCGCAACCGATAGTGAGGTACGAGAGACGCTCCAAGGCGATCTCCTCCGCATGACACGGACCGGCGATGACGCCGAGTTGGTCAAAAGGAATACGGAAACGGTTATGCAGATAATCCGTCACAATGACGTTCTCGTCGGGGATCATACCTTTGACCGCAGAGATGACCACTTTATGCGTCATGTCGCGGCGTATCTTCGTCAGCGATTGTTTCACATACGGCGATGGAATCGCGAGAATCAGCACATCCGACTGCGCTACGGTCTGGTTGATATCCGAAGAGAAATGGATGCGGCTCACGTCAAAACTGGCGGCGCCGAGATAACTCGGGTTCTTGCCCGTGGCGATGAACTCATCGATCACCTCCTGACGGCGGATGAACCAGTTCAGCTCCGGTTGGTTCTGCATGACGATCTTCGCCAGCGCAGTAGCCCATGAGCCCGAACCTAATATAGCGATCTTTCTATACATAATTATCAATTATCAATTGTCAATTATCAATTGACTTCCGGTTTCATCGTCGGGAAAAGAAGTACCTCTTGGATGGTCGGCTGACCGGTCATGAGGATCGCCAGACGGTCGATACCGATACCGATACCGGATGTCGGCGGCATACCGTACTCGAGCGCGCGCATGAAGTCATGGTCGATCACCATCGCTTCGTCGTCGCCCTTGTCGGCAAGCTTCATCTGCTCTACGAAACGGTTGTACTGGTCGATCGGGTCGTTCAGCTCGGAGTACGCGTTGGCGAGCTCTTTGCCGTTGACCATCAACTCAAAACGTTCGGTCAGACCGGGTTTGGAGCGGTGCATCTTCGTCAGCGGCGACATCTCCACGGGGTAGTCGGTAATAAATGTCGGCTGGATGAAGGTGCCCTCGCAGGTCTCGCCGAAAATCTCGTCGATGAGTTTGCCTTTGCCCATATGCTCGGTATCCTCTACGCCGAGTTTCTTTGCCTCCACGCGGATCTCGTCTTCGCTCATCGAAGCGAGGTCAAGACCGGTCTTCTCTTTGATGGCATCGAGGATCGGCAGACGGCGGTACGGCGCCTTGAAATCAATCTCGTTGTCGCCCACTTTGACTTTTGTCGTTCCGTTGACGGCGATGGCGATCTTCTCGAGCAGCTGCTCCGTGAAGCCCATCATCCAGTTATAATCTTTGTATTGTACGTAGAGCTCCATGCAGGTGAACTCGGGGTTGTGAGAGCGGTCCATTCCTTCGTTACGGAAGTTACGGCCGATCTCATACACGCCCTCAAAACCGCCGACGATAAGGCGTTTGAGGTAGAGCTCGGTCGCGATACGCAAGTACATATCCACGTCCAGCGAGTTATGATGGGTGATGAACGGACGAGCCGAAGCGCCGCCGGCAATCTGCTGCAGGATAGGCGTTTCCACCTCCGTGTAACCCGCCTCGTCGAAGACCTGACGCATCGTGCGGAGGATCGTAGCGCGTTTGAGGAAGGTATCCTTGACTCCTTCGTTGACTACGAGGTCCACATAACGCTGGCGGTAACGCTGCTCAGGGTCGTTGAATCCGTCGTACGCTACGCCGTCTTTGTACTTGACGATCGGCAGCGGACGCAGCGATTTTGCCAATACGGTCAGTTTCTTCGCGTGCACGGATATCTCACCCATCTGCGTACGGAAAACGAATCCCTCAATGCCGATGAAATCGCCGATATCGAGCAGCTTCTTGAAAACGACGTTGTACATCTGCTGCTCCACGGTCGTAGGCTGCTCGCCTTCGGCTACCGGGGCTTGAATGTCGTCACGGGAGACATACACCTGAATACGTCCCTTGGAGTCCTGGATCTCGATGAACGAGGCTTTTCCCATGATTCGCTTGGACATCAGACGTCCGGCGATACGTACTTCTTTGCCGTCCCACTCATCAAAATGCGCTTTGATGTCCGTGGAGTGTCCGGTTACTTGATACTCGGCTGCAGGATAGGGGTCAATCCCCATGTCTCGCATCGTCTGCAGACTCTGCCGCCGTACTTGTTCTTGTTCGCTTAATTCCATATATATTTATTTTTATTTAGCTATAGTTGTATTTTTTAGACATTTTTTTTGAACTTTTAATGCAAAATACAAATGACGGTGCAAAGGTACAACTTTTTTACCAAATACGCAAATTTTTATGCGTAAATCTTGAAAAAACGCGCGTGCGCTTGCGTATATCAATATTTTTTTGTACCTTTGCACGCTTTTTTATCAATTAATAATTAATTGAGGCAAAAATACAGTATCAGAAACAACAAAATACTATGGCAAAAACAGCATTGATTACCGGTGTGACAGGGCAGGACGGAAGTTATCTGTCGGAATTCCTGTTGGACAAAGGGTATGAGGTTCACGGCATCATCCGCCGCAGTTCAGTGGATTATCGCGAGCGTATAGCACATTTGGAGGGCACGCCGCATTTCCATTTGCATTACGCAGACATGAGCGACTCGATGTCGTTGGTGAAATTAGTGGGGAAAGTGCAGCCGGATGAGATTTATAATCTGGCGGCGCAGAGCCACGTGCAGGTCTCTTTCGACGCGCCGGAGTTCACTGCGGATGTGGATGCTGTAGGTGTGCTGCGTATCTTGGAGGCGGTACGGACGAACCATTTGGAGAAGACCTGCAAGATCTACCAGGCATCGACGTCGGAGCTCTACGGCAAGGTAGAAGAAGTACCGCAGAGCGAGACCACGCCTTTCCATCCGTACAGCCCGTACGCGGTGGCGAAACTCTACGGTTACTGGATCATCAAGGAGTACCGCGAGGCGTATAATATGTTCTGCTGCTCGGGCATCCTCTTTAACCATGAGTCCGAGCGCCGCGGAGAGACCTTCGTGACAAGGAAGATCACGCTCGCTGCCGCACGTATCGCCCAAGGCAAGCAGAACTGTCTGTATCTGGGCAATCTGGATAGTTTGCGCGACTGGGGTTACGCCAAGGACTACGTAGAGTGCATGTGGCTGATCTTGCAGCACGAGACGCCCGAAGATTTCGTCATCGCTACCGGTGTACAACATAGTGTACGCGAGTTCGCCACCCTCGCTTTCCACCACGCAGGTATCGAGCTGCGGTGGGAAGGCGAAGGTATTAACGAGAAGGGAGTTAACGTTAAAACCGGCGATGTGGTAGTGGCTGTAAGCCCGGACTTCTATCGGCCGACGGATGTAGTGAACCTCCTCGGTGATCCTTCCAAAGCCAAACGCGAACTCGGTTGGAACCCGCAGAGCACGAGCTTCGAGCAACTCGTGGAACTCATGGTGGCGCACGACATGAAAAAAGTCGCTGCCGACGATGCGGCGGCAGAGATACGGAAAGTCAATCTTGCCGAATACCTTGAGAAAGGAGTCGATAAGTAAAATCAAGGTATAATCCCGATAGTCAATCGGATGCTCATCGGATGCTCATCGGATGCTCATCGGATGCTCAATACGACGTTAATATGCTGAAAGCACTCTAACAACGAGATAAAAGAACAAAAATGGAGAAAAATTCGAAAATATATGTAGCAGGACACCGGGGAATGGTGGGATCTGCGATTGTGAGAGAGCTGCAAAGGCAGGGATATACGAATATCGTGACACGGACACACAAGGAGTTGGATCTGTGTCGCCAGGAGGCTGTGGAGAAGTTCTTTGCGGAAGAGAAACCTGAATATGTGTTCCTTGCTGCCGCCAAAGTGGGCGGTATTGTGGCGAACCAGAATGCGTTAGCGGATTTCATGTACGACAACATGATCCTCGAAATGAACGTCATCCATGCGGCATGGAAGAACGGCGTTAAGAAATTGGAGTTCCTGGGTTCGAGTTGTATCTATCCGCGTATGGCTCCGCAGCCGATGAAAGAGAGTTGTCTCTTGACCGGCGAGTTGGAGAAGACGAACGAGGCGTACGCGCTCGCAAAGATCAGCGGACTCAAATACTGCGAGTTCCTGAACCGTCAGTACGGAACGGATTATATTTCCGTCATGCCGACGAACCTCTACGGCCCGAACGATAACTACCACCCGGAGCACAGCCATGTCCTGCCAGCGCTCATCCGACGCTTCCATGAAGCGAAAATGAGCGGCGCGAAGAGTGTGACGTGCTGGGGAACGGGTAGCCCGCTGCGAGAGTTCCTGTATGTAGATGACCTCGCGAACCTCTGCGTGTTCCTTATGAATAACTACTCGGGCAACGAGACCGTGAATGCCGGTACGGGCAAAGAGTTAACGATCAAAGAGTTGACGGAACTCGTAGCGAAAGTGATCGGTTACGAAGGACAGATCGAGTGGGATAGTACCCGTCCGGACGGCACGCCGCGTAAGCTGCTGGATGTCAGCAAAGCAACGAGACTCGGCTGGACGTACAAGACCGAACTCGAAGACGGTATCCGGCTCGCGTATAAGGACTTCCTTGAAAACCCGATGAGGGCAGAAAGATGAGAGACTTCTCGCTGGACATATATCGGGCGCTGTTGGAGGAATTGCAGGCGAAAGGGTACGAGTTGGTTGCGTATAGTGATTACTGCCGAAATATCGATAAATCGACAAATCGAAATATCGAAGGTAAATTTGTCATTTTACGGCACGACGTGGATGCCAAGCCGGCAAACAGTCTGAAGACCGCGCAGATAGAGCACTCGCTCGGCGCGAAAGCAAGTTATTATTTCCGAACCGGAGAAAGCGGATGTTATAAGGGAAGCAAGTTGTCTTTGCCGGAGAGTGTCCGCGCGATAACTGCTTTGGGGCATGAGATCGGGTATCACTACGAGGACATGAGCCTGTGTGGCGGAGATTTTGAAAAGGCGTATGACCATTTTCAGACCTGGCTCGAGTATTTCCGGCAGTACTACGCCGTGGAGACGATCTGCATGCACGGTGCGCCGACAAGCCAATATGACAGCAAGGACCTCTGGCAGCGATACGACTATAAGAAACTCGGTCTCATCGGCGAACCGTACTTCGATACGGATTTTAGCGATGTGTTCTACTTGACGGACACGGGTCGTTGTTGGGACGGATACAAGGTCTCGGTACGGGATAAGATCCCTCAGTATCAGGACGAATGGACGGCAAGAGGTTTGGTTTGGCACACGACGAAAGAGCTCATCTCCGCCATCGGGCATGACCAACTGCCGCCTCACGTGATGATCACCACACATCCCCAGCGATGGACGAACAACAAAGGCGAGTGGTGGAAAGAATGCGTTCTGCAAAACGCAAAGAATATAGTAAAACGACTACTGATAATAATGAAATAGTTAAATAATGAAACCTTTAAATTTTGCATTGATCGGAGCAGCAGGATATATCGCTCCGAGACACATTAAGGCGATCGCCGATACCGGCAACAACCTGCTGGTGGCGTATGACAAGTTTGATAGTGTAGGAAGGCTGGACAGCTCTTTCCCGGATTGTTCGTTCTACACGGAGAATGAGCAGTTCGACCGTTTTTGCTCGAAACAAATGCGTACGGACAACCCGCTGAATTGGGTCTCCATCTGCACGCCGAACTATACCCATGATGCGTTCATCCGTTACGGTCTGCGACTCGGCTGCGACGTGATATGCGAGAAACCCTTGGTGCTCAACCCTTATAACATCGACAACCTCGTGGAGTTAGAGGAGGAAACCGGACACAAGGCTTATACGATCCTGCAGCTGAGGTTGCACGACAAGATCCGCGCGCTGAAGGAGAAAGTGGAGAAGGGTCCGAAAGACAAGATCTACGACGTGGACCTGACGTATATCACGAGCCGCGGCAAGTGGTACTACAGCTCCTGGAAAGGCGATGTACACAAGTCCGGCGGTATCGCAACGAATATCGGCGTGCATTTCTACGACATGTTGCAATGGGTGTTTGGTCCGGTGAAAAAGAATATCGTTCACGTGATGTCGTTTGACCGCGTAGCAGGGTACTTGGAACTCGAGCGCGCACGCGTGCGTTATTTCCTCTCTATTAATGCAGACTGTCTGCCGGCTAACGCTGTACAAGGCGAGAAGCGGACGTACCGTACGCTCAGTATCGACGGAGAGGAGTTTGAGTTCTCAGCCGGCTTCACCGAGCTGCATACGGAGAGTTACAAGCAGATCCTCGCGGGTAACGGTTTCCGTATCTCAGAGGCTCGTCCGTGCATCGAGACGGTGGCTCAGATCCGTCATGCGGAGCCTATCGGACTCGTCGGCGACTATCACCCCTTAGCGAAACTGCCCTTAAGCCCGCATCCTTTCGGATGGGATGAGAAGAGATAATTGACAATTGATAATTGACAATTGATAATTGATAATTGACAATTGATGAGAAAAATCCAAAACATATTATTTCTGGCTTTAGCGGGCTTTCTGCTTTCCTCATGTGTGACGGCGCGGAAAGTGAACTATATGCAGGAACCGGACCGCTATATCCCTTCGTACGCGGATACCTTGAGTTTTGAGGATTACGTGCTGCGGATCGGCGACAGACTGTACGTATATGTTTACTCGACGGACGAGAACGTGCAGAAGATGTACAACGCCGGCGGCGCGAACTCTTCGCAGATGCGTCAGCAGATGGGCAACGGTGCGCTCGGCGGATCGTATGACTTATATACTTATCTGATTGACGAGGAAGGAAACATCGACTTCCCGACTATCGGTAAGATCTACGTACAAGGTATGACGACCCGCGATGTGAAGCACAAACTCGAAGAGGAGTTAGGTACCTTGCTCAAGGAGATCCCGGGGTACTCGACGATCTCCGTGGAGGTGAATATCGTCAACCGCTCGTTCTCAATCATCGGTGCACAAAGCGGCCGGTACATGATCAACAAAGAGAAGATGACGATCTTCGAAGCCCTCGCTCTGGCGGGAGACCTCGGTGAGTTCAACAGCAGAAAAGAGATCAAACTCGTGCGTGAGAAGAACGGCGTGACGACGATCAAGACCTTTGACGCGCGTTCGAAAGACCTCGTGAACTCCGAGTACTACTACATCGAGCCGAACGACATTATCTATATCCGTCAGATCCCGGGATACAGTTTCGGTATCAACCACGTGACGACAGTCATCGGCGTGACGGCAGCGACCATCTCGTTTGGCGTGTTCATCTACTCGATCGTACAGACCGGTATCAACCACGTCAACAAGTACTACGGTAAGAAATCGTCATCCACTACGGAAGGAGGTGCCAAATGAAAAAGTTATCTGTTTTGATTTTGGCACTGGTAACAATGACCCTCTCGGGTTGTTACAGCCACCGGGTGATCGGTTACCTGCAGGAACCGACCAAATGCAACAAGCTGCCGGTGTATGACTCCGTGCCGTACGAACCGTATAAACTGCGCGTGAACGACGAGATCATCTACCGCCTCATCACCATGGACGAGACGATGAGTAAGATGCTCGGCGCCAACACAATGAGTTACAGCTCGCAGTATGCCAACTCATACCGCATCCATCAGGACGGAACGGTAGATATGCCGTTCTTGGAGCCGATAAAGATTGCCGGTCTGACGGAGGCACAAGCCCAGGACACTCTGCGTGCAGCGTTCAAGGAGATCATCCCCGATGTGGATGTCAAGGTAGCGATGTACAACAAGTATTTCTCCGTCATAGGAGACGCACGGTCAGGACAGTTCTATATCTACAAAGAGAAGATGAATATCTTCCAGGCACTCGCCATGACCGGCGATGTGATGAACAGCGGCGACAGACGGCATATCCGTATCATCCGTCCGCGTGACGGCGGTCAGGAACCGGAGATCCTCGAGTTCGATATGCGAACGAATAGTATCATCGACTCGAAATACTATTACGTCTATCCCAATGACGTCATCTACGTGGCGAGAACGAAAGACAGCTTCTATAAAGTACCGAACTACTCCGCCTTTATCGGGCTGATCACGAGTAGTGTGGCGCTCTTGACGACCGTCTTGAACTATGTGGCTTATATGTATAAATAACGACTATGAGTAACAATAATCAATATTACACACCGGGTGGTAACAACAATTACTACCAGCCCGGAGGCAATCAGGCTTATTACGGCAACCAAGCTTATTACTACCAGCAAGGGGGCAATCAGCAGTACTATCAGCAGGATCCTCTTCAGCAGAAAGGCGATGATGATGAAGACAGCTCGATGAGTTTTAACCCGCTCGAGTGGTTGTTTACGTTCCTGCATTACTGGTATCTGTTTGTGATTGCGATTGCTATCGCGCTAGGTCTGGCAATGCTCAAGAACCGGAGATGGATCCCGACGTATTACTCCCAGGGCACGATTGTCATCAAGGAGAGCAGCACGTACGGCGGTTCGGCGTCGGCACTGATGAACGGTTTCGGCGTGGACGCAGGATTCAAGAACGTGAACAACCAGATGATCATGCTCGGGTCATACGACCTGATGAGCAGAGTTGTGGACTCCTTGCCTTTCCTGAACGTAGAGTACATCACCCAGGGTCGTTTCAAAACCCGTCAGCTGTACCGTCAGACGCCTGTGTTGGTTGAGCCGAAGATGGTGGACCCGCGTGCGTACGGTCCGCTCTTCCAGCTGAACTTCCGCTCCGACGGCACGATGCATATATCTTCGACGGAAGAAGACACACCGTTGGAATTAGATGTGCATTATGGTCAGCCGATCAAATGCAAGCTCTTTGAGATCACCATCTGGCCGACCGAGCTGATGGTCAACAGCGGCAAGATCTACTTCCGTTTCCGCACGCATGAGTCGCTGGTGGACGAGTTCATGAGCCGGCTGCAACTCTCCTTCGTGACGGAGGGATCAACCGTTCTGGCGCTCTCATTAGTGAGTGAGACGCCGCAACGAGACTGCGAGTTCATCGATGAGTTGGCGCAGATCTACCTCCTGCAGAACCTCGAGCAGAAGAACGAGGTGGCAGAGAACTCCATCCGTTTCATCAACGAGCAGTTGAATAACCTGCAGTCGTCCCTGCAAGTGAGCGAAGGCGCGATGACGAACTTCCGTCAGGAGAATAAGTTCGTCGATGTGAACTCGTATGCCGGCCAGCTCATGGGACGTATCGCCGAGTACGAGCAGAAATCGATGGAGTTGCGTCTGCGCGAGACGTATTTTGACTACCTCATCTCGTATATCCACCAGAATATCGAGAACGGCGCAGTCATTGCGCCGACGACGATGGGTGTGAACGAACCGATGCTGATGACGCTCGTTCAGCAACTCAACGACCTGCGTATCCAACGCGGCGAGTTAACGGAGAAGAACGTTTACTACGCGATCTACACTAAGGACATCGAGAACGTCAAGCAGGCGATCGAAGAGGTGGTGACGTCGATGAGGGCATCCTTGGAGATCGAGAAGACCGACCTCAAGAACCGCTACTCGGAGGTGGAGAAATCCATCAAACAGCTGCCGGAGAAAGAGCTCCAGATGGTTGCCATCGAGCGTAACTACCGCATCGACGACAACTACTACACCTTCTTCCTGCAGAAACGTGCTGAGGCTGAGATTCAGAAAGCGTCCAACACCCCCGATAACTCGATCATGGATAAAGCGCGTACCACGGCGATCATGAACGCCAAAGCCAAATCCAAGACGACGAGTACGTATTTGATTATCGGATTCCTGATCCCGATGGTGTTGATCATCCTCAGCGAGTTGCTCAACAACAAGATCCGCTCGCCGAAAGATGTCGTCAAACTGAAGATGTTCCGCTTGATCGGTACGCTGCGTCACGCCAAGAGCCAGAACCCGACACTCGTGCGCGCTTCGCCCCGATCGAGTTATGCGGAGATGCTGCGCGCCATACGTACGCGTATGGAGTTTGTGCTGAAACGTAAGGAGAAGATGGTTATCTGCGTCACCTCTACGGAGTCCGGCGATGGTAAGACCTTCCTCTCGACGAACCTCGCAGCGCTGTATGCCATGACCGGTAAGAAGACCTTATTGGTCGATCTCGACCTTCGTAAGCCGAATATCCACACCAAACTTGGTCTGGAGAACGGTAACGGTGCGTCGAACTACTTGATCGGCGATTGCGAAGTGGAGGATATATTCGTTCACGACACACCTTTCGGCTTTGACTTCGTGCGTGCCGGAACGATCCCGCCGAACCCAGGCGAGTTGGTGCACTCCGACAAGCTGCGTGAGACCATCGCCAAAGCCCGTGAGATATATGATTTTATCGTCATCGATACCTCGCCTATCGGTCTGGTGCCGGATGCGTATGCGGTGATTGAGCAGAGTGACCTGTGCCTCTTCGTCATCCGTTGTATGCAGACCAATAAATCCTTCTGCAAGCAGACCCTGGAGCAGATGACCGAAGTGATCGATGCGCCGGAGAAAGTGCAGCTCGTCCTCTCGGATATTCCGACGGAAGGTCGTCACTCGTACGGCTCAGGTTACGGCTACGGCTACGGCGGTTACGGCGGCTACGGCTACGGACACCTCGGCTACGGCGGCTACGGCGGTTACGGCTACGGAGGTTATGGTAGCACGAACAAGAAGTCACGCCGATACGGTAAGGTCTATGGTAAGATCTACGGCAAGCTCGTCGGTGATGACAAAGCGGTGCGCTCGTATTACTACTACCACCACGACGAAGACGACGAAGAGTCGCAGAATAAGGACTCGAATAACAGCGATTCGAATAACAGCGAGTCGTAAGTTAGAATGGAGAAGGGATGCAGAAATGCATCTCTTTTTTGGTTACGGGGTGTACGAAACGGATCTCTGCGGCATGAAGCATCAGGCGGTCACTCTCCTCCATGCCGTTGCCGTACAGCCTATCGCCGAGGATCGGTGCGTTCAGACCCTCCGGATGCGCCGCATGAACTCGCAGTTGATGCGTGCGACCGGTCATAGGGTAGAAATCCACGAAGATCGTACCATCAGCACGCCGCTCGCGGATGATATAGCGTGTGAGTGCCGGTTTGCCGTGCTCCCGGGAGACCATCTGCCGCGGTCGGTCAAAGGGATTCGGCAGCAGCGGTAACTCAATCACTCCTTCATCCTTTAGCCTTTCGCCCTTAATCAGCGCCTCATAGCGTTTGAGGATGTCGCGCCGTTGGAAGTATGATTGCAGCGCTTTATAAACCTCTTCCGTCTTGGCAAGGACGATAAGGCCGCTGGTGTCTTGGTCCAGGCGGTGCGCCGGCATGAGATACGCGTAGCCATTTTGTATCTTCAGATAGGCAGACAGGGAGAGTTCCTCCGTCTTGCCCGGTACCGACAAGAGCCCTGCGGGCTTATTGACAACCATAAGAGACGCATCTTCGTAGAGCACTTCAATCCGCCGGCACAAGTCTTCGGTACGGTTTTCTTGGGCGGGTTTCTCCACTTCTAAGCCCTGCATCATAAATCGCAAGATAGGTACGCATCGCCCGGAACACGGCGCGTAGAACTGTCCTTCCCTCCGTAACTCATTTGCCGGCGATGCGCCGACCCAGAACTCCGCTAAGGCCAACGGTTTCAGCCCATGCTGAAAGGCGTACTGCAGCAACTTCGGCGCACAACACTCACCTGCACCCGACGGCGGCAGAGTAGAGGAGTCCCCTTCGCCTTTCACCTTTAACCCTTCGCCTTTATTAAACCACTCCTCCGGGGAGAGGATGGGTTGTTCGTTTTGGAAGATCTCCAGCAGGTTGCGGCGCTCGCCCTTGCCGTTCAGCAGGTGGTATTGCGCAAACAACAGCCGTTGCAGTCGCCGCGACTCCTCTTTGCTTGTGCCGATGGGCGGTGTCTTCATCTCATACACCGGCGGTACAAAACCCTCATGGTCGTACCGACCGTCTAATTGTGCCGAGAACGCGGCGATAAAAGACACGCCGTCATCCGTCTGCCATACGCCGTCTTTCTCGACCACCAGCACGCCGAACATCTTCCCAAGACGATGAAGTTCGCTTTGAGGGTTCGCGCGCATGTACGCGTGTACCTTATTTATTATAAGCGTTGCAGCTGCTTGTGCAGAGGCCTCCGGGGGCAGGGTAAAAGGTGAAATCATATTCGTCGTTATAAAAATCGACTGCAAAAATACAAAAAAATTTGCATATGTGCAAAAATTGTAGTAATTTTGTACCCGATTATGCAAACTGCTTTCGATAATGACAAATATATCCGTATTCAGTCGGAACATATCCGCGAACGGATAGCTCAGTTTGGTAACAAACTGTACCTGGAGTTAGGTGGTAAACTCTTCGACGACATGCACGCGAGTCGTGTGTTGCCGGGTTTTCTGCCGGATAGTAAGTTGCGTATGCTCACGCAACTCCGTGACTCATTGGAGATCCTCATCGTCCTTTCTGCCGAAGATATCGAGCGGAATAAGGTGCGTCAGGACCTCGGTATCACGTATGACGAGGACGTGCTGCGTCTTCGCGAAGAGTTCATGAGTCGTGGCTTTATGGTCTCTTCGGTCGTGATTACTCATTACTCCGGCCAACGTTCGGCAGATGCGTATCGTCAGCGTCTGGAGCGGAAAGGTATCCGGGTGTACTATCATTATCTGATAGAGGGTTATCCTCATAACGTGGAGCTGATCGCTTCGGACGAAGGCTTCGGACGTAATGATTATGTGGAGACAACCCGTCCTCTGGTTATCGTCACGGCGCCGGGTCCCGGTAGCGGAAAGATGGCGGTTTGTTTAAGTCAGCTCTACAACGAGCAGAAGCATGGTTGCGAGGCGGGGTATGCGAAGTTCGAGACTTTCCCCGTATGGAACCTCCCGCTCAAACACCCGCTGAACGTGGCATACGAGGCGGCTACTGCGGATCTCAATGACGTAAATATGATCGACCCCTTCCATCTGGAGGCTACGGGCAAGACGGCTGTGAACTATAACCGAGACATAGAGATATTCCCGGTACTCGACGCGCTCTTCAAATCCATCTACGGCGAGAGCCCGTATAAGTCCCCGACGGAGATGGGTGTGAATATGGTGGGTTTCTGTATCAGCGATGACGAGGCGGTGCGTGAGGCGTGCAAGCAAGAGATTATCCGCCGTTATTTCCGGGCGCTCTGTCACTTGGCTAACGGCAAATGCAATGAGTCAGAGATCAAGAAACTGGCAATCCTTCAGCAACAGGTGGGCATCACCACAGCGGAACGCCGTACGACGGTGGCAGCCCGTGAACGGAGAGCTCTCTCCGGCGCTTTGCACGACGGCTCCTTTGCTCATGCAGCAGCTATCGAACTGCCGGACGGCAAGATTATCACCGCAGAGGCAGGACCTCTGTTAGGATCTTCTGCTGCGCTCTTGCTTAACGCGATGAAAGAGCTGGCTGGCATCGACCATTCGGTGCGTCTCATCCCTGAGAAATATATCGGTCCGATCCAAAAGACGAAGATCTCTTTCCTGCACGGCAAGAACCCGAGGCTGCATACGGACGAGGTTCTGGTGGCGCTCTCGGTGCTCTCGCTGCAAGAGGAGAACTGCCGCAAGGCTTTGGATACCTTGCCGCTCCTCAAGGGATGTCAGGCGCACTCGACCGTGATGCTCAACGAGGTGGACTGGAGAACATTTAAGAAATTAGGTATCGATCTGACGACCGATCCTGCAAAAAAATAAATAACCCTTGTGGTGAATAGCTGATCGCGAGAGAACACGGGTGTAAATCCCGGGCTGACCGGCAACTGTGATGACCTTCGGGTCTAAGCCAGATCGCTTGCGATGAGCCTTAATTGAGAAGTCCTCCTGGAGTAGGACCAACAATGGCAAAAAGAATCTTTTTTATACTGTTTATTGCGCTTATGGCGCGCTCTGCTTTTGCGACGAACGAGGCAGAGCAGGATTCCCTATATAACCGCTTCCAACTCACGGAGGTGGAGGTCACGGCGCGTGCGTTAGAGAAAGATGTCATTGTTCCCCAGACCCTCAAAGGTGCTGAGCTGCAACGACTTAACGCCCTTTCCGTGGCGGACGCCTTGCGGTATTTCTCCGGCGTACAACTCAAGGACTACGGAGGAGTAGGGGGTATCAAGACCATCAATATACGCTCCATGGGAAGCCAGCACACGGCGGTGTACTATAACGGCGTGCAGCTCGGTAATGCCCAGAACGGGCAGGTGGATTTAGGGCGTTTCTCGTTGGATAACCTGGAGGAGATACAGCTCTTTAACGGGCAGAAATCCGATATCTTCCAGTCTGCACGGGAGTTTGGCGCTGCGGGAAACGTGTATCTCACGACTCGCAAACCTTATTTCAAAGAGGATGAGAAGGTGCATGTACGCGGTCAGATGCGTTTTGGCTCTTTCTCGCTGGCGAACCCCAATGTGGGCGTCGATGTCAAGTTGACGGAGAGCCTCTCGCTGACCCTTGATGCCGAGTACGTGTATTCGGACGGCAAGTACCCCTTCCGCTATCGCCGTGTATTGCCTTCCGGCGAGACGGCGTATGACACCACGGCGGTGCGTCAGAACGGCGATGTGAACGCCGTGCGCACGGAGTTGGGCCTGCATCATTACTACCGCACGACGGGCTTCTGGCGTGTGCATGTGTATAATTATTATTCCGAGCGCGGCGTGCCGGGTGCGATAGTCAATAATGTCTGGAGAAACGGCGAGCGTCTCTGGGATCGCAACACTTTTGTGCAAGCACAATGGCAGGATGAGTGGTTCGACCGCTGGTCCACGCGGTTCTTAGCGAAGTACGCCAATGATTTTACCCACTATAAGAACTACGACGAGCGTCTCTTGCCCTCCAATAACCGGTACACCCAGCAGGAGGCGTATCTCTCGCTTGCCAATAAGTTCCGCGTCTTTAATTGGTGGGACCTCTCGCTCGCGTACGATTATCAGTATAACACCCTCGCGCGGGAGAATCTGCTCTTGGAGGACGGTGTGGACCATTTTGCGCGGCATTCGCATTGGCTCTCCGCTGCAACGGCTTTTAATGTCAAGGAGTACCTGCGTCTTCAGGCCTCGGTTTTGATGACAGCCGTCAGCAATCAGCCGTCAGCAATCAGCGTTCAGCCTAAATTCACCCCGGGCATCTTCCTCTCTTTCCGTCCGTATCCGAAGATCGACCTCAGTCTCAACGCTTTCTATAAGCAGAGTTACCGCTATCCGACATTTAACGACCTCTATTATACGGATCTGGGCAACGCTTCTCTTAGGCCGGAGTTAGCCCGCCAGCACTCGGTCGAGCTCGCCTATCGAGTCAGCCATAAATGGCTGATGGCTAATGTAGCGGTCTCATATTACTACAACCGCGTCACGGATAAGATCATCGCGTACCCCAAAGGTCAGCAGTTCCGATGGACGATGCTCAACCTCGGAACGGTGAAGATCAACGGTGTCGATGCCAAAGCCGATTTCTCCTTCTTCCTGCCGTTGCGTTGGGTGCTCCGCACGAGGCTCAACTATACCTATCAGAAGGCGATCGACGTCACGAATCCTTCGGACACGTATTATGGTCACCAGATCCCGTATATCCCTTGGCACAGCGGTAGCGCGGTTCTCGGACTCGAGTGGACCAGCCGTCGTGGCGATCATTATGGGCTGAACTACTCGTTCATCTACGTCGGCGAACGCTACGGCCAGCAGGAGAACACGATCTATAACTACGTGCAGCCCTGGTACACGCATGACCTCTCGCTCTACGGAGAGTGGGGGATTACCGTACACCGTACACCATACGCCATACACCCCTTATGGCTGAAAGCGAATATTGAATTGAATAACTTGCTCGGGCAGGATTACGAAGTAATCCAGAACTACCCGATGCCTAAACAAAACGTACGATGCACTATAGCTTTAAGATATTAAATCTGTATTCTGTCAGCGCAGCGGTCTGTATTCTGTCAGCGATAGCGGTCTTGTTCTCCTGTCGCGGTGACGAGGTCATCTATCCGACCATCGGCACGCACGTCACGGACGAGGTGCGCGAGGGTGGGCTATACGTCCTTTGCGAGGGAAATATGGGTTCTAACAAAGCCCGCTTGGATTATATCAACTTGGAGAAAGGCGATTATTATTCCAATTGGTATGGTTCGCAGAACCCCCATCAACTCAAGGAATTAGGCGACGTCGGCAACGATATACAGGCTTACGGCGGTCGTCTCTATGCGGTGATAAATTGCTCCCATAAGGTCGAAGTGATGGATCGTAAAGCCCGTCATATCAGCCAGATAGAGATACCAAACTGCCGCTATATGGCTTTCCGAGGGGATAAGATGTACGTCTCTGCGTATGTCGGTTCGGTAGCAAATCCCGAACTCTTAGGCTCGGTCTTTGAGGTCGATACAGCGACCCTGCAAATCACCCGTGAGGTGAAGGTCGGACACCAACCGGACGAGCTCTGTATCCTCGGCGACAAACTCTACGTCGTTAACTCCGGCGGATATTTGGTCAACCGCCACGACTCGACCGTCTCCGTCATCGACCTGAACTCCTTCACCGAGATTGAGAAAATCACCGTAGGTCCGAATCCTCAACGCATCCGGCCGGATGACAGTGGAAAACTGTGGGTAAGTACGGATAAAAACGTAGTAATCCTAGACCATAGCACTACTGTCAAGCATCTGTCGGTGAAGATTAGTAACCTTTCTATACTCGGCCCCGTAGCATACATGGTGGATAGAGACGCCCACACCCTCCGCGCTTTCTCCACCATCGACTACACCGAGCAAGACCAGCCGATAGATATCTCTGCTTTCGAGCACCCTTATGGACTCCTGGCGACGACCGACGTGCTTTATATCACGGACGCCAAGAACTACGTCTCTTCGGGTGTGCTGCATTGCTTCGGGTACGACGGCAAGGAGCATTGGTCTGCGCGTACCGGAGATATACCCGGACACCTCTGCCGTGTCAGCGAAGCCTATGATTTATATCCCGATACTGCCTCTTCGAAGCCTGCGAAGTCATCTCCGTATATCTCACGCGTGTATGAGTATGTACCCGCGATGGGGCAGTTTGTGAACGTTCTGCCGAAGTATGAAGAGGGCGATGATGCAACCGCCATGTGCCGCAAATGTGAGTTGGCGATTGCCAATAATGCCGGCGGACTCGTCTGCCTCGGAGGATGGGGTGGATACATCACTTTTGGCTTTGACCACGCCGTAGAGAACAAGGACGGCTATGACCTCCGCATCCTTGGTAATGCGTTCCGGATGACCGGAAACGAGGCGTATGGTAGTTCTGAGCCGGGTATTGTGATGGTCAGCCGCGACGAGAACGGCAACGGCAAGCCCGACGATACTTGGTACGAACTCAAAGGCTCCGAGTACGACAATCCGACGACTATTCATCATTATACCAAGACCTACACACGCGAAAGCGATACGATCCGCAATCCTTTCCACCAGCAGCCGTATTTCCCGCAGTGGATCAAGACCTCTTCGATGACCTTTACGGGCTCGCTTCTGGCGCCGCTCACCGAGCAGATCAGCGGACAAAACGTGCAGCGGATATTGGATTTCGGCTACGCGGATAACAAACCCAATAATGATCTTTCAGGTACCTCATTCGACATATCGTGGGCTGTAGATGCGGATGGAAAATCAGTCAGTCTGCCAACTGTTGACTTCATCCGTATCTACACCGCGGTCGATGAGAACTACGATCAAACGGGAGAACTCAGTACCGAGCTCTCCGGTGCCATCGACTTACATGTAGAACCATAGTGCGAACAACACTTTTTATAATCAACATTTATTAACAATTAAAAAACAAAACAAATGAAAAAATCAATTCTTTTTGTGGCTGCTTTGGTGATGACCTTTGCAGCTTGTCAGAAAAACGAGCCGGAAAAAGCGCTCGCAGTAGCTGATTTCGAGAACATCAACCTCGCTTCGGAGAGTGTGTACCACATGACCGAGAGCGGTGTCTTCGAGAGTGGTGACTTCCGTTTCCAACAGGAAGTAAATGTCTCCAATTGGGGGACCTATTATTATGGTAACATTGTTTCCAGCAAGACCGGCAAAGAGTACAAAGGCGATTATCAGAACGACATGTCCGCTGCAGGAGGCGCACACGCTGGTCAGAAATTCGTTGTTTGGACCGGTTCGTATGTAGGTCAGGATTCTGTTTTCCTCAAAGAGGCAGCTGTCGTTCCGGGATTCTACGTTTGCAACACCCCGTGGGTAGTGGACGCAATCCTGAACGGTGACGGAATGTCGGATGACGGAGGTGCCCCGTTTGGAGACAACGACTATTTCACGCTGACTATTCATGGTTCACTGAATGGTAAGGCAGTAAATAGTGAGGTGACTGTAGAGTTGGCAAAAGGCAAGACCTACATTAAGGACTGGACTTATGTGGATCTGAGTTCACTGGGTAAAGTAGATGCTATCACGTTCAGCTTGGCAAGTTCCAAGAAGAACTCAATCGGCATGACCACACCGGCATATTTTGCATTTGATGATCTCGGCGCAAAATAATGTCTGATCTCTATCCAAATACGGTTCAATACCGACGGTCAACCGACGGTCAACCGACGGTCAACGCATACGTAAGGCTTCTGTTGGTTCTTTCTGTCGGGGTGATTTTATCTCTTCTGCTTCCGGGCTGCGCTAAGCAGCCTGCGGAGCAGGGGAGTGTGCCCGCGAGCAATAAATACGCCGAGGGATTTTCGCTCACCGAGACGGACTCGTCGGTCTTCGTGGAGGTCTTTCAGCCATACCAAAAACTGGAGATCACCCGTCCTTTGCAACGTATCGGGACGATGAGTACCGTGCAGGTGGGATTCCTTTATGCCCTGGACGCTATCGATTGTCTGGCTGCTGTCTGCAATCCCGAACTCATCTACACGCCTGTCAAAGGCACGGAGATTGATCTCGGCGACTCGATGAAACCTTCTGCCGAGCGGGTTCTGCAAGCGGGATTAGACATCCTTCTGGCGGTCAATTACGGCCAGTACGATAACCTCGAAGCCATGCGGCTGGAGAAATTAGGAGTACCGATCATCTTCATTAACGAGTGGCAGGAACACTCTCCTCTGGCGCGTGCAGAATGGATTCGCGTCATCGGGGCGCTCGTCGGCAAACTGCCCCAAGCGGACTCCATCTTCCATGAAGTAGAGAAAAAGTACCTCAGTCTGTCAGGCGAAACGGTCTGTCAGGCGAAGCCGGTCTCTATCATGTCCGGCAATAATTTCCGCGGAACCTGGTATGTACCTTCCGGAAAGAACTATCTGGCGTACCTCTTCAAGGATGCAGGGGCAGATTATCCCTTCTACAATGATGAGCGCGAGACATCCATCCCCTTGACGGTGGAGGAGACGATCCATTATTTCCACGACGCGGATGTATGGGTTGGCGCCGGAGGAAACACTTTAGCGGAACTCGCAAAGATAGACGAGAAACACACCTGGTTCAAGGCCTATCAGTCCGGCCGCGTCTATAACTGGCGTAAGCAGCGGCTGGACGGTGGACAGAATAACTTCTGGGAGCGTGGGGTAGTGCACCCCGAGGAAATGTTAGAGGACGTCATTCATATCCTGAATAACGCCCCCGATTCTACTTTGCATTTTGCTAACAGGTTGTACTAGGATTCTATGATTCTAGGAAACTAGAGATATCCTCCAGACACCCCCTGCAGAGACAATCCGAATAATGCGCGCGAAGATACTCGCGCGCTTTTTCGTTGAGTCGCACCCCCACACATTGGCAGAACGCATCGTGGGTGCAAACAAAATGTGCCCCGCATCGTGGGCACACTTTGTTCTTTCGTTCATTCGTTAACTCGTTCATCCCTTATCTTGTTAACTTAACGATGATGGTACTCAGCCCGGGAACAAGAAGGCTCTTGCTCATGTCCACTTTCTTGCCTGTCAGCGGATCTTTGCCCATCGGGTTATAATGGCTCAGGATCTCCTGATAATTGGCTACGGGCACGGTGCATGACTTCTCTGAGGCATTGGCAAAGACGAAGACAGCCTCTTTATCGTTGTAGCGGAAGAAGGCATAGGTGTTATTACGCGAGAGGAAATGCATGGTCTTGCCCTCATGGAGCACCGGCTCTTTCTTTCTCCATTGGAAGAGTTGGCTTTGGAACTCGAACATATCTGTCATCTCTGCATTCAATTCGCCTTCTTGCGGCAGCGGCATACGCAGGTACGAGTGGTCGCTCGGGTTCTCTTTGTTGGACGAGATCATGGCATACTCATCGCCGTACAGTACTTGCGGGATACCGCGCATGGTGGCGAGCAGCACGTAAGCTAACTTCACGCGGCGGATGTCTCTATCTTTGACTGCATCGCGGATTCGGCTCATATCATGGTTGCCGAGGAAGGTGAACAGCTTGTTCACATCCGCATACATGTAGTCCATCGTGAGCGCGTCATATACCTTTGTCAGACCGCCGCCCCAGTAGTTACCGTCGTTCTCCAGCGCCTGACGGATAGCTTCTTCGGTCGGGAAGTCCATTACGGTCGGCAGGTTCGAATCAAAGCCGTCGAAGTTCTTCGCTCCGCTTTGCCAGTAAGCTACAGCCGGAGCCGGTCTGGTCCAGCACTCACCGACGATATTGATACCCGGATACTCTTCGCGGATGGCTTTCAGCCATTTGCTACCGGGGATCTTCTCGATATACGGATAGGTATCCACGCGCAGACCGTCCAGATCGGCGTACTCGATCCACCAGATGGCCCATTGCTGGAAGTATTTCAGCAGGTCCGGGTTCTCTAAATTCATATCCGGCATCGGGTGGTCAAACCATCCGCGGTTACTCAGGTTCCGGTCGTATTGAGACGCGTTGATGTCGTAGTTGGCGGTGAAGCAGTTGTTCGTGTTGGTGAACTGCGGGAACTGATTGATCCAGTTCCGGTAGGGCAGATCTTTCATCCACCAGTGCGAGCCTCCACAGTGGTTCGGTACCATGTCCATCAGAACCTTCAGGCCCTTCTTATGCGCCTCTTGTACCATCTGTGCATACAGCGAGTTAGAACCGTAGCGCGGGTCGATATGGTAGTAGTCCGAGCAAGCGTAGCCGTGGTAACTCCAGGCCTCTTCGTCATCGCCTAACATCGGCGTCGGCCAGATAGCGGTACAACCTAATTTCTCGATATGGTCGAGCGAATTGATGATACCTTGTATATCGCCGCCGAAACGTCCGTTCGGGTTCTTCTTGTCGGCTTTCTCGCGGGTGTCGGGAGTGCTGTTATTGCTGGGATCGCCATCTACGAAGCGGTCGCTCATGATCAGGTAAACGACATCGCCGGCATCAAAACTCTTACGCTCGCGGCTGCCTTCACGACGCGTGCCGATGATGTAGTCATACGTGGCTTTCTTGTTGCCTTTCTTGAGGGTGATACGATAGGTGCCCGGCTGGAAAACGCCAAAATCCACAAACAGATAATTGGGGCTCTCGGCATTGTGTTGGCTGCGAGGCACTAATCCGTTACATGCGCCGCGAACGACTTTGCCGGCCGCTACCTGTTGCACGCTCACTTCGGCGTCCTTCAGGTCCTGACCATGGAACATGACGGTCAACGGAGTCCGCATTTCCGTCCACCAACAAAGCGGTTCTACCTGCTCGATCTTCGGCGCAGAGAACGCCATCTGAGCACTCAGCAGCAGGGCTGCCAGAAAGAAGAATTTGGTTTTCATACGTACTTATAGTTCGTTTATATAGATATTGTCCAATGGAGTGTGGTTGTCTTTCAGTTTCAGATAAGCGCTCCAGAAGGCTTTCATCTCCGCCGTCGGCGCTTGCAGGAACTCCTCGGTTCCTTGCGCCTCGATGCGTTTGATAACCATGCCCACGCTGATCTTATGACTGTCCAGCGCCGGCTGGTAGGTCTTGTCTTCCTCACCTTCTGTATATACCTCGCGCAGCACGCCTGTGTCCACCATACGCGTGAGCAGACTGTTGACTAATCGGATTGGCAGATTGTCGCGAATAGCCAACTCATGCGCCGTCAAAGGTGCTTCGTCTGCTTCGAAGCGGCGAATAATAACGGATAGCAGGTAGAGCATAACGAAGTCTTTGTACCGCCGGGACATATTATTCAGGTCCTGCTCGTACTCAAACTCTTCGTTATTCTGGATCGCAAAAGACATCTCTGCGCCGATGAGAATCAAGAGACTCGTGTATTGCAGCATGGTCATTAAAATCGGCAATGTTGCAAACGCGCCATACACGATGCTCGTGCGGCTCAGCATGGCGATCAGATAGACCGAAAGCATCTGTAACAACTGGAAAAGAGTGCCCATGATAATACCGGGAATAAGAGCACTGATGAACCGCACTTTGGTGTTCGGGATCGCGACATACATTGTGATAAAGAACAGCCATACGATCACAAACTGCAAGAACTGCACTCCGCTGGTGTGGAAGAAATGATGGAGTGCCTCTATGTGTAAGGAGCTTTCTACCGTGGTGTGCAGAAAAATATTGATACCCGCGGAACAAACGATCAGTACCGGAATGAGTACAACAATCGCGATATACGTGGTGATTTGCCGGAGGATAGAACGCGATTTCCGGACGTTCCATATCTGGTTAAATGCCGACTCCACGGACTGGAAGAACGAATATACCGCCCATAACAAGATCAGGATGCCGATACCGATGAATAAGCCGTCCTGTGCGGTCTCTAAGTATCGGTCGACCATCTCCATGATCGTCGGTACCATACCTGTCTCGCCTAAGAACGATTTGTTGAGTTGCGTCTCAATCACGTCCGCCACACCAAAACCTTTCGCTACCGCAACAATCATCGCCAAGATCGGAACGATGGCGAAGATAAGAGAGTAGGTAAGGGATTTGGCTTTGTCGTTGAGGTTCTTGTTGTTGAAGCCGCGTACTACCAGAACGATCGTACGGATGATGGCGTAGCCTAATCTCTGGAAGAAACCGTCAAACTCCGTCTCTGTCCTCCGCCACATGTCGTAGCGTATAAAATGTATAATATCGGAGAATTTTACTTTCTTCATGGTCCTATTAATTATTGGGGTCCCCGACGGGCGCTAACGGAGTGCACCCGGTGGGGAGAGCGGAGGCAATGGTCGCACCTACGATTTAGCGGAGCGGTATCGTTTTTGCGATCCATTTGCCGAACGCGTAGCAGATCTATAAGCCGGGTTCTGTACCCTTTCGGGCGTCTATCATTAATCTCGAGTCGCGTGTTACCACGTGCTTCTCTCGCTTCCTACCCTCCGACTCACGCGAGCAGCGCTCAAACGCCGGTTTACTTGGAATTGCAGCCCACAGTGTGCTCGTTTCACCCGCTTCGCTTACTCCTTTTGGAGCCGCTCCGCGACTCGTCTCTGTAGCAGTGACCAAACATTTCTGCCTGACGGCCGTTAACCGCTGTGGTGCTCTGTGCTGCCCGGACTTTCCTCTGCCGATGAGATTAAAGCACGTGTGCTTTTCTTTCTCTCCGCAGCGATAGACCGATCTGCTTGTCCACGCCCGTTATCGCGCTTGCGCGCGATGAGCGGTGTACGGGAATCGAACCCGCCTCCTCGGCTTGGGAAGCCGATGCACTACCGATGTGCTAACACCGCGAGATGTTTTCGCTACTTTCCGAAAAACGATGCAAAGGTACTGCTTTTTTTTGACATACGCAAGAGTCTGATTATTTTTTACGTTTTTTTAGAAAAAAACACATAGATTTATTTGCATATTTCTTTCTTCTTTCGTCCATTGTCCGGCATGATATGCCGTTTGTTTCATTCGCAGGCATCGACAACGTAAAAAGCGGTGACATATTTTATATACAGAGTTTCGGAGACGCTACTCTGTCTTTTGTTTCTATAAAAATGCAGATTTTTTAGTACCTCGGACACATTTTGTCCGTCTTGTGTAGTAATTTTGCCGCCGAAATTAAAAATGAAAGGGCAAAATTATGACAACAGACAAAGATTTACGGTTTCTTTCTTCCTGTGAAAATGAGGATTTAAGAGTGCTTTGCGACATCCTAACGCATGACCGTTTGGGTAACATCCGTATCACGGAACAACTCACCGCTACCGACGAGTACAACCGCAACTATCCGGAAGATATGTTGTTTCTCGTTCCGCAGATCAGCAACGAATTGCTGAAATATGGTTCTAATACTCTCTCTACCTTTTGGCATAACGAACCGGATTCGTACCAAACCGTGCTTCGCCGTGTCTGCAAGCAGATGGATGTGAGAACCATGGAACAAGATAGTGTCGCAAAGATGGAGCACAACTTGCTCACCACGCTTTGCCAAGACACGCTGAACAAGATGTCTGAGCGCGAACTGAGGCTGCTTGCTAACGAAAACGGCATCCCCGATAAAACACTTACTCGTCAGGCGTTAACAGCCGCGTTACTCATGGCTATACGCACAAGCAGGCCTATACTCACACGCATAGCCGCCCGCGTCATTCAATATATAGTAGAGATCATCACTATCCGTGGCGTAGCAACTGCCGGAATAGAAACCGCCACGCGTGCCGTGGGTGGCGCTTTAGGTCCTATCGGATGGATTGCTTTGGGGGCTTGGACGGTCTATGACATCACCTCACCGGCTTACCGCGTTTGTGTCCCTGCCGTGCTGCAAGTGGCATACATGCGTCTTAATCGTTTTGAAAAAGAAAGGAGTGTTGCATGAAAGCACGTCAGATTATGCACCCTGCCGATGCGAAAGCATTGCAGGTGCTCAAACAAGCACGCGGATTCAATACGCTGATCAAGTACTTCATGCAGGTTGGAGACGAACGTATCATGCACGGAGAGAACCTCGGTACGATGCTTCGTGTCTCGCCGGATAACTTGCCGAAAGTATATACCGCTTTTCTGGAAGTCGTTAACTGCGTCAGCATCGACGAACCGGAGTTATACATCTACAATGACCCTGTGATGAACGCTTATACGTATGGCGACACGCGTATTTTTGTCGCCTTGAGCAGTTCGTTGGTGGAACGGCTCACCTTGCCCGAACTCAAAAGTATAATGGCGCATGAGTGCGGACATATCCTTTGCCGCCACACGCTCTACATGACCGTCCTGCATATCATCGAAGATATGGGCAAAGCGGCACAAGTGATAACCGGCTCGCTTGCTTTTCCTGCCTATTGCGCCTTGCAGTATTGGAACCGCATGAGTGAATACTCAGCTGACCGATGCGCGGCAACTGTTGTCGGGGAACAGGTCTTTCAGTCTGCACTCCTCAAACTCACCAGCGGCTTGTCTGAAATACAGGGCAACCCGTATCAGTTAGTTGAACAAGGCAAAAGATATTACGAAATGAAGAATGCTTCTTTCTTTGACCGTGTGCAACAGGCTTGCCGCGAAATGTTTTACTCTCATCCGCAGGACTGTCAGCGTGCTTATGAAATTGACCGTTGGAAATCCTCTGCCAATTACCGCACGCTCATTCGCGAGAATATAGAAAATTTGTAAAAAATTGAGAAATAATGCTCCAATATTTGGTAGATTCAAAAATTTGTTGTATCTTTGCAAGCGTTTTGGAGCATAATAGGGTTTACCAGAGCCTTGTTTGCGACAAAGGAAATGCACTCTGCGTTTTTTCCGTAATTCTGCATTTACGATTGAAAATATATAGTATTATCACTGAATAAAAAGAGTGAAGTAATAACAAAAATAATTATTTATTATGGATTGTTGTAATGATGCTCGTCCCATTCGGTTTCTTTCAGATGTAGAATTACCATTTGAGGATGAACTGAATAAGGTTGAAAATCAATTATCTCAAGAAGAAGAGAATATACTTCGCGAAATAATTGAAACTGAGAGTCAGATTGAGAAAAAAGATTTTATTAGCGATTTGTTATCAGCAGTCAAAAAAGGAGCTGAAGATTATATTGACGCGATGACAGACACAGGGGATACATTTGATAAGATGAAAAATTCTCAAGATGTATCCAAGTTGGACAATAAATTAATAGAAAGGAAGCAAAAATGTATTAATCCACGCACAATGGCAGAAGCATCAAATACTCCGTTTGATAATGATTCTGCCAATTCTACAGAAGGAATGAGTAAAGAAGGTGCCCAAAAATTTGAGATGCATAAAGAAGCATACAAACAACGCACAAAAAGTATTACAGGACTTTCTTTACCTAAAGAAGATTCAAAAAAGAAAGTAAAATATAAACAAGATTCTGTCGTTAATTCAGAATCACTTAGCGGTTTAAAAGGGTATAGAATCGGCATTGTTGTTCCGATGGATTCTATAGGTGATATTCAAGAAAAATATCAACAAAGGATTCAAAGCAAAGGCGAAATGAGTAATAAGGCTCGTGAAACTTGGATAAGAAATAATAATTTCCATAAGTATTATGAGGCATTAGTAGTGGAATATGGGTTTAAAAATATATCTCATGCAAAGCAATGGATTAATAAAAATCATTTAACAATTCATGAAAGTCCAGATGGGATGATATTAGTACCAACAGATGTACATGATCGTGCATCTCACTCCGGTTATTGTTCTCAAATAAATAAATTTTTAACAGGCGAGATATCCAAAGAACAATTAGACCGAGCTGTCGTTCAGGAAAAAATAGCATATGTAAAGCATGAAGCGAAACAGCACACCATCCGCGCCGTTAATGGTTTTGGTATGGCGGTTGTTAAAGATATGATGAAGTTCTGTATAGCCACTGTTAGTAAGGAAACATATAACGAATTCCATCAACAAAGTGAAGAAAAGTTCGTCCAACGAATGAAACGTATTCTCAATAACAGCTGGCAAAAGTTTTTGGCAAAATTTAAGAATGACTTGAAAAAAATATTTAGTGGTGGGGTAAAAAGTCTGCTAAATGAATTCCTTACTATGTTAAACGACTATTTCCTTGGCGTATTCAAGAAAATTTTTAAGGTTGTGAGACAAATGTGGGGATCCATAAAAAGTGCTTTCAAAATAATTTGTAGCAAACAATATTCATGGCAAGAGCGAATATTCGAGGCTGCTAAAATATTATCGGCTGGAGCTGTAGGTGTTTTGGGCTTTTCACTCAATGAATTGTTAGAACAAGGTTTAATAGCTATTGGTTTCCCATTTGCTCCTTTTGTGGCAGAATGTTTATCCGGATTATTTGCTGGCATTATGTCAGCTGTCGTATTAATGTTGTTTGATAACATGAAAGCTGCTTATAAGAGCAACAAGGCAGAAATACAACTATTGCAAAAGCAGTCTCAATTATCAAATATCTATACTTTGAAAATAGGTGTTGATACAATGAGGACAGATATAGAATTTCTTAAAGCCTATGGATTCATTGACATGGACATTGCTCAAATTATGCTTGCACGAGAAAGAGTGATAGCGAATTTACGAGCTGGTCGTATTTTCCAAACAGAATTATCTCAACATGTGCAAGATAAAATAGAAAGACGAGAGAAATTTACAAATTTAAATAAACAAATACGCGATGAAGAATTCTAATGTATCTATTGTACCTTCCCATAAGGAAGAGTTAATCATTTCTAATCCATCAAAACGACAGATGGAAATTAGATTGCTATTAGACAAAATTGATTTTCCTGCGAAGATGAAAGCTCTTCAAGAGACGCTGGAAGATGACAAAGTTTTGTTAGAAGAATCGACAGGCGCTGTGTCAGAGCAGAAGATAATCCAAAAGAAAAAGACATTCTTTGTGGAACGAATCGATGAGAAAGCTACGCTAAGTAATATGATTAAACAAAACAATCAGAATGTTATGAGCATAAAAAATGCCATAGCACGTCTGAATGTTCGGTTGTATGATTTTATTGAAGTAATAAAAGTCATTTCGCATTTAGAGAATGAATTATATTCGTTGATTGAGGAGCAAAGCATTGATGCTAATGAATTAAAATGTGTACTTAGTGACATCTTTAAAGAGCAAGGTCTTTCTGAAGAACAAATTTATAGTCTCTTGGATAGTTCATTCAAACGTGGGTATATACTTAGAGATAGGATAGCTACGTTAAGAAAAGACTATGATAATCTAAAAAATGATTTTGAAAAGATACAAGTTCAAGATAACCAGTTAAAAGGAGAATTTAATGAAATATCTTCAAAAATAAATTCAATAGGCGAAAGCATAGGCAAGGTTCAAAATGAACTGGCTGATAGCACTGAAAAACTTGAGATATTGGATAATCTATCTAGTAAAGTAAGTGTGTTAGAAGAAGACATCACCAAGAAAGCCGATGCTAACGAGTTAACCAATTTACAAGAACAATTAAATAAGAAGGCCAATGCTAATGAACTATCCTCCTATGCAAAAACAAACGATGTATATACTAAAGAAGAAGTAGAAAAAAAGCTCACTCGCCTTTGGATAGCCTATGGAATTTCAACTGCCGTTCTTGTCGCTTGTTTAATAGCATCTTTCCTACTCTAATCACTTATGTCCAAACTTCAGAAATGCCTATATCTCATCGACCTGCTTGAACGCAGAGGACCGATGACGCTCAAAGAGATCAATGAACATTACCGCTATTCGTCGCAGTACGAAAGCGATATACAGTCGCGCACGTTCTTGCGGTACAAGGACTATATTCTGCTCAATTTCCCCTGCTACATTGAGTACAATGCCGCCACGCAGAAATACTACCTGATTAAGAACGACTACAACAAAGGCAATCAATCGCTCTATGAGTATCTGCTTTCGGCATTTCATATCGAAGGCATGTCCGAGTTGGCTATCAAGCACCGCGACCGGATCATGCTTACCGATTCTCCAACCGGCATTGTGAACGTGCAGCCTGTTCTGGAAGCCATCGACGCAGGCAAAGGCATTGAGTTTGACTATTGGTCGTTCAACAAGCAGACCAAGAAACGCTTGGTGGCAATCCCTTATTTCTTGCGCACATGGGAAAGGCGCTGGTATCTGGTGGCAGAGCCGGACAACCGTCACCACGGACAATCGGTCTTCGCGCTGGAACGCATGGAGAACATAGCCCTTACGGAGCACGAAATGCAACCGTCCTCCAATATCTCCGTGCAGGACTATTTCAAAGGCAGTTTTGGCATCAACCACAGCGACGAACAAGTGCCCGTTACCATTCGTATTCGCGTTTATGGCACGCAAGCCGACTACGTTCGCGCATTGCCTATCCATGAATCGCAACGAGAGATAGAACGAACCGACGAGTGGACGGATTTCGAAATTGATCTTGTTCCGTGCTATAACTTCTATCAGCAACTCCTCTGGCACCGTGAGAAACTGGAAGTCCTCTCTCCATCCTCCGTCCGCGATGAACTTCATGGCATAATTCGCCAGATACTTGGAAATTACGAAAAAAACGCACATTGATGCGTTTTTTTATGCCCATCGGACACTTTTTGTCTGCCCCATGTAGTACCTTTGCACCCGAAAACTAAAAATCGTACTATTATGGTTAAGAATTGGATTATTTTAGGCGACGCTGCATTGGATGATGCAGATTGGGCATTAGGAGTTATAAATTTTAAGCAGGACGAAATCGCCAACTGGAAAGACATTGCGTTAGAGCGCATTAAATCTGCCAAAACCGAACGTATTAGCCAGTTAGCCAAAGAGGGAGGATCTATCGATATTTCCGGTCTTTTCTATGTGAAGAATAGAATAACTCAACCAGAGTTTGATGACTTTTGTAATCAGGTTGCAGAATTATTCGGGGTGGAATTATTACAGCATGAATTGAGTTCATTAAGACGTAGAGAAGTTAATGAAATCCTCATAACTCTATCTGGGATCCCAATGAAAGGAGCACTTGATTTTGTGTGGCCGGGAGATGAAACCCCAACAAACGGATAATCAAATTATATTGGCCTATGACAAAACAGAAAAACAACATCGTCATACCAAAGAGTTTGACGAAGGAAGAAGTGGCACTTCGTATGGAAGTGCATGAAATCAAAGTAAAACTTTTGGACAAAGAGGTTTGGAATTATTTTAGCAAGGAAATAATCCTGCGGAAGAACCGCACAGAATGTGCAAAAGAGTATTTCGGATGTTCTGACGCAGCCGCAGAATTCTTAATGTCCCTCACATTAATGGATTTTATGTGCAACACTCCTGAGTCCCTTGAAAAAGAGCACCAACTTTTACTAGAAGGCAAAGCTTACAAATAAAATGTAGATAAGATAGTGTGACAGGAAGTAAAATGCCACAAAAGTCACAAGTAAAATACCACAAAAATAGGAAACACTCTTGCATATATCAATTATTTTTCGTACCTTTGTAGTGGATTTTATCTCATGACCACCTATATAGCTGACACCGATCATTATTCCGAGGTCGTTTCTCGGATGTGCAAAGAGAGACGGTTGCTATGAATTGCGACTTAAAATATCCTCTTCCATTTTAGCCGCTTGTATAAAAATATGGCTTCTATTTCGCTTCCATTCTCGTTCGCATGTCGTTCTTGGCTCCAATGGGCACGATTATTACGCATCGTGAACGTCATAATACTGTGCAAATACCTGTCAACCTCGTTTCAACATCGTTTCAAATGGTCATAAATCAGCAGACCTTGCGCTGACGTTGCGCTGAAGTTAGGGAGAAGGAATATACCGTAACGGGGCAAGAATTAAGATAGCATCGACCATATATGGGCGATTAAGATTCGTTTTCTCGATAACCCGATAACTCGATCTTTCGGAACTCCTGCCTGCTCAACAATCCGAGCAGGCAGTTTTTTCTTTGTCCATCTTTTTACCACTTGTATCTTTTTCTTTATAGCTTGTATCTTTTTCTCAAAAAATAGAGCAAAAAAGATACAAGCTTCTCACTCCGGTCTAACTCTCGCGGCTACTCCCGCGAGCCCCTTTTTAGCGTCTATGCTCGCGCATCTATGCGCGCTTAAGATTACATCCCCGACAAGGAGCGTCAGCCCCATATGAAAATTTGCATGGCGATATTGACAATTTTGGCGATATCGCCAATATCGCCACTTTCGCCAGTGCATTTTTTTACTCCGCGGGGAGAAGGAATATACCATCACGGGACAGGAATTAAGATAGCATCGACCATATATGGGCGATTAAGATTCGTTTTCTCGATAACCCGATAACTCGATCTATCGGAACTCCTGCCTGCTCAACAATCCGAGCAGGCAGTTTTTTTCTTTCTCAGGTTCTTCTTTCTTGGTAGTTCCGCGGGATTGAATCCCGCCTTTTCTTCTTTTCCCCGGCATCGGATGCCGGTTGTATAAAAATTTGCACTGACACTTTGACACTTTTGACACTTTCTTTCATAATGTCAAAAAATGCGTGCGATTTTTATTCGCTTCCTAGCATTTTGATATTATAGATACTACGCAAAGCTATCAAAAAGATAGAAAGTGTCAAAGTGTCAAAAGTGTCATGTCATTTTTTTTCTTTCGTTTATTGCGTCGGATGGTATCCGACATCCGGCCCTAAAAAAGTCCAATCGTTAGTGATAAGTTAGTTATTCGTTGGATATTCGTTAGTCATTGTACTACCCATCACGTACCCATTACGGACGGGGAAGCCTGACATCAATAGATCTCGACGATCTCGCGGCGGACGCGACGGGTGATTTGGGACGGAGAGAGGGGTTTGACGTTCTCTGTCTTGAGGTCCGTAACACGCTGCGTGGCTTTGATAATCAAGGGGATCTCCGCCTTCTTGGAACCTAAGATATGCGCGTCGCAGATCATGTTCTTCTCGAGAATGTAAACACGCTCAGCGGAAGAGGCGGAAGAAGCGGAAGAGACGGAAGTAACGGGACGGCGTTGGTAGATAGTGTTGAGATCGACGGAGCCGCGGAGACGTTTGAGGCGGAATTTCTCGATGGAGTTCTCGCTCATGTTGACCAGATTGAGCATCTGCAGTTGGTCGGCATTGAGTTTGATGCCAAACGGAATGAAGACCTTGACCTCCGCGTGCTCGGAGAAACGGCGCACCTCGTACGTGCGCGAATCCACTATATAATGGCGTTTGAACGTCATCTTGAAGCATCCTAAGTACCGGCTGACCGACTGTGTGTGGGTGAGGACTGTCTCGCCCTCGGACTCGTTGGAAACGGTCCAATGCCTGGTATCGGTCATCGCTTGCTCAAAATCATAGCGCATGTTTCCGATACCAAAAAGCGCGCGATGCACCACGACGCCGCTATCTACGGCGTTTGCCGCCCTGCGTAACATATTGGCAGGATGACCTTTCGGAGCCGCTTTCTGCTCCATGCGCTCAAGGGCGTCAGAGGCAAGGATAGAATCTGCTTGCGCGCGTTTGCGGGCATCGAAGAAGCGTTTGCAGAAACGTCCCTGAAACTGCACGGAGTCTCGTCCTTCTTTGGCTCGTTCGGGCAGGACGACGATATTGGCAATCATCTGCTCCATACCCCAAGTGCTGCCGTCGGAAAGCATCCGGACGTCGCTGACGACCTGGTATTGCGCGTTATCATCGGGGAACTGCTCCTCGAGCTTCACATAAACGGCGTGCAGGAGCTCCGCCATCTGTTTGCGTTTGTTGCGTTGTTTGCTTTTCTTGGCGGCGACGACGGTCTCCTCAAGGGCGATAGGCTGCTCTTTTAAGATTACAGAATACAGACCGTCCTCCGGACTGACAGAATACAGACTTTCCGCTAAGACTGTTTTCTTCTCATAGCCGATACAAGAGACGATGATGCGGCTGTCTTTGGTGAGGTTCGCCTCAAAGCGGAAAAAACCGTCATTATTGGTCGCCGTGCCCCATTCCGGCGCAATCTCCGGATAGACCGTAGCGTACGGAATAGGTTCGCCGTTCTGGTCCACCACACGGCCTATAAACGTGCTTACAAGAGCTAATATGAATACCAAAGTCTTCATTTCTATCAAAATATGGCGCAAAATTACAAAAAAATTTTGATATGTGCAAAAAAAGTTGTATCTTTGTGCGCTAAAAATGTATAAATGAATTTATGAACAGCAATTTTGGATTTGTGCGTGTGGCGGCCGCTGTGCCGACGATGCGCGTGGCGGATTGCCGCTACAATGCGGAGCAGGTGAAAGTTCAGATTGACGAGGCGATAGAGCAGGGAGTGGAGGTGATCTGTTTTCCGGAACTGACGGTGACGGGCTATACCTGCGCGGATTTGTTCTTCACGCAACAGCTGCAACAGAGCTGCATGCGGGAGCTGGAAGCAATATGCGACTACACCCGCGGCAAAGCGATCATCGTGTTAGTGGGCGCGCCGCTGCCGGTGGATAACGACCTGTTCAACTGCGCTTTTGTGATGACAGACGGCGAGGTGATGGGCGTTGTGCCGAAGGTGAATCTGCCGAACACGGGCGAGTTCTACGAGAAGCGGTGGTTCACTTCGGGCCGTGCGGCACGCGAATATACGCCGGGCGGCATTGCTCCGAGGATCCCGAAGATAGAGATATGGAGCGGGGAAGTGCCGTTTGGAACGGATCTGTTGTTCTGTACCCGCAATTATACGTTTGGAATCGAGATATGTGAGGACCTCTGGTCTCCGCTGCCGCCATCCACTCAGCTGGCTATCCAGGGAGCCGAGATCATCTTCAACCTCTCCTCCTCAAACTGCATCATCGGCAAACATATCTTCCGCAAACAGATGATCAAACAGCAGTCGGCACGCGTCCACTGCGGCTATGTCTATACCTCTTCGGGCGTGGGCGAATCGACGACCGATGTCGTGTTCTCCGGTAGTACGTATATCGCGGAGAACGGTGATATCCTGACCACGGGCGAACGGTTCCAACGCGAGAACACGATGATTATTCAAGAGATCGATATCGAGCGTTTGCGTACCGACAGGCAGCGTAATACGAACTTCACGAAGGACAAAGCCGGCCATTACCGCCATATCAACGTGGCGCCTATCGAGCGGGAGGAAGATATTACCGAACCGATCCATCGCACCTTCTCGCCGTCACCCTTCTTGCCCAAGAAAGACAAGGAAGACCAGTACTGCATGGACGTGTTCTCTATACAGACATCTGCCCTTGCGCGGCGATGGGAACATACCCGCTCCGAGACCGTGGTAATCGGTATCTCCGGCGGTCTGGACAGTACGTTAGCGTTGTTGGTTTGCGTGCAGACAGCCGATCTGCTGGGCTATGACCGCAGCCGCGTTGTGGGCGTCACGATGCCGGGATTCGGCACTTCGGACAGGACCTACCAGAACGCGTTGCAACTCATGGAAGAACTCGGAATCACCCACCGCGAGATATCCATCTGCGAGGTGACGACGCAGCATCTGAATGACATAGGTCACGACATGGACGTACGCGACGCGACGTACGAGAATGCGCAAGCGCGTGTGCGGACGATGATCCTCATGGATCTGGCGAACGAACTGAACGGCATTGTGGTCGGGACAGGCGATCTGAGCGAGTTAGCACTCGGATGGTGTACCTACAACGGCGATCAGATGTCGATGTACGGCATCAATGCAGGTATCCCGAAGACGCTGGTGAAGTATCTGGTCAGATATGCGGCAGAGAATCTCTACGGCGAACCGCTGCGTTCTATCCTGCTCGACGTGGTAGAGACACCGGTTTCTCCGGAACTGCTGCCCACCGACGAGAACGGAGAGATCGCGCAGAAGACCGAGGATAAAGTGGGGCCGTACGAGCTGCATGATTTCTTCCTGTACTATTTCATGCGATTCGGTTTCACCCGCGAGAAAATCAAATACATGGCGTGCCAGGCCTTTGAAGACCAATATGACGAGGCGACCATCGAGAAATGGCTCAACACCTTTATGCGGCGTTTCTGTACGCAGCAGTTCAAGCGTTCCGCGATGCCCGACGGACCGAAAGTAGTAAATGTTTCACTGTCCCCAAGGGGCGATTGGAGAATGCCGAGCGATGCGTGTTGTATCTAATATATCCCTTCTGCCGTATAACACCTTCGGCATCGACGCTAAAGCAAAACTGTTCATCGAGTACTACTCGCTGGACGAATTGCGCGAGGCGCTAAAAATGCATAAGGGCGAACGAATTTTGCATATCGGGCAGGGATCAAATCTGCTCTTTACGAAAGATTTTGACGGCGTGATCCTGCATTCCGGGATGGCTCGTGCGCGGTTCTTGGACGACGAGACAGTCGAGGCGCAGAATGGTTTGCGGCTCGACGATATGATTGCCCAACTGACCGATATGGGCTATAGCGGATTGGAGAAACTGAGTCTCATTCCCGGCGAAGTGGGTGCCTCGGCGGTACAGAACGTCGGCGCGTACGGCGTGGAAGCGAAAGATGTGATCCTGCGGGTGAATACATTAGATGTCGAGACCTTGGAGGAGCGCGTGTTCAGCAATGAGGAATGCCGGTTCGGTTATCGCGACAGCGCTTTCAAGCATGAGCTCAAAGGCAGATATATCGTCACGTCGGTGGTCTATAAAGTAAAACCCGGTGACGCGACCAAGACCCGCGAGGAGATCATCCAGACCCGCATGGCGAAGCTGCCGACGGTCGGCGAAGTGGGTTCCGCGGGTTCGTTCTTCATGAATCCTTTCGTGCCCGAAGAGAAAGCAAATGAACTCCTCAAACTCTATCCCGACATGCCTAATTTCCCTTCCCCTCAAGGTGTGAAGATTCCTGCTGCGTGGCTGATCGAGCAATGCGGATGGAAAGGAAAGACGCTTGGCGGCGCGCAGGTGTGGCCCAAACAACCGCTGGTCATCGTCAACGCCAACCACGCCACGCCGGACGAAATCATCGCCCTTGCAGCGCAAGTCAGCGCGAGCGTCAAAGAGAAATTCGGCATCGATATTCACCCGGAGGTAAACTACATATAATTTTTAATTCGTAATTTTTAATTTTTAATTCATAAATGGCATCATTTATCGTCGAAGGCGGACATAAACTCCATGGTTCTATCACCCCGCAAGGCGCAAAAAACGAGGCGTTGCAAGTCCTTTGTGCCGTGCTCCTGACCAAAGAGACGGTCGTAATCGACAACCTGCCGAATATCCTGGACGTCAATAACCTCATCGACCTGCTCGGTTCGATAGGCGTGACCGTGGAGAAGTTGGCGAAAGGCAAATTTGCCTTCACGGCGGCAAACCTCGACACGGCTTATCTTAGGAGTGCGGATTTCCTCAAGAAATGCAACAAACTTCGCGGTTCGGTTATGTTGATTGGTCCGCTTTTGGCGCGATTAGGCGAAGTGACATACGCCAAGCCCGGCGGAGACAAGATAGGCCGCCGGCGTCTGGATACGCATTTTCAGGGCATGGTGAACCTCGGCGCGACGTTCGAATACGACCAGGAACTACTGGCTTACCGTTTTGAGGGCAAGCACCTTCAAGGTACGTACATGCTGCTCGACGAAGCGTCTGTCACCGGAACGGCAAATATTATCATGGCGTCGGTTCTGGCAAAAGGAACCACCACGATCTACAACGCCGCTTGTGAACCGTACGTGCAGCAACTCTGCCGGCTCCTGAATAACATGGGCGCAAAAATCAGCGGAGTGGGGTCGAACCTCCTGACAATTGAGGGCGTCAAAGAACTTCACGGCGCGCAACATAAACTCCTGCCGGATATGATTGAGGTGGGCTCGTTCATCGGCATGGCGGCCATCACCGGCTCCGAACTACGCATCAAAAATGCAGGTATCAAAGACTTGGGCATCATCCCCGATGCCTTCCGCCGTCTGGGAATCCGTATTGACGAAGAAGGCGACGACCTCGTTATTCCTGCGCAGGAACATTACCAGATCGAATCGTTCCTCGATGGCTCCATCCTTACCATTGCTGATGCTCCATGGCCGGGTCTGACGCCGGACTTGTTATCTGTACTTTTAGTGGTGGCAACACAAGCGAAGGGCTCTGTTTTGATTCACCAGAAGATGTTCGAAAGCCGCTTGTTCTTCGTCGATAAACTGATAGACATGGGCGCGCAGATTATTCTTTGCGACCCGCACAGAGCGGTTGTGGTGGGGCATAACCACGAGCGCCAACTCAAACGAAACAACATGACCAGCCCGGATATCCGTGCGGGTATAGCGATGCTGATTGCCGCCATGAGTGCGGATGGCACCAGTAAGATAGACCATATCGACCAGATTGACCGCGGCTACGAAGATATCGAGCACCGCCTCAATGCCATCGGCGCTTGTATCAAACGAGAAGATTAACTCAAACACTTATAATTATGTCTGTTTCTTATCAAGGTATAACTTTTGAACCGCTCTTTACCAAGGCTCAGATTGCGCAAATAGTGAATAACATAGCGCAGCGGATTGCCGCTGACTACGCCGGCAAACAACCGCATTTCATCTGTGTGCTCAAGGGCTCTGTGTTCTTTGCCACCGACCTTCTGCGCGCCCTGCCGATGGATTGCACGATGTCGTTTGTGCAACTCAGTTCGTATCAAGGAATGGCGTCTTGCGGCAAGGTGGAGGAAGTGTTGGCGCTCAATGCAGATATCCGCGGAAAAGACGTCATCATCATTGAAGATATCATCGATTCCGGTCTGACGATGCATGCTTTCAAACAACGTCTTGAGCGGGAACAACCCGCATCGATAGCGCTCGCAGCGTTGCTGTTCAAGCCCGAACAATTACTGTACGAAGATGCCCGCCCGGATTACTACGGAGCGGAGATTACCAAGGAGTTTGTGATCGGTTATGGTCTGGATTTGGACGGCTTAGCTCGTAACTTACCGGAGATATATAAAGCAACCAAATGAAACGAATAGTAACTATATTAGTCTTTTGTCTCTTGTCTTTTAGCGCAGCGGTCTTTAATCCGCTGTTCGCGCAGTTGGTACAACCTGTGAAATGGAGCGGCGAAGAAGTGGGTGACAGTGTGCGGCTGCGTGCCGTAGTGGAGCCCGGATGGCACATGTCGATTCTGGAGATGGGGGAGTTTATGTTTACCCAGGAGTTCAAGGATTCTTTCTCCATGACCGTCGCCAAGACCGATTTGGCACCGATACGCTTCAATGCCTGCAATGACGTCATGTGTACCGCTCCGGAAATCTGGGAGTATGAATCTGTCAGTCCGAAGGACGATCTGTCAGCGGAGCGGTCTGTCAGCGAAAGTGGTCTGTCAGGCGTAGCCGATCTCCTCCGGATTTTCCTGCTGGGACTCTTGGGAGGATTGTTGGCTATCTTCACGCCTTGCGTGTGGCCGATCATTCCGATGACGGTGAGCTTCTTCCTGAAGAAAGGCGGCGGACTTAAAGATGCTGTCCTATACGGTTTGAGCATTGTTATTCTCTATGTGGGGCTCGGCCTCTTGGTGACGATCCTTTTTGGAGCGTCGGCGTTGAATGATTTGAGTACCAACGCGGTAGTGAATATCGTGTTCTTCCTGATACTCGTTGTTTTTGCGCTCTCGTTCTTCGGGCTCTTTGAGATCACGCTGCCGGACAGCTGGTCCACGGCGCTCGATAACAAAGCCCGTTCGACAGGCGGTTTCCTCAGTATTCTGCTGATGGCTTTCACGCTGGTCATCGTGAGCTTTTCTTGTACGGGACCGATCATCGGGACGTTGCTGGTGGAAGCAGCCGGACACAGCCTCTTAGCACCGACGATGGGCATGTTAGGCTTTGCGATTGCGCTGGCGCTGCCGTTCTCGCTGTTTGCGATGTTCCCTGAATGGCTCAAACAAGCACCGAAATCCGGCGATTGGATGACGAGTTTCAAAGTGGTGTTGGCGTTCCTTGAGTTGGCGCTCTCGCTCAAGTTCCTCTCCGTGGCAGACATGGCGTACGGGTGGGGTATACTGCCGAGATGGCTCTTTATTGCGATATGGATCGTTTGCTTCCTGGGCATAGGAATCTATCTTATATGGGATATATGGAGCGTATCGACCCCACGTAAAATCATCCGTGCGATCGTGATCATCCCATCCCTGGCCTTTGCGTTTTACCTGGTACCGGGTCTTCGCGGCGCGCCCGTGAAAGCTATCAGCGCTTTTGCGCCGCCGATGGAGATAGAGGGCAGAGAGGTCTTTAATGACTACGAAGAGGGTTTAGCGTACGCACGGCAAACGGGCAAACCGGTGATCATTGATTTTACGGGTTACGGCTGTGTGAACTGCCGTAAGATGGAGGCATACGTCCTGGATAACGATTCCGTCAAGGCCCGTCTGCAGAACTACGTCTTCATTGAGCTTTTCGTCGATGACAAACGCGACGGAATAGGGGATCGTAACTCTGCCATTCAGCGCGAGCAGTTCGGCTCGAATGCGCAGCCGTACTACGTCCAACTTGATGCGTATGGTACGCAAGTAGCTGAGCCGATGGCGTTTACCACCGATCCTATGGAATTTATTAACTGGCTAAAATACTAAATTATGCAATATACCAATCATCCTTTAAAACCCACGACTCGCAAGTCGTACGACACCAAACGTCCGCCGGAGAAAGAAATGATCTTCGGCGTCCGCGCAGTGATGGAAGCTATCGATGCCGGCAAAGTGCTGGACAAAGTGTTGGTACGCCGGGATATGTCTTCGGCTATCGGCCGTGAGTTACTCATTAAGTTAGAAGGCACCGGCACGCAGATTCAACGAGTGCCCTTAGAAAAACTCAACCAGTTTACAGACAAGAACCACCAAGGCGTGATTGCTTTCCTTAGTCCGATAGAGTTTACGCCATTAGACAGCCTTGTGCAGAGCCTCTATGATGAAGGCAAGACTCCGCTTCTAATGATGCTGGATGGCGTGACCGATGTGCGTAACTTCGGAGCTATCGCACGTACCTGCGTATGCGCGGGTGTTCACGCGCTGATAATAGGTACGCGAGGCAGTGCGGCGATCAACGGCGATGCGGTCAAGGCATCTGCGGGTGCGCTGCATTCTTTGCCTATTTGCAAAGTAGAAAATCTACAGAATGCACTTCGTTACCTGCAAGAAAGTGGTCTTCGCGTTGTCGCTGCCACCGAACATACAGATCGAAACTATACGGAAGTAGATATGACCGTGCCTACCTGTATCGTCATGGGAAGTGAGGAGAAGGGTATCTATGAGGAGAACCTGAAACTCTGTACGAACCAAGTGCGTCTGCCGATGACGGGTGTCATCGAGAGCCTGAACGTCTCCGTCGCTGCAGGCGTATTCATCTATGAAGCTGTACGGCAGCGGAGTTGTCAATGATGGAATGATCCGCTTCGCTAAATGACGAAATGATGGAAGTACTCTACGAAGACAACCATATTATTGCCGTCAACAAGACCTGCAACGAGATTGTGCAGGGCGACAAGACCGGAGATACTCCGCTGAGCGAGACCGTAAAGGCTTATATCAAAGAAAAGTACAACAAGCCCGGTGAGGTATTCTTAGGCGTGACCCATCGGCTTGACCGTCCGACAAGCGGTGTGGTTCTCTTTGCCCGTACGTCCAAGGCTCTCACCCGTCTCAATGAGATGTTCAAGAGCCACGAGCAGATTCGAAAGACCTATTGGGCGATTGTGCAAGGTACACCGAAAGTACCCGAGGCGCGGCTGGAGAACTACCTCATACGCAACGAGGCGCAGAACAAAAGTTATATATCAACCCCTTCCAAATCCTCCCCACAAGGGAGGGATAAGAATGCTAAGTTGGCAGTGTTGACCTATAAGACGCTTGTTAAAGGCGACCACTACACGCTTTTGGAAGTGAACTTAGAGACCGGACGGCATCATCAGATACGTTGCCAGTTAGCGGCTATCGGTTGTCCGGTCAAAGGAGATCTCAAATATGGCGCGAAACGCTCTAATCCCGATGGAGGTGTCTGTCTCCACGCGCGGCAAATAGAATTTATTCATCCTGTAAGTAAGCAAAATATATGTATTACAGCTCCCGTACCAAACGATTCGTTATGGCAGCAGTTTGCTGCCTTGGTTCATTAGTAATCTATGCAGGCCTTTTGCCAGATACCCTTGTGGCGTTTCCCGGCGCAGAGGGATTTGGTAAATACACTTCCGGCGGTCGTGGTGGCAAAGTAGTCTATGTCACGACCTTGGCGGATGATGCCGAGGGCAGTACCGTAGGTTCGCTTCGCTGGGCATTAAAACAACACCCTGATACGCCGCTAACAGTGTGTTTTGCGGTATCCGGCGAGATCCGGCTTGTCAAAGACTTGCGCGTGAACCGTAAGAACTACACCATCGCCGGTCAGACTGCGCCCGGCATGGGTATTGTCATTACCCATAACAAGGTTAATCTGGGCGGCTCGGAGAACTTCATCGTGCGAAATATACGTTTCCGTATCGGGCAAAAAGATGTGAATGGAAACACCATCATCACCAATGCTTTCGGCGCAGAAAACAGTTCGCATTTTATCATTGACCACTGCGATTTCGGATGGTCAGTAGAGGAGAATATGAATACTTTTGACGGTCATTTCTTTACCGTACAGTATTGTATTGTGCATGAGGGGCTATACAGCGCCGGTCATCCTAAGGGAGCGCGTGGCTACGGATGCCAGTGGGGAGGTTCGCCGGCATCGTATCACCATAACTTATTGGCGCACAACAACGGTCGTTCCTGTCGCTTCAACGGCTCGCGAAACAATGACAGAGTCGTCTATCTCGACTATATCAACAATGTGAATTTCAATTATTTCGGTGGCAGCAGCGGTTGTCACGGGGGCGAGAATACATGTGACGATAAGTATTACAACGGTCGTAACTCCGGGCATGAAGTCAATTTTGTTAATAACTACTATATCAAAGGACCTAATACTACGAATACACGGTATTTCTTTGTTGCAGATGAGAAACGTAGTAACGGAGATCCCAGTAAAGGTCCGAGTCAATGGTATGTAGCCGGAAATATTTTTGAAGGCGAGCCGAATGCCACGAATGATAACTGGTCTGCAGTGAACATCAAAGGCTATACCAAAGAGCAAGCGCGGGTGGATACTTTGATTCATACGCAAACACCGTGGTGGGATTGTAACGAAGATGCGTCGGTCGTTTACGGGCTATATGATTTCGATAGTTATGCCTATGCAGCTTCAGAATACCAGAGTGCATCTGATGCCTATCAGACGGTGCTGGATACCGCTGGTTGTTTCCCGCGAGATCATGTGGAGAACCGGATCATCCGCGAGACGCGCGACAATACCTACACCTATACGGGTTCTAAAGCAAGTAAAAAAGGTGTGATTGATTCGGAGACCGATGCGGAGGGTTTCTATGATTATCCGCAAGTAGCTGCGCTGACAGATACAGACCAGGATGGTATGCCGGACGAGTGGGAGAGTGCGAATGGCTGCGATCCGACGACGCCGGATAATAACGTCCGCCATGAGTGCGGTTACACTATGCTGGAGATGTATCTGCATTATGCCATAACGCATAAGATGCCAATGGACGATGGCTATCGTGAGCCCGAAGGAATCGAGAATACCTCTCTTCGTGAGGATGGTGTCGGTTCCTATAAGATTTTCCGCGACGGTCAACTGCTGATTCAGCGCGGGGACAAATTCTATACGCTTCAAGGAAAAGAGTTGTAAGTCCTTTATTCGTTATCATCTAAATTCATTCGACGGTATATAAAAAACAGGCGCGTTGCTTCCCAGTAACGCGCCAGCTTTGATTCCCGAAGGAATCTCATACTTACTCACTTATTATTTACAGAACGTTATGGAAACCACTCCATAACGTGGGGTGTTACTTATTTGTATAAGTAACGTTTGATAGAGCGTTTCGGCGTTTTCTCAAACTCCGAAGCCACTAATTCTATAGAGCTGATCTGGCTATAATTCGGAAGGTCTTTGTTGACCGCTACGCGGTTCTCCTCCATGAGTTGTGTCAGAGTCTTGGTACCTAATAATTTCTTGCCTTCAGCCGAGGTATCCGGGAATACCAGACCTACCAGCTTATGATCGCGATCCACTACGATAGATTCCACAACGCAGGGCATGGAGTTCAGTTTGTCCTCCAACTCCTCCGGATAGATATTCTGACCGGAAGGACCAAGGATCATATTTTTCGAACGGCCGTGGATGTAGATGTTACCCTCTTTATCCAGCACACCGAGATCGCCCGTACGCATCCATCCGTCTTCGGTGAATACCGCTTTGGTTGCCTCTTCGTTTTTATAGTAACCCTTCATGACGTTAACACCCTTTACCTGGATCTCGCCGTCTTTGCCATACGGATCCTCGGAATCGATGCGTACATGGCATTGCGGCAGGTCTTTACCGCAGCTATGGAACTTGTATGCCCACCAATCTTCATAACTGATCAGCGGAGCGCACTCGGTCATACCATAACCTACGCAGTATTGGTATTTGATGTCATGGAGCACTTGCTCAACTTCTCCATTCAAGGCAGCGCCTCCTATAATGAGATAACGCAGTTTGCCTCCAAAGGTCTTATCCAAGCCTTCTTTTACTTTACCTCTGATAACGCGGTTGATACCCGGAGTTTTCCAAAGCACCTTCATCATCGGGCTGCTGATCTTCGGCAGTACACCCTTCTTAACGATCTTCTCAATGACCAAAGGAACGGTGAGAATCATGAAGGGTTTTACTTGCGCAAACGCCTTCATCAGTACCGTCGGGGTAGGAGCCTGCGTCAGGAAATATGTCTCTGCTCCATCGCATACCTGATATAAGAACTCGAACATCAGTCCGAACATGTGCGCAATAGGCAGCATCGAGAGAACGGCATCGCCCGGTTTATGAGGAATACGCTGGCAAGCGAACTCTACGTTTCCGCTCAGGTTGAGATGGGTCAGCATTACGCCCTTCGGGTTACCCGTAGAACCGCTGGTATAGTTGATGACTGCCAATTCATCCAAATTGTCCGTCGGTAACTGCATATCCTCCAGCTTCACGCCGTCCGGATAAGCTTTCACGAAAGCGGCTTCAACTCCGTCGAATGCCTTTTGGGTAGCATCATCCGCCTCAACGATCGTCATATCATCCATGAAGATGGTGGCCTTCAGCCCCTTCATCATCTTCGGATCGATTTTCTTCTTCACGTTCGGACCAACGTATAGCAAGGTAGCCTCCGAGTGATCCACCAACGAGTAGATACCCTCCGCCGTGAAATCCGGCAAAATGGATACGACTACCGCTTTGTAACTCTCTGCCGCTAAGAATAACAATCCCCAGTTAGCACAGTTACGTCCGCAAAGCGCGATCTTATCGCCCTCTTTGATACCTAACTCCTGCCAAGTTACATGCAACTTTTTTATCGCTGCAGCTAACTCCGCATAGGTATATTTGTTCACACCATCCAAGTCCTGTAATGCCAAACAGTCCCAGCGGTGACTCATTGTCTCTTGTAAATAGGATAAATAATGTTTAGTTGCCATAAGGTAGTAATTGAATTTATCAAATGGTTTTTCAAAACCGAGTGCAAAGGTACGACTTTATTCTTGAACTTTTGTTCGAAAACTATATTTTTTCGTCATTTTTTACTAAATTGAATAATTCTGCATATGTTTTCTCCAAAATAAGAAAGTCCATTTGCGCTTGTCCGAGTCCAGGATCGAAGGTGTTTTTTACGTGTGTAAACATTATGGCTACTTGCTCCCTGTCTATGTCTCTGCGTACTATTCCGGCGCGTTGGTCCGCGTAAATCGCTTTGCGCCAAAGTTCCAACTCTTTAAGCGCCAAGCGCTGGGCTTTGCGATGAAGAGAAGGGAATTTGCTGTAGGCGGTAAACATCAGGTCATTGACATTCGAGGTATTGATAGTTTTATTGTCAAAAGTCATCAGCGCCTCTTCCAGACTATGCAGATAGTCGGTTATGGCAGCAATCATTCTCTCAATTCCTGCGTCTTCAGGTACACTGTTCAAAGCGCGCTGTTTAGGCTCCAGAAAATATTTCTCCATACAAGTCTGAAACAACTCGTCCTGGTCACGGAAATAGTAGTATAGCGTTCCGCGACCCATATCAAGCGCAAACTGCAGGTCAGTGATACTAACGTTCTGATACCCCTTCAGCGCGTACAGCTCCATTGCCTTCCGGATGATAAATTCCTTACGGTCTTTCATGCTTTTTGCGATAGTTTGTTTTCGTATTCGACCAAGGCCTTCGTCATTAGCATATGCCCTTGCCCGATAATTTCTTCCGCTTTGTCGAAATCGAACGTATTATAGGCATACTGGCGCATCACCGCATGAATATCCGGCGGCGTGAGGCGGAGTGCAAGCAGGGTGTTTTGCTGGATCTGCATGTCACTCATGCGATCCAACATGCTGAAATAATTCACTTTCTTACCCAAGTCTCTTGCCCGGCTTTCGCGAATCGAGTCTATCTTCTTACCTAACTGACGCAGTTGTTTCTCCAAACTCTCCGGTACATCAAAGCCCTTGGCTTCGATAGCTGCAATCTTGCCATCTACATCGATGGGTTCGGGCATTTCTTCGGTAGGCATGCTGTCTTTACCGCTGATATCCATGGCTACGAGAATGTCTCCTTTCGTGCGTTGGATGACATGCAGGGGCAACGGATTCAGGATTCCGCCATCAATGAGCAGTTTGTCATCCATCTGTACCGGTTGGAAGAACAGCGGAATACTGATGGATGCCCGTACTGCCTCAAACAAACTGCCTTTCCGGAAGACCACTTCCTCTGTATTCACCATGTCGGAGGCAACGATAGAGCAGGGGATATTCAGGTTCTCAATGAGTCTATCGGGCACCACGGTCTCCAACTCATGGATGATCCGCTGACCTTTGACCAAGGAGTTGCTGCTCAGCAGGTTGATGTCCATCATCCTTAGAATCAACTGTTTATCCACGCTCAAGAACCATTCTTTCGCTTTCTTTAGTTCTCCTGCAGCGTACATGCCGGCGATGATCGAACCCATGGAACAACCGGCTATACTGGTGATGGTATAGCCTCTCTCCTCCAGGGCTTCGATGGCTCCTATGTGCGCGAGCCCGCGTGCACCGCCCGATCCTAATACTAATGCGACATTCTTATTTACCATTTGGTCATTTACCATTTGGTCATTTATACCTCTTTTGCCGGTATCAGTTTCTCTCGGATCTTGATATAGATGATGTTTTCCTTCTTGGCGAACGGCGTCTCAACGTAACCCATACCGATACCGACTTTTGTGTTCGGCAGCATGATTCCGGAAGTCACATGACCGATAGTTTTGCCGTTTTCATCGCATATCTCATAGCCGTTACGCGGTATAGCGCGCTCCAGACATTCGAAATGAACGAGTTTGCGTTTTACGCCTTCTGCTTTTTGCGCTTTGAGGAAATCGCGATCTATGAAATCCTTGGCATCGAGCTTGGTAATCCATCCCAAACCGGCCTCTAACGGTGAGGTGGTGTCATCGATGTCGTGACCGTAGAGACAGTACCATTTCTCCAGACGCAGGCTGTCGCGAGCACCCAGACCGATAGGCGCCAGACCGAACGGTTTGCCTACTTCAAAGAGGGCATTCCAAATCTCCACGCCGCGCTCTGCAGGGAAATAAAGCTCGAATCCACCGGCTCCTGTGTAGCCCGTGTTACTCAGGATTACACCCGGTACGCCCGCAAAACTCCACTCGCGGAAAGCATAGTAATCAATCGACTTCAGATCCGCGTCGGTCAGCAGTTGCAGCAGCTCAGTGGCTTTAGGCCCTTGTACCGCTAACTGTCCGTAACGACTACTTGCATTGTCTAGGATTAGTCCTGCCCAATCCTTATTTGAGTCCTTGATACTATTTACCCATGCCCAGTCTTTGTCGATGTTCCCAGCATTGACTACCATGAGGTATTTGGTGGTGGAATATTTATAGATGATGAGGTCATCCACGATGCCGCCTTTGCCGTTCGGCATGCAGGTGTACTGAGCTTTTCCTGCAGGAATGACAGAGAGATCGTTCGTGGTGATATACTGTAGGAAATCCAGGGCTTTGTCGCCTTTCACCCAGAACTCGCCCATATGGCTCACGTCAAACACACCGACGCCCTCGCGTACGATCATGTGCTCTTGGTTGATACCCGTCGGGTACTGAATCGGCATATTAAAGCCTGCAAACTCCGCCATCTTTGCGCCTAAGGCAATGTGGATGTCTGTAAATGGTGTTGTCTTTAACATAATTATGCTTTTTTGATGATTTCAAGTATTACTTCCATTGCTTTTTCCATCGATGGAATCGGCAGATATTCGTATCGGCTGTGGAAATTCTCTCCGCCGGCGAAGATGTTCGGGCAGGGTAGCCCTTCAAAGGAAAGTCTTGCGCCATCCGTACCGCCACGGATTGGCTTTATTATAGGTGTCACTCCCGCCGATTTCATCGCCTCTTTGGCGAGATCGATGATGTGCATAACGGGTTCAATCTTCTCGCGCATATTATAGTACTGATCGCGAATCTCAATCTCCGCCGTGCCTTCTCCGTACTCGGTGTTAATCTTGCGCACCAGGTGCTCCAATTCCCGTTTGCGGTATTCAAACTGCGTGCGGTCGTGGTCACGGATGATATAACTCAGCGTCGTCTCTTCTACAGTGCCGTTCATGCCAATCAGATGGTAGAAACCTTCGTATCCCTGCGTGTGCTCCGGCGTTTGGAAACGCGGCAGCATGACGGCTATCTGATAGGCGATACGCATGGAGTTGCGCATCTTGTGATACGCTGTGCCGGGGTGTACGTTCAGACCGTGTACGTGGATCTTGCATGCCGCGGCGTTGAAGTTCTCGAACTCCAACTCGCCTATTGCGCCTCCGTCCATGGTGTAGGCGAACTCAGCCCCGAATCTTTGAACGTCGAAATGGTCTGCTCCGCAGCCAATCTCTTCGTCCGGTGTGAAGCCTACGCGGACTTTTCCGTGTTTGATCTCCGGGTGCTGAATGAGGTACTCCATCGCCGTGACGATCTCTGCTATACCGGCTTTGTCATCCGCGCCCAAAAGCGTCGTGGTGTCCGTCACAATGACGTCCTGACCGGCGTAACGCGGGTCGATATAGTCGCGTTCTTCGGCTTTCACGATGCTCGGCTTGACGTTCTTGCCGCTGGCATCAGGCGAAGTGTCCATGTGTGCGATAAAACCGATCACGGGTGCTTCTCCGCCGTTAGCAGGCATTGTCGCCATGATATATCCGTTGGAATCGAGCGAAACGTCGGTTAAGCCGATACCTTTCAGTTCGTCCGCCAGGTATTGCGCAAACTCCATCTGCCCTGGGGTAGAAGGAGTCATGCCGGTGTTCTCATCGCTCGTTGTGCAGAACGACACGTATTTTAAGAAACGATCTACTATATTCATACAAACTTATTATTTGCCGCCAAAGGCACCCAGTAACGTGCTTAATGCGCCTGCATATTGAGCAGCGGTGTTGGCATAAGAAGCAGCTTGGTTGGCTGTGTTTTGCGCTTGGTTTGCAGCATTCTGAACGGCTTGGGTCGTTTGGGTCTGCGCGTTCTTAACGGTCTCGCTGTTCTTAACCATCTCCACGAGGCTGTTAGTCACGGTCTCTACGTTGTTTTGCGTTACCAGACCGAGCGACGAAGCCACCATACCTTTGCCGAACTCCTTCAGATAGGTCTTGTCTTTGTAGTTCTCTTTGAGTCCCTCGCAGTTAGACACCAGCGACATGGTGTTGATAATGTTTTGCATGTTCTTGTAGTTGTACTTGTTGCCGTCGGCTTTGTACTGCGCATAGAGTGCCTGAAGTGCAGTTCCTGCTCCCTGACCGGCGCTCACGGCGGTGTTTGCCGTCTGCGTAGTGGTTGTAGCCTGGGTGGTCGCACCAGTGTTGTTGGTGGTAGTACTGTTCTTCAGAAATCCGCAGCCTGCCATCATCAGCACGGCGGCTGCCATCAAAATTACTTTTCTCATAATACAATATTCATTTTATTTGTTTGTCCTTCTATGAATGCCAAGATATTATCGCACACGTTCTCACACATGGCGATGCGTCCTTCCCATGTGCCTGTGCCCGTATGGGGCGATAGGACGACGTTCGGAAGTGTCAATAAGTCCGTTGAAATCGCAGGTTCGTGCTCATATACGTCTAATGCAGCGCCGGCAATGAGGCCGCTTTTGAGCGCTTCCACCAAAGCCTCTTCATGTACGTGCGCACCACGCGCGGTATTGATAAGGTATGCCGTCCGTTTCATCATTCCCAACTCCGGTTTGCCGATGAGATGATGCACCTCCGGGGTGTAGGGCAGGTTCAGACTCAAGTAATCGCTATCTTGTAGTACATGCTGAAAATCTACGTACGTGGCATTGTATTTCTGCTCGATTTCATCGGGCAACCGGTGCCGGTTATGATAGATGATGCGCATGCCAGCTGCTTGTGCACGTCGTGCCAGCGCTTGACCGATCCGTCCCATACCGATGATTCCGAGCGTTTTTCCGTATAAGGAGTGGCTCAGATTCCGCATTACTCCGAACTGCGCTTGGCCGGCACGGACGAGGCGGTCGAACTCGCTTACCCGCCGCGCTATGTCAATCATCAGCGCAAAAGCCAACTCTGCGGTCGGCTCAATCACCGGCTGCGGGGTGTTCGTCACACGTATTCCGCGCTCGCGACAAGCGTCCAAAGCGATATTATTGAACCCTGCACCGAAATTAGCGATGAGCCGCAAATGGGGCATCGACTCTATCATTTTTCGGGGCACCGGGTAATCAAACGTACTCACCAAAATCTCCGCTTCTGCGAGCGAAGCGTTCATCTCATGACCGGCTAAACGTTTGAATCCTTCCTGAGGCAAATCTGTCGTAAATGCGATCTTCATGACTAAATTTGCTGCAAAGGTACATAAAAAAACTTAGATAAGCAAATTTTTTTGCAAAAATTAACGAATTGTTTGCATATATAATATTTTTTTTGTACCTTTGCGCCCAAATTGTAATGCTGACTTTACAAAAATACCTTAAATAACACAATTATGGCTAAAGTTTATCAAGCAAATGAGATCAAGAATGTCGCTATGTTGGGCGGCAGCGGATCTGGTAAAACGACCCTCATGGAGTCGATGTTGTTCGAGAGCGGGGTGATCAAACGCCGCGGTACAATCGAGGCGCAGTCTACCGTGTGCGATTATTTCCCGGTGGAGAAAGAATACGGCTATTCCGTCTTCTCTACGGTTTGTAACATTGAGTTTGAAGGGAAGAAACTGAATATCATCGACTGCGCAGGTTCGGATGACTTCTGCGGCGGTACCGTGGCAGCTTTGCAGATGTGCGGTTCGGCGCTCATTGTACTTTCCGCTAATGGCGGTGTTGAGGTTGGAACCCAGAATAACTTCCGCCTCGTGGAGAAAGCAAAGAAACCGCTGGCTTTCGTTATTAATAAGTGCGACCATGAGAACGCAGATTTTGAGCGCACGTTTAACCAACTCAAAGAGAACTTTGGTAATAAATGTACATTGATTCAGTTCCCGGTAAATGCCGGTGCCGGCTTCAATGCGGCTATCGACGTGCTGAAAGGCAAGATGCTTGTATGGAAAGCAGAGGGTGGTGCGCCTGAACTGAAAGAGATTCCTGCGGAGTATGCGGATCGCGTTGAGGAAATGCGTCAGGCGCTGCAAGAGCAGGCTGCAGAGGCAGATGAGACGCTGTTGGATAAGTTCTTAGGCGAAGGTCTGACGGATGAGGAGATCATGCAGGGTTTGAAATCCGTTTATGCAGACGGTTCGATGTATCCGGTTATCTGCTGCTCGGGTCTCAAAGATATGGGTGTTCGTCGTTTGATGGACTTCCTGAACGGTATGGCACCGTCTCCTTCTCAGTTCAGCTATCCGACCGTAGATGGCAAGAAGATCAGCCCGGATGCTTCCGCGCCGACCAGCCTTTATGTCTTCAAGACTTCTGTAGAGCCGCATATCGGTGAAGTGAACTATTTCCGCGTAATGCAAGGTACCGTACATAACGGTGACGACTTGGTAAATATGGAGCGTGGCTCGAAAGAGCGTATCTCGCAGTTGTACAGTGTAGCCGGTTCTATCCGTACGGCTGTAGATGAACTCGCAGCCGGTGACATCGGCGCAACTGTGAAACTGAAAGATACCCGTACGGGAAACACTCTCAATGCAAAGGAGTGCGACAACCAATATGCTCCGATCGTTTACCCGCAGCCGCGTTACCGCCGTGCAATCAAGCCGGTTACTGAGAGCGATGCTGAGAAATTAGCGGCTCTCCTGACCCGTATGCACGAGGAGGATCCGACGTGGGTAGTAGAGCAGTCCAAAGAGCTCCGCCAGATGATTGTTTCCGGTCAGGGTGAGTTCCACCTCCGTACCCTCAAATGGCGTCTGGAGAACAACGATAAGATGCCGGTTGAGTTCAGCGAGCCGAAGATTCCGTATCGCGAGACGATCACCAAGGCTGCTCGTGCCGACTACCGTCATAAGAAACAATCCGGTGGTGCCGGTCAGTTCGGCGAGGTTCACCTGATCGTGGAGCCGTACGAGGAAGGCATGCCGGTTAAGGAGACCTATAAGTTCGGTAATCAAGAGTACAAGATCTCTGTCAAAGACCAACAGGAGATTAACCTTGAGTGGGGCGGTAAACTGATCATTATCAACTCTATCGTCGGCGGTGCTATCGATGCACGCTTCATCCCGGCTATCGTAAAGGGTATCATGGATCGTATGGAGCAAGGACCGTTGACCGGTTCGTATGCACGCGACGTGCGCGTCATTATCTATGATGGTAAGATGCACCCGGTTGACTCCAACGAAATCTCCTTCCGTCTAGCAGGACGTAACGCCTTTGCACAGGCCTTCAAAGAGGCAAACCCGAAAGTCCTTGAGCCGGTTTACGACCTCGAGGTATTCGTGCCGTCGGAGATCATGGGCGATGTCATGTCCGATATCAACGGCCGTCGCGGTATGGTAATGGGTATGGAGACCGAGAAATCGTTCACCCGTCTTAAAGCGCAAGTGCCTTTGAAAGAGCTCTCGTCGTACTCCACGACCCTCAGCTCTCTCACCGGCGGACGTGCTACCTTCACAATGGCGTTCAACAGCTACCAACTCGTTCCGGCAGATGTTCAGGAGAAACTCCTTGCTGCTTACGCTGCTACGCAGTCTGAGGAAGAGTGATTTAGCACTGAATAAGCAAAATACCAACTATTAGGTATTGCGTAATTCAAAAAAAAGCAGTACCTTTGCACCCGATTTTGAAAAAAAAAAGATGCAAAGGTACTGTTTTTTATATTTAAGTCTGTTTATATTAATAGGTACGCAGGCGTACGCGCAGGAGGCCAGCGACTTCCAGATTGAGGAAGTGACGGTCGTGCAGCGCAAGAAAGGAAAAGTAAAGAGTCGTGTAGATGCCTTCGATACGGAGAAGATCAACTCCGAGGAGTTATGCCGTGCGGCGTGCTGTAACCTCTCCGAGGCTTTTGAGACGAATGCATCCGTCGATGTGGCTTATTCGGATGCCGCTACCGGTGCCAAGCAGATTCGTCTGCTCGGTCTGAGCGGTACGTATGTTCAGTTGATTCAGGAGAACACACCGGCCGTGCGCGGTCTGGCGCAGAACTTCGGCCTGGAGTATATCCCAGGCCCGTGGATGCAATCAATCCAGGTCAGCAAGGGTACTTCTTCTGTGATCAACGGCTATGAGGCTACCTCCGGCCAGATCAACGTAGAGCTCCTCAAACCCCAGACCCAGAACCCCTTCTCTCTCAATCTGATGATGAATAGCGAACTTATGGCGGAAGCAAATATCATGGGTGGTTGGGAACTCAAACCGCATCTCTATACCGGCATTTTAGCCCATTACACCGGTGGATTCATGGCGATGGACGAGAATAAAGATAGTTTTGCGGACATGCCGAAGGTGCAGAATGCGAACCTCGCCAACCGATGGTTCTACAAGCACGGCGATTATACGTTTCAGGCCTTTGTGCGCGGGCTTTATGACCGCCGCAGAGGTGGACAAATGGCCGATTCTATCGCTAATCCGTACCATATCAACCTCAATACCTGGCGAGTCGAGGGATTCATGAAAAACGGTTATGTCTTCGATCCGGAGAGTGGTTCGTCGGTAGCGGTCATCACCGCGGTTAGTTACCATAATCTCGATAACAGTTACGGCGTTCGTTCATGGAAGGCCAATCAGTTGAACGCCTACCTCAACGCCCTCTATCAGGGTAATTTTGAGGGACGCGGAGAGGTGGATAACGATCATCGCTTGAGCGCCGGTATATCCCTCAACTTCGATAAGTACGGAGAAAACCTTAATCTTTTTCCGTTTACCTCTTTCAGTTCGCCTCTTAACTTGGACCGTTGGGAGCTGACGCCCGGTATCTTTGCCGAGTATAACCTCAAGTACGACGAGATTCTCTCGCTCGTAGCAGGTGTGAGAGCCGATTACTCCACGCGGTACGGTTTCTTCGTGACTCCGCGAATGAATATCCGTTATACGCCGTTCGAGTGGTGGACGCTGCGGGCGAGTGCCGGCATGGGCTATCGTTCGCCGAACGCCATCGCCGATAATGCGTTTGTACTGCCTTCCTCCCGCGTGCTCTATCTGGACTCCGAGGTGAAGCAGGAAAGAGCGGTGAATTCGGGCATAAGTACTACTTTCTATATCCCGATGGGCAGCAAGCAGTTGCAGCTCTCTGCAGAGTATTACTACACCCATTTCCTCAATTCTCTCATCGTTGATATGGATCAGGACAAACATGCCGTTCATATCTACAACCAGAGTGATCTGCCGGGCGCGAAGTCTTATGCGCATAGCGCGCAGATAGAGGCGTCGATGGAGGTCTTGCGTGGCTGGACGTGGACGGCGGCTTTCCGTTATACCGATGTGGAGCAGACGACGATTGATGACCAAGGCGTAGCGCGTCTCCGCGCCAAGGCCCTTACCAACCGTTTCAAAGGTATCATCTCCACAAGTTACCAGACGCCGCTCAAGAAATGGCAGTTTGACGTCACGGCGCAGTTTAACGGCGTGTCCAGAATGCCCGATGGATTCGTAGCTTTTGGCGATTTGGCAGGCGGGTATGGTACGCCGAAGGAGTTGACGTGGTATCCGCAACTGATGGCGCAGATCACCAAGTATTTCCGTACCTGCAGTTTATACCTCGGTGCAGAGAATATGACGAATTTCCGTCAGCATGCGCCTATTGTGGATAGTTTTCAACCTTACAGCCCGGATTTCGATGCCTCCATGGTCTGCGGACCTACTACCGGATGGAAAGTGTATCTGGGTTTCCGATATGATTTAGAGAGAAAAGATGAAGAATAAGAACTTATTTTTACGGATACTTACTGTTTTAGTATTTCCTTACTCACTTGCTTTTGCCCAGTATGACGCGCACCTTACGGGGCATGTGCTGGATGCAGAAACAGGAGAACACTTGCCGTTTGTGAATGTTCAGTTGAAGGGCACGAATATCGGCACAGTGACCGATGAATCCGGCCATTATTTGCTCAAAGACCTTCCTTTGGGTCGCCAGATCATTGTCTTCAGCTACGTAGGTTACGAGACAGAGGAACTGCCGGTTAATATTGTTGAAGACAGGACGGTGGAACTCAAGGCGGCTATCCATGAGCAGGTACAACTGTTGGAGAACGTCGTAGTGACCGCCAACCGGTATGCTACCAAGCGTCAGGAAGCGGCGACAATCGTCAATGTCCTTTCGCCCAAACTCTTTGAGACGACGGCGGTAGCGTGTGTGGCGGATGCGTTGAATTTTCAGCCGGGCTTGCGGGTGGAGAACACCTGTTCCAACTGCGGCAAGACGGACCTGCGCATCAATGGTCTACAGGGCCAATATACCCAGATTCTCATGGACTCGCGTCCGGTCTTCTCCTCTATGGCTTCGGTCTATGGTTTGGAGCAGGTGCCGGCAGCGATGATCGACCGCATAGAGGTCGTTCGTGGAGGCGGATCGGCGATGTACGGCGCGAACGCTATTGCCGGTGTGGTGAATATCATTACCAAGGAACCCGTCCGCAACTTCGTCAATATCTCCAATATCAGTCATCTCAACGAGCATGCGGGCTACGATATCCATACCGATCTCAATGCTTCGGTCATGAGCGAGAACCGCAAGATAGGTGCGTATCTCTTTGCTTCTCATCGAACCCGCAGTCCTTACGACCGCGACAACGACGGATTCAGCGAAGTGCCGCGTCTGAGGGCTACGACAGCCGGTGCACGGTTGTTCTTCAAGACCTCGGCGTATAGCAAGATTACTGCGGAGTACCATCATACAACGGACTTCCGCCGCGGCGGTAATCGCTTAGATTACGAGCCTCACGACGCAGATATAGCCGAGCAGCTAAGGCATAATATCGATGCCGGTTCGGTGGCTTTCGATTGGTTCTCGCCCGATAACAAACATTTCGTTTCCGCTTATTCGGCGATCCAGCATATCGGTCGTGAGAGTTATTTCGGTGCGGGGCGTGACACCGCGGCATATGGCCGCAGTACCGACCTGACGTCCAACACAGGTCTGCAGTACCGTTTCTCGTATCCTTGCGGCCTTGCCAAAGGCGATCTGACGGTAGGTGCCGAGTATAATTACAACGGCCTTCATGACCGCATGGTGGGCTATAACCGCGATATTACCCAGAAGGTGCATGTGGTTGGTGCATACGCGCAGAACGAATGGAAAGGTAAGTCGTGGAGCGTGCTTGTCGGTGCGCGGGTAGAGAAGCATAACCTTCTCCGCAAGCCCGTTGTCAACCCGCGTGCTACTTTCCGTTATACGCCGATCGACGGGCTGGTGCTTCGCGCGGGGTACAGCAGCGGTTATCGTGCGCCGCAGGCGTATGACGAGGACCTGCATGTGGCTGCCGTAGGTGGAGTAGTGTCCCTTATCACGCTGGACCCGAATCTCAAACCCGAGTACTCCCATTCGGCGACCCTCAGTGCCGATTGGTACCGCCAGTTCGGCCGGTTGGAGGTGAACCTTACGGCGGAGGGCTTCTATACTTATCTGCAGGACGTCTTCTTCCTCCGCGAGGATGGTCAAGATGCTGCGGGAAACATCCTCTTCACCCGTACCAACGCTCCGGGTGCATGGGTGGGAGGTCTGAACGTAGAGGGCAAACTGACCTATGGTCAGCTCCTCACTTTCCAACTCGGATACACTTTCCAGCAGAGCCGTTATACGGTGGCGCAGCAATGGAGCCAGACCGTCGCACCGCAGAAACGCATGCTGCATACGCCGGATAACTACGCCTATGTGTTGCTTGATATCCAGCCGGTACATGATTTCACGATTTCTATCAACGGAAAAGCGACGGGATCGATGATCGTGCCGCACCTGGCGGGCTATATACCGCAGGACGAAGAGACTAAGACCCCTACTTTCTGGGACTTAGGCATCCGTCTGGCATACGACGTGCATCTGTACAAACACTATTGTCTGGAGATCAGTTGCGGTGTGAAGAATGTCCTCGATCAGTTCCAACGGGACATTGACAAAGGAGAGAACCGCGATGCGAATTACATCTACGGTCCTTCTGTGCCGCGAACCTATTTTGCAGGCTTAGCGCTGAAATTATAAGAATTTTCCGGTAATACTCTTGCGGCTCTTGCGGATGTCGTCTATCGTACCTTCCGCAATGATCTCTCCGCCGCCTTTTCCGCCTTCGGGTCCGAGGTCGATGATCCAATCGCAAGCACGGATGACGTCTGTGTTATGCTCGATGATCAGGACGGTATTGCCTTTATCTACGAGCCTTCTCAGTACACCTAAGAGCACGCGTATATCTTCGAAATGCAGACCTGTCGTCGGTTCGTCGAGGATGTATAAGGTCTTGCCGGTCGAAGGACGTGAGAGTTCGGTAGCAAGCTTGATACGCTGGCTCTCGCCGCCGGAGAGACTCGTGGACGCCTGGCCTAACTTGATATATCCTAAGCCCACGTCCTGAATGGTCTTTATCTTACGAAGGATGGTGGGTTGCGGTTCGAAGAACTCCACCGCCTGATTGACCGTCATGTCCAGCACGTCGGCTATCGTCTTGCCTTTCCATCGTACTTCGAGGGTCTCGCGGTTATAGCGCTGACCGCCGCATATCTCACAGGGTACATACACATCCGGCATGAAATGCATCTGGATGGTTTTGTAGCCGTTGCCGGAACACTCCTCACACCGGCCGCCTTTGGCGTTGAATGAGAACCGACCTGTCTTCCATCCTCGGATCTTGGATTCCGGCAGTTGGGCGAACAGCTCACGGATGTCGTTGAAGACGTTCGTATAGGTCGCCGGGTTACTGCGCGGCGTACGACCGATAGGGGACTGATCGACGTTGATGACCTTGTCAATATGCTCGATTCCATCGATCTTTTTGTAGGGTAACGGTGCCTGTTTGCTGCGGTAGAAACGCTGGCTGAGGATGGGGTAGAGGGTCTGGTTGATAAGACTGGACTTACCGCTGCCGCTCACGCCCGTGACGCAGACCATCTTGCCCAACGGGATCTTTGCCGTCACGTTCTTGAGGTTATTCCCCGTGCAACCGGAGAGGGTGATCCATCTGTCAGCGGCTTTGCCGCGGTCTGTTAGCGAAGCGGTCTGTGCTCTGTCAGTGACGTCCGTCACGGTCTTTTCTCCCTTCAGATATTCCGCCGTGAGGGTGTCGGTCTTGAGCAGTTCCTCCGGCGTGCCTTGGAACACTACCTTGCCACCTAACCGTCCGGCTTTGGGACCGATGTCGATGATCCAGTCCGCCTCACGCATCATCTGTTCGTCGTGCTCGACGACGATGACGGAGTTGCCTAAGTCCCGCAGTTCTTTGAGGCTTCGGATGAGCCGTTCGTTATCGCGTTGGTGCAGACCGATAGACGGCTCGTCGAGGATATAGAGGACGTTCACCAGCCGGCTGCCTATCTGCGTGGCTAAACGGATTCGCTGGCTCTCTCCGCCGGAGAGACTCTGGCTGCTGCGGTTCAGACTCAGATAACTCAATCCTACGGATTGCATGAACCGCAACCGCGCGCATATCTCTTTTAATATCGGTTCTGCGATGGATCGCTGACGCTCTGTCAGCGAAGCGGTCTGTATTCTGTCAGTGGCTTCGCCACGGTCCATCATCTCTTCTAACGTCTTCAGAAGCTCGTCAATGTCCATCGCGGAGAGTTCGGCGATATTATATTTGCCGATGCGGTAACTCTGCGCCTCTTTGTTCAGCCGCTTGCCCTTGCATTCCGGGCACTCGATCCACTCCTCTTTCTCCTCCTCATTTTCTTCTGAAGACTGATCGCTGCTGGCTGATAACTCCTGCAACTGCTCCCACCAGTTCTCCTCGCGGATGGCTTCATCCACCTCCTCTGAATTCTGAAGGCTGACGTCTGATTGCTTAATCCTCCCTAATCCCTTGCAGCACGGGCACCATCCGGACGGGCTGTTGAACGAGAAGGTATGTGGTGCGGGTTCCGGATAACTCAGTCCCGTCTCCGGACACATGAGGTTACGGCTGAAATACTGGATTCCGCCGTTGAGCGGCTTGTCCGCGCTCATTTCACCATTGAGCGCAGCGATCATTAGTATCCCGTTTCCCTGCGTCATCGCGCGGTCTATCGATTGCCGGAGTCGCTTGAGATCCTGCTCTCTGTCAGCAGGCTCTGCCTGCGGTCCTATCTTCAGCCGATCGACCACCACCTCTATCGAGTGCATCTTGTATCGGTCGAGTTTCATGCCGGGAACTATCTCCTGCACCTCGCCATCGACCCGTACATGCACGAAGCCTTTCTTGCGGATGGTCTCAAACAGCTCCTTGTAATGTCCCTTTCGGTTGCTAACCAGCGGTGCCAACAGCAGTACTTTCTTACCTGCGTACTCACGGCAGATCAGTTCGACGATCTGTTCGTCTGTGTAATGTACCATCGGCTTTCCCGACAGATACGAGTAGGCGATACCGGCGCGGGCAAACAGCAATCGCAGAAAATCATACACCTCCGTAACCGTGCCAACGGTGGAGCGGGGGTTCTTGCTGGTGGTCTTCTGATCGATGGAGATAACGGGGCTCAGACCGGTGATCTTATCCACGTCCGGCCGTTGCATCTGGCCGATGAATCCGCGGGCATAGGACGAGAAAGTCTCCATGTACCGCCTTTGGCCTTCTGCAAAGATCGTGTCGAACGCCAGCGAACTCTTCCCGCTGCCGCTCAGACCGGTGATCACCGTCAGTTTCTTGCGAGGCATGGACACGCTGATATTCTTCAGGTTATGCACCCTTGCCCCGATCACTTCTATTTTGCCGTTATCTTCCATTTACCGCTTTCTTCTTTTTGCCGTTATCTTCCATTTGCCAAAATTCGTGCAAAGTTACTGCTTTTTTTTGACATACGCAAGAAAAAGTACAAAAAAAAAAATGGAGAAGAAATGTCATTTGTGCATGGCGAAATGTCATTTGTGCATGGCGAATTGCCATGGGTGGAGCGTTAAGTAAGAAAAATCTTGTCAAGTCCAATCGTTAGTGATAAGTTGGTTATTCGTTGGATATTCGTTAGTTATTGTACTACCCTTTACGTACCCTGATTGGAGGCACTTGCCCTGCAATACGCACTGTCCTTCTCCCGTTCCTTTTCTCCTAAAAATCAAATAATTATGCGCGGATATTTGCATAATTCAAAAAAAAGCAGTACTTTTGCAGGCGATTTTAATGAATGAAAAATAATGAAAAAAGGGTTATTGGCACTTAGCCCCATAGTGGCGATGGTTGTACTGTTGATCATACTCTCTATCTACCATGGGGGAGTGAGCAATGCGCCGCTGTTGTTTATCTTTGTTATCACGGCAATGATCTCCGTGGCGGTGACACGCGGACTTTCGCTGACGGAGAGAATCTCTGTTTTCTCGCGCGGCGCAGGAAGTCCGAACCTGTTGCTGATGGTTTGGATCTTTATGTTAGCCGGCGCTTTTGCGGCTACCGCGAAAGAGATGGGCGCCGCAGGAGCAATGGTGGACTTGACGCTTCGTATCCTGCCTGCCAATTTTGCGTTAGGAGGGTTGTTTATCGCCGCCTGTCTAACCTCAATCTGCATGGGTACGAGCGTGGGTACAATCGTAGCTCTGATGCCTATTGCTACGGGGATGGCAGAAGCTACCACGATGACTCTCCCGATTGTCTCGGCAGCCGTAGTAGGAGGCGCGTTCTTCGGGGATAACCTCTCTGTCATCAGCGATACCACCATCGTATCCACGCAATCGCAGGGATGCCGGATGAGTGATAAGTTCCGTTTTAACATCCGGATGGTCACACCGGCGGCTATCCTTGTTACCGCGCTGTATATTTTCTTAGGTTGGGGCACCACGGGAATTGTGACAGAAGGGAGCGTCCACTGGTGGAAAGTGATGCCATATTTCGTCGTTTTCTTCTGCGCTATATGCCGAATAGACGTGACGATCGTCCTTGCTTTAGGATGCGTACTTACATGCGCAACCGGTATTATCGATGGCAGTTATGACCTCATCGGGTGGGAAGAAGCCGCAATGAAAGGGGTCATGGGTATGAGCGAACTTATCTTGATCTCTTTGCTCGCAGGAGGAATTTTTGCGCTGATCCGTTATAACGGAGGTTTCGATTTCATGATTTCCCGCATGACGCAGCATGTGAAGAGCACCGCGGGAGCGGAATGGAGCATCTGTGGTCTGGTTGCCTTCGCCAATATCTGTACGGCCAACAACACGATTGCCATCCTCTCGGTTGGAGACATCGCAAAACAAGTGGCGGAGAGGTTCAATATCGATCCTCGCAGAAGTGCCAGTCTGCTGGATACCACCAGCTGTTGTGTACAGGGACTCCTGCCATATGGCGCGCAGTTGCTGATGGCATCCGGGATAGCCGGTATTAGTGCGATGAGTATCGTGCCTTGGCTTTTCTATCCGTTCCTCCTGGGTCTGACGGTGATCGCTACTATCGTGTTCCAACGAAAAAATGCAGAAAAAATGCAAAATATTTGAAAAAAATTTGGTCATGTCAAAAAAAAGTAGTAATTTTGCAGCCGTTTTGCGTGTGTAATGCACGCGGACGCATATGAACAATAATTATTAATCGTAAGACAGGGCGGTGGATAACGTAGGGTTCGCCCGTAAAACGAAAGTCATAAAGGATGTCCGTCGGTCTTACTAAATTTTAAAAAAATTAATGGAATTTAACAGTTACAAAACAGCGTCGGTGAACAAAGCAACCGCCAAGAAAGAGTGGGTTGTGATAGACGCTGAGGGCCAGATCCTTGGCCGCATGGCTTCCAAGGTAGCGAAACTGCTCCGCGGAAAGTACAAACCGTCCTACACTCCTAACGTGGATTGTGGTGACAACGTAATCATTGTGAATGCAGACAAAGTGCAGCTGACGGGTAACAAGTGGAACGGCCGCGTATATGTACGCTACACCGGTTTCCCGGGCGGTCAGCGCGAGTTCACTCCGGCAGACTTGCTGGCTAAAGGCGCAGACAAACTCGTTCGTCGCGTAGTAAAAGGTATGCTCCCGAAGAACCGTCTTGGCGCTCGTCAGATCAATAATCTGTACATCTTCGCCGGTGCAGAGCACAATATGCAGGCACAGCAACCCAAACAAATTGATATTAACACCCTCAAATAATAGAAGTACATGGAAACAGTTAATGCATTAGGACGTCGTAAAGAGGCAGTAGCCCGCGTTTACGTAAATGAAGGTGCCGGCAAGATTGTGATCAACGGTCGCGACATCGAGACTTATTTCCCGTCTTCTATTCTGCGCTATATCGTTCTCCAGCCGCTGAACAAACTCGGCGTAGCAGAGAAGTACGATATCAAGGTAACGCTTGACGGCGGTGGCTTCAAAGGCCAGGCTGAGGCATTGCGTCTCGCTATCGCTCGTGCGCTGGTGAAAATCAATCCGGAAGACAAGGCTGCGCTGAAGGCAGAAGGCTTTATGACTCGTGACGCTCGTGAGGTTGAGCGTAAGAAACCGGGTCAGCCCAAAGCACGTAAGCATTTCCAGTTCAGCAAGCGTTAATCGAACAACTCCAAATCGTGTGGACTCCTGCGGGATTACCACACGATTGTTTTGGAGTCTCAAACGCATGTGCGTGCGCGTATATTTAATAATGTATTATGCGCGTGAACGAGTATTCCAAAATACAAGGAGAAATAATAATTATTCATTAATCATTATTCATTAAAAACAAATGAGAACAAATTTTGATCAACTTCTCGAGGCTGGCGCACATTTTGGTCACCTCAAACGTAAATGGAACCCGGCAATGGCTCCGTACATCTACATGGAGCGCAACGGAATCCACATCATCGACCTCAACAAAACTGCTATCAAGATCGAAGAGGCAGCAGAGGCATTGAAGAACCTGGCTCGCAGCGGCCGTAAGATCCTGTTCGTTGGTACGAAAAAACAGGCTCAGGAGGTTATCGCTGCTCATGCACAAGAGGTGCAGATGCCGTACATCACCGAGCGTTGGGCTGGTGGTATGTTGACCAACTTCCCGACCATCCGTAAGGCGGTTAAGAAAATGGGCCAGATCGACAAGATGATGACCGATGGTACCCTCGAGAACGTATCCAAACGCGAGAAATTGCAGATCACCCGTCAGCGTGAGAAACTGGAGAAGAACCTCGGTTCTATCGCCGACATGACCCGCCTTCCGAGCGCAATCTTCGTGGTTGACGTAATGGAGGAGCACATCGCCGTAGCAGAGGCAAACCGTCTGGGAATCCCTGTATTCGGTATTGTGGACACCAACTCTAACCCGAACAACATCGACTTCGTAATCCCGGCTAACGACGATGCTACCAAGGCTATCGACGTGATCTTAACCGCTGTATGCGAGGCTATCAAAGAGGGTCTCGAGGAGCGTAAGGTTGAGAAGGCTGACGAAGAGGCAGCAGAGGCTCAGGCTAACACCGAGGCTCCGCAACCGAAAGAGCGCCGTCAACGCATCCGCAAAGCAGCTCCGAAAGCAGAAGAGAAAGCTGAGGAGAAAGCAGCAGAGGCAAAGGCTGAGGACGCAGAATAATTCTTAATTCTTAAATTTTTAATTTTTAATTGAAATTATGGCTGTAACATTAGCTGATATCAAAAAACTGCGCGACATTACAGGCGCAGGTATGATGGATGTCAAGAAGGCTCTGGAAGAGGCAAACGGCGATTTCGAGGTTGCGAAGGACTTGCTCCGCAAACGTGGACAGGCCATCGCAGCAAAACGTTCCGACCGTGAGGCTTCTGAGGGTTGCGTTCTGGCAAAAGTAAAAGACGGCTTCGGCGCTATCGTAGGCGTAAAGTGCGAGACTGACTTCGTGGCTAAGAACGAAGACTTCGTAGGTATGGTGAAACTGATTCTGGACGCTGCTTTGGATAACAAAGTACGTACTGCTGAGGAACTGAAGAACCTCAAAATCGGTCAGTTCACCGTAGCGGAAATCATCACTGAGCGCTCCGGTGTTACTGGTGAGAAGATGGAGCTTGCCGACTACGCTTGCCTTGAGGCACCGGTAGTGGACGCTTACAACCACCTGGGTAACAAACTCAGCTCGCTCGTTGCAGCAGAGGCTGGCGCTGACCAAGAGACCGTTCACGGTATCTCGATGCAGGTAGCCGCCATGAGCCCGATCGCACTCGATGCAGATCACGTTGCTGAGGAGGTTAAGAAACATGAGCTCGAGGTAGCTATTGAGAAGACCAAACAGGACGAGATCAACAAAGCTATCGAGAACGCTATCCGCAAAGCAGGTATCAACCCCGCTCACGTAGATTCCGATGACCACATCGAGTCGAACCAGGCTAAAGGTTGGATCACCGCGGAGCAGGCACAGCAGGCTCGCGAGATCAAAGCTACTGTCGCTAAAGAGGCAGAGGCTAACCTCGCTAACCAGGCTAAGAAGATCGAGATGATCGCACAAGGTCGTCTGGGTAAGTTCCTCAAGGAGAACACCCTCGTGGAGCAGGCATATATCATGAGCGAGTCCAAAGAACTCGTGAAGGATGTGCTGAAAGCTAAGGGCGTGGTAATCACTGATTTCCGTCGCATCACACTTTCTGCAGAATAATGAGATAAACTCATGAAAAAAATTCTGAAGATAGTTGGATGGGGAGCACTTGTAATAGTGCTCCTCTTTGCTTTGATACTTGCCGTAGCGTCTCCCGTAGCCAAATATGTGGTGAACAACTACGGCGAGCAAATTGTCGGACGGCAGCTCCATACCGAATCCGTCATTATCAATCCTTACTGGGGCGGCGTGACAATCAAGGAGTTCGAATGCAAAGAGGTCAACGGGGAGACGAACTTCATCTCCTTTGACAAGCTCTACGTACAGATTGCTTATCCGCAGCTGATAGCCCAGCGCGTCAAACTGCGCAAGATTCAACTGGACGGCTTCAACGGGCAGATCCTCAAGAGCCATGACCGGCTCAATTTCTCGGACATCATCGAGCGTTTCTCCAAGAACGACTCCCTGCCGAAAGACACTACGCCAAGCAACTGGACCGTGGCGTTAGACGACATCCGCATCAATAACAGCTCCATCCGTTACCGCGACGTGGTAACTGATAAGCAATGGAAACTGGAGGATATATCCCTTCGTGTGCCGGGACTCTTCTTTGACAACACGCAGACGAATGCCGGCTTGGAGTTTGGTCTGCCGACAGGCGGAAGGGTTGGTATCATCGCCGGCTACAGGATGCAATCCAATAACTACGCCGTGAAGCTCAATCTGCACGATGTGCATACCGATGTAGTGCTGCCGCTCGTGCAGGATTATCTGAATATCAGCGGTCTCGGCGCCAAACTGAATGGGTCGGTGTTGGTGGACGGCAGTCTGGATAACATTACCAATATCCAGATGAAGGGTAACTTAGCGATGAGCGGACTCAGTATCCGCGATACGCATGACGACCAGATAGCCGCTATGGATGAGCTGCGCGTAGCGATCAACAAAGGCGATCTGAGTACGAACACCTTCATCCTCGATACACTCTCTATCGTTGGTATCACGGGCGCTTACGAGGTACATGAGACCTGGAACACGCTCTCGCGTCTAATCAAAGAGAAAGATCCGGAAGACACTGATACCACTACCGTTGAAGAGCACCCGTACGGTGACGAAGAGCCGACTTCTACTGCAAAGCCATTAGTATGGATGGCAAAGAAAGTGCGTATCAATGCGCATGACCTCACGTACCACGATTACTCGATGAAGAATGAGTGGGAGTACGCTATCAAGACCTTGGAGGTAGAGGGTAGTAATATCGCTACCAACGGCCGTAACAGCGTTACGGCGAAAGCAACGCTCATGTCCGACGCACAACTGAAAGCGGATTTCGTAGGCGGTCTCGACCTTGCGAACCAAGACACCAGGATGAACCTCAAACTGACAGGTGTTCAGTTGCAGGACTTCGATGCCCTCTGTAGAAACTATACCGGCTATCCTTTGGAAGGCGGCGTATTGAGTTTGGAGAGCCATATAGACGTGAACTCCGGCAAGATGGACGGAACAAACAAGATTGTCATCGACCATCCGCGGGTAGGAAAGAAAGAGCACTTCTCTAAGGCACCATACAAAAACATACCCGTTCGGACTGGATTCAAGATTCTCACTTCCGCCCAAGACATGATCATTCTGGACGTGCCGGTCAAAGGTGACGCCAAAAGCCCGAAATTCAGCTTCCGCAAGGTCATCGGCCGTGCATTGCTGAAAGTCTTCTTCGGTCCGCTCATGGGCGTGAACGACCGGGATAAGATGATCAACGAAGAGGAGTTAAAGGAGATGCAGGAGTTACTGGGCGATACAGACGTCACAGTGGCCGCAGGCGACAGCATCCCGCTCACCGAAATAAGCGAGTAGCACTTGCTCCCGGCAGAACTGATTCTGCTCTGCGTATTCCAACATCGCATTGATCTTCGAGATAAAGCGCATCTGACGCTCCTCGAAAATAGCGGGCGAGAGGTAGATATCTACTTCTCGCTCTTTAGTCATAGTAAGGCTGCATCCTACCGAACGGGGGATGTAAGTGATGATGCCTCTTTGTGCCAAAGAGACTAATATCTCATGGTTTGAGGGTTCATCCGCTTCTCGGACATATTGCAGTTCGGTATAGATACCAGAGTACGAACGCATCAAAATATCCATTAACTCTACCTGTTCGCGGGAGAGATTGTATTCGCCTAACAGGTGACGCGGCACTTTGATTTGAACCCGAGGTTGTGTCTCGTGCTCTTCTTCAAAGTCGATATACCCTGCTCGGGTAAGAATATGCAGAGCAGAGTAGGTCTGCAGCACGGGCAGCTTCATGACGTGGCAGAGCTCGTCTATGTGTACCATGAACCGATGACCGAGACCACTACCGGCACCAATCTGCAGGAAGTCCATGGTCTTGTGATAGACCATCTCTACAAACTCCTTCGGAGGATAGGTGTCAACGATGCGTTTCTTAATTTTCGCTTTGTCCTCATGGGGATTAAAGAGCAGCACGGCATAAGCCGTCTCTCCGTCCCTTCCGGCGCGACCTGCCTCTTGGTAATAACTCTCGAGTGTGTTCGGCAGATCGACATGAACGACCAGCCTTACATCCGCTTTGTCTATACCCATACCAAACGCATTCGTCGCTACGATGACACGTGTCTTGCCTTCTTTCCACGCCTCTTGCCGCTCGTTGCGCTCTTGGGTTGTCAGACCGGCATGATAGAAATTTACCATTTGGTCATTTCTCATTTGGACATTTAACCATTCGGCAAGTTCTTGTGCGCGCTTGCGGTTGCGGACATAGACGATCGCCGAACCCGGGACACGGGAGAGGATATGCGCCACTTGCTCGGCTTTATTATCCGTCTGGCGCACGACATAATGAAGGTTATCTCGATGAAAAGACTTGCGCAGGACGTTCGGTTCGGCAAAGCCCAACTTGGCTTGTATGTCATCGATGGTCTCCGGCGTTGCCGTTGCTGTGAGGGCTAAGACCGGCACGCCCGGTAATAACTCTCTCACCGCCGCTATATTCAGATAAGAAGGACGAAAATCATAGCCCCATTGCGAGATGCAATGTGCCTCATCGACGGCGATCAAGCCTATCGGCAGATCTGCCAAGCGTTTGCGAAACTCCTCCGACTCCAGCCGCTCGGGTGAACAATAGAGAAAATGGTACGGCCCGTAGAGACAGTTATCCAGGGCTACGCGCTGCTTGCCCCAACTCATGCCGGTATAGACCGCAGCGGCTTGGATACCTCGTGCAAGCAGGTTCTCCACCTGGTCCTTCATCAAAGCGATCAAAGGCGTGATGACGAGGCAGAGACGTTTGTCCTCCTGCTCGGAGCCCATGACAAGGGTAGGTACCTGAAAACAGATACTCTTGCCGCCTCCCGTAGGCATGAGCGCCAAGGTGTCACGCCCCGCGAGCACGGCATCGATGATCTCCGCCTGTAAGGGGCGAAAATCATCGTAGCCGAAGAATATTTTTAGCGCTTCGCGGGGTGTCATAGAGGGGAGTCTTAGGTAGACCTAGGTAGTCATAGGTTGACCTAAATTATCCTAAGATTTTCAGTGCGGTACGAACGCGCTTGATGGTCTCTTCTTTGCCGAGGACATCGGTGATTGCCCAAATATGCGGGCCGCGAGCTGCACCGACCAGACAGATACGGAAGGCATTCATAACAATACCAACGCCGTACTCTTTCTTCTCAATCCACGGCATAACGAGTGCATCCAATGCCTCTGCCGACCAGTCTTCCTGAGCTTCCAAGAGCTCCAGTAACTCTGTCATGTGTTTCGGCGAATCTTCTTTCCAACGCTTCTTGAGTGATTTCTCGTCGTACTCCGTCGGCGCAACAAAGAAGAAGTTAACTTGCTCCCAGAGCTCCGGCACGAAGTTCACACGGTCCTTAACCAAACCGATGATCTTGGCAATCTCTTCGTCATTACGTGATGACGTGATCTCGTTATTGCGGACGTGCTCTTCCAGCACCGGCTTGAACATCTCTGCTAACTCCTCATTCGACCGCAGTTGCAGATACTGGTGGTTGAACCATTTGCCCTTTTCGTAATCGAACTTGGCACCGGATTTGGACACACGGTCGAGCGAGAAATCCTTGATCAGCTCGTCCATCGAGTACATCTCCTGATCGCCCGAACCATGCCATCCCAGAAGGGCGAGGAAGTTGATCACTGCCTCCGGCAGGTAACCGCTCTCGCGATAACCGGACGAGACGGTGCCGTCCTTCTGGTTGTGGAACTCCAGCGGGAAGACAGGAAAACCGAGACGGTCGCCGTCACGTTTGGAGAGTTTGCCGTTGCCATCAGGCTTGAGCAACAGCGGCAAGTGGGCAAACTGAGGCATTGTGTCCTCCCATCCGAATGCGCGATAAAGGAGCACGTGGAGTGGGGCCGAAGGCAACCATTCCTCGCCGCGGATGACGTGGCTGATCTCCATGAGATGGTCATCGACGATATTCGCCAAGTGATATGTAGGCAGGTCATCTGCGGATTTATAGAGCACTTTGTCGTCAAGGATATTACTATTGATTACTACCTCGCCGCGAATAAGATCATGCACGTGCACGTCCTCATCAGGCTCTACTTTGAATCGCACGACGTATTTCTCTCCTTTGTCTAGCAGCGCTTTTACCTCCTCTGCACTCATCGTCAGCGAGTTGCGCATCTGCATACGCGTGCGTGCGTCGTACTGGAAGTTAGGAATCTCCGTGCGCTTTGCCTCTAACTCCTCCGGGGTGTCAAAAGCGATATACGCATGTCCGGAATCCAGCAGCTGCTTCACATACCGGTGGTAGATCTCGCGGCGTTCGGACTGTCTATACGGCCCGTGCTCACCGACAGCCTCGATCTCTTTAGTGCCTTTCTTCAGGCGCAGACCTTCGTCAATGCCGATGCCTAACCAATCGAGGGCCTCCAGGATATACTCCTCTGCGCCCGGCACAAAACGCGTCGAGTCGGTATCCTCAATACGCAGGAGCATATCTCCACCGTGCTGACGGGCAAACAGATAGTTGTACAAAGCGGTACGTACACCGCCGATGTGTAATGCACCCGTCGGAGACGGAGCAAAACGAACTCTAACTTTTCTTTCCATTGTATTATTATTTTAATATATCTTCATCTTTAATTGGTTGATACGCTCCATCTTTGCTTTCGTATATGATGGTATTTGGTTCCAGACATTCTAAATTATGCCATACTCCCTTAGGTACGACGAGTAAGGGGACGGAGCAACCTGGGCGTAGTTCGATGGTTTCCGTACATTTTCCTTCTTCATCGTAGAAATACTCACGAATAGCACCTCGAACGATGGTGACGATTTCCGAGGAATCAGTATGCCGATGAATAGGCAGAACGGTACCCGGTTGTAATGCATTGAGCATCCGCTGGCTTTGGTCGTTCGACGAATTGCGCAGATCATAATTGATCCTTAATCGGGGCGTCTTTTTCGCCTGTGCGCTGAGCTGATCTAATAATTCAGTAGTGATGATCATAAATTATTATTTTTTTTCAATGCTTTGTAAGTATTGAGCATGAAGGTGATAATATCTTTTCATGAATAGCAGGTAGGCTATGCATAAAATAATAACAGCCACCAAGAAGTAAACCCAATGCATTCTGCTGAGATAGATTAGTCCCAATGAGATGATTAGTTGAAGAATCATATATCCAAGAGAAACAACCTCATGCGGTATCTTTAACTCATTTGCCATGATTTGGAATGCATGTTTTCGATGAGCTTGTCCCAAGTTCTCATGCAGCATAATACGATGACAAATAGTTAGGATAGTATCCACACCATATACTACAAGCAGAAGGATATATGTCAGGTCACCTGTTTGTAGGATTAGTTTGCCGAGAGGGAGTAGTACGATGAAAGCAATACCTATACTGCCGACATCTCCGGCAAAGCATTTGGCTTTTCCTTTCGGGCGGAAATTGAAATAACTGAATACCACGCACGCAATCGCCGCTACGATCAGATAGGACATCTCAATGAAATGTATCGAATGATTGAGGACAATAAGCGGCAAAAGCACCGTTAGCGAATAGCCGCTTGTAATGCCATTGATTCCATCCATGAAATTATAGGCATTGATGATCCCCACGCAAACAATCAGCGCCGGGGCAATCATCCACCAGTTCTCCAAGTTAATCATCCCTAAATCCGCAAACATCATGAACATGGCTGTAAATTGAGCGATAAGCCGTACCGAATCGGGCAGGGAATGGATATCGTCCCAAAGGCTGATGCCGCAAACGATAGTCAGTCCTGCGAGGAACCAAGGATAGTTAAATCCAAAGAATGCGCTCCATATCCATGCAGCCAGCAAAAAGATTATTCCTCCTCCACGGATGACAATACTATTATGCGAAGATCGCTCATTAGGTCGATCGACTATATTGAACCGGTCTGCAATGCGGAAATAGACTAACTCTAAAATCAAGAGCAAAGCCGCTATGATGATATATGTGCAGTATATGGGCATTATAATATATGTTTTAATGATTCTTCAAAACTTACGAGTTGGTAATCAAAATCTATTTTGCTCATTTCTGGCGCGTAGTAATACGTGCCGAACATCTTGTTGATCGGCTGCAGGAAATGGCTGGCGATGCGTACAAACGGGTTCAGCCATTTTGCGAAATACACGTGGTGGTGTTGTGCTTTGGCAAAATAGCGAATAATCTCCACTGTGTCGCTCAATTCGCGGTTTTGCGGATAGAACGTGCCGGCTAATTGGCGATTCATGGCTTGCAGCACAAATTCCGCAAGGTTATCGATATAGAGCATACTGCGCTGGTTGTGGAAGTCGGGGAATAAAGGAGTCTTTGCCGCCAACTTGATCAGCCTCGGGAAATTGCCTTTGGAGTTAGGTCCGTAAATCATAGGCGGACGCAGAATACACACTTTGAAGGTGTCACACTCTAACTCATGCAAGCCTTTCTCCGCTTGCAGTTTGCTATCTCCGTAAAAGCCGTTCGGACAGGGTTTCGTATCCGACGTAATCATTTCCGGTATAAGCGATTGGCTTTCGTGAAAAACAATCATACTGCTCATGAAGATAAATTGCTTCACGCCGGCTTCTTTGGCTTTTTGTGCGACCTCAATCGTCAAATCCCGATTTACCTTATAGTACAATGCCTCCATGCTTGCTTTCGCATTCACGTGAGCAATACCGGCTACATGATACACAACATCGTATTGGGAGAAATCGGTGTCTCTCCATGTATCTTTAAGCATGTCTAATGTATCAACGCGGTGGTTGCTGTGGTTCTTAATCCACCGCTCAACACTTGTTCCGACATAGCTTCCGGCTCCTGTAATCAGTATATTCATAGTTTTAATGATATAATTCTTCTATATATTTCCAAATCACTGTATGGTCAAAATGCTCAGCGACCCATTTTCGTCCATTGATTCCCATTTCCGGATGGTCGTGAGCTATTCTTATCTGCTTAGCAATATCCGCTGGTTCATGCGTCGTGTATAATCCCGTTATGCCGTCCTTAATCGCATCAATACATCCGGTTTCTTTGGTAGTAATAACGGGCTTTTGCATGGATTGTGCCTCGAGTGCTCCAATCGGAAAACCTTCGCGATAGGATGCTAAGACATAAATATTCATCATCGCATAAAAATACTCCATATCCTTATCTATCAATCCGGCAAAAATGATATGTTGGTCATTGCGAATTCGCTCTTGAATAGACGCAGGCAAGGCATCTCTCTCTTCAAACATGCCCACCAAGAGCAATTTGGCATGTAGTTCTTCGGGTAAACGGTCAAATGCGTCTATTAACTCTATAATCCCTTTATCCCGAACGAGACGACCGGTATAGCCGATGACAAAATCACTTTCGCTTAACCCATATTGTTCGCGATAGGATGCTAGCTTTTGGGGATCGATCAATGTAGGGTTATATTTTTTCTGTGTATCTATACCGCCACAGGTGCCATTTCCTAAGAGTACTTGCTTATCGGCAGGGCATAAGTGGTCACGGAGACTTTTCTGCATGAGTGAGTTACTCACACATACGACCTTTGTGGCGCAAGCCGATGTCAATCTGTCAATCCAGATTAGTAGCTTTCGTTTGAGTCCGTGGCTCGTTTCGTAAACAAGTCCATGCCGGAAATAGATGCGTTTTGGCACACCGCATAATTTAGCCGCAATCATACCTAATAATGCACCTTTGGGCGAGTGACCTTCTACGATGTCAATGTGGTTTTGGCGAATATACCGACAAAGACGAAATATCGATTTGAAGTCACTGATGATGGATATTTTGCGCGCTACAGGTGTTGCCAGATATTCGAAATGATAGTATTCCGCCATTTTGGGTAGTCCTTCATCCGGAGAACAGGCAACAAACAATTTATATCCCTTGGGCGGGAAATAGAAGAATTGGTCACCAATGAAATGACGCAACACAAAGCTAATATTTATGACGTGCAGTATATTCATCTTAGTGTCTCTTTATTACGTTATAAACCTTGGAAACCAATCGTTTCAGACGCCATCCTCCAAGACAGAGTATCATCTTGCGCAGCCAGATATGCGACGCGGGCATCCAAGATTGTGCATAATGATGGATCGTATGGGTACGTTCTGTCATTTCCATTTTGCCGTCGATACCAATAGGGCAGAAATAGTCTTTCGGATAGATGGAAATACCGTCTATTTGTTGGATCTCGTTGCTGATTTGCAATCCATGTTCAAACAGCACTTCTGTCGTTGTAGTGACGATGGTTTTGAGATCCATAGAGCCGTCGCTCAAGATAAAGGAGCGTTTGTCGTACAAGTCCAGCAGTTCCTTATAGACAGGGTGCTTCGGCTCTACTCCTAAACCTAAACCGGGATTGACGGTGATGATCTGATTGTCCTTGGTCGGCGATGTCTCACACCCCATAAATGCGCCTTTGGCGATGATATCATCGAGCGGTTTTATCACTTCTACGTCGGTGTCGAAATAGATGCCGCCTTCTTGATACAGGATCCATAAACGGGCATAATCGCTTACGAAGGCATATTTCTTAGCTTGATATGCTTGTTCGCAGTATGTATTGCAACGGATATCAAAATTGCTTTCGTTCCATTCCTTGATTTCGTAATCGGGCATATAATGCTTCCACGAGGCGATACATCGCTTCGCGTCTTCGGGCAAAGGGTTGCCGCCAAACCAACAATAATGTATTATTTTAGGTATCATAAGTAACGTCTTAAAAAGCAATATAATTGTGGTGAGAGACGAGTAATTCTTATCTTGATATTCTCTGCAAAAGGAAAATTGGCTTTGCCTTGCAGCGGGTAAGGATATATCTCCCGTATCGAAGCTATGTACGATTGACGCTCGGCGTAGAAATGCTTTGATACGATAGTTAGTATAGAGGTGATGATGGATGCGTTCATCGCATGCAACCAAATAGGATTAGAGACCGTTTGGAGCAATGCGGTATTTTGTCTAAGTACTGTTATATTATCTGCGATGAGTCGTTTCCATCGCTCTTGGGTTGTCGGATGGGTTGTAGAGTTTGCACGCTGGACATAGTTGTAAACCATCTTATCGGAAGTCATCACCCGTTTTGCGGAATAAAGGAAACGCGGTAACCATTCCACATCTTCATAGAATATCCCTTCTTTGAAGAACAGGTTGTTTTCTATCAAAAGATTGCGACGAATAAGATAGATGACAGGGAAGCAATGGACGCTTAAAGAGTTATTGATAAACTCTTCACCAGTACATGCAGATTGTATATTTCCGGTAAATGTTTCAATGGGTTGTTGCTTCTTATCGAACACTAATTGTAAGCGAAATGCCAAGGCATCCAGTTGCTCTTTTTGAGCTTGACACACCAATGACGAATAGGTATTCGGCTCTACATAGTCATCTGAATCAACAAAACAGACATATTCCCCTTTTGCCGCCTTTATCCCAGCATTACGTGCAGTCGATTGACCCTTGTTAGGCTGGTGAATAACAACTATCTGCTTATGTTTGGCGGCGTACTCATCGCATTTCTGCGGGCATGTGTCGTCCGAGCCGTCATCTACCAAGATGATTTCATACTCGTCTGCGTTCAGATCCTGGTGAAGAAGGCTCATGACGCACGTGTCGAGATATTTCTCAACGCGGAAAACAGGCACTATGACGGATAAGCGTATTTGACTCATTTCTTTTTTGCTATGATGGTGTGTAGATATTCATTCCATTGATTGAGTAATTTCTCAGGCGCAAAGCGGATTAGTACCTCTTGCGCCTTCTTTCCGCATTTCTCCGCCAACTCAGGATGCTCTGCGTACTCGCTTAAAGCTTGGCATAGTTTTTCGACATCCGCCATGGGGGCTAATAATCCGTTTTCGTGGTCTGAGATCAGTAGTCGTGCACCTCCCGGGTTATGATCGGTAGATACAACAGGCATACCCACTGCCATCGCTTCGAGTAAGGCATTGGAGATTCCTTCGCTGTCCGATGTAATCAAAAATATTCCTCCTGTCTGAGCCATCATTCTCATACTGGAGGAGGTTACTCCTTTCCATGCAATGCTGTTTTCAATAGACAGTTCTTTTGCCCATTGCTTGAGTTGATCTTCCAAAGGTCCGCTGCCGTATAGCAGTAGTTTATAATCAGGATGAAGCGCATGAAAACGAGCAAAACTTTGCAATAAGATATCATACCGTTTCTGCTCATTGTTATCAAAGCGTCCTATAGATATGACCAATTTATTGTTCGGATTATATTGTATAGGCGCTATGTCTTGTGGTCGGACAATAGGATTCGGGATAACAATACTTTTTTGTTGCAGAGTTTGTGCATAATATGCCTTTGCTCCTTCCGTTTGGAATACTCCGCCATCGGCTTTGTTAATCCATCCTAAACGTAAGCGGTATGACCATGTATGGGGTATGGTTACAAACGGATTGCCTCGTTCAGAAATGACAGAAGGAATATGCAGTATTTTGCCGCATATCTCAGCGAGATAATTAGGAGTATAGGTAAAACCGATTACAATCTCTCTTTGGGTCTTTTGCAAGATGCGTTTCGTTTGGACAATCCATTCGATATTGACAAAAGGCGAGGGGAGATGGGTGTGCAAGGTATGAATAGCTACCCGTTCATCGTAAGCTTGAGTATGCTCGCGGAGGAACGAACCATATACATTCATATTAATCACGACGACAGAATGGCCTCGTTCTACCAAGCCATTTGCCAAGAAACATACTTGTTTCTCTGCTCCGCCGTAACCCATATTTGTAGTGATAATAGCGATATTCATATCAATGCGTTGTAATGATTTTATCTATAAAGCGGATGAGTGATTTGGGTGATAATTCTTCCCGTTGTTGTTCTGTAATAGGTTCCACCGGTTGATGGATCCATTCGGTTATGGTATTTAATTCCTCATCAACCTGATGGATGTATGCCTGTCTATAATAAGGCGAGGAAAGAATACTCTTGTTGTTAGTCAATAAATGTTTGTTGTACAACAGGCTTTCCCATAAGCGAGGGGTGTAACCATCCGCTCCTTCCTGCATGATTTCCAGAATACACTTGGATTGCACCGCGTGTTGCAGATTTTCAAGATATGTCAATGAAGTATAGTGTATTCCTTCGATCTTTTCTGCGTAAGACGGCATGCCGGAAATGTAAAAATCACATCGCAGTCCTTTCAGAGTGCATTGTTGATATATGTCATGAATAAGCGGGTAACGCTTTTTGCCGTTTCCGCAAAAATAGATATCACTTTTGGATATGTCGTTGTTGGTCGGTATCGGATATGCCGAATAAGGAGTGGGGTAATAGGTTAGTCCGTATTTCTCACAATCTCCCTTGTCATAACTGAGTACAAAATCAAACTGTTGTTTAATACGCGGCATATCCAAATGTGGATTACGGGCTACAATGTCTTGCAAGTACATGCCGAATTTAGCATCGGGATAGCGTTGCTTGAGGTAGTCAAAATAAGGCAGTTCAACAAGAAAAGCAGTACACCAATAGACATTGCCAAAATAGAGGAAACAAAGGGGCTTGTTGTCCTTGAAAGGCAGTGAAAGCAAACGCTTGAACGTAAAACGGCTGAAAGGATAGTGAACAATACGGTTCACTTTATGAGAAAAAGTCAATCGCGTTACCAAACGTATTAAGGGATTGCGAACGGTTTGCATGTAATGGCTCAGATACAATACGTTCGGGCATGCCTTGAGATCGGCATATCCCACATCGTAGTAGCCGTCGGAGCCGAAGATTACATAGTTATATTTCGTATCAAGCAACATGCAGTTTCTGTTTTATCGTATTCGTTAATGTCGTTCGCTCGGAAGAATTGAGTATAATCATATAACTCAAAGCAATAATTAATATGCAATCAGCAATAGTGCTGACCAATAAGAGCGGTAGTGCATCGAAACAAAGTCTTAATCCGTAATTGACGGGAATCGTTATAAGCAAGACAAGCATAATAGGAACTAAAGCCTGTAATGTATATCGTTTTATATCAAAGGCAATTAGGCTGTGTGTATAGTACAATCCAATACCCATATTTAATAGTCCGCGGGTAAGAATACGGCTTCCAAAGACTAATGCCGGATGAATCTGTGCTTTCAAAAGCAGGAAAGCGAGGAGCAGATCCAATGTGAAGGAGAGGGAGATGGCAATCTGGTAATTTCGTATCTGCCCGGTTGCCGTAATGGCGGTATTGTACACGCCGGTAGTTGCGTCTATAACGGTACATACAAGGATTAATTGGCAAAACTCGGTAGTATATTGCGGCACGTTGCCAAGCCATAAATGGAGCAGATAATCCATATTGACGATTAACGGCAATGCCATGATATACGCAAGGACAAAAGAGATCTTGGAAGCCATGGTCATTAACCGGTGTAAAGCGTCATAATCCTTTGCCGCGCATAGTTTGATTACTTGCGGATTAAACGCAGTCGTAAAACTATTCACAAACTGCGCAAGAGCCGCGTTGACCTGGTTGGCAAAGCCCAAAGCTGCGTTCGCTATGAGGGACACAAAATTGTTGAACAATAATGCCACTCCCTGTTGCGTTCCGGTATTGGTGGCACTTCCTAACATTGTCCATCCGGAGAATGCAAGAATGCGTGTGCTTAATTCTTTCTCCCACGATGGTCCTGTTCGATATTCTTGCATTTTGGATAGGACGTACGCCATATTCATGGTAATAGAAACCATAGCTACCAAAGCTACTACCACACCATAGAGGATGAGCGCATCTGTAGGAATAAAAGGAATAATCATTACTCCGACCAAACGTAGCACAGCTTCAATAATGGAAATTACCGCATAAACGGACATCTTTTCGTGCGCGACGATGGCTGCGGAATACGGAACACTCAGCATTTGTATGCAGAATGTGAATAATGCCAGCTGATAGATGATCTTAGCTGCGACAAGCCGTTCAGCAGGAATAACCGTATAGTTATGGAAAATCCATAAACCAACTGTTTCGCCTAAGAGTATCAGGATCAACGCAATCCAACCATGTATGCCGAGACAGGCAGCAAAAGTGCTACGTTTTTGTTCCGTAGTTTTCTCTGCTCCGAGGTCATATGTGATAAAGCGGCCGGTGGACTTGATAAGTGCTGTTTGGAAGAATGCCATTAGCGTTACAATGCCGGCCACTACATTATAGATGCCCACATTTACCGCGCCCAAAGTCTCTAAAACCAACCGAGAAATATATAGCGAGATACACAACACGATGAAAGTTCGTGCATACAAAAGTAGCGCGTTCTTTGCGATCCGTTGATCAGATACTATGTGTTGTTCTCGGCTCATAGACTATCAGTTCTTTTGGCGGGAATAATCAACTTTGACATTGGCTTCTTCGTGCATGCCTTCCCTTTTGGAGGTATCTACAGTCTCATCTAATATGGAGGTGTATGGATAGTAAAACTCATACTTATATCCATTACAGCCCGGGTAATAGGTCATATAGTATTGACCGGTATAGAAGACAAAACCCGCCAATACAATGAGTTTGAAGATGGCGTTGGTGTATAACTGCGATTTATAGTGGTAGATAAACTCCGTCAGCATAATCAGGAAGAAAATCAAGGTATAGTTCCTGAAACGGGAAAAACCTATAAAACCGCAAATAAGTACGGTAATGATCAGGTAGAAACTCATATATTTTGTGTAGTCTTTCTGTCTCTGTTCATCTTCACCTATACTCCATTGTGCAAAAAATACGATACCTGCATTTATTACCAGATATCTGATGGCGTTTTCCAAGAAGCCGAACAGGTTAAGCGTTATCTCCGAATACAAAAAGATCTTTTCAATAGTACGGTTTGCTGCTGTTCCTAACATGGACGGCAGATAGTTCACCACCACATCACTAAGTAAGAAAAGGGATAAAGCGGCTACAAAAGCCAATACCATTGTTTTGAAATTGATTTGTTTGAACCGTACAAAAGGGAAGAGTAGTACTACCAACGCTGAGATATGAAAAAGAATTGAAATGGCTACTAAGAGGTAGAATTTCCATTTGTTGCCTCTCAGGTAACTATGCATACCTATACCGCATAGCACAACGGCAATCGCTTCACGCATTACTTCCATGTTAAACAGGAAAAATACGTAGCTTACACCATATAGCAAAGTGCACAAGAAAATGTGTGTCGTGTATTGCCGAAAAAGATAAAGAATGCCAATATTGACAATAAGGGCTTGTGCAAGTTGCACGGCATAGAAAGAGTCGAACCATCGTTTGCATAGAAAAACAAGTATAGACCATCCCGGCATGTAGCCGGATTCTGTTAATTCATCGGATATAAACTCATTCAACTCTCCCCATGTAGATGGTACGTACTCGAAAGATGCCATATATAACTGTGTATCTCCGCCGACTCCGTTACGAAAGCCTGCCAGCAATACCAGATAAATGCCCACGATGGTGTACCATGCTTTTTTAGTACGGGTATATTCTGCTTGTCTATCGTAAAACACGGAAAGACAAAACGTCAGCAATATGAATAGGATGTATGGTAGCATTTAGCGCAGGTTCTCCCAATACCATCGACATGCTTCTTTGAGGCCATCGCGCATGGAGTATTTCGGATTGTATGCTAATAGGCGTTTTGCCTTTTCTATGGATGCTAATGAATGAGGGATGTCACCTAAACGATTAGGACCATGCGTCGGCTCTATGGTGCTTATTTGAGGATCATATTCCGATAAGAACTCACGCAGATAACCGACTAACTGATTGAGAGTGGTTCGTTCGCCGAAAGCCGTGTTATAGATCTGATTGAGCGCATCTGGATTATCCGTAAATAATGCCAGTTTATTCATCTGGATCACATTCTCAATATAAGTAAAATCACGACTGTATTCCCCGTCTCCGTTGATGTTTGGCGCTTCGTGGTTAATGAATTTCTTTACAAACAACGGTATGACTGCTGCATAAGCGCCATTCGGATCTTGACGACGACCGAAAACATTAAAGTAACGAAGACCAATATAATTGAATCCATACGTACGAGCAAAGACATCGGCATATAACTCATCCACATATTTAGTAATTGCGTATGGCGAAAGGGGCTTTCCGATACGCTCTTCGACCTTGGGTAATGCAGTACTGTCTCCATAAGTGGAACTGCTGGCGGCAAAGACAAATCGCTTGATACCTTCGTCCCTGGCCGCAATAATCATATTCAGGAAGCCTCCAATATTGACTGCGTTAGTGGTAGCCGGATCCTTGATAGAACGAGGCACACTTCCCAATGCTGCCTCATGAAGTACATACTCTTGACCTGCAACAGCAGCACGGCAGGTGTCGATGTCACGAATATCCCCTTCGATCAATCTGAATTGATTCGGATACTGAAGAAAGAAAGGTTCAATGTTAGCACGGAAGCCTGTAGAAAAATTATCCAAACAAGTTACTTCATGCCCGTCTGCCAATAAGCTTTCACAGAGGTTTGAACCAATAAATCCGGCTCCGCCAGTTACTAAAATCTTACTCATGTCGTTTAAATTATCTTCTTATTAGTATTCATTAGTCTCTTCTAAAAATATCGCGGGTGTACACTTTTGCGGCAACATCGTCGAGGACGGAGTCGTAGCGATTGGCGATGATGGCTTGGCTGCGAAGTTTGAATTCGGCAAGATTATTCACCACTTCGCTACCAAAGAAGGTCGTTCCGTTCTCCAATGTCGGCTCATAGACAATCACTTGCGCACCTTTGGCTTTGACACGTTTCATGATACCCTGGATGGAGGATTGACGGAAGTTGTCACTGTTGGATTTCATCGTCAGGCGATAGACGCCAATCGTGCAGGGTTTCTCCTCGGAGGCGTTGAACTGGCCGTTATGATAGTAGTCGTAATAGCCTGCTTTCGCCAAAACGCGATCGGCAATAAAGTCCTTGCGTGTGCGGTTGGATTCGACAATCGCCTCGATGAGGTTTTCCGGCACGTCCTGATAGTTCGCCAAGAGTTGTTTGGTGTCTTTCGGCAGGCAGTAACCGCCATAACCGAAGGACGGGTTGTTGTAATGTGTGCCGATACGCGGATCGAGACACACGCCGTCGATGATGTCCTGCGTGTTCAGGCCTTTCATCTCGGCGTATGTATCGAGTTCGTTGAAATAGCTCACACGGAGTGCCAAATAGGTATTGGCAAACAGTTTGACGGCTTCGGCTTCGGTCAGTCCCATGATACGTACCTCGATCTCTTCTTTGATCGCGCCCTCTTTGAGTAACTCGGCAAAACGCTCCGCCGCCTTAGTGAGGCGTTCGTCGTTTTTGACCGTTCCGACGATGATTCTGGACGGGTAGAGGTTATCGTAGAGCGCTTTGGACTCGCGCAGGAACTCCGGCGAGAAGAGGATGTTCTCGCAGTTGAACTTGCGACGGACGGACTCGGTGTAGCCGACAGGAATGGTCGATTTGATGACCATGATCGCTTTCGGGTTGACGCGGAGGACGGTCTCAATGACGTTCTCCACGGCCGAAGTGTCGAAATAATTCCGCTGGCTGTCATAGTTCGTCGGAGCGGCTATCACGACGTATTCCGCGTCCTTATAAGCGGATTCGGCATCGAGTGTCGCCGTGAGGTCGAGTTCTTTTTCGGCGAGGTATTTCTCAATATACTCGTCTTGGATGGGTGAACGGCGAGAGTTGATCATCTCCACTTTCTCCGGGATGATGTCCACCGCCGTCACTTTGTTATGCTGGGCGAGTAGGGTAGCGATGCTGAGACCTACATAACCTGTTCCTGCAACTGCAATCTTCATGATTCAAAAAAGGGTGCTATAGCGTACTAACCTTGGCTTTGACCGTCGCTTGACCGTCGTTTGACCGTCGTTCGACCGTCGGGATTAGACCGTTTTTGGAGGCTCTTAGATGTGTTCCGTGAGATTTTTAAATGTGTTCCTCGACGCCACGGAAATGAACGTTCAGTTCGTGGAGGTGCTCCAAGAGTATTCCGAGGGATGTACCTTTGGTCATTTCTGCAAATGCGTTCACATCTTTCGGGAAACATTTTCCGCCATAACCGAATTTACCATCGGGTCCCGGGACGTAGGTGTGGGTGTCGTTGATGTAACCGGAGAGGAGAATGCCGGTGTGCACTTTGCGCCAATCGGCTCCCATTTTCTCGCAGTACTCGCGGCAAGCGTTGAAATAGGTTACTTTGTAGGCGCCAAAGACATTGTGCATGTACTTGGTCAACTCCGCCTCGAGCGGGCTCATGACGGTAAATTTCTTGCCAACGAAAATCTTCGTCAACAGCTCTTGCTCACCGGTGAATACCATAATCTGCTTGTTGAAGTCCTCAATAAACGTACGCTCGGTCAGGAACTCCGGCATGTAATACACATGATGTCCGGTCTCTTTGGAGAGGCGCTCGCTGGTGCCCGGCAGAATGGTCGTACGTACAAATACCGGCACATCCGGCAGGTTCTTGATCAGTTCGGTCATCAGCCGCAAATCTTGCGTACCATCATCTTCTGTCGGTACGTGAATCTGCAGAAAAGCGATGTCAATGCCGCTCAAGTCATCGTTGTAACCCTTGTAGGGGTCAGAGATGAATAATTTACACTCAGGGTTGTTGTTTTCCAACCAGTTTTTCAGGGCCCCTCCTACGAAGCCGCATCCAATAATTCCAACTTTAATCATTTTATATTTTGTTTTAGATTTATTTGTCTATGTCAAAAAAGCCTGCAAAGATACAAAAACTTTTTTATATACGCAAGTGCGCGCGCAATTTTATAAAGAAAAAACGCGTATACGTGCAAAAAACGAAAATTTTTTGCGTTTCATTTTCTACTTTCAAGATTTTGTAGTACCTTTGTGCCGATTTTGCCTAAAAACGGCCTAAAAATTAATAAAATAATAAAAATATGAAGAATTTTAAATTGTGGAATACGCTGTGCGGATGGGTTGTTTTTGCCATCGCAGCAGCAACGTATCTCCTTACGATGGAGCCCACCGCGTCCTTCTGGGATTGTGGTGAGTTCATCTCCTCCGCCTGGAAGTTGGACGTGGGACACCCGCCCGGAGCACCGTTTTTTATGCTCATGGGGCATTTCTTTAGTCTGTTTGCGTCCGACACGACGCATGTAGCGATGTGCGTGAACGCCCTTTCTGCATTGGCGAGCGCCTTCACGATTCTGTTCCTTTTCTGGACCATCACGGCGCTTGCGAGAAAATTAGTAAAACCCCTCCCGACCTCCCAAGGGGAGGAGACAGGTTCGCTGTGGGCGGATCTGGGTGTTCTTGGAGCAGGAGTAGTGGGCGCGTTGGCATACACGTTCAGCGACACGTTCTGGTTCTCGGCCGTGGAAGGAGAGGTATATGCCTCCTCATCGCTGTTTACGGCGGTGGTGTTCTGGCTGATTCTCAAATGGGATGAGCAGGCCGATGAAGAGGGTAGTGACCGCTGGCTGATCGCCATCGCTTATCTTATGGGATTGAGTATTGGCGTCCACCTCTTGAACTTGCTGACCATTCCTGCCATCGGTCTGGTGTATTATTTCCGCCGCTACGAGTTCTCGTGGAAGGGGTTGATTTATGCGTTCCTGGCCTCCTGCTTGGTGCTTTTGGTTATTTTGTACGGCATTATCCCAGGCTTCCCGACGCTGATCGGATGGTTTGAGTTGTTGTTCGTCAATGTGCTCGGATGTCCTTTCAATACGGGTCTCGCGGTATGTATCGTATTGACCGTGGGAATCCTCGTCTGGGCGATTCTGTACACGAAGAAACGTGCCGATCTCGAGTATTCCGAGGCGAATGGCAAGAACCTCTGGAGATGGCTGAATACCGGTATCTTGATGGTGACGGTCATCCTCATCGGTTACAGCTCGTACGCCGCTTTGGTGATTCGTTCCAACGCCGACACTCCGATGGATCAAAACAGCCCGGATAATGTGTTCAGTCTGAAGTATTATCTGAACCGTGAGCAGTACGGCGACCGTCCTTTGTTCTACGGCCAGACCTACAATGCGCCGGTTGAGCTGCGCATCGAGGGTAACATGTGCGTGCCGGTCGAGAAACAAGGCCATGCGCAATATGCTCCGGCTCCTGAAAAAGAAGGTGAGAAGGACCATTATGTTATCACCGGATATAAGTCTTCGTACAAATATATGCCGCAATTCTGCATGCTTTTCCCGCGTATGTATTCTGCGCAAGGAAGCCATGTGAGCGCCTATAAAGAGTGGGCGAACGTGAAAGGCAAGCGTGTTCGTTATGAGTACTGCGGCCAGCAGAAGACAGAGTATTGTCCGACTTTTGCGGAGAATCTCCGTTTCTTCTTCCGCTACCAAGTGAATTTCATGTACTGGCGGTACTTCATGTGGAACTTTGCGGGCCGTCAGAATGATCTGCAGTCGTACGGCGAGATTACCAAAGGAAACTGGATCAGCGGTATTCCGTTTATTGACAACGCGATGCTCGGCGATCAATCCAAACTGCCGACCGAACTCAAAGAGAACAAGGGACATAACGTCTATTATTTCCTGCCGCTCATCTTGGGTATCCTCGGTATCGTTTGGCAAATCGGAAAGAAAGACAAGGACGGAAAGGCTGTCGGTTGGCAGAACTTCACGCTGACGTTCCTGCTGTTCTTCCTGACGGGTCTGGCAATCGTTATTTACCTCAACCAGACACCTTATCAACCGCGCGAGCGTGACTACGCGTACGCGGGCTCGTTCTATGCCTTCTGTATCTGGATCGGTCTGGGTGTGCTGGCGATTGTCGATTGGATCAACGGCGCGCTGAAGAGCGAAAAGGGCAAAGCTGTTGTGGCTGTTTGTGCAAGCCTCGTCTGCTTGCTCGTGCCTGCGCAGATGGCATCGCAGAACTGGGATGACCACGACCGCTCGCAGCGTTATTCCTGCCGGGATTTCGGAGCTAACTATCTCAAGTCCTGCGAGGACCAGGCGATCCTGTTCTCGAACGGCGATAACGACACCTTCCCTCTTTGGTACAACCAGGAGGTAGAAGAGGTCGGAACCGACAAGCGTGTATGCAACCTCTCATATCTGCAGACCGATTGGTACATCGCCCAGATGAAGCGTCCGTACTACGAGTCGGAGGCACTTCCGATCAGTTGGGAGTACAAAGATTACATGCCCGGAGCAAATGAGATTGCCCGCGTGGATAACCGCCTCGGACAGCCTATTTCCGTCGAGAAGGCATTTAATTTCCTGCGTTCGGAAGATCCGCGTACCAAGACACGCGAAGGCGATAATTATATCCCGTCCGACCAGCTCTTCGTGGAGACTCCTTCCGGCGAGCAGATCCTGTTTAAGAAGAAAAGGATGTACACCCGTTCGGAGATGATGATCATGGAGATGTTGTCCACCAACAAATGGCAGCGTCCGATTTATTTCTGCGCAACGGTCGGTAACGACTACTATCTGGGACTCGAGCCGTATATGGAACTTACGGGTCTGGCATACCAAGTTACGCCTACTCGCAGCCGTGACGGACAACCGCGCGTGAACACCGAGAAGATGTATGAGAACATGATGCACCAATTCAAATTCGGCAACATGAATATCCCCGGCATCTACATCGATGAGAACCTCATGCGTATGTGTCGTACCCACCGGATGATGTTTGCACAACTGGCGGAACAACTGCTGCGTGAGAACCAGCGTGAGAAGGCTCTTGAGGTGTTGGATTATGCCGAAGACCAACTCCCGGGATATAATATTCCGTACGATTACACTTCCGCATCGATGGCGGCGATGTATTTCATGCTCAAAGAGGACGAGAAAGCCGTAGCAATCATGGATGATGTTGCGAACACCTGCGTAGAGTACCTGCGTTTTGCATCGTCTCTGGACCGCCGCAAACGCGAACTGATGGAGACCACCACCAGCCGCCAAGCAGCAGTGTTGGGCTACGTTCTCCAGACGTGTGAGCGGAACGGACAATCCGAATTGGTAGAAAAATATTACGGCGATTATGCCGCGTACGTAAAGTAAAAATTATAAATTACTAATTACGAATTACGAATGAATAGTATTCAAAAAATTCCTGTCTTGCTGTTGACCGGTTATCTGGGAAGCGGCAAGACAACCCTTCTCAACCGCATTCTGACAAATAATAAAGGCATTCGTTTTGCGGTTATTGTCAATGATATAGGCGAAGTGAATATCGACGCTTCACTCATTCAGCAGGGCGGAGTAGTGTCGCAGAAGAATGATTCCCTCGTGGCGCTGCAGAACGGCTGTATATGCTGCACGCTCCAGACCGATCTCATCAACCAGCTGCACGACCTCGTGGCGCAAAAGGCATATGACTACATCGTCATCGAGGCTTCCGGCATCTGCGAGCCTGCGCCTATTGCCCAGACCTTGTGTTCGTACCCGCAGATGGTACCTCAGTTTGCGCAGGATGGTATGCCGGTTTTGGATTGTATCTGCACGGTGGTGGATGCCCTCCGTATCCGCGACGAGTTTGATGGCGGCGAGCAGTTGGCGCACTATGTGCCCAAGGAAGAAGACCTCGCAGCACTCGTGATTGAGCAGATTGAGTTCTCGAATATTGTTTTGTTAAACAAGGCCTCCGAAGTAAGCGAAGAAGAGTTGGCGCGAATAAAATCAATCATTCGCGCTATACAGCCCACCGCAGAAATCATCGAGACGAACTACTGTGATGTGCCGTTTGAGAAGATTCTCAACACCCGTATGTTCGACTTTGACCGCACAGCAACTTCCGCTGCGTGGATTCAGGAAGTGGAGGATGCGTCGCACCACCATGACCATGATGACGACGATGATGACGATGATGATCACGATGAGCATGAGCACCATCACCACGATCATGAGCACGGCGAGCATGACCACCTGGCGGAGTTTGGTATCGAGACCTTTGTCTATTATGCGCGCAGACCCTTTGATTTGGGGCTTTTTGATGAGTTTGTGGCGGCTCATTGGCCGAAGAACGTCATCCGCTGCAAAGGCATGTGCTATTTTGCAGAGGAGTACGATATGTGCTATCTCTTTGAGCAAGCCGGACGCCAGTTCAACCTCCGCAAGGCCGGAGAGTGGTTTGCGACGATGCCCAAAGAGGAGCTGATGCAACTCATGGCGGACGATGCGCAGCTCCGTAAGGATTGGGATGACCAATACGGCGACAGAATGCAGAAACTCGTCTTTATCGGTCAGCATCTGGATAAGAAAGCGCTTACAGATGCGTTAGACCGTTGTTTGCAATAAAATAATTAAACTACGGATTCCGGCTGCAATTAACGTATGAAAAATAGAATGATTCTCCTCCTTCTTTGCGCATTGACCGTCACTTCGGTCTTTGCGCTGGAGGGAGATGCCAAAGCAGCTAAGAAAGAGGCGGTGAAATCCCACCTCAAGCAGCATTTCAAGCCCTACGGTTTTATCCGTAACTATTTTGCATTCGACTCCCGTGAGTCCATCTCCGGAACGGGCGATTTGTATAACTACCAGCCCAAAGACGAGGCATGGAATCAGACAGAATCACAAGCTGCCGCCTCCGGCCTTCCTCGTGAAGACCTGAACGCACGCAGTACGTTTCGTTTCTTGAGTTTGACGACCCGCGTAGGATTGGATATCGTGGGCTATAAATGGCGTAACACGGAGTTCGGAGGTAAGATCGAAGCGGATTTCTACGCGGGCTTGAGTACAAAAGTCTCGCACCCTGTTACAGGTGTAGCTCAGTTCCGTTTGCGTCAGGCATTTATGACTTTAGGCTGGGATAGTTTGCGCATGAATGATAAGGATTACGCGCGCGTGGACTTATTGCTCGGTCAGGCTTGGCACCCGATGGCTGCGGACTTTAGCGACGTCATCTCGCTGGCGTCAGGTGCTCCTTTCGGACCGTTCAACCGCTCGCCGCAAGTGAAGATGGATGCGCGTTTAGGCAAGTATTTTACGCTTACGGGTTCGCTGTTATGGCAGATGCAATACTGTTCCGTAGGTCCGTCACCCACCGGCGCATCTACTCAAGCCGCTGATTTTATCATGTATAGCAAGACGCCGGAGGCCTATTTAGGCTTGAGTGTCCACACGAACGGATTCCTGCTGCGCGCCGGCGCGGATGTACTGAGTATCAAGCCCAGACAGATAGGCACGGTTAATGTCGGAGGAAACACAATCTCCGTCAGCGTTAAGGATCGTATCACCACCGCTTCGCCTTTCCTTTACGTACAATACAAGAAAGATGAGTTCTCAATCAAAGCGAAGACCATCTTCTCGGAAGCAGGCGAACACATGAACCTCAATAGTGGTTATGGTGTAAAAGCCAAGAACCCGGATGGCTCGTGGGAATATACGCCGCTCCGCGCATCATCCTCTTGGCTGAGTATCGTGTATGGAGGAAAAATAGGGGCGCAGGAAGACAAACACCCGCAGAAACTGCAGGGTATTCTCTTTGCCGGATATATTGAGAATCTCGGGACGAAAGAAGCGCTCTACGATGGTAACAATGACGGTCGTCCGGATGACTTATACACGCCCCGCGCCAATAATATGAACCGTATGTGGCGTTTGTCGCCTACCTTGCTCTATACGGTGGGTAAGTTCCAATTAGGACTGGAGTATGAGATTACCTCCGTTCAGTACGGCAAGAATTTAGGCACAGACGGTTTGGCAAAGGATGATCTCCATTGGGTGACGAACCATCGTGTACAACTGATGACAAAATACAATTTCTAATGAAACGAATTATCAATCCTTGGACTTCCATGCCCGGTTATAACTGTTTTGGTTGTAGCCCGGATAACCCCATAGGAACGCGGATGCGGTTCTTTGAAGACGGAGACGACATCATCTCTATCTGGCGCCCGACGCAGAACCATCAATCCTGGATCAACACCCTTCACGGCGGTGTTCAGGCGGTTCTGTTGGACGAAGTGTGCGGATGGGTCGTCTTTCATAAACTCCAGACAGCCGGCGTGACGGCGAAAATGGAGATGCGTTACCATAAACCCGTATCTACGCTGCAGGATTATATCAAGCTCCGCGGCTATCTCAAAGAGATGCGACGGAATGTGGCGATCGTAGTAGGGGAGATCTACTCCGCCGAAGGAGAGTTGCTCTGCGAGTGCGTCTGCACGTACTTCACTTTCCCACAAGATAAAGCAAAAGAGACAATGGGGTACATTGCCTCTTCTGTCGAAGATCGTGACTATACTTGGGAGGAAGCCCTCAATCTCTGAATACTGAATACTGACTACTTGATCTTTCGGATCAACGTAAGTCCGTCTCGTAAAGGGAGGATGACCTGTTCAAAACGGTCGTCCTCTTTTAGTTTGTCGTTGAAGGCTCTGAGTCCCAAGGTCTGTTTGTCTTTGTCGTATGCCGGATCGATGATGTGGCCGTCCCAGAGGGTGTTGTCCGCCAGAATGAATCCGCCTACCGGGACCAAAGGATAAACCGCCTCCAGATACGCGCAATATTCTCGTTTGTCCGCATCGATAAAGACCAAATCAAAGACTTGGTCCTTCAAATCACCAATTACCAATTTACAATCACCAATGCGCAATTCTATACGCTCACATAAAGGTGAGCGGGACAAATTCCGCTGTATAGTCTCTTCCAACTCGTCGTTGTGCTCAATGGTGATGAGTCGGCCTCCTTCTGCTAATCCTTCCGCCAGACACAAGGCGCTATAGCCCGTGAACGTACCTAACTCCAAAATCCGCTTCGGCCGAATCATGTGACTCAGCATACTTAACACGCGCCCCTGCACGTGCCCGCTCAACATGTGCGGGTTTAATATATGAACGTGCGTGTCGCGCGTGATGGCCTCCAAAACCTCATTTTCCGGGCTTGTGTGGAGGGAAATATACTCTTCAAGTGTCATTTTGTTACAAAATTTGCTGCAAAAGTATAAAAAAATTTGCATATATCCAAAAAAAACTGTATCTTTGCAGCAAAATTTAAACGTTTTACTATTCTTATGGAGAAAATAGACGAGTTAGATCGTAAAATTCTGAAGATTATCACTCAATCTGCGCGTATTCCCTTCAAGGATGTAGCAGAGCAATGTGGAGTCAGCCGCGCAGCAGTTCACCAGCGTGTTCAGAAGATGTTCGATAGCGGAGTTATTACCGGCTCCAGTTATCATGTTCAGCCGAAGACGTTGGGCTATCAGCTCTGCGTATATATCGGTATCACTATGGAGAAAGCCTCCATGTATAACCAGGTCATTACGGCGCTCCAGCAGATTCCGGAGGTTGTGGAGGCGCAATACACCCTCGGCGCGTTTGGTATCTTGATCAAGGTCTTTGCGCATGACAACGAGCACCTCTTAACCCTCTTGAATACGAAGATTCAGGCGATTCCGGGTGTCGCAGACACGACGACCCTTACTGCGCTCGCTCAGCCTATTTATCGCCAGTTACCGATTGAGATTTAATATGGAACGAGTTATTAGTGGCATACGCCCCACGGGCAATTTACACCTCGGCAACTATTTTGGAGCCGTGAAGAGTTTTGTGAAGATGCAGGACGAGTACGACTGCATGTTCTTCATTGCTGATTGGCATTCGCTCACGACCCATCCGACGCCGGAAGATATCAAGAAATCCGTCAAGACCATCCTCAGTGAGTATCTCGCTTGCGGTATCGACCCCGAGAAAGCGCCTATTTATGTGCAATCGGATGTGAAGCAGGTGCTCGAGCTCTATCTGTATCTGAATATGAACGCCTATCTGGGCGAACTCGAGCGCGTTACGTCCTTCAAGGAGAAAGTGCGCAAACAGCCGGATAACGTCAATGCCGGTTTGCTCACATACCCTTGCCTCATGGCGGCGGATATCCTCATGCATAAGGCGGACAAAGTGCCGGTGGGTAAGGATCAGGAGCAGAATATGGAGATGGCGCGACTCTTTGCGCGGCGATTCAACCGCATATACGGAGTGGAGTACTTCAAGGAGCCGGCATCCTTCCATTTTGCAGACAAAGCGGTCAAAGTGCCGGGACTCGACGGGACAGGAAAAATGGGTAAATCCGAAGGTAACTGTCTCTATCTCTGCGATGACGAAAAGACGGTCACGAAGAAGATCATGCGCGCCGTAACGGATCAGGGACCGACCCAGCTCAACCAGGAGAAACCCGAGGTCATCCAGAACCTATTTACCCTTTGCGAACTTCTTTCCGGTAAAGAAGCAGCGGAGTATTATAACGACCTCTACAACCGCATGGAGATTCGCTACGGAGATATGAAAAAACAGATGGCAGCAGATGCGAATACACTTCTTGCGCCTATTCGTGAGCGTATTCTCGAATACTCTTCCGACGACGCACTCCTCGACCGGATCATGCGTCAGGGAGCCGAAGCTTCCTCTGCCCGAGCAGAAAAAACGATTGAAGAAGTACGGGAAATTATCGGCTTTAGAAAGATCTAAAATCCCGAAATTCCGTAATCCCGTAATAACGTAATACCGAAATGTCGAAATTTGTCCAAATATTACGCTCTGTCTCCTTCCCTTTGGGGAGGGTTGGGGTAGGCTTGTTACTCCTCGCCCTCGCCGCTTGCCACACTACCTCGCAAGCGCCTTTGGATGATGCGTACTACTGGCCGGACAAATCTGTACATACCGAGCATAGCGAGTCTAGTACCCCTAGCGCTTCTAGTGCCCCTAGTACCCCTAGTATCCCAATCGAATACACCAACGTCCAAGACACAACCGTCACCATTAAAATCAAGCGATGAGAAATCTTCGAAACATAGGGTTCTGTATTCTGTCAGTCCGCAGGACGGTCTGTGTTCTGTCAGCGTTAGCGGTCTTTGCCGTTGGTTTCTCTCAGGACTACACCCGTCTCTCCGAGCGAACGATCATCGGAACGGCGCGTTATGTCGGTATGAGCGGCGCGATGACGGCTATCGGCGGTGATCCTTCGGCGGTGACGGATAACCCTGCAGGATTAGGTCTCTACCGTCGTGCAGAAGCGATGGTGACGATGGATATCGGTATCGACAGAACGCTGCAGACCGGCCAAGAAAAAGCCGGAAAGACGCTTCGTATCTCGCTCGCGCAGGCTTCAGCGGTATTCTCTTTGGGAGATTTTAGTAAAGACGACGGCCTCATCGCCTATAATTTCATGATTTCGTACAAGCGTCATCGTACGTTTTTCCGGGATTATTATGGATACGCGGGCTCTGGTCCGGCGCTTGCGCCGCTTTTGTCAAACGCCGATGTCGAGTGGGATATTGCTATTCCGTATCATCGCACGCATGACTCCAATGCCTTCCGTCTCTACGAACGCGGTCAGGCAAATGAGTTTGGACTGGATTGGGCGATGAACTATTCCAACAAACTCTATTTCGGTCTGGGGCTCCGCATTCATTCCTATTCGTTGACAGAAGATGCCGTCTATGAGGAGGTGTACGGCAAGGAATGGCTCTATAACAAATCTTATGTCTCGCATTCCGGCGTGGGAGTAGGACTGGCAGCAGGAATGATCTATCGTCCTCTGAGTTGGTTGCGTCTTGGTGTCGCTATTCATACGCCTTCTTTAGGTTCCTTGCGAACCTCTACGGATGGCAAACTGCAGACCATGACTGATACTTTGGGCACTTCGAATGCTCCCTTGCTTTCTTTCCGTTCTACGGATTTCCACTTGCCCGTGCATCTCTCTACTTCAGCGGCATTCCAGATCGGTGCATATGGTATGATTGCGCTGCAATATGACCTCTATAAACAGCTGCAGTCGCCAATGATTCATTCTCTCCGCGCAGGAGTGGAAGTCATCCCGGTGATGGGTATGTATATCAATGCCGGCTATGCGTGCGAGAGCACCTTTAAAAAGGAAGGTTCTCCCGTCCTGATGGATCCTACTTTTGATCGCCAGGATGTGTATTCTCAATTCCCCCGCACTGCCCAGTATGCCTCGGTGGCATTGGGTTATCGCGGCACGTATGTAATGGTTCAGGCGGCGTACCAATATCGCTGGCAACATATAGACTTGTTTGCCCACGAAAACGCCACCCCGTATGATATTAACGCAACAACCCACCGCATTGTTTTTACAATCGGCTGGCATAGATAAAAAGAAATTTATTTAGTTTAAGCGAGCGTCCGCTAACTTATAGGAACCGGAAAACTCAACAAAAATCAACTAACCGAGTGCAAATGCTTCACTAATGGCGTGCCGGTACTCTACGCCGAGACCCCGTGCATTGGATTAGTTTACATTCCTAATCCCCGGGTAGCGATGAGGTGGCCGGATTACAGAGGAAAAAGCAGGCCTCAAATCCTATTCTCAGGAAGTTTTCTCGAGTAAAAAGTTATGCGGACGCTTTTTTTGTGCCCATTTATTTGTGTATTCCAAAAATTATTAGTAATTTTGCAGCGCAAAATAAATCCGCTGGCACCGACAGCGTAAAAAGCGGTGAAGAAGACAGACAAAAGATGGCAAAGCAAAAAGAAATAATCGTCAAGGACACGACTATTCGCTCGTTTTCGCAGAACGGATGGGACTATATCTGTATAACAGACATTGCCAGACAGAAGAATACGGAAGATCCCAATGCCGTTGTGGGCAACTGGATGCGCAATAGAAACACTATTGAATATCTTGGTATTTGGGAGGCTTTAAACAATCCTAATTTTAACCCCCTCGAATTCGAGGGGTTTAGAAATCAGGCCGGATTGAATGCTTTTACTCTGTCTCCCAGTCGTTGGATAGAAGCGACAAATGCGGTAGGACTTATTGCAAAATCGGGGCGTTATGGCGGCACGTTTGCGCAACGGGATATTGCTTTTAAGTTTGCCAGTTGGGTGTCAGTTGAGTTTGAACTCTATTTGATTAAGGAGTTTCAGCGTCTTAAAGAAGAGGAACAAAAGGCGCTTGGTTGGTCTGCAAAACGTGAGTTAGCAAAGATCAACTATCATATCCACACAGACGCCATTAAGGAGCACCTTATACCGCAGGAGATTGATTCATACCATCGTTCGCTGATTTATGCTAACAAAGCCGACGTGCTCAATGTGGCTTTGTTTGGAATGACAGCCAAAGAGTGGCGTGACGCTCATCCTGAGGATAAAGGTAATATACGCGACTACGCGACGATTAACCAGTTGATTTGCTTGAGTAACATGGAAAACCTGAATGCTGTATTTATCAACGAAGGTCTGCCACAAGGCGAACGTCTCCAGAAACTCAACCAGATAGCTATCCAACAAATGACCGTGTTGGAAAATGTAGAAAGCAAGCATATACTGAAAGCATAAAACAGAACACTGGCACCGACAGCGTAAAAAAGCGGTGAGAAAAATCCGGTAAGAAGATACAAAAATTCATAAAAATGGCACTTTTATTTGCAAGTGTCATTTTTTTTGTGTAATTTTGCAGCGCAAAATTGCGGAATAAATAAACAGATACCATGAAGAAGAAAATTCTCGGATTAGATTTAGGAGTTGGCTCTATAGGATGGGCTTTGATAGAGACAGAAGACAACCAGCCTCAAAAGATTTTGGGCATGGGAAGTCGCATAGTGCCAATTAGTAAAGATGATAGTGACCAATTTTCCAAAGGGCAAGCAATAACCAAGAATGCGGATCGTACAGCACGCCGCACAGCACGTAAGGGTTACAACCGTTACCAGATGCGTCGGGCTTTGCTCACTCAGGCTTTGCGCAACAATAATATGTTGCCTGAACGGATGGATGAGAATGTTATCGATTTATGGAAATTGCGCAGCGATGCAGCAACAGAAGGACACCAACTGACACTTCCTCAAATCGGTCGTGTGCTCTATCATATCAATCAGAAACGCGGCTATAAACACAGCAAAGCTGACGAAAATGGTGACAGCAAGCAGACCAAATATGTAGAGGCTGTCAACCAACGCTACAAAGATATTCAGGAGGCAAACCAAACTATCGGTCAACATTTTTATTTAGAGTTGTTGCGTACACGCGTTCACAGGGAGAGTGGCGATTACTATACCTATCGCATCAAAGACCAAGTTTTTCCTCGTGCAGCCTATATTGCGGAGTTTGACCAGATCATGAACGTTCAGCGGGTTTATCATCCCGAAGTGCTCACGGATGAATTTATAGACACGCTTCGTAACCGCATCATATTCTACCAGCGTCCGCTGAAGTCCTGCAAGCATTTGGTTAGTCTCTGCGAGTTTGAGATGAGACCATATAAAACGAGAGACGGAAAGATTGTTTATGGAGGACCGAAATGTGCTCCGCGTACATCGCCTTTAGCGCAACTTTGCGCAATGTGGGAAACCGCCAATAATATTACGCTCACGAACCGCAATAACGAGCGATTTGAGTTTACCTTGGAGCAGCGCAAACAGATTGTGGATTTCCTTTGCCATAACAAGGAAATGAAAGTAAGCCATCTGCAAAAGATATTGGGAATTTCAAAGAAAGACGGTTGGTATGGTGGCAAAGCGATCGGCAAAGGCATCAAAGGAAACGCAACGCTCAATCAGCTTCGCGAGGCCCTACAAGGCAAGTATGACCAGTGGCTCGAAATGCCCATTAAACACATAGATGTGGTCGATGCCACGACCAGCGAGGTGTTCTGGGCTGTTAGTCCGGAAGTGGAGGAAACACCTTTGTTCAAGTTGTGGCACGCCGTTTATTCCTTACAAAACGCAGACGAGTTAGCCAAGACGCTTCGCGAGAAATTCCAGATAACCGACGAAGCCGTTATTGAGGCACTTTGCAAGATTGATTTTGTGAAGCCCGGCTATGCCAACAAGTCTCATAAGTTCATCCGTCGTTTGCTGCCGTATTTGATGGAAGGAATGATGTATAGCGAAGCGTGCGAGCGCATCAATATCAACCATTCCAACAGCATGACGCGCGAGGAACGCGAACAACGACCATTGAGCGCGCGTATTCAGTTATTACAAAAGAACCAACTGCGTCAACCTGTGGTAGAGAAAGTGCTGAACCAGATGATCAATATCGTCAATTCGCTCAAAGACCAATATGGCGAGATTGATGAGGCGAGAGTGGAATTGGCGCGCGAACTGAAACAGAGCCGCGACGAGCGTGAGAGTGCTTATAAAGCGATGGGACAAAACGAAAGACGCAATAAGGAGATTGCGGCAAAGATTGGCGAGTTCGGTATTCGTCCTTCGCGTTCGCGCATACAGAAATATAAGATGTGGGAAGAAAGTCTGCATCAATGTTTCTACTGCGGAAAGACGATCGATTTGTCGGAGTTCCTCAATGGAGCCGATGTGGAGATCGAGCATATTATCCCACGTAGCATCCTGTTTGACGATAGTTTCAGCAACAAAGTGTGTGCTTGCCGACGTTGTAACCAAGAGAAAGGCAATCAAACGGCGATGGAATACATAGAAACCAAATCTGCCGCAGAGCAAGAAGCATACAAGCAACGTGTAGATGAAGCCTTTACAGCCAAGCGTATCAGCAAAACCAAGCGCGACCACCTTTTGTGGCGCAAAGCGGACATTCCCGCAGATTTTATTGAGCGTCAATTACGTCAAAGCCAGTATATAGCGGTAAAGGCGGTTGAGGTCTTGCAAGATGGAATCCGTCAAGTATGGACAAGCGGCGGTAGCGTAACCGATTTCTTGCGCCACCAGTGGGGCTATGATGAGATCATACACACGCTCAATCTGCCGCGTTACCGCCAAGTAGAAGGATTGACCGAGTTCGTGGATTTTGAATATGCCGGACAAAAACACACAGAAGAGCGAATCAAGAATTGGTCAAAACGAATAGACCATCGTCACCATGCGATAGATGCTTTGACGGTCGCTTTGACGCAACAAGGGTATATTCAGCGTTTGAATACTTTGGAGGCTTCCCATGATTTCATGGAAAAACAAGTAAAGGAAGCAGGCACGAAATACAACGAGAAGAAATCTATCTTGGAGAAATGGATTAATGAGCAACCACATTTCTCAGTAGAAGATGTTACCAACGCGGTAGATGGAATCCTTGTTTCATTCCGCGCCGGCAAACGGGTTACCACTCCTGCCCGCCGTGCGATATATAAAGGCGGCAAACGTGTTATTGTCCAACGCGGTATTGAAGTGCCACGCGGAGCGTTGACCGAAGAAACCATCTATGGTAAATTGGGAGACAAGTTCACCGTCAAATATCCGCTTGATCATCCGTCCATGAAGCCGGAGAATATCGTCGATTCAACTATTCGGGCGCTGGTACAAAAGCGCGTAGCAGAACGAGGAAAGGATGCGTTCAAAGAACCGCTTTATTCGGCCGAAGGCATGGTGATTAAAAGCGTGCGTTGCTATACAAGCCTTTCCGAGAATGGTGTTGTGCCGGTTAAATATGACGAAGCGGGCAGGCCTATCGGCTATGCCAAGAAGGGCAACAATCACCACATCGCTATCTATCAAGACAAAGATGGTCAATACCAAGAAATGGTGGTTAGTTTCTGGGATGCCGTGGAGCGCAAGCGTTATGGAGTGCCGGTAGTAATCACTAATCCGCACGAAGTGTGGGATAGTTTACTCAATAAAGATCTCCCGCAAGAGTTCTTGGCTAAACTACCCAACGACAACTGGCAATTTGTCCTATCTATGCAAGAAAACGAAATGTTTGTTTTAGGCTTGGAAGATGACGAGTTCAACGATGCTATCGAACGTCAAGATTATGCCGCTTTGAATAAGCACTTGTACAGAGTGCAGAAAATTAGCCATAGAGAATACACTTTCAGATATCATACAGAAACAAAAGTAGATGATAAATATGAAGGTATGGAGAATGGACGAACAACCAGTATTTCATTAGGTGCATCAATACCTTTTAAAAGTATAAGTGCTTTATTGGTAAAATTCCCTCACAAAGTCAAAGTAGATTTGCTCGGTCATATTCATAAAGCATGATAAAACGCGTCTTATGTTTTGAGAATCCTGCGCGGTTGAGTCTCAAGTTAGCGCAGATGGTGGTCGAGTTGCAAGATGTGACCCGCACGCTGCCTATTGAAGATATTGGTGTCGTCATTCTCGATCATAAGCAAATAACCATTACTCACGCGCTTATCGATGCGTTACTTGCTAATAATGTGGCGATTGTAACAAGTAACGACAAACATCTTCCTGTGGGACTGATGCTTCCATTAGACGGAAACACCTTGCAAAGCGAACGCTTTCGCGCACAGATAGATGCTTCCGAACCGCTCAAGAAACAGATGTGGCAACAAACGATAGTTGCCAAAATATTAGGTCAAGCACACGTGTTAGGTATACAACATATTGAACACTCCAACATGCTCAAATGGGCAAAAGATGTGCGCTCTGGTGACACCGAAAACATGGAAGCGAGAGCAGCAGCTTTCTATTGGCGCAATATGTTTGAAAAAGATGTGTTTATCCGTGATCCACAAGGTTTGCCGCCCAATAATTTGCTCAATTATGGCTATAGTATTGTGCGCGCAATGATGGCGAGGGCATTAGTTGGAGCAGGATTGTTACCGACATTAGGCATTCATCATCACAGCCGTTATGATGCCTATTGTTTGGCGGATGATATTATGGAACCTTACCGCCCGTTTGTGGATATGAAGGTTTTGGAGATGTGGAGCAAGGGTGGGGTAACAAGCGATATCAGTTCCGAACAAAAACGCGAACTATTGGGAATAACCACCATGGATGTAAATATCTCAGGACACCGTAGCCCAATGATGTTGGCTATCCAAACAACCGCACAGAGTGTACAGAAATGCTTCTCCGGCGAAGCACGAAAAATCATATATCCCGATTGGTAAAATGAAAACAAGTAGCAAACAGTTATCCAAACGTTCTAACGCGAATAGCGGAAAGAAAGCGCATAACGAGAGTCAATTCATCAAAATAGGCCGGGTGCGCCTGCATAGTTGGATGAATGACAAACTACCGGCAGCCGACATCTTTATCTCTGAACGAGAGATAGTGCATATCGCCAATAAGCACAGCCGTGAATTAGCTTCACTTGGAATGGAGGCATTCAACTATGTTACCATGATCATCAATCAGTCGAACGAAATTCGTAAAGACAATCGCGATGCGTTGTTTTTCATTGTCAGCGGGCAACGAAAGACAGATAGCGATTTGGAGCAATGTGCGGTTGTGGAACTTAAAATAGAGTGGATGGGGCGCAAGAGAGTCTATGTAATAAAATCAGCCCGCCCGATGAATTGGGGCAGGCTGCGTAAAATTGAGTTGGTGTGTGTTAAACCCCGCTCTTAACATAAGACTTCCGTTCAGCCTTACCTCTGTGCCGCTGAATTGCAACGAGTAAAAACGGAATGCAACCAGACGCAGGTAGTGAGCCACACGCGCTCAATATGCTTTTGCGACTGCAAAAGTACTACAAAAAAATGATATATGCAAATTTTTTGAAGAAAAAGTTAGAAATTTATTAATATTTATTCAAAAAAGTAACAAATACGGACTAAAACAATCGCGTAATTACTTGATTTATTAGCGCGCACGTTGTGTATGTCATTCAAAAAAGTAAACAATACGGACTAAAACAAGAGGGTCTTGAAGTAGTCTTTATCCTCCAAGTTGTGTATGTCATTCAAAAAAGTAACAAATACGGACTAAAACAAGAATTATGACTGCAACAACAAATAACGCGATGTTGTGTATGTCATTCAAAAAAGTAACAAATACGGACTAAAACAAGGCAAGAGGTAATAGCAGCCAAGTGTGTCGCGTTGTGTATGTCATTCAAAAAAGTAACAAATACGGACTAAAACAATGACGACATGAAACGCGCTGCAATAAGCAAAGTTGTGTATGTCATTCAAAAAAGTAACAAATACGGACTAAAACAATCAGTCGCTTCTGATAGATCAGCAACAGCTTGTTGTGTATGTCATTCAAAAAAGTAACAAATACGGACTAAAACAATAAGTGCAGGCTGTCTCGTAAATATACGTCGTTGTGTATGTCATTCAAAAAAGTAACAAATACGGACTAAAACAATGTGTTTGCGGCGCACTATCAGGACCGCATAGTTGTGTATGTCATTCAAAAAAGTAACAAATACGGACTAAAACAATGGATAGCGGTTTAATTGTTATGGCCGTGCTGTTGTGTATGTCATTCAAAAAAGTAACAAATACGGACTAAAACAATGCTCCTCATGGACGATTCCAACAGCACCTAGTTGTGTATGTCATTCAAAAAAGTAACAAATACGGACTAAAACAATAGTTTTTGGTTGGCTTCCATCATCGCATCCGTTGTGTATGTCATTCAAAAAAGTAACAAATACGGACTAAAACAATCCTGCATCGCCTTGGCACCTTTCGCCCAAGGTTGTGTATGTCATTCAAAAAAGTAACAAATACGGACTAAAACAATCGGCAGCAATGGCGATACCGACAGGACCAAGTTGTGTATGTCATTCAAAAAAGTAACAAATACGGACTAAAACAATAGATTCCGTATAAAACGTTAAAACACAACAAATTAAGTATGGTTTTAGAACGTAAAAAAGCAGTACTTTCGGGTACTGCTTTTGTTTGTTTCATGCCGATTTTCGATTCCTAAAACAACTCCAACTGCTGAACCGGCTGATCAACCTGTATCTCTTTGCAACATTCAAAGATCTGCATATCCCCGAACTGTTTGTCTGTGATCCGAAGAAGACCGATCTTACCGAATGGGGGCATCCATTTCTTAACGCGCGCTATATGAACATCTGCGTTTTCCGCACTCGGGCAGTGACGTAGATAGATACTAAACTGGAACATAGTGAACCCATCCATCAAAAGCTTTTTGCGGAACAGGGCATACTCCTTCCGGTCTTTCTTGGTATCTGTCGGAAGGTCAAATAAAACCAACACCCACATAATTCTATATTCGCTAAATCGTGTGTCCATTTGCATGCAAAATTACAGAAAAATGCAGAAATATCAAAATTATTTATTAAAATATTTGCATATTTCATAAAAAAGCAGTATCTTTGCACAACTTTTTTGAATGACATACACAATAAGGATTATTCCGATGTGTAAACATTTAGGGTGGGAGGAAACTCTCGCCCTCTTTTTTCTTCCTTTCTCTGCTTTTTTGTCGGCATAAAATACCGGGGGAATGGACATACGAGAGAAATCCGGAATAAAATTCCGGGCTAACGAACGAAGAAAGGGGGTACGCGCTCGCGGAACTCGCACGCACAGAACAACGTGAGGTGGAGGGGGACAGCATACAAACGCGCGCACAGAACAACGTGAGGTGGGGGCAGTATACAAGCGCGCTCGCGGAGATGGCGCGCACAGGACAACGCAGGGCGAAAAAAGACAGAAGGAAAAGAAATAGGAAACGCGGGGCGAGAACAGAACGAATGGGAAAGAAGAAAAAATATAGAAAAGGGACAAAAATATCAACAAAATTTGCATATGTCAGGAATTTTGTGTATCTTTGTCGTCGAATTTGGATAAGAAAAAAAGATGAAAGCAAAATGGACAGGGTTGGTGGATGAACTGCGGGGACATGTGGACCGCAATCATTACGCAAGGCGGATACCGGGAAACTGGCAGTATGCCGCTGTGTGCGAGAAACCGGAGTTGAGCGAAAAGACCAAGAAAAAGAAAGCCGCCCTGCCTCATGTGAAGAAGTTTAAGGAGATGATGGCGGAATGCAAGGCAATCTTGCATGATCCGGAGAAAAGGGCAGAGTGGCAGGCGAAATATGATGAGGCAAAGCGTGAGGCTATCCGGCAGAACAAGCCCGTTCAAGGGCGGTTGTGCGACTACGTGAAGCATGAGTTGATAGAGGCGCAGAAAAAGGCAGCGGAAGAGAGTAATGAGGGGTAGTACGTGGGGCTGACGTCGTACGAAGCATACGATGAGCATACGTTCAGCATACGATGAGCATTCGATTGGACTCTTACGGGAGTCCTTTTTTTTGCTTACATTTGGCAATAAAAGGGTAAGTGGGATTCAATCCCGCGAAAATAAGCGGAGAAGCGGGATTCAATCCCGCGAAACTGCCAAGAAAGAAACCGGGGCGAAAAGTAGTAACTTCGAGGGCACCGACACGGCTATGCCGTCCCACCTCGAAGGTGCGTCCCGATAATCGCTCAAAACACACAAATATGCGATAAATCGCTTTTTTCTCAAAAAAAAATGCCCGAACGCTTGCATATGTGCAATTTTTGTTGTACCTTTGCAGCCGATTTGTGAAAACCATATTATTGAAAATAATAAAACAACAAATAAAATGGCAAAAAAGAAAGAAGAGTTCGTAAAACAGGACGAACAGTTAGAAGAAGTAAATGAGGCGCTGACAGGCGCCGGAAAATGGATTGAGGACAATGCAAACCTCATCAGTTGGATCGTTTGCGGCATCGCCGTAGTAGTGATGGGAATCATCGCTATCAACCAGTACGTGATCAAGCCGAAAGCTCTGGAGGCATCGAACGAGAATGCCAAGGCTGTGGCTTATTTCATGGCGGGCGATTTCGACAAGGCGCTGAACGGCGACGACGCTGAGTGCATCGGTTTTGAGGCTATCGCTGACGAGTACAGCCACTATCAGCAGGGCGAGTTGGCAGCATTGTATGCCGGTATCTGCTATTTTGAGAAGGGCGAGTACGAAGAGGCAGCCAAGTACCTCAAGAAATTTGACGCAGACGACGTGAACATCGATCCGGCCGCTCATCAGCTGCTCGGCGACGCGTATGTAGAGTTGCAGGAGTATGGCAAGGCAGCCAAGGCTTTTGAGGCTGCAGCAAAGTCCGGCAACAACGTGATTGCTCCGATGAGCCTGAAGAAAGCAGGTCTCGTATATCTGCACGAGGGCCAGAACGCAAAAGCGCTGAAGGCTTTTGAGGCTATCAAAGCTGATTATCCGGCTTCCGCAGAGGCGCAGGATATCGACAAATACATCGCGATTGCTAAATAAACCGTACATGGTAAATGACCAAATGGTAAATTACTATGACTACTGATTTGTCAAAATATGACGCTTCCCAGTTGCCTAGCGCTGATGTCCTCGGACGTCAGCGCTATGCGATTGTAGTAGCGGATTGGAATAGCGAGATCACGTACGCCATGGCGCAAGGAGCCATCGACACGTTCATTAAGCACGGGGTGGAGGAGGATAGTATCGACGTCATCCACGTCCCCGGCGCTGTAGAGCTGACTTTCGGCGCAGCGCGCATCATGAAAGAGGAGCGCGTGAATGCCGTCATCGTCATCGGCTGCGTCATCCAAGGCGACACACCGCATTTCGATTATGTATGCCAATCCGTGACGCAAGGTGTAGCGGCGCTGAACGCGCAAGGCAAAGTGCCGGTGATTTTCTCGGTTCTGACGACCCTGAACAAACAACAGGCGCTGGACCGTTGCGGCGGCAAGTTGGGCAATAAAGGTATCGAAGGCGCCTATACGGCAATTCGCATGGCGAATTTGTAATAATGGCTCAGGTTTATAAGTTTGGTGGGGCATCCGTGAAGAACGCCGAGGGTGTTCGGAATGTGGAGAAGATAGTTCGCATGGCAGAAGGCGACCTGATGGTCGTTGTGTCCGCCATGGGCAAGACCACCAACGCCTTGGAGCGCGTGGTAGAGGCACTTGCGGCAGGGCAGGAAGAGAAAGCCTTGCAGCAATGGGTGGATATCATCGATTTTCACGTAGCGGTCATGAAGGAGCTGGGTCTGCAGCCGGGAGTGGATATCCGTCTGCAAGGCGAGATCCCGTATGACCCAGCCAAATCGTTTGACGAGAACTACGACCAGATCGTCTCCTTGGGCGAGATTATGTCCACGCAGATTGTGGCGGTTTATCTCCTGAAACAAGGTCTTCCGGTAGAGTGGTGGAACATGCCGAAACTGCTGCGGACGGACGAGACCTGGCGCGAGGCGAGGGTAGATAACGAGACCAGCGCTTCGATCATCCGCTCCGGTTGGAACCGTCGTCAGAGACCGCGTATCGTGGTGGCGCAAGGCTTTATCGGCGGCACGGCAGACGGCCGTCGCACGACGCTTGGTCGCGAGGGCTCGGATTACACCGCTGCGCTGTTAGGAAACTACCTCGATGCCGAATCCGTGACGATCTGGAAAGACGTGCCGGGTATCCTGAATGCCGATCCGAGGATCGAACCGAACACCGTTCTGATCCCCTCGTTGCGATACCAGGACGCCGTTGAGTTGAGTTATTCGGGTGCGCAAGTGATCCATCCGAAAACGATCCGTCCGCTTGAGAACAAGCAGATTCCTTTGTATGTAAAGCCCTTCGGCGATCCGACGGCAGAGGGTTCGCGTATCGCGGAAGACGGCGTGGGACCGATTGATGTGCCGGTGTATATCTGGCGCAAGAACCAGATCCTGATCACGATGCGGGCCAAGGATTTTGCGTTTGCGTTGGAGGAGAGCCTGAGCGATATCTTCGAGATTATCAACCGTCACAGGCTCAAAGTGTCGCTCATTCAATCGTCGGCTGTGACGATCTCCGTTTGTGTGGATAACACGCGGTTCGTGCCGGAGGCGATTGCCGAGTTGCAGAAACATTTCAATGTGACCTATAATGAAAACCTTTCGCTGCTGACCATCCGCGGCACGACGCCGGAGATCTTGGAGAAAGCGAAAGACGGAAAAACAATCATGCTCAGCCAGACTACCCGCCGCACAGCGCGATTAGTGGTCGTTGAGCAAGCATAAATAACCATGGAAAACTATTTAAAACAGTATTTTACTGTAGCGTATTGGAGTGAACTGCTCCGAACTTTTGGGAAAGCACTCGGGACAAAAAAGTTCTGGCGCGAGTTGCTGATGATGACTGCGGGAATGAGTCTTGGCGCCGCTGCAGTATATTATTTCTTAATGCCCAGCCATCTGATCGTGGGTTCTATCTCCGGTCTGTCGATAGTGCTGAATACACTCATGGGCGGTGACGCGGATACTTTCTCTTACTGGGTAATGAGTATCAACGCATTCCTGTTGTTGCTGGCGTTTATCCTGATTGGCAATGAGTTCGGCGCCAAGACGGTCTATACGGCGATGATCTTAGGTCCGCTGACGCAGGTCTGGGACCGCATTTATCCCAATACGAATCTGACGCATAAAGTGATTGACGCACCGGATATCCTCTCGCAGCTTCAAGCCGGTGAGACCGTACTGGACGCTAACGGCAATCCCTATATCCTCAGCCGCGCAGGCGAAGTGATGGAGCGGGTACGTGACAGCGTTATGGGCGGCGGCCTGGGACAAGGCGATGTGTGGTTTGACCTCATCTGCTTCGTTCTCCTGCTTTCTGCCTGCCAGGCCTTCCTCTTCCGCATCAACGCCTCTACCGGTGGTCTGGATATCTTAGGAAAGATCGTCAATAAATACCTGCATTTCGATATCGGTACTTCGGTGGCTATCGGCGGCATCATCATCTGCTGTACATCGTTTTTGATCAACGACTTCCGCATGGTGGTGATCGGTATTATCGGCACGTGGATCAACGGTCTGGCAATCGACTATTTCACCGCTTCGCTCAACAGGCGCAAGCGCGTGTGTATCGTGTCCGCGGAGCCCGAGCGCGTACGAAAATATATAGTGGAGGACCTCGTGCGCGGTTGCTCGTTGTACAAAGTACAAGGCGGCTATAGCGGCGAAGAACATACGGAGATTCAGACTCTGCTCACCCAAGATGAGTTCTCGTCCGTCATGGCGTTCATCCGCAACAATAATATAAAAGCCTTTATCACCGCCGGAAACTGCTCGGAGGTCTATGGACTGTGGATAAGGCATAAGAAAGTACACGGCAAAATCGAGGCTGTGAAAGAATAAACTAATTTACTGATAATCAATTAAATATAGATAGAAATGAAACCAACGTTATTTATCTTGGCTGCCGGAATGGGTAGCCGTTATGGTGGCCTCAAGCAAATGGATGGCCTGGGACCGAATGGAGAAGCCATCTTGGATTATAGTGTCTATGATGCGCTTCGTGCCGGATTTGGGAAGATTGTTTTTGTGATCCGTAAGGATTTTGAGGAGGACTTCCGCCGCGTAGTTCTGAAGAAATACGAGGGCAAAGTGCAATGTGAGCTGTGTTTCCAATCGGTGGACAAAGTGCCGGAAGGCTGCACGTATAACCCCGAGCGTACCAAACCCTGGGGAACCAACCATGCCGTGCTCATGGGCCGCGACTTGATCAAAGAACCGTTTGCTGTCATCAATGCCGATGATTTCTATGGCAAGGAATCCTACCAGGTTCTGGCAGATTTCCTGCGTTCGGTAGAGGGCAAGAAAGGCGAATACTGCATGGTCGGCTACCGCGTAGCCAACACCCTGAGCGAGAACGGATCGGTCAGCCGTGGTGTTTGTACCACCGATGCTGAGGGGCATCTGACTGATGTTGTCGAGCGTACGCAGATAGAGGAGAAGAACGGCACGATCGTCTTCACGGAGAACGGAGTGGACACGCCGCTGGATCCGCATACACCGGTGTCGATGAACATGTGGGGCTTCACGCCGGAGTACTTTGAATATAGCGAAGCTGCTTTCCGCGCATTCTTGGCTCAAAAAGGTCAGGAACTGAAATCCGAATTCTATATCCCGACGCTGGTGAACCAGCTTATCGGCGAAGGAAAAGCGACTTGCAAAGTGCTGGACACCCCGTCTAAATGGTTCGGCGTGACCTATTCGGAGGACAGACCGCAAGTAGTAATGAAGATCAATCAGTTAATCAAAGAGGGTGTTTACCCTGAGAAATTGTTCTAATATGGCACGTATTTTAGTAACCGGCGGAACCGGATATATTGGCTCGCATACGACTGTCGAACTGATGCAACAGGGCTACGACGTGACGATCGTCGATAACCTCAGTAACTCCTCCATCGATGTGCTGGACGGCATTACCGCCATCGTGGGAAAGAAACCGGATTTTGCCAATATCGACTGCGGCAACTTCATGGATCTGGATCATGTGTTCAAACAATATCAGGACATCGTGGGTGTCATCCATTTTGCAGCGAGCAAAGCGGTAGGTGAGTCGGTGGAGAAGCCGCTTCTTTACTACCGCAACAACCTCGGCAGCCTCGTTACGCTGTTGGAGGTGATGCGTCTGCATGAAGTGAAGAATATCGTTTTCTCCTCTTCCTGCACGGTGTATGGTCAGCCGGACGCCGACCATCTGCCGGTAGATGAGACTGCGCCAATCCAGAAAGCACTCTCGCCGTACGGCAACACCAAACAGATTAACGAAGAGATCATCAACGATGAGGCGCATGCCGATAAAACGCTGTGTGCCACTATCTTACGTTACTTCAACCCGATTGGCGCACACCCGTCTGCATTGATCGGAGAACTCCCGAATGGTGTGCCGCAGAACCTCCTGCCGTTTATTACCCAGACCGCAATCGGTATGCGTCCGGAGTTGAAAGTCTTCGGCGATGACTACAACACTCCCGATGGCTCTTGCATCCGCGATTATATCTACGTAGTAGATCTGGCAAAGGCGCACGTCAAAGCCATCGACCGAATGTTGAACGCCAAGGATCGCAAGCGCGTAGAGGTCTTCAACCTCGGTACCGGAACCGGTTTGAGCGTGCTGACCCTCATCCGCGAGTTCGAAGCTGCCACCGGTGTCAAACTGCCTTATTCGATTGTCGGTCGCCGTGAAGGAGATATCGAGAAAGTCTGGGCGGATCCGAGGAAGGCTAACGAAGTGCTTGGTTGGAAAGCCGAAACACCTATTCGCGAAGTCCTTGCGTCCGCCTGGAAATGGGAGCAACACATCCGTCATAAGAAATAATATTTATGCTTTATCCTTTTAAATTCCAGGCTCAGCTATTCCATAAGATTTGGGGAGGGAAAACGATTGCTCAATGGTACGACCATGTGCCGGCAGATTTTGAGAACGTCGGGGAGGCTTGGGTGATTTCTGATATAGAGAAATATCCGACTGAAGTAGCCAATGGCTCTCATGCCGGCGATTCGCTGCAGGATCTGCTGGAGGTCTATATGGACGAACTGGTGGGAGAGAAGGTATATGAAACCTTCGGAAACCAATTCCCGCTGTTGATGAAGTTTATTGACGCCGTAGATGACCTCTCTATCCAGGTGCACCCGGATGATGAATACGCCATGGAGCATGAGCAGTCTCCCGGAAAGACGGAGATGTGGTATGTCCTTCACTCACAAGAGAAAGGGGCTATTTATCTCGGATGGAATCAGACGATGAACGCATCGCTTATTCATGCGGCTATAACGAACGGAACGCTGGCGCAATATCTGTGTCACATCCCTGTCGTAGAAGGGGATGTAGCATTTATTCCTGCCGGGACAGTACATGCCATGCAGCGGGACACCATCGTGGCGGAGATACAGGAAAATAGTGACATTACGTACCGTTTGTACGATTATAATCGGGTAGGAAATGACGGACGGATGCGTCCGCTGAAGCTGGACAAGGCGCTGGATGTAATGAATTTCTCTCCGGCGAAAGAAACGACTGCTGCTCATCCGCAGCCCGTTATGAACGGAGCGGTTAACCTCTGTAAATCGCCTTTCTTTACGACGAATCTGCTGACTTTTAACAGGCCCGTACAACGCGATTATGCGCCGCTTGACTCGTTTGTGGCGTTTATGTGTGTCGGAGGAGAAGCATTACTCACGGCGTTGGATTGCGAGACGGAAGACCGCACAGTCTCTCTAAAAGTAGGAGAAGCTGTACTTGTTCCCGCTGCGCTCAATGACATTCGTATTGAGCCGAAAGGCGAGTGCAAACTCTTGGAAGTTTATATAGACTGAAAGAAACTGAAGTGGACGCTGCCGTAAGAACGCGTCTCTATATGCTGCGGGTGGCTGGTGAAATCGGTATCTTTACCGTGCTCGATGACCAGCCATCCGTCTTCTTTTAATATCTCCTGCTTGAGAATCAAGTCGGGTAGAGCAGGCAGTTCCTCCAAGGCGTATGGAGGATCCGCAAAGATGAAATCATATTTCGTGCGGCATGCGCTCAGGAACTTAAAAACATCGCCCCGGATGACGCTCAGGTTGCGGATGCCTAATTGCTTGCAACAACTGATGATCCAGTTCTGTTGCACATGCGCAATCTCCACAGCCGTCACTTCCCGTGCGCCACGGCTGATACACTCAAGCCCTATTCCGCCGGTGCCTGCAAAGAGATCCAATACGTCAATCCCCTCAAAACTCATTCGGTTGTTGAGCAGATTGAACAAGCTCTCTTTCGCAAAGTCCGTAGTGGGCCTCGCGGTGATATTTTTAGGGGGCGACAATCGCCGCCCCCCGTATGTGCCAGAGATTATCCGCATGGCTGTCTTGCTCCGGTTCTAAACCGGTTACTCCCAGTTACCTGCGTTGTTGTTCGGAGCGTAGATGTCGCCGACCTTCAAACCGGCATAGTGCTCTAACTTGGTCTCACGGTCAATGAGGTTCACCAACTCTTGCTCGTTCAGGTCGCTAAGATAGCTCTCAAACGGCGCACGAGCCTCGAACAGAGGTACGCGGATGCCTTGGCTGGTCTTGTAATCGTTGTTTACCTCGATCTCAAAACGCTTGCCCTCGCTGTAAGGAATCTCTACAATACGGTCGATGCTCTTCTCGTCGTACTCGCCTTTGTAAAGCGCCTGAATCATGTTCAGCTCAATCGTATCACGACGGAAACCTGCCAGACCGTTGCTAACCACGTCTTTGTCGTTCTCCCAGATATAAGCGTACAACGCATCGTTGTCCTCAAACTGGTTCTTCTTCAAGGCTTTCTTCTTTGCCTCGTTCAGGATCTTAACAGCCTTGTGCTCGGTCAGACCTGCCTCTAACTGCTTGTCCGTCAAACTTCCTTCCTTCAATACCTCTTTTTTCGGAGCGGTCTTCAAGAAGGCCAGCAAACTGTCGTGACTTGCCGTGAAACGGCCGTTCTGATGGTGATACTCCACTTCTGCAGTACGGAGATCTACCAGATTCTTAATCACTGCTACTTCGCGCTCTGCACGCGTGTTCTCAAACTTGATCGGCGTTGTTACGCTCGTTACGCAGAAATAAGCCATCACAACTGCGGCGATGCTTAATACGCAAATTACAATGTTTCTTGTTGTTTTCATTATCGGTTAAATTTATTATTTGCAAAAAATCGCTGCAAAGGTACAAAAAAATTTGCATATGTGCAAGAAAAATCGTAAATTTGCAGCGTTTTTTGAGATTAGCCTATATGGAAGACAGCAATAAAGTCCTATACTCGATACTAACAGAGCGTCTTGAACTGCTTCGTCAGCTCGACGCGGAAGGGGATTCTGAGAAGCGCCGGCACATCGCCCGCGAGACCCAGAATCTGCATGCACCGATGGCGCATAGGCTCGGTTTGTACCAGATCAAGACCGAGATGGAAGACCTGGCGTTGAAGTTTCTCGATTACGACACCTATAAATATATCGCGCACGCGTTAAATGCCAAAAAAGCGGAACGTGAGGCGTATATCGCTTCGTTTATCGCCCCGTTGGAGGAGAAACTCAAGGCGGAGGGCTTTAAGTTTACCATCAAAGGTCGTCCGAAATCGATTCACTCGATTTATCATAAGATGCAGGCGCAGCATTGCGATGTGGACCATATCTATGATCTGTTCGCTATCCGCATCATCTTGGATTCTCCGTTGGAGCGTGAGAAATCGGATTGCTGGCAGGTCTATTCGCTCATTACCGACATCTTCCCGCCGAACCCCAAACGTCTGCGAGATTGGCTTTCTGTACCCAAAGAGAACGGTTATGAATCGCTTCATACCACCGTTTTGGGACCTGAGAAACGATGGGTAGAGGTACAAATTCGTACCCGCCGAATGGACGAGATAGCGGAGCAGGGGGTAGCTGCTCACTGGTCGTACAAAGGAGTCAAAGGCTCTATCGTGCAACGCTCCGGAGACGTGTTTGTCTTCACACCGACAGGCGATTTGAGACGTCTGCCGGAAGGGGCAACCGTATTGGATTTTGCGTACTCCATCCATAGCGAAGTGGGCGCACATTGTGTTGGAGGTACTATTCGGAATCAGAATGTATCCATTCGCCAGAAGCTGCAAAACGGCGATCAGGTATCAATAACGACCTCGCCGAACCAGCATCCTAATGCCGATTGGCTCAATATCGTGGTCTCCACCAAGGCGAAGAATAAGATCCGTCAGGCGCTCAAAGAAATTGAGTATAAACAAGCGGCGGAAGGAAAGGAGATTATCGAGCGGCGGTTCAAGAACTGGAAACTCGAATATACAGAAGCGGACATCACCCGCATGGCGCTCAAATTGGGTTACAAAGAGGTGTCCGACATGTACCAATCCGTGGCAAACGGAAAGGAGGACATGCAGCATCTGCGCGACGTGCTCCTCATGCCCGAAGAGACACCAACGATCCGCGAGCATACGGAGTATGTCGATCGCTCCGAACTCAAAGGTCTGGCAATCGAGGTGGATATGAACGTGAAGAACGTGGATTATAACCTCTCGAAATGTTGCAACCCGCAACCGGGCGACCCGATTTTTGCCTTTGTCTCCGTTCTCAAAGGTATCCGTATCCACCGCATCGATTGTCCGAACGCCGCGAATATACGCGAGCGCTATCCATATCGAATGATCCCTGCCAAATGGGCTAAGAAAAACTGATGTCTGATTACCCGAGTGTCATATTAGAGCAGGCTGTTAACCAGATGGCTTCGCTGCCCGGAGTGGGGCGGCGGACGGCGTTGCGGCTCGTGCTGCATCTGCTGCGTCAGCCCGAAGCGGACGTAGAGGCGTTCTCCAATGCCTTCACGCGATTGAAAAAAGAGGTGGTTTACTGCCGCGAGTGCCATAATATATCGGATACGGAGATCTGTCCGATATGCGGCTCTACGAGGCGCGACCATGCCACGATCTGTGTCGTCGAGAATGTTCAGGATGTCATGTCCATCGAGAATACCGGACAGTACAACGGCGTTTATCATGTTCTCGGAGGCGTCATTTCACCCATGGAAGGCGTCGGTCCAAAAGATATAGAGATCGATTCGCTCATAGAGCGCGTGGCGAAAGGAAACGTGGATGAGATCATCCTCGCTCTGCCGACCACGATGGAAGGTGACACCACCAATTTCTACCTCTACCGCCGTCTGCAGAACGCCGGGCTGGAGGTAAAGATTTCCCAGATTGCACGCGGTGTCGCGGTTGGGAACCAACTCGAATACACCGATGAGATTACCCTCGGGCGGTCCATCGTCAACCGAATAGAATTTAAAGGATAAAAACAATATGGAAGAGAAAATTATCAGAACCCTCAATGGCTACTACTACGGAGTCATGGTCTTCACGCTCATCGTTCTCGGAGTGATGTATTACCTCACTTCGCAGCCGGATTTTGAGCCTCTGTCACCGCTGGAGCAAGTCGGCATGATCCTTCAATACGTAGCGATTGGGGTAACGCTTGTTGCCATTCCGTTTGGCTTATACATGGTGAAATTGTTCAAGCCCGACACCCTGGAGAAATACAAGGAGATTGCCACCGGACGGATTCTTGTTGTCGGCCTGACGATGCCCATGAATATTGCGTTTTACTACCTCTTCGGCTGCTATAAATCGATGATGTGGCTGGCGGCGATGAGCGCTATTGCGTGGTATTTTACCAAACCCACCATCGGTAAGATGGACCAGGAAATGAAACCCCAAGACCCGAATCAAGAAACATATTAATATAAAGACCTCTTACTGGCTAAGAGGGCTCTCCACCTCGGGACGTACGCTAACGTAGTGCGTGCGGACCGAAGAGCGAGGGCATCCGAGTAACTACCCATAAAACGAAGTTTTGTGGCGCTTACGAGGATAGCCAGCAGCGAATGATTATTGCTTGTGATTTTGATGGTACGATCGTGACCCACGAGTACCCGAAAATAGGCAAACCAATCCCGTTTGCCATCCAGACCTTGAAGAAACTGCAGGAAGAGGATCATCACCAGATTATCCTTTGGACCGTTCGTGAGGGTGCGTTACTGCAGGAGGCTGTTGATTATTGCAAGTCCAAAGGCTTAGAGTTCTATGCCGTCAACTCCAATTATCCGGAGGAAGAACCGGAGCATGGTACCGCCCGCAAACTCGTAGCGGATCTCTGGATTGATGATCGCAATCTCGGCGGGCTGCCGGATTGGGGAGTGATCTATAACATGATCCACACCGGACATCCGTATGAACCGGCTCCGCAAGGCAATATGGAAGATCTTCATAAACCGAAAAAAGGCTTCTTTGCGCGGCTTTTCGACTAATCCGATGATTGCTTTACGCAAAATAGAACCGACCGATCTGCCATTCCTCTATCAATGGGAGAATGATGCTTCGGCATGGGCGGACGGCGCGAACCATAACCCGCTGTCCCAACAAGACCTGCGAGAGTATATCTCTTCCACAACCGGCGACATCTACAAAGACGGCCAACTCCGTCTTGTAATTCAGTCTGTCAGCGAATCGGTCTGTACTCTGTCAGCGCAGCGGTCTGTCAGTCCGCAGGACGGTCTTACCATCGGTTGCGTTGATCTCTTTGATTTTGATCCTCGTAACCGCCGGGCGGCTTTAGGTATGTATATCGCGCCGGAGCATCGGGGAAAAGGAGTAGGGCACGAAGCACTCGCAAAAATCGAGGAATATGCTTTTGATTTTCTGCATCTCAGATGCCTTTATGCCGTCATCGCCCAAAACAATGCCGCTTGCTCCTCTATTTTTGAGCACGCCGGATACATGCCATCTTCGCCTTTGAAGAACTGGACACTGGATTCTGATGCCATAATTTGGATCAAAACAAGGTGATTTCTTTTATTTAAAATAAAAAAAACGTCCCTCGGGGCGTTTTTTTCTTGCATATGTCAATATTTTTTTGTAACTTTGCGCCAAAATTGGCGCGTAAGCGTTTTTAACCGGGAATTATCATAAAAATACTATATAAAATGAATCTTTCTGAATTAACTGACAAGATCTACGCGGAAGGCGTAGAGAAAGGCAATGCCGAGGCACAACAAATCGTTGAGAAAGCGAACGCCAAGGCTGCCGGCATCATTGCGGAGGCAGAGAAAAAAGCCGCTGCTATCGTCGCTGCTGCAGAAAACAAGTCTGCTGACCTCGACAAGAAAACACGCGCAGAGCTTAAACTCTACGCTGAGCAGAGTGTAAATGCTGTTAAAACGGAGATCGTAAACCTCCTCTCTGACAAAATCGCTTCTGATAGCGTTAAAGCAGCTACTGCAGATCCGAAATTCATGCAATCGATCATTGCCAAACTCGCAGAGCAGATGGCGAAAGACGGCGAGGTGATTATCGAAGCCAAAGATGCAGAGGCATTACGCAAGTATTTTGCGTCTAATGTAAAGGGAATCCTAGACCATACAGTACATATTACTGAGGTCAAAGGCATCAAAACGGACTTCACTATCCAGCCGGCCAAGGGCGGTTACAAACTCGCCTTCGGTGACGCGGAGTTCATCGCATACTTCAAGGAAATGCTTCGTCCCCAATTAGTTGAAGAACTGTTCTAATATGACTTACGAATATTTACTTGCCGGGCTGCCTGAACTAAAAGCAGGATCAGATGCACCTATTTCTCTCGAAAAACTCGATGAGTTATTCGATGAGCAGTTGCGTGCGTCCGACAAGGCTTTGCTGGACTTGCTGCGTGCGCCGATGAATGAAGAGACGCTCGAGCAAGGACTCAAGGCCAAGAACCGCTTTGTTCGGGATTGGTTCGGTTTTAATCAAGACATGAACAACGTGCTCGTGGCGCAGATCTGCCGCAAGCACGGATTCGATGTCAAGACCCAGATCGTCGGTGAAGGCGAAGTGGCGGAGCAGTTGCGTACGCACGCGTCGCAGAAGGACTTCGGTCTCAACGAACTGCCGGGCGATTATCAGTCCGTCCTTGCTCTCGCGCAGATTGAGGATCTTATGCAACGTGAGAAAGCGCAGGATGCCATCCGATTCGAATGGCTCCAAGAACGCACAGAGTTTGATTTCTTCTCCCCCGAGATGGTCTTCGCGTATTACCTCGAAGCCCTCATGCTCCATCGCTGGTCCATCCTCACCATCGAAGAAGGCGAAAAAATCTTCCGCGATCTTGTTGCAGATATGAAACGGGGCGTGAAACTCGATTAATCGAAATCTCGATATGTCGATATATCGATATCTCGTTATAACGAATTTAATAAAACACAAATATGACACAAGGAAAAGTTAAAGGAATTATTGCCAACTTGGTAACCGTCGCTGTCGATGGACCGGTTGCGCAAAACGAAATTTGCTACATCTACGTCGGCGAGACTAAACTGATGGCAGAGGTCATCAAGGTCATCGGAGCCAACGTATATGCGCAGGTCTTCGAATCCACTCGTGGCCTCAAAGTGGGCAACAAAGTGGAGTTCACGGGACACATGCTGGAGGTGACGCTCGGCCCGGGTCTGCTCAGCCGTAACTACGACGGTCTGCAGAACGACTTGGACAAACTCACCGGTGTGTTCCTCAAACGTGGTGAGTACAATTTCCCGCTCGACCAAGAGAAGAAATGGGCGTTCACACCTATCGCCAAAGTGGGCGACAAGGTAGAGGCTGCCGCTTGGTTGGGTGAAGTGGATGAAAACCACCAACCGCACAAGATCATGGTACCTTTCGTTTTCGAAGGTACATACACTGTGAAGTCTATCGCCAAAGCCGGTGAGTACACCATCAACGAAGTAATGGCGGTTCTGACCGACGCAGATGGTGTGGACCACGAGGTAACCATGGTTCAGAAATGGCCGGTGAAGAAAGCGATCCTCGCTTACCGCGAGAAACCGCGTCCCTTCAAACTGCTCGAAACAGGTGTGCGTACCATTGATACTGCTAACCCGCTTTGTGAAGGTGGAACAGGATTTATCCCCGGTCCGTTCGGTACCGGTAAGACCGTCCTTCAGCACGCTATCTCCAAACAAGCCGAAGCGGACATCGTCATCATCGCTGCCTGCGGCGAGCGTGCCAACGAGGTCGTAGAGACCTTCACTGAGTTCCCGGAACTCGATGACCCGCACACCGGCCGCAAACTGATGGAGCGTACCATCATCATCGCCAACACGTCTAACATGCCTGTCGCATCGCGTGAGGCGTCTGTTTATACGTCCATGACCATCGCCGAGTACTATCGTTCGATGGGTCTGCGCGTCCTCCTCATGGCGGACTCCACTTCCCGTTGGGCACAAGCACTCCGTGAGATGTCTAACCGTCTGGAGGAGCTTCCGGGACAGGATGCTTTCCCGATGGACCTCTCCGCAATCATCGGTGCGTTCTACGCACGCGCAGGTTACGTGTACCTTAATAATGGAGCTACAGGTTCCGTTACTTTCCTCGGAACCGTTTCGCCGGCCGGTGGTAACCTCAAAGAGCCGGTTACTGAAGGTACGAAGAAAGTCGCACGTTGTTTCTATGCCCTTGAGCAGGCACGTGCCGACCGCAAGCGTTACCCGGCTGTGAACCCCATCGATTCGTACTCCAAATATGTGGAATACCCTGAGTTTGAGGAATATATCTCCGGTCTGATTGACAAAAACTGGTTGCCGATGGTCAACGATATGAAGACGTACCTCCAGCGCGGTAAAGAGATTCAGGAGCAAATCAACATCCTTGGTGACGATGGTGTGCCGGTAGATTACCACGAGACCTTCTGGAAATCCGAAGTGATTGACTTCGTTATCCTTCAGCAGGATGCCTTCGATAAGATCGACGCTGTTTGTCCGCTCGAGCGCCAGCAGTACATGCTCCGCCTCGTCATGGACATCTGCAAACACGACTACGATTTCGATAACTTCCTCGATGTCATTGATTACTTTAAGCGCGTCATCAACCTCTGCAAGCAGATGAACTATTGTGAGTTCCACTCCGCAGAGTTTGAAGACTACCGCAAGAAACTCGATGATCTCTTGGCAGAGAAACAGTTGTAATGCATTGCACTCAATTAGCATTCAAAAACGACAGTCGAACGACGGTCAAACGACGGTGAAGGCTAAGATGAGGCTAAGGTTAGTACAACAGTAGTTGAAAAAAATGAACAAATGGTAAATGAATAAATCGTAAATAGTTTTATGGCTAAAGCATTTCAAAAAATATATACCCAGATTACGGCGATCACCAAAGCGACCTGTTCGCTGAAAGCCGAAGGAGTGGGTAACGATGAACTCGCTACCGTCAACGGCAAACTCGCACAGGTAGTAAAAATCATCGGTGACGAGGTGACGCTGCAGGTGTTCCAGGGTACCGAAGGTATTCCGACCAACGCAGAAGTAGTGTTCCTCGGCAAAGCACCGAGCCTCAAAGTGTCTGACCAACTCGCAGGACGTTTCTTCAACGCGTACGGCGACCCGATTGATGGAGGACCGGCTATCGAAGGTAAAGAGGTTGAGATCGGTGGCCCTTCTGTAAACCCCGTTCGTCGTAAACAACCGTCAGAACTGATTGCTACGGGTATTGCAGGTATTGACCTGAACAACACCCTCGTTTCCGGACAGAAGATTCCGTTCTTCGCGGATCCGGATCAGCCGTACAACCAGGTGATGGCAAACGTGGCACTCCGTGCAGAGGCAGACAAGATCATCCTCGGCGGTATGGGTCTGACCAACGATGACTACCTCTATTTCAAGAACGTCTTCACCAACGCCGGCGTGCTCGACCACATCATCTCGTTCGTCAACACGACCGAGAACCCGCCAGTAGAGCGACTCCTAATCCCGGATATGGCGCTTACAGCCGCAGAGTATTTCGCGGTAGAGAAACACGAGAAAGTGCTCGTCCTCTTGACCGACATGACGCTCTACGCTGACGCATTGGCAATCGTGTCGAACCGTATGGACCAGATTCCTTCCAAGGACTCCATGCCGGGTTCGCTCTATTCCGACCTCGCGAAAATCTACGAGAAGGCGGTTCAGTTCCCGGAGCAGGCAGGTGGCGGTTCTATCACCATCATCGCCGTAACCACGCTTTCCGGTGGCGACATCACACACGCTATTCCGGATAACACCGGTTACATCACAGAGGGTCAGCTCTATCTCCGCCGTGACTCCGAAATCGGTAAAGTCATCGTCGATCCGTTCCGTTCGCTGTCTCGTCTGAAACAGCTGGTGGCCGGCAAGAAGACCCGCGAAGATCATCCGCAGGTAATGAATGCCGCTGTTCGCTTGTACGCCGACGCTGCTAACGCTAAGACCAAGAAAGAGAACGGTTTCGACTTGACCAACTACGATGAGCGCTGCTTGGACTTCGCACGCGACTACAGCCGCGAGATCCTCGCTATCGACGTGAACATCAATACCGTTCAGATGCTTGACGTAGCTTGGACGTTGTTTGGCAAATATTTCAAACCGGAAGAAGTAAATATTAAGGCCGCTCTTGTTGAGAAGTACTGGCCAAAAGCATAATAGGTTATGGCTATAACATACCAATTCAATAAAACATCGTTGCAAACTTTGGAGAAAGATCTGAAGATGCGGCAACGAACTTTGCCCACTTTGCAAAGCAAGGAGACAGCACTTCGTCTTGAGGTGAAGAAGGCAAAGAAAGAGCTCGAAGACCTGGACTTGGAAGTCGAGCGCCGCATTAAAGATTACGACCAGATGATTGCGCTTTGGGGCGAATTTGACACTTCGCTCATCCATGTGGACGACGTACGCATGTCTATTAAAAAGATTGCAGGCGTGCGCGTACCCGTGTTGGATGAAGTCGTCTATTCGACCAAAGAGTTTTCTTTATTCTCGTCTCCCAAATGGTTTGCAGATGGTTTTGAGCAACTCAAAGCCATCGCCGATGTCGGTATCCGCCAGGAGTTCGTACGTCGAAAAGTGGAACTACTCGAGTTTGCGCGTAAGAAAACGACGCAAAAAGTGAACCTCTTTGAGAAAGTACAGATCCCTGGTTATCAGGATGCTATACGTAAAATCAAACGATTTATGGAAGACGAAGAGAACCTCTCCAAGTCCAGTCAGAAGATCGTTAAGTCTAAACGCGAAGCCGAAGCACGCGCCGCGGAAGAGAATAAGGGAAAGGAGGTACAAGCATGATTACGCAAATGAAGAAATACACCTTCTTGGTGTTCCATCGCGATTATGAGCCTTTCCTGACGCAACTCCGCGACCTCGGTGTTGTACATATCACGCAGAAAGCAGCAGGTCTCATCGAAGATGATGAGCAACTTCAGGCAGCCCTCCAGCACGAGGACGAACTGCGTCGTCTGCTCAAACAAGGTGCGCCGGATCAACTGCTCGCAGAACGTGCCAACATTGAACAAAGCATCGAAGATGCCAAACAAGCGGCTTCACAAGTCGCAGTATGGGGAGACTTCGATCCTGCACGTATCCAGCAACTCAAAGAAGCCGGCTACACGCTTCGTTTCTTCGCTTGCAGCACTTCTGTTTTCCAGGAAGAGTGGGGTATAAAAGTCTCCGAGAAAGAGGGTAAGACCTATTTCGTAAACCTCGATAACTCGTCTAAAGACCTCGATAACTCGGATCTTCTCGACAAGGCTACCGAAATCCCGCAACCGGAAAAATCCGCCGCGCAGTACATGCAGGAAGTAGAAAACCTCAAAGGTCTGCTCGCTGCTGCTAATGCCCGCATTGAGGCATGGCAAATAGCGAATATTGAGGATCTCAAAGCGCAACTCAAAGAAGCTCGTCAAAACATTGATTGGCAGCGTGTTACGCTCTCAACCGACAAACTTGCAGAAGGTTCGCTCTGTCTCTTTGAGGGCTTCTGTCCGATTGACAAAGAGCCCGAACTGAACGCGATGCTTGCTGCCGCAGAGGTTTATTATGAAGAGACCGATCCTGAAAAAGAGGACGAAGTGCCGATTCAACTGAAGAATAACTTCTATACGCGGCTCTTTGAACCGATCACGCGGCTCTATTCGCTGCCAAATTATTCAGAGATAGATCCGACACCTTTCTTTGCGCCGTTCTTCATGTTGTTCTTCGGACTCTGTCTGGGCGATGGAGGCTACGGCCTGTTGATCTTATTGGCAGGTATAGCGGTCATTCTCAAAGCTCCGAAACTGAAAGAGTGGGGATGGTTAGGCGTGTTCATGGGCGCAACGACTATGATTGTCGGTATTCTGACGGGTATGTTCTTCGGAATCAATCTGGAGGAAGTGGCATTCCTTGCTCCTGTGAAGCAGTATTTCATTACGGAGACGAACGCTACAGTGCATTTCATGGGCGGCTCGTACCATCCCATGATGGTATTTTCCATCCTCATCGGTATCTTCCAAATACTGTTTGCTATGGGCTTCAAGGTAGTGAAGATCACCTTGCGGGACGGCTTCAAGTATGCAGCGTATGATTGTGCATGGCTTGTTGCCTTGGTAACGCTCATCGTTTGGGCGGCTACCGCAAGTTCGCTGTCTACCATCGGACTCTATAGCATTTATGCGATTTTGGGTATCTGCGCACTGTTCATCTTGTTCTACAGCAATCCGGATCGTAAGATTCTGCTGGTGAATATCGGTGGCGGTTTATGGGGCACGTATAATATGGTCAGCGGCCTGTTGGGCGATGTGCTGTCGTATATCCGTCTGTTCGCGCTGGGTCTCGCTGGAGGTATTTTAGGCAATGTGTTTAATGCCTTGGCGCTTCAAGCCGGAGGGGCATTGCCCGGATGGATAGGATGGCTGCCGACCTTGCTGATCATGGTCTTCGGGCACACGCTTAATTTCGCGCTCTGCTTGATTTCTTCCGTGGTTCACCCGATGCGTCTTACCTTTGTGGAGTTCTACAAAAATGCAGGCTTCGAAGGTGGTGGAAAAGAGTATAAACCATTCAAAAACTAACGTGTAAATATTAATCATTAAATAAAATAAGTATTATGACATTAAATTTGATTATTGCCTTTATTGGCGTAGCATTCATGGTCGGTCTGTCCGGCGTCGGTAGTGTTTATGGTTTGACAATATGCGGTAACGCCGTAGTTGGTTCGCTCAAGAAGCGTCCGGAAGCTATGGGTACGTATATCTTGTTGTCCGCACTGCCTTCTACTCAGGGTATCTACGGTTTCGTGGGTTACTTTATGATCCAGAAATATCTGACAGCAGGTATTACCACTCTTCAAGCTGCAGCTATTCTGGGTGGTGGTATGGCTTTGGGTCTGGTGGCTCTTCTGTCCGCAATCCGTCAAGGTCAGGTTTGTGCAAATGGTGTTGCAGCTACCGGTAGTGGTCACAATGTGACTGCAGGTACCATGATCATGGCCGCTTTCCCGGAGTTCTACGCTATTTTGGCACTGCTCGTAGTAATTCTTATGGGCGGTCTGATGGGCGAACCCGTAGTGCTCTAAACCATTAACGCTAAACGAAAATGCTGAAAGCATTTGTTTTTCCCGGACAGGGAAGTCAATTTCCGGGCATGTGCAAAGATTTGTACGATGCACATGCAGAAGCCCGCGAGATGTGCCAAACAGCCGACAGGCTGCTTGGCTTCTCGCTGACGGATGTCATGTTTGAGGGCACAGCCGATGATTTGAAGCAGACCAAAGTGACGCAACCTGCCGTCTTTCTGCATTCTGTTGTGGCACAGCGTCTTTTGACCATCGAGAAACCCGACATGGTCGCCGGTCACAGTCTGGGCGAGTTTAGCGCGTTGGTAGCCTGTGGCGCTTTGCGTTTTGAGGATGCCTTATTATTAGTGTCCGCACGCGCGCAAGCGATGCAGGCTGCCTGCGAGGCCAACCCAGGTACGATGGCTGCCGTTCTCGGTCTGCCAGATGAGAAAGTGGTCGAGATCTGCGAAAGCGTTAGTGGAGTTGTCGTTGCTGCCAATTTCAACTGCCCCGGTCAGATTGTTATTTCCGGTGAAGTGGAGGCTGTCGAGGCTGCCTGTGTCGCTATGAAAGAAGCAGGTGCTCGACGTGCGTTGAGACTTCCGGTAGGCGGTGCTTTCCACTCGCCGTTGATGGCTCCTGCTGCGGAAGATCTCAAAGCTGCCATCCTCAAAACGGACTTCCACAAGCCCTTCTGCCCGATCTATCAAAACGTAACGGCAAAAGCAGAAACAGAACCGGAAATAATCCGCGAAAACCTCTTGAAACAACTCACAGCTCCCGTTCGCTGGACGCAGTCCGTGCAAAACATGATTGCGGACGGTGCGACGGAGTTCTATGAGTTCGGTCCGGGAGATGTCCTCAAAGGTCTGATCCGTAAGATTAATCCGGAAGTTCAAGTCGGATAAAATGAAGAAAATTCTTCTCATAGCCCTTGTCAGCGGACTATTCTGTAGTTGTTATCACAAGACGGATAGTCCGCGCGGCTCATGGGCGAAAGGGGCTGATCTGAGTTGGCTTAGCGAGATGGAGCATGATTCGATGTTCCATGACGATTGTATAGCCACGTTGCGCGAGATGGGCATGAACGCTGTGCGACTCCGCGTCTGGGTCAATCATACTACCGGATGGAGCAACAAGGAAGATATGCTTTCCCTTGCCAAACGGGCAGCCCAACAAGGGCAACGGATCATGATAGATATCCATTACTCGGATTTCTTTGCAGATCCCAGCCACCAGACTATTCCGGCTGCGTGGCAGAATTACGACTACGAAACGATGCTGGAAGCCGTGCGTGAGCACACGCTCGATGTCCTTTATACCCTCAAGGAAGCCGGTATCAAGCCCGAATGGGTACAGATCGGCAATGAGACGCCTAACGGTATGTTATGGCCGATGGGAAAAGTAAATAAGGAGGAAGGAGAGTGGGCTCACTATGCCGGATTTACGGCGATGGGATATAAATCCGCTAAAGAGGCATTCCCGGATATCAACGTCATCGTTCATGTCGATAACGCCTATGAGCAGCGTGATTGGTTCTGGACTCAGATGGCGGCTCACGGCGGCAAATGGGATATGATTGGACTGTCTCATTACCCGATGATGAGCGCTTGGAACGGAGGTAAGACGTGGCAGGAGATGAATGAACTGGCGGAGGCCAATATCCGCCGTCTTATCAGCCAATGGCATTGTCCGGTGATGATTGCTGAGATCGGTATGTTTGCCAACGACACGCTTTCTGCTACCGTCATGGCGGATTTTGTAGAACGTGCACAAGCCATTGATTCGTGTGCCGGTATCTTCTACTGGGAGCCGGAGTGCTATGGAAATTGGAGACCGGCGGAGTATATCCCGTTAGGATGGGGAAGTTACGATATGGGAGCCTTTACAAAAGAAGGGAAACCATCGGAAGTGATGGAGATTCTTCTTTCGAGTAATAAATGATAGATATAAACATTATTAACATAATTTTATATATTGGGAATGAAAGATATTTTTGATTTAACAGGTCGCGTAGCGTTGGTAACCGGTTGTTCGGGCGGCCTGGGAGTGCAGATGGCTAAAGCGCTGGCGGCTCGTGGGGCGAACTTGGTGATTATCGCGCGCCGGTATGAGAAATTGGTGGAAGTGCAGAAAGCCATTGAGGCAGAGTTTGGTGTTCAGGTATTGCCGTTACAATGCGACATCACCAATACCGAGGCTGTCGATTGGATGGTAGATAAAGCCATCAAACAGTTTGGACGCATTGATATTGTCGTTAATAACGCCGGTACAGGAGCAGTAGCTCCGGCGGAGGATATTACCGATACGCAGTTTGAGAATGAGATGCAGACGGATCTCTTTGGTACTTTCCGCGTAGCACGCGCAGTAGCGAAGAAATCGATGATCCCGAATAATTACGGCCGCGTGATCAATATCGCGTCCATGTATGGTCTGGTGGGTAATAAGATTGCTCCCGCAGCCCCTTACCATGCTGCCAAAGGCGGTGTTGTCAACCTGACGCGTGCTTTGGCTGCGGAGTGGGGTAAACACGGCATTACGGTCAACACCATCTGCCCGGGCTATTTCATTACGCCGCTGACCCAAGAGACTTTGGAGTCGGAGTATTTCGCTAACTACGCCAAGACGGTTATTCCGATGGAGCGTTACGGACATGAAGGCGAACTCGACAGTGCAGTGGTCTTCCTTGCTTCCGATGCATCCACGTATGTAACAGGCGTAGCACTGCCCGTTGATGGCGGATACACATGCGTTTAACATATGTCTTTGATTTAGGAGGCGTGCTTATCCAACTGGATGTGAAGCGCTGTTTTCAAGCCTTTGAGAGACTCATGGGCGAGGAGAATATGCGTCTCGTTCTGGGTATGGACAGCCGTGGTGAAGGCGTGAAAGCGGTTAGCATTGCCTCCAAACAACTGATGGCGGATTTTGAGCGGGGAATGATCTCTCCTGAGACTTTCCTCGCTCAGATTCGGCAATACTGCCACCCGGGAACTACGACAGATGAGATCCTTGAGGCTTGGATGTCTATGCTGGATGACCTACCGGCAGAGCGCTTGCAATTCGTGGATTCGCTGCGCGCCAAAGGACATCCGATCTATCTATTGTCCAATGGGAATGACCTTCATTATGATTTCATCAATCGTAAGTACGGTTTGGAAAGTCATTTTGATGGGTTCTTCCTGTCTCAAAAGATGCACATGGCGAAGCCCGAACCGGAGATCTTTGAAGCCGTACAAAAAGAGATCGGTAATCCCGAAAACGTCATTTTTATTGATGACTTACAGGCTAATCGTCTGGCGGCTGAGCAAACGGTCCATTGGCAAACCTTCGAAAGCATCGATGCATTGCGGTTAAATCAAACGATTTTATAAAAAAAACATGAAAAACATCTTATTTTCTATATTACTATTGGGTTGCTCTTTGTTTTCCCATGCGGCTACCGTTTATACGCGTGTAAATACCAAGCCGTCAGAAGGATGGTCCGGCACGTATATTATCGTCTATGAGAAATCAGAGACGGTGGCGTATGTATGGAATGGCGAGGACTCCAATAATAACTATACCCAAGTAGCCATTCAGAACGGGAAAATCACTTCCGAGGACTTGGCGGATTACCAAGTGACGGTTAGTCAAGAAGGTAGTAACAAGTATTACGTCAAGACTAAGAACGGCTATATGGGCACTAATGCCAAGCAAAACGGGCTGACACTCACCGGTGGCGGCAAGGAATGTACGATTGCTTCCAATGGCGGTTACGTGATGCTGGAGACCAACACCAATACCTGTCGTTTCCTTTGCTATACCACCTCCAATGCCCATCGTTTCCGTTTCTATTACGACAAAGACAAGAAATGGGAGGATGCCGATAAGAAGAATATCTATTTCTACGTCCTAGGCGATGTGGAGATGGAAGAACCGCAAAATCAGTTGGATATCAACTACGCGCATGTGGAGATGTATGCGTGCGAGAGCAAGTTCCCAACCCAGAACAATACATACGACCAATATTTCATGACGTTTATGTACCTCGCATCAGAAGAGTCGGACGATGCAGTCCCTCAGATAGGCTTGGAGATTTTGGCACCGACGCAATATTCGATAGAGGGCACTTACCGCTCTGATTATCAATCAGGAAGGAAGTATTTTATAAACTGTATGGCAGGTGCCAAGCATTCTTATTTTATCTTCCCGTCCAAGGCTGAGCAAGGATGGTCGGAGGCGGCAATCAATCTGGCAGAGATGAAGATTACCAAAGTAGGTCCGTCAACGGCCCCCAACGCATATGTGTATCATATCAAACTTGTTTTCACCGATTCCAACAAGAAAATATGGACGATGGATAAGGATATTGATATCTATGCATGGTGGATTGATTGCAACCGTTCCGGAGACCAAGAGGTGAATATGGAACCTGTTGCTTTTGCGCTTGAATCCGGAAGCCATAATTCACAAGACGGAAAACAAGGCGTAGGTGATGTACTAAGTGACCAAATACAATGTACCAAGGTTATTCGTGAGGGTCAGATCTTCATTCTCCGCGGTGATAAGACTTATACTCTCACCGGACAAGAAACAATCATGCCGTAAGGTTTAGAAGTGAAGTAAACTTAAAAAGGACTAAATACTACTATGTACATTCAAATCAGGCGGGCTAAATGCTCGCCTGATTTTGTGTTATACCCTTAAAAGGACTAAAAAGGACTTTGCGTATGTCGGCAAAAAGCAGTACTTTTGCACCGTCAAACGGAGAAAGCCCAAAATCCATAAAAGAGTAGGCACAATAAACAATCAAATCTATTATGAAAAAATTACTGTTACTTTTCGCATGTGTATCTATTTTATGCGCATGTGGCGGATCTTCTCCAAAGCCAACGGAGGAATCAAAATCATTGCCGGCTTCCAGCCTGATCTTAAAAGGCAAGCATGCAAAATTATTCAAACCGGTAGGTGACACGTACAACGTGAACCTTGTAAAAGTCAATGATTCTTGGCAGGTTCGTGTTAAAATGACTATTGCTAGCAACACGCCTTTCGAAAATATCAAAAACAGCGAGAATTTCGAGCGCGAACTGGAAGGTCCTTACGGCAAATTACTGAATAGCAGCGATGTCGAATTGGAATCTTTGGAAATGAATGGTAGTGACTGGGAAGCACTGCTTCAGGAGGACGAGGAATCGGAATTGGCTGTCAGCGGCAATACATGGGCATACAAGCACATGGAGTACGAAAGAGCAAAGGAGATTTTCGACAATACGGTTGCTGTAGAGATCTCTGGACTGGAATTGGAACCTTTGAAAAAGGAGAGTCTCAAGTCTGCTACTCAATCCATAATGGACGATGAGGATGTCCAAGACCTGAAAGATGCGGCAGAAACAGCCGGCAAACTGCTTGAGGCAGAGAAAGATCTTTTGAACGCTTTATTTTAATTAACAATATTTAACTCAAAATTTCACTATTATGTTAACAATTTTATGGTGGGTCTTAGTAGGCCTGTGTTTATGTTTCGGCTTCCTGGGGTGTTTTATCAACAAAGTTCCCGGACCGATTGCAGTTGTAATCGCAACATTGCTTGCAATCTTGTGTCTGGACATCCCTATTGAATGGGGTACCTTTGCCATTATTGCCGTACTAGCTGTGGCTAGTATGATTGCTTCCAAGTTCCTTGTCAAATTAGCCAAGAAACTGCAGGAGTACAGCAAACGCGCAACTTGGGGAACGACGATAGGTTCCATTATCGGTCTTTTGCTGGTTTGGGGAACGGTTCAGGCAGAGTCCACGGCTTTGCTGATTACGATGATGATTGTCGGGTTTATTTTATTGCCGTTTGTTTTAGCATTTCTGCTGGAACTGACTAACAAGCAGGGAGCAACAATGGCTTTGAAATGTGCTACCTCTGCTACCTGCGCTTATTTGTCGGATACGCTGCTTAAACTGGTCGTCTTTGTGTACGCTATTTATGTAATCTTCCAACTTTGATAATAGAATGTCTCTATGAATAAGGCAGGTGGGTTTGTGTCTGCCTGCCTTATTTTTATATAAATATTTGCATATATCAAAAAAATATTGTAACTTTGCACCCGATATGAATAAATACTCTCCGGAAATAGCGACTCTGCGGATGGATATTGAGCGCGAGGTGAAGCGCAAGATCCGCACGCCGTACGACTTTGAGTTTCTCGCCGGCGTCATCTGGGAGCGGCTCCACGAGAACCTCTCTCCAACGACTCTCAAGCGCCTCTGGGGCTACATTGATGGGGCAGACACGACGCGCAGAACAACGCTTTGTCTGCTCGCGCAGTTCCTCGGTTTTGCCGACTGGGAGACGTACCTTGCTTCGCTTGCCACGCGCACGGACATTGAGAGTGCCACTTTTGAGGGTGAAGGCATCCATATTGACGACCTGCAAAAAGGCGATCGGGTAGAGGTGACCTGGCTTCCAAACCGCCGATGCGTCTTCCGCTATGAAGGTGAAGCACACTTCGTCGTCGCAGAATCTGAGAATGCCAAACTGCATGTCGGTGATTCGTTTGATGCCGCGTGCTTCATCATCGGCAAGCCCATGTACTTAGACAATCTCAAATCACAAATGTCAAATGACAAATTACAAATGACGAATGTCTCCTATGTCGCCGGCTCGAAAAACGGCTTAAACACCGTTGAAATCGTAAGAAATAAGTAAACAAAAGCCCAAGTGGAGTCCTCCTCTGATTTCATAGTACCCGCAGATTTTTCGTCGGAATGGCAGCATATACAATTCGTTAAGGCCAATTCGAAAAACGAGATCTATACCGCAATGCGGTATGGGCGGCGGTATGTGCTCAAAAAGCTAGCCGGCGACTATGCCCGCTTGACCAACTATGAGATGCAGCAGGAGCAAGAGTTTCGGAATAGCATCCAACTCGTGCATCCGAATATCGCCGCCACGTACGCTTTTGAGGAGATTGAAGGAGTGGGGCGGTGTATTGTCATGGAGTGGATCGACGGCGTGACGCTCGGCGAATGGCTCCAAACAAAACCATCCAAGGCGGCTCGTGAGCGCGTGTTCATGCAGATTGTGGATGCCTTGGAGTATATCCATCGGCTCCAACTCGTTCACCATGACGTCAAGGGCGATAATATCCTCGTTACCCACAATGGGCAAAACGCCAAACTGATTGATTTCGGGTTGTCACAGACGGACGACTTGCTCACCGCCGTTCCGAATAATGCATATGACGACATTTCTGCCTTGCAGCGCTTGTTTCCGGACATCTGTGCTAAAGGACAGTTCTTCCGGCTTTCGGACCTGCGCAACGCCATTAACCGCCGCAAACGGTTTATCCGATTACTGCCGGTTATCCTCTCGGCGCTCTTATTGGCGGCGGCAATCACGCTTTTCTATCTCTCGTGGCATGAGCGCCAACTCGAGCAACAACGCTTTGAAGCTATGACCGCACAGGTGGATGCGTATATCGCCAAGGAGCGTGCGCATTTATTGGAAATAATCAACAGCCGCGACACGTATGATGCTGATAATAAGGAAGATAGGAAAGCACATGCGGCCTGCTACGAAGCTTACAGCAACTATGTGCAATCCCAATGGATTATCCGCGACTCGCTTATGAATCTCTATCCGGAGAACGACCCGATGCGGGAACAATTCTGGCAACTCTGGGTGCGCCGGGAAGCTGAAATGAACACCGAACTACTGCCAATACTTTCCTCCAAACTTCAATAAACTCACACGAAAATGACAAAGGAAGAAAAATATCAAACGATCGTGCCGCAGATTCAGGCGTTGATGGCGGGAGAGACCGATGAAATCGCGAAAATGGCGAATATGGTGGCGGTTTTGCATGAGACTTTCGGCTTCTGGTGGACGGGTTTCTATCGTGTAGCGCCGGAAGCAGGAGTAGGGGAGTTGGTTCTCGGGCCGTTTCAGGGACCTATAGCCTGCACGCGTATCCCATACAATAAAGGCGTTTGCGGGACTGCTTGGGCGCAAGCCCAGACGATCGTCGTGCCGGATGTCCATCTCTTTCCCGGCCACATAGCTTGTTCGAGCGCTTCGAAAAGCGAGATCGTGGTTCCGTTCTTCCGGAACGGAGAGGTCTTTGCGGTCCTTGACATCGATAGTGCCGACCTCAATACCTTCGATGAAATCGACCGAATTTACCTCGAGCAATTATCTCACGATATCATATAACCTTTCGCCGCCTCTATACTCCACTAAGTTACATTTATCCGCGCCTCACAAGTGCGGATTTTTTGTTAATCTTCATAAATTATTTGCATATTCCAGAAAAAAGTTGTACCTTTGCATGCAAAATTTGAACAAATGCGCAAATGATAAAATGTATTAGCTATGTTTTTTCAGAATAGTGTCATCAAGAAATACCTCGCTGCACAAGATGCAGAGCTGATTGCAAAAGCGTGGGAAACGTACAAAGCCTATTTTCTCAATCCTGCCGTGCAGGAGAATATCCGCGCGTCCAAAGAGGAGCAGTTCCAAGAGGGCTTTCTGCGCGAACTCTTCGTCAAGGTCTTTGGCTACACGCTCAACCCGATGCCCGATTTCAACCTCATTACCGAGCAGAAGAACGAGACCGATGCCAAGAAAGCCGACGGCGCTATTCTGAGAGACGGCAAGGTCATCGGTGTCATCGAACTCAAAGACCATAAAACCACCGACCTCAGCCACGTAGAGCGGCAGGCTTTCGGCTATAAGAGCCAACACAAGGACACCAAATACGTCGTCATCTCCAATTTCGAGAAACTGCGTTTTTATATTGACAACGCCGTCGAGCATATCGAATGGAACCTCTTCACGATAACCCAAGAGCAGTTCCGATTACTCTATTTCTGCTTGTCATGGGCGAATATACAAGCCGACAAACCCCTCAAAGCCAAACAGGACAGTGTGAGCAACGAGGACGAAGTCACCCAGAAACTCTACAAAGACTACTCTGCCTTCAAACGGGAGATCTTCGCGGACATATTAGCCCACAACACCACGGAAGCGACACCCAAGGAACATATCCTCCTGCTCTTCAAAAAGACTCAGAAACTGCTGGATCGTCTGCTGTTTATCTTCTTTGCCGAGGATAGCGGTCTGTTGCCGCCTAACTCCATGGTGGAGATTCTCAACCAGTGGGAACAACTCAAGGAGATGGACGAGTACGTGCCGCTCTACAACCGCATAAAGAAGTATTTCGGCTACATGAACACCGGCTGGCAGGGTAAGAAATACGAGATCTTCGCCTATAACGGCGGTCTGTTCAAACCCGATGAGGTGCTCGACGGACTAACCATCAGCGATGAACTCTTGGCGCAGTTTACACGCAAACTTGCGGACTACGACTACTCAACCGATGTCGATGTCAACATCCTCGGACATATTTTCGAAAACTCCCTCAACGAGATAGAAGAAGTAACCGCGCAGATCAATAACTCACCGAATGGCCAACCTGCTCCGGTTCTAAACCGGCGCAAACGCGATGGAGTCTTCTATACACCGCAGTATATCACCAAATACATCGTCGAGAACACCGTCGGCAAACTCTGTTCCGAAAAGAAAGCCGAAATGGGGATTGACGAACAAGAGTATTTCGCGGACAAGAACCGCCAGACAGCAACGAAGAAAAGGCTTCTTGACCAACTGACCGCTTACCGCGAATGGTTATTAGGTATCACTATCTGCGACCCGGCTTGCGGTTCGGGTGCTTTCCTCAATGCCGCACTCCAGTTCCTCATGGCGGAGCATAAACTCATTGATGAGATGGAAGCCAAACTGACCGGCTCTGAACTCATCTTCCCAAATATCGAAAACAGCATTCTTGAAAACAACCTCTACGGAGTGGATATCAACGAAGAGAGTGTAGAGATTGCGCGTTTGGCATTGTGGCTGCGTACCGCTAAACCTCACCGCAAACTCTCTTCGCTCAATAACAACATCAAATGCGGTAACTCGCTTATCTCCGATCCCGAAATAGCCGGCGAAAAAGCCTTCAATTGGCAAGCCGAATTCCCGCAAGTCTTCGCCAAAGGCGGTTTCGATGTAGTCATCGGAAATCCGCCGTATGTAAGCACTAATATGCAGATGGCATCTTTAGAAATGGCGACTCAACGCCAAGCCATAATAGATAGTCATCGTTATAAAACTTTAATCCAAAAATGGGATTTATATATTCCGTTTATTGAATTGGGAATCCGTTATTTATGCAAGGATAAAGGGAGATGTTCCATGATAGTACCTTACCCATTAACAAACCAACTTTATGCGCAAAAGTCTCGTGAAATGCTTTTGAATGAATTCTCTTTGTACGAAGTTGCCGACCTAAGAGGAACAAAGGTGTTTGAAGATGCGACGGTGACAAGTACTATCTTCTTTGTACAAAGGCAAATAGAAAAACAAGAAATAAATATTTCAAAGATAGAGAATAACGCTTTACAGCCTGTTTATAAAAAAGACAAAGACTCATTGTCGCAAGACGAGAAGTCCCTGGTTTGGAATCTAGATAATAGCAAAAAAATAACTAATCGTCACGAAGGTATGAAAGTACTCGGTGATTATTGTTATATAAGCAAGGGAATGGTTCTTAATTCTGATGAGAAAAAGGCGAAAGGGGAGTTTATAAAAGAAGACTTAATAAGCCTTACCAAAGATGCAATTCACTGTAGAGGATACGTTGAAGCAAAAGATATTGATAAATATATTATCAATAGAGTTAGATATTTGGAATATAATACAGATAGAAGCCCGGAAAAATTAAGTAGACCTACTTTCCGTGAGTTATACAATATTCCCAAATTGCTCACGAACAAAATAGGTCCTCTAAAAGTAACGATAGATATAAATAACCTTTTATGCGATCAAACAAACAGGATTTGTGTTTTATGGAAAGACTTGAAAGGTGTTGAAAATAATAGTATAATTGTTAGTCTCAAAAAATACTCAACTTATTCTAGAACACAATTGGAGCAATTATCTGAAAATGTAGATATCCTATATTTATTAGCAATCCTTAATTCTAAATATGCAAATTGTTTATTGGACGATATAAGAGGAGATGGTAATATTGATGTAAACCCAGAATATATCCGCAATATCCCTATCCCCGAATGTGCTGACCAACAGCCATTTATTGACCTCGCCGACAAAATGCTCTCCTTGAACAAAGACCTGCAAGCCAAGCGGGCGCGGTTTATCCATCGTTTGCAAGACAACATGCCGGATATTAAAATTACCGGCACGTTAGAAACCTTTGATACCTTGGATTTTGCAGGCTTTGTTGCCGAACTCAAAAAGCAGAAAATCAAACTGTCTTTGGTTCAGCAGGACGAATGGGAAGACTATTTCAATCAATACAAAACCGATTGTACCGAACTCACCTCTGCTATCTCCGCCACAGATGCCGAGATCGACACACGCGTCTATGCCTTGTACGGACTAACAGAAGATGAAATCAAAGTAATTGAAGGGTGATACAAACATTAAATGAAAATTGGGGCGCCTGTGACCTTGTACTGATAGTTCACGAGCTTCACCAACGAGGTTATGAACAGCTTCGTTTGTTTGGTGGTATGTCACCCAACGGAATGGCTTGGAGATGGAATATCTACCCGAAATGTCTCATGGATAAACCGGAGTATGAGTGGTATGATGACTGTCCGCCTTTTGAGTGCCCTCACGGCTCCGCCGGTTGCCCTAAGAGTGATGTCGATTATAAAAAAGCAGCCGATGTGCTACTTGATAGCAACAGAGCATTGTTCGAAAAAGGCAAACGACCGGATAAAAACTATGCCCGCTGGTTCAAACAACTGGCAGAGCATGCTCTTCGTGGAGACTTTCCTGTTGCCTTTGGGGAGTATTTCTCAAACCGCCGTAACTGGAAGTTTTCTCCATCTGAAGAACCATTAAAATTACCGCCTTTCCGACCATCTAAGATAGAGACGATCCGTTATGATCGCCGCTACCAGAAGATCGCCGAGGATTTCGCACGCAGGTATAGCGATGGAGAATGGATAGGAGCCAAATACCTTGGGCACTATTATAGCCCGGTGTGCGATGCCGATCCGGAACACTGGTTGGCATTCGAGCCGTTCAAGAAAGGATACGAATGGGAGCAAGAAAAAACAGGCGTGTATTTCTATATCTTCATGAATGAAGAAGAACTGGTCTTGTTTAAAACGCTCTACATCCTTCCGGGGAAGAAAATCCTTTGGGAGCAAGCTCTCGACAGCTACTATGAGCGCATTGTTCTTCCTCACAAACAGCCACGTGACCGTTCTATCAAAAACTATATCACCGCCATATGATCTACGTGTATTTGTAAAGAAAAACTTACTCTTCTCCAAGAATTTGCAGCATTTGTGCCGGAGTTACCACTCGCGGATCTATCGGAAAATGCTTCAAGTTACCGGTAACAAGGAATGAGTCTTCCTTGGATAGTGCCACTTCATAGAAAACACGGTCATCCTCATCAATCAGCAACTCACCAAATGATGTCCGATTCGTATAAACTCCGTTCTTTCTAATATGAGCTAAT
>CAMOJA010000002.1 GCA_946616535.1 uncultured Bacteroidales bacterium | reverse complement strand
CGGCTGTGAAGACGCAGTCCTTCGGGAACTTATCCGCCATATCTTGCACTTTATTACGGTTAGAAGCACGCATCACGAGCATATAATCGATCATCTCTTTGGTGATGCCGTTCTTTATTGCAACCACACCATCGGGACCGGAGATAGCCACAACTTTGGCACCCAGTTCAACAGCTTTGGTAGCAGCACCCCATGCTACGTTTCCGAAACCGGAGATAGCCACCGTCTTGCCTTTGATATCTTTGCCTGCTTCATGCAGCAAGTGTTGTGTGAAATAGAGAGCACCGAAACCGGTTGCTTCAGGACGGAGGATCGAACCGCCCCATGTCATTCCCTTGCCGGTCAGCACGCCCGTATGATACTCGCGCGCGAGCTTTTGGTACATACCATTCAGGAATCCGATCTCACGTCCACCTACACCTACATCTCCTGCCGGAATATCTTGATCCGGACCGATACAACGCCAGAGTTCCAACATAAAGGCCTGACAGAAACGCATGATCTCAGCGTCGGATTTGCCAACCGGATCAAAGTCCGAACCACCTTTCGCACCGCCCATCGGCAATGTAGTCAAGGCATTCTTAAACGTCTGCTCAAAGCCCAAGAACTTAAGCATCGACGGAGTCACCGCACGATGGAAACGAAGGCCTCCTTTATACGGACCTATCGCCGAATTGAATTGAACGCGGTAACCGAGGTTGGTCTGTACCTCACCTTGGTCATCGATCCACGTTACGCGGAACGTGAAGATACGATCCGGTTCCACCATTCGCTCCACGATCTTAGCTTGCTCGAACTCGGGGTGCTGGTTGTACACCTCTTCTATCGACTCCAATACCTCTTGAACCGCCTGTAGGTACTCTGCTTCCCCCGGGTGCTTTGCAGCTAATTGCTGCATGATAGTTTGTACTTTCATTATTTTTGTGTGTTTTTATGGTAAATGATATGAATTATCGTTTTAATGCAATGACTTTAGCGGAACTATTGTCCATGCCGGGCATCGTGCGCCCCATCGGAGCTCCGATATATGTAGGATCACATACGATATATTTCTGACCGTCTACGATCAAGTAGTCACCGTTCACCTCTTGATTCAACTTAACAGCTGTAGCTAAGTGACCAGGGTAATAGAGCAAAACCACATCGAGATTCAGTAAATCCCGCACGATGCGCGAGAAGAGGATACTGCGGTCCTCACAGTCGCAATACGGATAATAGAGCGACTCCGTAGGGAAGAACGCACGGTCCTGACCCCATACCTTATCGTCATACTCGTATTCAAAAGCCGTTTGAACCCAGTTAAGCAGTTTGTTCACGGCTTGAGCCTCCGGCACACCGCGTACACCTTCCATCAGCGCCGGATAGAGATCTTTCTTCACCAACTCCGGCATCGGTGCATCTGCATAAGCTGCCCAGCGTGTTCCGAAATCCTCACCGTACTGACCCGTCGGGTAGTCATTATATAAATCAATGAGGTTGCGGTTAATCGAGCAAGTTGCCGTCAGTCCTGTTCTTGCTTTGCGCGTCTGCGCCTGCTCATTCTTCGCCGCCAACTGTGGTTCTTTCGTCATCAGCAGAGAGAACGGTTTCTCGCCCTCAAAAGAACCTTGACAAATTGCTAAACCGCCATTCACTTCCGTCAGCGGGAAGAAACGTCCTTCGGTCAAGGAATAGAAAGATCTATCATAGAGAATATAGTTACTACCTACGAGCAGGTGAATCTGTCCGTCGGGAGAAGCTCCAAGACGCATCTTATAGCCTGAGTTGGCGTACAGATAAGCCTGAAGCAAAACGGCCTCGTTCGAGCGCCCGTATTTCTTTTCTGTAATCTTCTGCAGGAGTTGGATATAGGTCCAGTCGCTCAAACGATAGGTATCGCGCGCTGCCAAACAATCGTAAAGCAGGTTCTCATATTTCCCTTTTGCTACCTGTTCCCATGCCTCCGCAATACGGTCGCCATTAATCCTCGTTAAGGATAAACGGTCCGTTTGAGGAAAACGTGCCTCGACGGTGCTACCATAGAACTCCACGCGCACAACATCCATCGGTGCATCATTCTCGATCACCGGTTCGATCGGTTGAGGTGTCGGTTCGGGTAGTGGTTGCGGTACAGGATCGGCCTTAATTTCCTCATCCCGGTGCTTCTTCTTATCATCCTTGTAAATCACCGGAGGAGTCGGGTTATCTTCCGGACGAGGTATGGCAGGTGTCTGCTCGTAATACTCCCATGCGGAACGTAAGAACTCAGCATAATGCGCATTCGCTGCCTCGCGGAACGAAGCATAATGATCTTCTGCTGCTTGGCGGAAAGCATTAAATTGCTCTTCCAGGGATTGCGCCGAAACCATTGAGGTCATTAAAACGGCACTGAGGATACATAAAATTTTTCGCATAACTATCACGAAGATAAATAGTGAATAGAGGCGGGTTTCAGCCACCTCTACCCTATTGCTTCCATTAGAAGCCTAATACTTGGTCTAACTGACCGTGCAGTTTCTTGCCCTTCTCTTCCAGATCCTGACGGATGGCTTTCTTAGCAGCCTGCTTTGCCATCTCGCTGTTGTAAGCGATGCGAACCAATACCTCGTTGTTCTTCTTGCTGTTGATGCGGAAGCACTCCATTACCGGAATCGTACGACCGATAGACTGAGAAATCAAGTTCTTGCTTGCCATAACAGACTCAACAACGGATGCAGCATCTTCCGGATCCAATTGTTTGTTTGCTACCGTGTTCTCGATCAAAGCAGTTACCTCGGTCTGAATTTGACCAGCAAGGTTCGTGATAGCCAGCGACAAAGCAGCGGTCTTAGCTGCATCATAGCTCTCACCTACAGACGAAGCCTCACCCATGATATACTTCGGGAACAGATCCTCATCATATTCGTACTGCATCAAGTAAGCTCTCTCAAGCTGTTTATCCAGGGGCAGTGCACCCGGTTTTACTTGCCAGCCTTCTTTTTTCAGACGTTTAGCTTCTTTCTTAACGACTTTGCCCACTTTCGTGTTCAATTCTTTCTTTGCCAATTTAGTAATCTCTTGGCGCTCTTTGCGGATTTGTTTCTGGTCATTCGACTCTGCGAATGTAACACCACATGCAACGATTAAGGCCATTGCTACCGTCAAAAATTTTTTCATAACTTTTAAAATTTGAGGGTTAGTAAAAAGTTAGTTAATTATATATAAATACTTACCATTTCGGCGCTCCGAAACTCATATTTATTCCTACTCTGAAGCCTTGCGGCTGTATATCCGTTTGACCTACTATCGGATAGCGATATTCTGCAAACAGATCAATTGGCATCACAGACGCCATTGTCGTACGGAAAGTGATACCTGCTACGGCTGCAGCATAGAAGTCATTCGATGCTACAATAGACTTCTTTGCAATAGTATTCAACGCATAGTTCATGTCCAATCCTGCACCCCCATAGAGGTTGATACTCAGGCTCTGATAAACCGGGATGACTAACTGCAGCGTCGGTTTATAGATCCAGCGAGACATCAGTCCTCCTCCTGCGGACAGGTTCGTAATATTCGTCTCGATATCAAACAAGTGCATCTCAAACATCTTAAAACGCATCGGCAGCAAACTGAAACTCAACCAATGAGTCTTATCGACGATGTTATACGTATAACCCATTCCGATCACTCCGATATAGAAATCACCCGAGTAACTATAGAAGCGATCCAGGAAGTCCGTTGAACGCGAGGCGCGGCGAGTCGAACCGGTACTGGTAGAACTGCTCGACGAACTGCTACTCGAACTGCTCGAGGTGCTGCCTCCTTCACGATACATTACTGCATTCAGCTTCACATACTGGGAACGAGCCGGAGACAAGTCCACAGTAGAGATCCAATCAGCGTAGTTCTTACGAGATACAATTACCGTATACTCCTGAGGCTGCAGCGTTAACTTCTTATTCGCACTGTATTCCTTATTCTCCTCATCGGATTGAATCATCACTTTTGAACCGGTTGGAGCCGAGACTTTTAAGTTACGGAAGAACTTCAGTTTCTTCTCCATCTTCTTATCTTCATCCACAAGAATCTTATACTCGCATTCCAACCCATCGGTGTTGCGTAATACAATCTCATTCTCTCCTATCGGTAACTTACCTGTCCATTCGGACGAACTCTTGTAAATCAGGTCGTTATCTTGACGCAGCAAAATCGCCACACCTTCGTCCGTCTTAATGGTCACAATGCCTGTGGGCACCTTAATCAGTTCATAACTCTTTGCCGTCAGTTCACCGTTCTCAATAATTACCGTCTCTTCTGCTGAACGATAGTCGTCATGACGCACCTGAATCACATGCTGACCAATAGGCATTCGCGAATCACTGAACTCACCGTTCTTCGTAGGACGGGTGATACCGTCGATCTTCAACGTAGCCTCCTTCGGTAAGAAAGAGATATTCAATTTTCCGTACAGACGCTTCAACTCCGGAATGGCAATTGTTTTCGGCGAATTGGCATTGAAGTCGTGACGATCTACAATGTGGGGCTGGCAGCCTTTTCGACGCCCCTCAATATCGTAACGCTCGTTGTAGTCAAACTCAAACACACATTTTCCAACGCCCTTATATTCTTCATTGATATAAATCTCCGTCTCCGGCTCCTTCGCCGTAATGGTTACCGAAATGAAGTTAGGCGTTAGATTAGCGTTCACGATATGCTTATCGCCAATATGGACAACTATCTTCTCTTCATGCGAGGTATATTTGTCTTTACGAACAGAGATCTGGTGCTGACCCACGTCCAGTTTTATCTCACCATTGATGCCATACTCCTGATTGTCGATAAACAACTTACAGCCCTGCACATTCGGACGGATAGTTACAGTACCGTAGTTAGGATCCAAGGTCACCGTATCACGCGAAGCCGCCGAACGAGTCAACTTGATATCCTTGGAGAACGACTTATAATGAGTCGCTGAAACAACGATATTATGCGTACCCAAACTCAACTCTTGCGAGAACTGGTTCTTTGTTGACTCCACGGCCGGCTTTCCGTCTATCGAAACGAAGAACGGCACCTGATGACATAAGATGTGCATGTGCTGCTTAGTTGCTTGCTCTTTGGGATGACCCGTCGTCACCTTAAAATGATAGATATGTCCACCTTCCAAATTACCCGGGCGATAGTCCTTTAAAGGCTTACAGCCATCACAACGAATGGTTATTTTCTTCACACTCGCGCTCACCCACAGCCATACTTCATCGTCCTTAATCTCTTTATGTTCGATATCTTGTGCACCAAGCTCAAACTTCAGCAAACCGGGAATAGCCGATTCTATACGCAGCACAGCGCATTGGTCGCCGTTCTGGTCCACTACCCGCGTCGAACGCTGCGAGAAATCCATCATATCCTCGCTACACTCTGTCGCTTTTACCTGATATTGCTGTGCCGACATGCCAACCGCCATGCCCAACAGCAGGACGATTAACCACGATTTAATAATTCCATTCGCCATAATTCATCAAGTTATTTTTTTGTTCATCCCACACGCGCACATGTATGATCGGATTCTTCGGGTCCGTCAAGTCCGCCAATAGGAATAAATAACCGGTATCAGCATAAGTTGCCGATGAATAAATCTGCTTGATCAGAATCTGATAACGCTCATTTTTACGACTGGTCTTCTTGACCGAAGCATCCTCAAAATGGATATTCACAAATTCCTGTTTGTCAAACACCTGTCGCATGTGCGCAATATATTCGCTTTTGGTAAGACGTTTCTTATTATACAGGTCCATATCTTCCGCCTGTATCTCCATCTTCCGTTTCTGCGGCACTTTGTTTCCTACGATGATGAGCGCATCATCCGAGAACACTGCCTCCAAGTAATCCAGACGCTCCAAAGCATAAGCCGTCTTGTAGTTCTCCAGGAAATTAATCAGCACCAAACGAGATGTATCATTCCAGTCTCCTTGGCTTTTGATATCTTGTATTGCCGACTGTTCCAATCCGAAGTTAACGGCCTGAACCAAATCGTCCTTGAGATAGAACACCAGATCCTCAACAAACTGAGTGTTGTTCTTCTTAAAACTGAAGTTCGCCTTCACGCCGCGCACCAGATAGCCGTCCTCAAAGGCAGTGATCTGCAACTCCGGCTTCTCGATGATTTTCGCATTGCCGAACTTCACCAGCTTCTCATACCATTTCCATCCCTCTTCCGTGAAATACGGGCGAATGGCATCGAAGTGTTTGGTTTCTATCGCGTCCACAATCGGATAGATAATCTTAGCCTGTTGCTTGATATCTTTCGGGGCGATAGCATAACCGATTGCATCCGTACGAATCGTCTTCGTTAATTCTTTGACACTGGAAAACTGCGTCTCCTGCTTAGGTGCACTGCTCAGAAGCACCGACTTGCTACTACCGGGGAACGGCATTAACTGAGGGTTTTGCTGCATTATAGTCTGAACCGTCGGGTCGCTCTTCCAAAGATAACGATACTCGTACTCCAGGCGCACATTAAATCGACTCATGTGATTCGGGATTTCCGCTACACCCACTCCGTCCTTGATCTTCATAGGCATCCAATCCGAACCATCATTATAGTAGAAGTCGCCGTTTACCATGGGTTTACCCTTATATACAAAGCGCAGCTCAACCGTCTTGTTGTCCTCACCATTCATCACACCCTTAGCTTCCACTTGGACGGCATTCATCATCTCAGCAATACCATTGGTCAACTCCGACATCAGCATTCCATTTTCACCTCGCAGCGCATACTGACGCTCCGTCGGCAGGGCGGAAATTAACTTAAACGCCCAGTAGTTAAAACGCAGCGCGTCACCGATCTTCTCTTGTGCCTCTGCCTTCTTGGCTTGCTCTACCAGCTCCCGAATCTTCTGCTCCAGGCGCTCGTACATCTTATCGATCTCCGATTTTTCAATATACCGCAGCACCTGATAAGAGTTCTTATGCTTCGTAACTATTCGCTGACAGTTATTCAGCGTCACATTTGATCCAATCTGCGTGGTTCCTTTCGTGCGCGTGGAAGAGATGGCCTCATCACCATACTGCTGGTTCTCTATCTCCGTCTGAGTCGAACTCACCACACTCAACGAAATCTGGCTACCCAAATCCCGCAAAGCACGCTGATCCGCCTCTTCCAACGTCTCACCGTTTCCCTCGCCCCAAAGCCACTTACTGCTGGCCTTGATAGACTCTATACTCTGTGCAAAAAGAGAACCACCGCAGAACACGGCTGCTACCCATAAAATTATGAATTTTCGAGCTTTCATAGAGAATATAGTATATAACGGCCGCAAAATTACAATTTTTTTTTGAAATACACAAATTTTTTTGTGATTTACGTCATTTTTTTTAGGAAATATATCCTAAATGTGGTTCCTTTATCCGAGGTTTCAAAGGAAATACGGCCTCCGGTTCCCTCGATAATATGTTTGCTAATGGCTAATCCCAAGCCATTACCATTCGACTTTGTCGTGAAGTTCGGCTGGAAGATCTTCGGTTGAATATCAAGTGGTATTCCGGGACCGTTATCGGAAATCGAAATTTGCACTTCACGCTCCGAATAAGCCGCATTGAGCACCACAATGATATCGGGAGTTCGATTCGCTTCCTGAGGTTGATTTTCCATGGCTTGCAGCGCATTTCGGATGATGTTAACAAACACCTGTGCAACCTGCTCCTGATCGGCCATCACCATCACACCACTATCGGCTCCGATGTAGCGAATTGGGATGTGGGCATCATTCGCCCGCTGAAGGGTGATCACTTGCGATAACTTCACAGCTATATCCACCTCATCGGTCACCACTTCCGGTTGTTTTGCAAACGTAGAGAACGACTGCGCGATGTGCGCTAAGTTATCAATCTCCGAGATAAGCATCGGAGCGGCCTTCTCAAAATACGCATCGAAACCTTCGGAACCGCGCAGGCGTTGAAGTTTCTGCACCGACAACTTCATCGGTGTCAAAGGATTATTGATCTCATGCGCAATCTGACGCGCCATTGTGCGCCATGCCCCCTCCCGTTCAGCACGAGCTAACTGCTCCGCAGATTGTTCTACCTGGTCCACCAATAGATTATAGCGCTCTACGAGCGCACCCAACTCATCGTGATACGGATACTGAATATGATTATCCTTCGCACCTATCTTAAAATGACGCATCTTATCATTCAGCATCGAGATAGGTGCTGTCATACTCTTGGCTGCCCAGAATGAGAAGACAAGGGCTAAGAAAAGGACGATCAAATACGGTGGCAAGAGACGCGACAATAAGTCATTCAACTCCGCACTGCGCGTTTGCTCACTCAAGAAATACGGTAATGCAATGTAACCTATCGGGACGAACGCACCGTTATAGAAAGGCACGTACGAAACGAGATACTGATGTGAAGCTATTTGCTCATAGCAAACAGCCGAGTGTGTACGGCTATACAAGGCCTCAGGTGACATCCTTCGCGACAACACACCGCCCGAGAAAAGGGCACTCGAAGAAGACGCCAACAACTCGCCATTCAAGCTATAAACATGTATATCCTGGTTGATATCAAATCCCAAATCGTGCAGATCTACCGACAATCCGGAAGCTTGAGTAGAGGTAAGCGTCTGATCCCAATAATACAAGGAGCGCAAATAGGACTGAATGTATTCGGATCGTGTCTGCAACTCCTTGCGTTGACGCTGCTCGAAGTTCGCATTCACATACCTCATTGACATCACAAACAAATAGATGAACACCGCCAAGACACAGGCCATAATAATATACATAATACGCGTAGAGAGACGCATATTACGGATACCCCGATAGCGCAACAAACCCATCAAACCGAAGAAGACCATCAGAACAAAAATACCGATAATGATATAGTAATACGGATTGATGGAAAACGCCGAAGGCTCTTCTTCTACCTCCAACATTTCTCTAAAAGAGAAAGTTTGCGAAGCGATGGCCTGAATATCCGGAATATCCTGCAGTTCAGCATACTTCACAGGAATGACGGTCAGCACATTATAAATCCCGGCTCTCGTCCATCTTGCACGGGTCTCCGCATTCTTAAAATGCATGTCCCGCCAGGTATCGTAAACCGTCACAAAAACCTCATCCCCGGCTAAACGATTGGTGGACCAATATACCATTCGGCGAGTGTCAAAAATATAAAAAAACACATCCTCATTTTGCTCTGTGATAGAGCGAATGGAATCCAAGGATGTGTTACGAGCCAAGGCTTCACACAAAGCCGCTGTCTGACGTTCAGCATGCTCTTGACGTTTCTGCAAAACTTGCTCTTCAGAAGAACAGGAGCAGAACGAGAGCGAAAGCACGGCCATTGCCACAATTACAATATATCGAAAACCTCTATGCATTTGGCTGCAAAATTAACAAAAAAAATTGATATGAGCAAAAAAATAACCTCTATTTGTATTTTTTTTGCAAAAATATTTGCGTATGTCAAAAAAAAGCAGTACTTTTGCACCCGCTTTTGAAAAACGCGAAGTCTCCCTAGCTCAGTTGGTAGAGCAACTGACTCTTAATCAGTGGGTCGAGGGTTCGAGTCCCTCGGGGGACACCAACAAAAAAGATGCCAAATGGCATCTTTTCTTGTTTTACAAGCTTTCGGCGAATCGCTCGGCCTCTTCTATTTGATCTATTTTTCCGACATCCATCATTCGATAATCCACTGGCACATAGGCCTGCAGCGGCGTCTTATTCATAGCATCCAAATAAAACGAAATCAACGAAAACTTATCCTCAGGAATCTGTTGAAGCAAATACAAAGCCTCTCCATTCAAAATCTGCAAACCGCTGAACGCCAAATGACGACCTTCTTTACCCTTAATTTCACCAGTAGCAATATTAGTCCACCCGCACAGGCAATCCTTATCATCAAAGCATAAATAGCGCTGCGTCTTCCTTTCGCTTACTACCAATTGACTAACGCCCGTCCGTTCGTAGGCGCCCACGAGTGCACGTAGGTCTATATTGGATAATATATCCACATTGCAGGCCAATATCGGCTCCTCACCAACCGCTTTCTTCAAGCCCCCTCCGGTGTCCAAAAGCATATCTCGTTCATCCGAAACCGTGATATTACAACCCCACCCCTTATTGGCACGAATAGCGTCGATGATCATATCAGGAAAATGGTGCACATTGACGATGATATCCGTAATTCCGGCATCACGTAACTTATCCACCTGCCATTGCAACAGCGGCTTACCCGCCAGAGGCACCAGTGCCTTAGGCATCGTATCGGTAAGCGGTTTTAAACGCGTACCCAAACCCGCTGCAAAAATCATCGCTTTCATAACTCCTTATCTATTCCTCTTTCTCGATGAATCAGGTGAATATTGACTTCGTATTTCTCCTTAAGATGCTTCGCCACATGTTCAGCACAATAAACCGAGCGATGCTGTCCACCCGTGCATCCGAAAGCCACCTGAAGATGCTCAAAACCGCGTTCGATAAAGCGCTCCACATGATGGTCCACCAAAGCATCTACATGGGTTAAGAATGTCAGAATCTCTCCGTCTTGCTCCAAAAAGTCAATCACAGGTTGATCCAAACCCGTCAAGGTCTTATATTCCTCGTATTTGCCGGGATTATGGGTGGAACGACAGTCAAAGACATACCCGCCGCCATTGCCGGAGCTATCCGCGGGAATACCACGTTTAAAGGAGAAAGAGTAAATCGTTACTGATAGCATAGATATACGGATATTGCGTTTGTAATTCGCCATGTGCAGCGAATAATTCACTCAGATTCTTCAAAGCCATCGGGATAGACTCCAGAAAATGCGGTTTTCGTTCAAAATAGCCCCTATAACCATAGGCTCCTAAAACCTGCAGCGTTCGAAACAGCACAAAATGCGGTAAAGCCGCTTTCCAATCCGAACGACTAAAACATTCTGGCAGAAGCTGTTCCAACTCATCCAGATATTCCCCTATAAGTTCTTCGCGTAATGCAGGAGCAAAATTCGCCTTCGCTTGCCATAAGAACGATGCTACATCGTATTGGGTCGGACCTCTTCTGCCACCCTGAAAATCAATAAAATACGGCTGCCCGTCCTTAACCATCACGTTTCGACTTTGAAAATCGCGATAGAGGAAACTGTCAGACGGCTGCGCCAAGAGAACCGATACCATTCGATCGAAGTCATCCTCTAACTTCGGTTCAGAAAACTCGATCTTCGTGCCTTTCAAAAAGCAGTACTTGAAATAATTCAAATCCCAGCGAATAGAGCGCTCATCCATAGCCGGAATAGGGAAACACATCGACCAATCAAAATCGCGTGCGCCTTCTATCTGCATATGCGCGAGTGCGCGTACAGCGCGTTTTAATAAGGTATAGTTATCCAAACAACTGAAGAGTAAGGTATCGCCCAGATCCTCCTGGGTATAACTCATCTCATCCTCACTCACCCATAGCACTTTCGGAACAGGAAGACCCAACTGCGAGAAATGACGCGACATATAAATAAATGCCCTGTTCTCATCGCGGTTGGTTCCTACTACGCGGATGATAGTCTTTCCCGTCTCATCCATCTCCCGCGTATACACTCTATTACTACCCTGCTGCTGAATCATTAGCATCGGAATTGAAGAGCATGGTGGATACAAGTCACCTTACAGGGACCAATGATATTCTCCAAGATACCGTCGGCCTCAAAGAGGATATGCTTGCGATAACTGATCTCGATCTCTTTACCGCAAATCGGATAGATAAAAGGCAACTCTGTTAACTTACCGTTAAACAAATTCGGCAGCGCCTTGCATATCTGTTTGAAACTCGGTTTGCGAACAAACATCGAATGAAACACTCCGTCCGTCGGATCGGCCTCCGGATTCTGACGAATGCCTCCGCCCGAGAAGGGACCATTTCCGATATTCATCGTAAACAGCAAATCATCTACCGCCACTTTGCCATCTACCGTCAGCACCATATGTTGACTCTTATGCTGCGCGATAGCTCCGATCAAACCAATTACATAGTTCACATGATGCGAACCCAGATAATACTTCAGCGTCTCCGCTTTGCGGCAACATAAAGGATCTACACCAAAACCCACCGAGTTAATGAAATAGCGATGATGCTCGATGTTATTTCGCCAATAGGTAACACACCCGATATCAATAGGATGACCTTCGCCTTCAAAGAAACGTCTTAAACTCTCTTTGTGATTCTTGGTCAAGTTCCAGTATCGTCCCCAATCATTACCTGTACCACGTGGCATCAAGCCCACTTGAATCTTCGCACGAGCCTCTGGTGTCAGCGTCGAACGCATAATACCATTGATCGCCTCCGATAACGTACCATCGCCGCCGAGAATCAATATCTCGCCGTATCCCCTCTCTACCAGTTCACGCGCTAACTCAATAGCATGGCCTGCATACTTCGTCACGCGATAAGCAAAAGGTTGATGACGTTTACGCAGCAGTTTCCATAGATAGATACGCTGCGCACGGAAATAGTTTTTTCCCGACTTCGGATTGATGATGATGCCGAGCATGGTGTTTGGTATAAGGTGTTATAGTGCGAAATAAAATTAGCGCACCACAAAATAAGTAGTGCGCTAATTGTTAGGTTTTTTACTTGAAGAACTCGTTCACTTTTTCGTTCAGTACAATTTCTTCTTGGAAGATGTAAGCACCCGTTTTAGGCGACTTAACCATCTTGATGCACTTAGAGTGCGCGCGTCCGGAGTTACCGGTTTGCAGTGTTGCGACCGCTTTCTTTGCCATAGTTCTAAGCCTTTCTAAAAATAGGGTTAATTACTTGATCTCCTTATGAATCGTGTACTTCTTCAAATAAGGATTGTACTTCTTCAACTCCAAACGATCCGGAGTATTCTTGCGGTTTTTGGTAGTGATGTAACGACTCATACCCGGAACACCGCTGGCCTTTTGCTCTGTGCACTCCAGGATTACCTGTACGCGTGCTTCTTTCGTTTTCTTTGCCATAAGTTAACTCCTTTCGTTTAATACAGATAGCCCTTCTCTGCCGCCTGCTTTAAGGCGTTGTCCAGACCAATCTTGTTAATCGTTCTCAGACCGGCTGCACTCACGTTCAGCTCGATCCATACATCTTGTTCTACCCAGTAGAACTTGCGGCGGAACAAATTCACATCGAAGGTGCGCTTTGTGTGGCGCTTCGAGTGAGAGACATTGCAGCCGCCCATGGCTTTCTTGCCTGTAATTTGACAAATCTTTGACATTGTAGTATATATTTTTATTTATTTTTCAAAATCCAAGCATTTTTCCGCATATTTACACGAAAAAGCGTGCAAAGGTACTGCTTTTTTTTTACATAGACAAATTTTTTTATAAAAAAATGCAAAATTTTTTACTTTTTCTTGCGCAATTGAAGAAAATGTAGTAAATTTGCACCCTAATTTGATGAACTATGAAGATCGAACTGCCCTTCGAACAACTCGCTCAAGCGCATGAATATATCGCGCAGGCGAAACATATAGTTATTACCACCCACATGGCGCCCGATGGCGACGCGATGGGATCCGCGCTCGCGCTATACCATTGGCTGAAAAATCAACCCACAACGGACATTTCACAATCCGTCCAAGTGGTAGTTCCCAACGCTTTCCCTGCGTTCTTTAACTGGATGCCGGACGCGGAAAAAATCCATATCTACGAGAAAGATGCGAAGACCTGCGAAACCCTAATCAACCAAGCGGACCTCTTCCTCTGCTCCGACTACAACGATCCCAAGAGAATCGGACCGATAGGCGAACGACTCATGGCGAACAATGCACCAAAAATCCTCATTGACCACCACCTTCACCCTACTGATTTCGCGAACATCGTATTCTCTTTCCCCGAGGCTACATCATCCTGCGAAATCGTCTATCGATTCATCACCCAAATCCTCGAAAACCAATCGCCGCTATCCAAAGAAATCGCCACTGCGATATATACCGGTTTGATGACCGACACAGGCAATTTTGCCTTCAATTCCAACAGCTGCGAACTATACGAAATCATCGCCGAACTCGTCCGCGCAGGAATTGACAAAGACTTTATATACAACGCTGTCTTTAATCAGTATTCGACTGATAGAGTGAGACTTACGGGCTATGCTTTATATCGTAAAATGCGCATCTATCCTGAGTATCACCTCTCGCTCATCACCCTCTCGGCAGACGAATTGGATCAATATCATTACCAAGTCGGCGACACCGAAGGATTGGTGAACATGCCCCTGCAGATTAGCGATGTCTATTACTCGGTTTTCATGCGCGAGGAGCGCCCTAAACCCGGTACTCCCAAACCCCGAATCCGTATCTCTTTTCGCTCGCAAGGTGATCGACCGGTGAATGTTTGGGCATCAGAGGTCTTCCATGGCGGCGGACACGCCAATGCCTCCGGAGGAGAACTCTTCGGTTCACTCAACCAAGCCGTTCAACTCTTCGAAAAAACATTCGCACAATATCTCAAAAAATAACCCTTCAAAGCCGCACCACTGGTGCGGTTTTTTAATTTCCGACTAATCGTACTTTTATAAGAGGAAAGTAAGACTTAAGTAGGACTTAAGTCGGAGGCATTACCTATGCGCACCCCCTCCGAGGGGTACCACTCAATAAAAAAAATTGCTTTTTATTTGCATAATTCAAAAAAAAGTAGTACTTTTGCACGCTATTTGTGGGCAAACGACAAAAAACAAGATAGAAAATGAAAAAAAGTATTCTTTTTTTGGTAGCCGCGATGAGCTTTTTAACAGCAGCGGCTCAGGGTTCGGATGAGACCCTGATGACAATTAACGGCAAGGCAGTAAGTGCCGGGGAGTTCTTGTATATCTACGAGAAGAACAACCAGGCCGGCGCTTTGGACCCGAAGACGATGGATGAGTATCTGGAAATGTTCATTAACTTCAAACTGAAAGTGGCAGAAGCTGAAGCGCAAGGTATCGACACGACCGAAGCATTCAAGAAAGAGTTGAAAGGCTACCGCGCACAAGCTACTCCCAAATACATGCAGGACGACGCTGCGATGGATAGTATCATCGCGCTGAGTTGGGCACGTATTGCTAAGGATCGCCGTGCAGCACATATTGCCATCCAATGTCCGGCTAATGCCGATAGTGCTGCGCAGGCTGATGCGTTGGCGAAGATAAACGAAGCTTACGAGCGTGTAACGATTGGTCAACTGAAGGTGGAGAAGAAAAAAGTAAAAGGGAAATGGAAAACCATCGAGAAACGTTTGCCGGTTGAGCCCTTTGATAAGGTAGCTCGCGAATTGAGCACGGATCCGAACGTACAAGAGACCGGCGGTGAACTGGGCTGGATCACTCCGTTCCGCTATGTATACTCTTTGGAAGAGGCGGTATACAACACCGAAGTAGGTGCAATCAGCAAGCCTTTCCGCACCCAATACGGCTGGCATATCGTGAAAGTGGAAGAGGAGCAAGACCATAAAGAAGTCAAAGCACGTCATATCATGAAGATGGTACCGCGTGGAGACAGCAACCTCGACAGCCTCGATGCTGCCAAATTGGCCGAGATTGAGCAAATAGCAAGCATCGTTACCCCGGAGAATTTCGCAGAAGTAGCAAAGACGGAGTCGGAAGATCGTGGTAGCAGTGTGCGCGGAGGAGACTTAGGCTGGTTCGGTCTCGGCATGATGGTGAAGCCCTTCGAAGAGGCTGCCTTCAGCATCAAAGCCGGAGAAATCAGCAAACCGATTCGTTCGCAATACGGATGGCATATCATCTATAAAGAGGACGAGCGCGGTATTCAACCTTTGGACTCTATGCGTTCGCAGATCCAGCGCCAAGTGATGCGCGATGAGCGCTCGCAAGAGGTTGAAAAAAGTTTCATTCGCAAGACGCGCGCCGAGTATAAACTCCCGGAGACGATGAATGATGCGGCCGTAAAAGCCTACGCAGACGCGCACCTGGAGTCGAAGTATCCTGAACTGAGAAACCTCGTTCAGGAATATCACGATGGTATCCTTCTGTTCGAAGTATCGCTGCGCGAAGTATGGGATAAGGCCGCGAAAGATACGGCCGGTCTGGAGAACTTCTTCAAAGCCAACAAGAAGAAATACACCTGGGAAAAACCGCACTATAAAGGGTATCTGATTCAGGCAAAAGATAAAAGCAGTCTGAAGGCTGTGAAAGCGATCATCAAGAATGCCAACCCCGACTCCATTCAAAGCTATATCGCACAACGGATCAACTGCGACAGCGTAACCTACGTCAAAGTGCAACACGGTTTGTGGGAACTGGGCAAGAACAGCGCTGTAGATAAATACGGTTTCAAAGCGAAGAATGCAGAGTTTACGCCCAATGAGGCATTGCCGATCGTAGAATGCGTTGGTAAGAAACTGAAAGCACCGGAGGCTTGGAATGACGAGAAGGGTAAAGTAACGACCGACTATCAAGATTTCCTCGAGGCAGCATGGATCAAGCGCTTGCGCGAGAAATATCCGGTAGAGATCAAAGATGCTGTTTGGCAGCGTATTAAAAAATAATCGGTGAAAGGCTATTGGAAAGCCATATTAGTTCTGGGGCTGTGTGGAGCACTTCTGGCCCTAAGCCACATCCGGCGGGTTCGATGGGACCTGACGGATGACCGCCATTATAGTCTGAGTGAAGCAACGAAGACCTTACTCAAGCAGACCGATGCACCTATCGAGGTGACGCTCCTGCTCGACGGCGACCTCAATGCCGGGTTCACGCGTCTAAAAAAAGCGACGGAAGAACTGCTGGAGGAGATGAGCGTCTATAGCGACTTACGGACCTCCAAGGACCTTGCGGTCTCGAAAGATTCGCTCGGTCTGCGACCTATTGTGATTCACGAGCGGGAGCAAAACGGCAAGACAGCCCAGACCACTATATACCCCTACGCACTGATCTCATACAAAGGCCGAGGAGCGGTAGTGACGCTGCTCAAGAACACACGCGGCCTCAGCGGCGAGGAGAATCTGAACAATAGTATCGAGCAGTTGGAATACGCGTTCGCAGAAGCGTTGCATCGCTTGCAACAGACGGAACTGCCACGCATCGCAATCATAGAAGGCCATGGCGAACCGGACGAACGATACGTCTGGGACCTGGAGCAGACGCTCAGTCAGTATTTCTATGTCGATCGAGGAGCCATCGTCATACCCGAACAAGGCGTCGACGTGCATCTTCTGGACGGTTATAAGGCGATCATCATTGCGAATCCGCAGACGGCCTTCAGCGATATTGAACGCTTTATCATCGACCAGTATATCATGCGAGGAGGCACGGTCCTTTGGGTAGTCAACGGTGTACGATTCAGCAACGATGTGCTGCAAAGCGACGGTTTCACCCCCATCATCCCGCTGGACTTAGGAATCACCGACATGCTCTTCCGTTACGGGATACGGATCAACCCCGCCTTAGTGCAAGACCTCCAATGTCTGACCATTCCGGTCAATGTATCGGATGATCCCGAGACACCGAATCTGCAACCCTTCCCTTGGACTTACGCACCTTTGCTGCTCACAAGCAACAGCAGCCCTATCACCCGCAACACGGGACAAGTGATGAGTACCTTCGTCAGCCCGATAGACGCAGTGGGAGGTGAAGATGGTATTGACAAACGGGTACTATTGGCGACGAGCACAGCCACACGTGTTACGGCTACGCCGGGCGAAGTGAATCTGAATGATTTACAACCGGACTTGGAGGCTTTCCGCTATCAGTACGTTCCCGTAGCCGTATCCTTGGAAGGAACTTTCAACAGCGCTTTCGCCCATCGTATGATGCCCGATAGTATTGTAAGCGACGAACCGATTCGCAAACAGAGTGTAGCCACTCGTCAAGTAGTAGTCGGGAGCGGTAGCATCATCATGAATGAGGTAGAACGAAACCAAGTGCTACCTATGGGCTACGACCGATATAATCAGATTCAGTTCAGCAACCGCGATTTTATAGCAAATGTATTGTTATGGTTAACAGACAGCGAGGGACTCATTCAGCTGCGCGAGAAGACCGTCGCCTTGCGACTGCTGAATGATAAGCGCGCACACGACGAACGCGCACGTGTACAAACTATCAGCACAATAAGTCCGATTGCTATCTTGGTCCTCATAGGAGGAGTAATATGGATTATTAGAAAACGAAAATATGCAAGTAAAAAAGTTTAGTGTAGAGCGATTAGGGTTTAGAGGCTTCTTTATCCTTGCTCTTTGTTTCCTATTCCTCGTTCCCGCAACTGCGCAAGAGCTGTTGGACTATCCTTTGGATACAGTGAATGGCGAGGAAGTGTACAAATACCGCGTGGAGCGCAGTATTGGCTTGTACCGTATCGGTGTGAACTTCGATGTATCGCAAGCGGAGATTATTCGTCTGAACCCGCAGCTGAAAGAACGCGGTGTTCGATATGATGAGGAATTGCTCATTCCTACCAAGCGACCGGTCGTAAAGCAGCAGGCCAAGCGTCCGATAAAAGAACCCATTGACCCACGTCTGGAACGTTGGGAGAAACGTTTGGCACGAGATACAATGATGGAGGTTGACCCGGTTGTTGTAACCGTGCCGGAAGATACGGTCACAGTAATAGAGGAGGACACGATTGCTGTAGTAGATTCAATTGTAGATACCCGCGAAATCGTAGAACTGGCCTTGTTGTTACCTTTTGAGAGTCAACAGACCAAGCGCAGCGGAAATGCGGAGAGAATGTTAGAGTTTTATCAAGGTGTTTTATTAGCACTTAGGGATTTGCAGAACGATAGCACGCTCTACCGCCTGCGCGTATATGATACGGAGCGCAGCGAGCTGCGCGTGCGCGCATTATGCGACAGCACCGAGTTAAATGCCGTACGCGGTGTGCTAGGTCTCGTCTACCCGATTCAGATTGAAATGATGGCCGATTGGTGCGATACACACAATGTACCGCTTTTGCTGCCGTTCAGCGATGATATTCGCTTGGAGAATCGTCCCCAAGTGCTGCAGTTCAACTCCACGGATAAACAGGAAGCAGATAGTCTCTGCAGTTGGATTGCAGAACGTTCGGATGATATCCACTGCGTCGCTATCGAGGTACGTGAAGCAGAATTAGCCACGTCCACCCGTGTGATGCGTAAGCAACTGCGGGCACATGAACTGCAATACACCAACCTCCCCTTACGTGACCTGCTCAATGACTCTTGCGCTTACGCGCTCGATTCCACGCGGGAGAACATCTTTATCCTGCATAGTGATCGATATCAGCACGTTCGTCAATTATTACCTCATCTACAAAGACTTCGCGATGAAGGCTATCGCGTACGCATCATCAGTCAATACTCCTGGCAGAAAGAGTCCATCAACCTGCCGCAGCTCTATACCACCGTCTTCACCAATGAGGAAGGACGCGAAGCGTACGATGCGCTGTGGGAGGAGTTCTATGTGAACGACCATGTTTGCGAAATGCCTCGCTACGACTTATTGGGTTACGACCTGATGCGAGCGCTGGTAGCTTGGTTGCATGGTGAAAAAGAGATTCACGGCCTGCAATCGTCAATATGCTGGAAACAGATTGGTGAAGGCGGCTGGCAAAATGGCTGCACGGAAGTGGTAGTAAAGAATGCGAATTAACAATCGGTGAAGGTAACAAGCGACATATTCGGAAGAGGATTAGGACTGATAGTCCTGGCTCTTTTCTGTTTCCAGTTTCTTCCTTCTTTGGCGCAACCGCGGTTAAAAGAGAAGGAATTCTGTTTCGGTGTGCATGGCGGTGTGACGGCAAGTACCGTGATGTATCGTCCGTCGGTAGCCAATATGTCTCCTATCACTGATGCCTGCGTGCTGGGCGGAAATGGAGGATTTGTCTTCCGCTACGCCGGCCATAAATACTGCGGTTTCCAGATGGAACTGAACTATATCCATCGCGGATGGGCAGAGAAGAGTGATGAGGGCCGTTACAACCGTAGTTTGCATTATATTGAACTACCGATTTTCATGCACCTGAACTTTGGTAGCGAGCTATGCCGATGGTTCTTGAACCTTGGTCCTCAGATTGGTTATTGCGTAAAGGATGAAGGAAACAATGGCGTACTTGTCAACGGTAGTGCCTCTCCGGAATACGAACTCATCGACCATCGCTTTGACTGGGGTATTGCTGCCGGAACAGGACTCTACTTCCAAACCAAAAAGGCCGGCATATACCAATTGGAGATTCGCTTTGACTACTCCTTCGGAGGTGTGTACGGCACCTCTGTAACAGACTATTTTAATATGGCCAGTCCTATGGATCTGAGTATCAACCTGGCCTATATGTGGAAATTTAAACGAAAACCCAAATACCGCTAAGATGACCTACTTAATTATTCGTTTGGCTACGATCGGTAATGTGGCAATGACGGTTCCTGTTATTGCCTCGCTGAGTCGTCGCTATCCGAACGACCGGTTTGTCATCGCGAGCAAGAAGAACCTCCGCGCGATGTTCGATTCGTTTGAGAACGTCGAATTTGCAGAAGTGGACAATCATTTGGATTGGAAGGGGGTATGGGATTTTTGGCGCGAATGGCGAAATAAAGTGGATGCGGTAATAGACCTGCAGTCCGTGCTCCGCACTCGCGTATTTGGGACATTGATGAAACTGAGCGGCAAACGTGTGACGCGCGTGCATTACGGGCGAATCCGCAAGCACCTGATTACCGTTTGGGGAATAGGCACCAAGCACCCCCTGCCATCGGAGTTCGAGCGCTACGAAGACACCTTCCGTCGCGCAGGTTTACAAACCGACGAAGAGTTCACAGCCCTGCCAGTCAACAAGACTGCCGCCAAGAAAGTGCAACAACTCGTCGGCAAAAAAGAAAAAGACGAACGATGGATTGGTCTGGCGCCTTTTGCCAAATCGCGGTCGAACATGTTGCCCTACCGCGTGACAAAAGACATCATTGAGCACCTCTCGAAAGACGAACACACGCGCATCTTCCTCTTCGGCGCAGGAGTGATAGAGACGGAGATGCTTCGCCAGTGGGCGAGCGTCTTCCCGCGAACAGAGAGTGTTGCCGGTCGACTGCAGTTAGAGCAGGAACTGGAACTGATGCGCCACTTGGATGTGATGATATGTATGGACAGCGCAAACCAGCACTTATCGAGCCTGGTAGGACTTCGAGCAATCAGTGTCTGGTGTGCTACCCACCCCATCATTGGTTTTATGGGTTGGAAACAGCGCCAAGAAGATATCATCCAGCGCCATGACTTACGATGCCGCCCGTGCACTTGTCATGGTACCAATCACTGCCGATATGGTAACTATGCCTGCCGGCAGATAGAAGCAGAAACGATAATAAAACAGATATGAGTAAAATTATTTCAGTAGCAAACCAAAAAGGAGGAGTTGGTAAGACGACGACATCCATCAACTTAGCGGCTGCCTTAGCCAAGTTAGGCAAGAGCGTGTTGCTCATTGACGCCGACCCGCAGGCAAACACCTCGTCGGGTCTGGGAATTGAGATTCGCGAGTTGACCAACACCATCTATGAATGTCTTGTAAACGGCATTGATCCCCATACGGCGATCATACAAACCAGCATGGAGAACCTAAGCCTCATCCCGAGTCATATTGACTTGGTAGGCGCAGAAATTGAGATGCTCAACATGGAACATCGTGAGCAGTTGCTCAAAAATATCCTGGTTCAAGTGCGCGATGAGTACGATTACATCCTCATTGACTGCAGCCCGTCTTTAGGCCTCATCACGATCAATGCTTTGACTGCCAGTGACAGCGTCATCATCCCTGTGCAGTGCGAGTTCTTTGCCCTTGAGGGCATCGCCAAACTTCTCAACACCATCAAGATCATCAAGTCGAAATTGAACCCCGACCTGAAGATCGAAGGTTTCCTGTTGACCATGTACGATAATCGTCTGCGCCTCAGCAATCAGGTTTATGAGGAAGTGAAACGTCATTTCGGAGACTTGGTGTTCAATACCGTCATCGCCCGCAATGTGCGTCTAAGCGAAGCTCCCTCTCACGGTGTATCCGTATTGGAGTATGACCCGCATTCGAAAGGCGCACAGAACTACACCGCTTTAGCAAGAGAAGTGATCATTAGAAATACGAAACGATAGATATGAAGAAAACTGGATTAGGACGAGGTCTGGATGCATTAATTGACACCTCGCATGTAGATACGAATGGAAGTAGTTCCATTTCCGAGATCGAGTTAGCAAAGATCGTTGCGAATCCCGATCAGCCCCGTCGTTCGTTTGATGAAGAAGCAATGCAAGAGTTAGCCGATTCGATTCGCGAACACGGCGTTATCTCGCCTATCACCCTGCGCGACAATGGAGACGGAACATACATGATCATCGCCGGAGAACGTCGTTTCCGCGCCAGTAAGTTAGCCGGCTTGGAGCGCATCCCTGCGTATATCCGCACGGCTAAAGATGAGCAAGTGATGGAATGGGCGTTGATCGAGAATATCCAGCGTGAAGACTTGGATGCCATAGAAATCGCCTTGGCGTACCAACGTTTGATGGATGATTATAACCTGACACAAGAGCGGATGGCTGAGCGCGTAGGCAAGAAACGTGCTACAGTGGCCAACTACCTGCGTCTTCTGAAGTTACCGGCAGAGATACAAGTAGGTATCAAAGATCGTCTGATTGAGATGGGGCACGCCCGTGCAATTTTGGGCACACCGAGTCCCGAGCGTCAGTTGGCCCTTTATCAGCGTATCTTGCGCGATGGCCTGTCCGTACGCAAAGTGGAAGCATTAGCGCAAGAAGATCGCCTCGGTAAGAACCCGCAGACGAAACGAGAAGTGAACCAATACGCTGCGCTGGCCAAAGAAGTAAGTCGCGAGAGCGGACTAAAGGTAAAGATTCAAAACAACAAAGTAGTCATCGCCTTTGAAGACGAAGACGAGTTACGTCGTATCATTGAGCGCATAGGTTGAAACGCTGGCTGATCATAGTACTGATGCTTCTTCCGCTGATAGCACAAGCGCAGCAAGACAGCATCGTTATTCGCAAACCCGACGCCGGTAAGGCTGTCTGGTTAGGAGCTATTGCCCCTGGTGCCGGACAGATATACAACGGTTCCTATTGGAAACTGCCTATCGTTTACGGCGGATTTATGGGCTGCGGATATGCCATCAGCGTGATGCAAGGGCGCTACAGCGGTTATAAGGGAGCCTATCTGGATTTATACAACGATATCCAAGCCGGTACGGTCAGCGAAGATCCCGGTAAGACCTATATCGCTGTACTGCCGGACGGATACACGCTATCGCAAGTAGGAGGAGCGTCGACCTGGATGAATACGCTTAAAAACCGGCAAAGCGTCTATCGACGCTATCGCGACTATTCGATATTAGCCATCGTCGTCGTGTATGCCCTGTCGCTCATTGATGCGTACGTCGATGCGCAGTTGTTTGACTTCGATATCTCGCCAAACCTAAGCTTAAACTTGGAACCACAGATTTATTATGATTTGCAGCAGCAAAAGACTGCTGAACTAAAAGTAGCTATACAATTTTGAAAAAGATTTTAACCATATTCATTGGATTAGTGGCCGCTTTGAGCCTTCGCGCTGAAGTGGCAGACAGCCTCAACACCCACTGCATCAACGATAGCATTGCAGTCGATACCCTCGTAGTAGATACGCTGGTAGCAGACACCCTCATGGTACCTGAGACATTAGATAGTTTGGAAGCAATCATCGATACTATCGTTCCGGTCATTCCGCCATTCTACACACAATGGAACGATAGCGACTTGACGGATATTGAGATGCGTTCGTTGGAATGGAGCCTGAGATGGCTGGATACCACGGACTGCACCGCCACCCACGACACCACTACCCTGCCCGACGCGGTGTATAAAGCTCGTCTGCAGGCTCTGCCGTGCGTGATTGAGATGCCGTATAACGAGCGCGTGCGCGTGTTTATATTATGGTATGTGCGACGCAGCCCCAAACAGGTAGCCAAACTCATGCGTATGAGCGAGTATTACTTCCCTATCTTCGAAGAGACATTAGCGCGCTATGACCTGCCCTATGAACTGAAGAACCTGCCTATCATCGAGTCGGCTCTTAACCCTATGGCACGCTCGCATGTAGGTGCGGCCGGTCTTTGGCAGTTCATGCCGGCTACTGCTAAACTCTTCGGTTTGGAAGTGAACTCTTTAGTGGACGAACGAATGGATCCTATCAAATCCACCGAAGCAGCCTGCCGTTTCTTAAGCAGTATGTATGCCGTATACCACGATTGGAACCTCGTCATAGCAGCCTACAACTGCGGTAGCGGCAATGTGAATAAAGCCATCCGTCGTGCCGGAGGTAAACGCGATTTCTGGTCTATCTATCCCTATCTCCCCCGCGAGACGCGGAACTACGTGCCGATCTTCATTGCCGCCAACTACGCGATGGCGTATGGACAAGAGCACGGCATATGCAAAGCTCCGGCAGAGAAGACACTGCTCACCGATACAATCCGAACGAACCGCCGCATGCACTTGATGCAGATTAGTGAAAACCTGCATATTGACATGGCCGAATTGCGTCGACTCAATCCGCAGTACTCGAAGGATATACTTCCCGGCGGAGCGAACTACGCACTCTGCCTGCCTGCCGATAAGATCGGACCCTTCATCGAGAACGAGCAAGCCATCCTTGCTTACAAAGCAGACAGCCTCATCAATAATCGCCGCGCAGAGATAGACTTAGCGAAAATGACCTCAATCTCCGGTGCTTACCGCGTGAACGGCGTGACCTATTATACCATCAAAAAAGGCGATACCTTAGGAGGCATCGCAAAGAAATTCCACTGTACGGTCAAACAACTCAAAGCTTGGAACGGACTCAAATCCGATAACATCCGCGAAGGAAAGAAACTGAAAATCTGTAAATAAAAAACGGAATGTTGCCTACAGAAAAAATATATTACTCGCTGCGTGAAACGGAGCAAGAGACCGGAGTTCCGGTTTCTACCCTGCGCTATTGGGAGAAGCAGTTCAAGGAGTTAAATCCCCGCAAAGACGGGCATGGTAATCGTTATTATACGCGCGAAGATCAGGAACTCATCAAGCGCATTAAGTATATCCGCGATGAACTGAAGATCACCCGTATTGAAGCGATTCAAAAAGAACTGAAAAGCAATACCAAGCGCTCGGATGAACGGCAAGCAGCAGTAGAGATCCTCCTGCGCGTCAAAGACGAACTATGCGAGATTCGTAAAATGATTAAGGCTTAGTACTTAATCGAGAACGGATACTTCAGAACGATCACAAAATGCGCCCAGAGGGTTCGTAACAAACCAAAATGCGCATGCATGATATGAAAACGCTCCGCCCAAGAGCGTTTTCTTTGTTTCTGACTCACACCTTCGGTCAAGAACTTACAAATATACTCATCCAGATACGCATTTTTCCGCGAAGCAGTCACGGCTCGTATACACCAATCATAATCTGCCGAGATGCGATAAGTTGTGTTATAATTGCCGGCTATAGCACGGCGCACTAAAATCGCTTGGTGACTAACAACCAATCCATTCAGAAAATGCTTTCGCTGTAAATCGGGCGGAGTCACTTTATGATGCTCACTCACTTTTACGCCCTCCGCATTCACGATGCACGCTTTGCCATATACAATATCGGTCTCTTCCGTCGCCGCAGCCACAACATGCGCCAAGGTATCCGGAGCATATATCTCATCGCCGGCATTGACGAACCAAAGGAAATCGCCTTTCGCACGCGCAATACCTTTATTCATCGCGTCATAGAGTCCTTTGTCCGGCTCGGATTTCCAACTCAACCGTCCTTTAAACTCCGGCTCCAGACGACGAATGATATCTACTGTTCCGTCTTTCGACCCGCCATCCACGATGATATATTCATAGTCCTTGCAACTCTGCGCAAGCACACTTTGCATCGTGCGCTCCAACCACTGCTCGGCATTATAGGTGATGGTGATAATGGAAATCATAGGTTTAAATCTTAATTATTCACACAATTGTGAAGAATTTTGGACATATTAGCACGATAATTATCCAAGGTATAGTGTTCACGCACATATTGACATGCACTTGTTGCCTTCGCTTTCAGTTCCTCTTCGGACCATTTCATCGCATCCAAGATGGCGCCTTCGAATGCATCATATGTTACTTCATCAATCACTACTGATCCGTCTTCCGGTAGATCCACTCCACAGGCTTTACTGCAAACAGGTATCAGTCCGCCGTTTGCTACCACATTCAACACGGATGGAGAGCCGCCCTCAGAGATAGAGGGGTGAACGACAAACGCACACTCGGACATAATAGACACGAACTCTTCAGATTCGATATTGATAAATCCGTGGTTAATGATATTGGTTTTACCCTTTATCTTTGGACCATAATAGTTCCAAAACTCCTTTTCGCGCACACTTGCACCACAGATATGCAACGTAATCCCCGGATGAGCCAAAGCCAAATCGATACATATATCCAAACCCTTGTGTATCAAGCCAAGGCTTCCAAACCAGCAAATCGAAGAACGTACCTTGTTCCAATCTTTATGTGCGATATCGGGTTGATGACAATCGAAATAGAATGCCGGAAGCAAAGAATATCGCTCCTTGCGGGTATCATATTTCAGATAATTGTCCAGCACATATTGGTTTCCATACACGATTACATGATCAGGGAAATAGAGTACATAATATCCGGTAAGTGTCCTATCAAGATAACGACTGCTGGTTGTTAACCAAATTCCCTTTTCTTGTTTTATCTCAAGATTCTTTTTTACTGTTGCCTCGTAACAAAAGATAGGATGCGCGCCAGGACTAAAAATAATAGTCTTTGCCGGTATATTCTGTCGCCAAACTTCTGCTTGAATCTTACGTCCGTCAAAAATAACATCGTATTTTGATAAGTCAATATGCGTATTATTATCGGTTGTCACATCAACAATGTAACCCATTTGGTCAAATATCCGACCTATTTCAAATATCTCATGCAGATTTGTATGATATTTAGGCAGATTTTTGTCAAATGCCTTAGGGATTGAAGCCATAAGCACGCGTTTAGAATATCCCTTTCTGCCAAACACATTACGCCGCATCGTTTTATCGGACATAAGATACGATACGCTCGCTACTATTCGTTCCCTTAATAAGCGAAAGGCTATAGGGATAGTACGTTTTATCTTTTCACTCAGTCTCATCTCCTACACAATTTACTCCAAAGTCGCTCTAATCCATAGGAGCCATACACTACTTTCATTGCCGGGTTAATAAATATCCTATCGTATCCCTTTTCGCGCATTTGTTTGCATAATGCAAAATGTTCGCATCTTACCCCTACTCTCGGATCTTCGTTTTTAAGAACCGAATATTTACAGTCCTTCAAAGCATCATACTTATAAATTGTCAAACCTCCAAAGGCGGAGTATACCGGCATCAAAGGCATATTTTTCTTCAAACGCGCCCATTTATACTGTTTTTCTCGGATGCTTTGCTCTGTTTGAGGCATCTTCTCTTCTCCATTTTCTACCAGTGCATATGTATCATTATACCGGCAACGGAAGAAAGCAGAAGGCGAATAGATTACTCCGTTGGCTGCTACCATATCCCAAGTATCTGCAATGCTCAGCGAGTGAAGGATGCCCTCTAAATCGATTCGTTTTAAATCCAAATCAACTACAATAACGTAGTCTGCTGATAGGTCATTCTCTCTAATATAGTTGAGATACTGGTTCCTATAATGCGCCATCTTTGTTATCCGTTTCTCAGAGAAAGCAGGATTTACTCCACTTGCTTCTTGAGCAGTAGGAATAGTTATTGTATTAAAATTTTCGCATTGCGCATATACATAATTGCACTCCTGCGCCCATTGGGCAAGAAGATCTTTCGTCTCGTCCTTACTATCATTCTCGAACAATACTACTTTTGCTTCTTTCGCTTTTGCGCACAACTGATCGATCACCGGTCGATTGCGTTGAATACCCTTTGCGCAATCGCGAACGATACCACAAATGATTAACGATTTTTGAGAAATATCTACTTGCATAATACTCCTGCTATATTAATCTTCTATTTGTGACTTTTTCATTGAATGATATAGACCAATAAGAGATACTATCAGCACTACCAATACGACAACAATCGAACTTGCGATAGATACCCATTGCGATTTCACTAATAACTCATCCTTGCATCTAAATTCGATTTGATGCTTACCCGCAGGAATTTCTATCGCACGTAATATATAGTTCGCGCGAAGAACCGGTACTTCTTCGCCATCGATAAATGCCCGCCAAGTCTTGTAATAAACCTCTGAGAAGACCGCAAGACCATTCTCAGCACTCTCGCTCTCATAGAACAAGTTGCCCGGATTTGCATAATTCGTCAACTCGATGAAAGCGGGCTGCGTCATGGCAATCTCACCTTTCACTTTGCTATGCCAGCAGGTATCCATGAATGCCTCAGCATGCAAATCGGCAGTGCCAATCGCCTCTATCTCCTCATTCGGTGTATTCACCCAAGATATATTCTTCACGAACCATGCATTGCCAAATGCGGTCGGATTGACTTGTACCCCTTGCTGCGTGATGACATAGCGCGTATTGAGCATATTCAGCACATTCATATTCAGGCGACCGGAGAAATAATAGTCGATGATATCCTGATAACGACGCAACTTAGCCGGACTATAGCCGCCGATCGACTTATGATAATACGAAGTCTTTGACTCATTGAACGTATTCGATGCCAAGTTCAGCACGCGATAGTCCGGATCAGTATCGGCCAAGATTTGTTTGTCAGCTTCCGATGGCGTCCATACTTGTTGCTTTTTCGGAATAAAGTGATCGTCATTCAAGAAATGTTTATCAACCGCCCAAAGGTCTATCAGCGTCAGTACACCGATAATAGCGATCAATACGCTGCTTTTGAATTTTTCGGTCTTAGTATAAGCGGCTATTGCAGCAAATGCCAGCAATATAAACACGATCGAGCGCCATGCATCTGCGGTCAACATGTGTCGACGATCCGCAATAATAGCGTTCACTAACCAGTCCGGCATTTGTGCATCTACACTGCCTCTGAACGAGCCGGCCAACGACGGGAAGATAGCATATATCAAACACAAACCCGCGGTAATACCTCCGGCGATGCCTATCTGCTTGAGGCTCACCTTGCGGTCTATGACTTCTTTGAGAGCCAACATTCCCATGATCGCCATAGCCGTTGTGGTCATCACGAGCGCCATACTCGGTGTACGGAACTTGTTGTAAAGCGGCAGATGATCGAAGAGCCAGTTGTTGACAACAGGGAAGTTTCGTCCCCACGATAACACGATACCAATAATGGCTGCAACGAGAAGCCACCAACGCTCTTTCTGCGGAACCACCATTAGACCTAAAATAAACAAGAAGCAGATGATAGCGCCGGCATATACAGGACCGGAAGTGAAAGGCTGATCGCCCCAATAGGTCGGGACGGACTTAACAAATTGTTTGGCTTGTGACGAGCCTGCATATTTCTTAATCGTATTATACGTCTCGCTCTTATCACCCAACGGATAGTTACTGCTTCCACCATAGAAATTCGGAATCAGCAAAGTCATCGTCTCTGCTTTGCCATAACTCCATTGGAATGCATAGTCACGGTTCAATCCCGACTTTCCGGCCTCACTATCTGCCGCACCATGCAACACCGCACCGCCTCGCATGGTTTCTTTGGTGTAGTCCAACGTCGGTGCCAATTTATCCGCTGCTGGTAATATTGCCAATACCGCTACGCCCAATAGAATAAACGATGCTATGAAGAAGTCTTTTAGCGTTTTCTCTTTAATGGCTACAATGAAATACGCAATTACTAAGGCTAATATCATGATCAACAGATAATATGAGATCTGTTGATGATACCAATATACATTAAGACCAAGCGAGAGAAGTGTCACTATAACACCCGCCACATAGCGCTTCCGATAAGTCAGTATAACACCGCCCAACACAGCCGGCATTGTCGCAATAACAAGACATTTGCTGACATGTCCTGCATCAATAATAATGATATTATATGACGCAAGCGCAAATGCAATCGCTCCTAACATACCCATCCACGGACTACTTCCCACACATAGCATGAAGATATAGAAGCCTATCAAATATAGAAATAATAATGCCGAAGTGTTATTAGGAAGACCTATTCGAATTGCAGATGATAATTTACTGAAAACACTCTTGGATGTTTGAGTAAAACACATATTATAAGGCATACCTCCGAACATGGCATTCGACCAGTCCACGTATTCCCCTGTTCGCTCATGATACTCCCGAGCATCTTGCCCCATTCCGATACTACTCTGAACATCTCCCTGTGGTAGTTTCTTATTCTCAAAAAACTCCGGTGCGAAATATACAATAGTAATCAATATAAATGCTACTATTGCTACTAAATGCGGCCATGTTTGCTGCCAAATTGCTTTTATTTGATCTTTATTCATGATTATTATTATTTCTTAAATCCTTCTAAAAATGTTATTGGAGCGTTATGTGTAATACGCTTATCCTTCGGAGGAATCTGCATATAGTCTCCATACAATGTGTGCAAAAATTTATCTACATCATGAGGTGCATAGAATTTGTGACCCTCAAATTGTATCTCACTCACAGGAAATATAACATTCTCATTAACATACAACGAAGATTTCCACCCATATTGTCTACCCAACTTTTTAACATGGAATAGTTTTCCCCATAATCTAACTAAGTCTACTATCAGTATGGTAATAGGATAACACAAATACCCCAAGAAGATTTCAATAAAACGATCCGAAAATTTATTCATTCCTCTTATACATCGTATATAGACATAATCTATAGGTTTTCTCAACCACAACGGCAACGATGGTTCAACGAAGAAAATATCAATATAGATACCTCTTTCTTTTAACATTCTATAGTACGACTCGTCAAAAATAGAATGCTTGTCACGCACTTTCGCTATCGTCATAGGATAATTCTCCTCTGTTGTCCAGTCTTGATAACATATATCAGACGGTAACTCTTCTTGCAATGCTTTGCGAAGACGAGGCAAATCTTCTCTTCGGATAGCAATGTCCAAATCATCATCCCAAGGGATAAAGCCGCCATGTCTAACTGCTCCAAGCAATGTGCCTGAATCAACAAAATAATCTATTTTATGCTTACGGCATATTTTATCCACTTCAATCAAAATCTCCAATTCGCGCAGCTGCGCTTTTCTAAGAATAGAGCCTTGGGGATTATATCTTGACAAATCTTCTGTCATTAGTCAACTTTGAATAAATCTTATTAGCAAACAATACATCGTGCAATCCAATACCTATATTATAAGCTAATATTCGTTGTTTATTATTTACGCGTCCTTGAACTTTGCCTAACAAAACTTCGCTTAGTTCATTAAAAGCCTTAAACTGTGAAAAATATTTGAACCCTTCTACATGCCCCTTATCATCTGCGAACACATTATCAAAGAACAAGTCACAATTTTGGAATCCGCGCGTGTGAATAGGAACAAGCAATATCCCTTCCGGATATTTATTATCATCTGCACAAAACAACTCTGGCATCTCTGTCACTGCTGATATTAACACATCACAATTCTCCAACAACTGATCATTTGCATCTACGATAACAAAGTTATAATTCGTTTTAGCCCATTTCACGGCAAATAATTCTGCTTGATCTTTATATCGTTTCAGTTTTATAGTATATTGCCCTTCCTTTGGTAAAATCGCTTGTAAGCATGCCATCGTTGCATCTGCCGTACTACCCAAACCGATAAAGGAATACACCGATGCGTTTGTTTTTTGTAATGTCTCTATCGTTAAAGCTGCCACGGCTCCCGTTCGCATCTGTGTTATCCAATCCGCATCCATTAAAGATAATAATTCTCCAGTTGATGCTTTATACAGAAGTAAGTCACTTTTTATTGAAGGCTTGCGACCACAGATGCGAGATACTATCTTTACGCCATAACTATCGTATTGGGGAGGAAGCAAACATGGCATTGATGTAAAAAAATCTATGCCTTGCGGGTGTACACTCTTTTTGGGTGGTAATTGGGCTTCATACTTCATTCTGAATGATAGTCGTACCCACTCTACACACTCTTTAGGAGAAATGCCTAATGCTCTTATTTCACTATCTGATATATATTTCATTGCTTTATATCTTAATCCTTTCTTCTGCGAATTTCAAATCTTGTTCATCATCAATCTCATACCACTGCAAGTCCTTCACGCATAGCACTTTCATCGGTTGAATACGCTTCGAGATGTCCAGTAACTCGTATTCATATCCCAATTTAGGTTTCTCTTCCACTATGGATGAATACTCACAACACATCGTACGATAAAAATCGTTGGTTAATTTATGAATTCCGACCAACTCACCACTATAATGCAGCACATTCGGATCAGTAGAACAATTGGTCAATACATTATTCTCGTTCATCTCCACATAGTATTGGTCTTGAAACTTAGTCACAGGAGTTATCAACATTGTGCTTTCATGCGGGCTCTCCAATAAGCACTCTATGGCTCGTTTTTCAAATACCAAGTCCGACTCCAGCAATAAGAAATCATCCTCTCCTATTAGTTCACGACAATTCCATAGCGTGTACATACTATTTGTCTCTGCGAAACGGGAACTAAAGCAACATTCCACTTGAGGATATTGCACTTGCAAAGCTTCGTAATATTCTTTGTGGTAGCCCGTGCCTATGATAATTCTCTCTATACCGCATTCTATAAGTGTCTCTATACTGCGCACTACCATCGCCTTGCCTCGGAATGGTATAAATCCCTTGGGCATCAACTTGGTATGTTCACCAAAACGCGTGCCCATACCTGCGGCCATTATTACTGCTGTCTTAATCATGACGGATTCCAAATTGATCTAATGCTTTTTCAAACACATCAAAGAAAGCCACAATATCCGGTTCGTCTATTGCACCCAAAGCACAAAGACGGAAAGTGTTAGATGTACTGATTTTCCCCGGATAGATAGTAAAACCGCGTTCATAGCAATAGTCATGCACTTTTTCAAAACTCCAATTAAGATCATCCGGATATTTGACGGAGACAACCAGCCCTGATTCAATCTTTTTGTCTATAACCGTCTCCAATCCCAACTTATCAATACCACGATGGATAGTTTCATACACACGATGATGGCGTGCAAACTTAGCTTCTTCTCCTTCTGCAAAATATTCTTTTAAAGCTTGTATCGTGGCATAGATAGTTTGTACCGGAGGTGTAAAATGCATCTCTCCGGTTTTCTCAAAATACTCGTATTGAAGATACAAATTCGTATAATATGAACGTGTCGGGTAATTCTTCGATGCCTTGATAATATCTTCCCTGCCTATAATATATGATAGACCGGACATAGCCATCAGACCTTTCTGAGCGGACGCCATACAAAAATCGATATTGTCTTTTACCACATCCACAGGAATCATACCTAAGGAAGACGTGGTGTCACTCACAAAGATCGCTCCGTATTTATGCGCTAACGCTCCGATCTCGCGTATCGGGTTAAGCACTCCGGTTCCAGTCTCATGGTGACAACAATAGACCATCGCTACGTCATGATTTTCCTGCAGTGTTCGCTCTATATCTGCCAAATTGGGTTGTTCAAAGACAGAGGACTTTAAGTCTATATGGGGCAAATGATACATCTGGCACACTTCTACTGCGCGAGAGTTATAGGCTCCATTATTAACCACCAGTACTTTTTTATTCTCCGGCAGTAATGAATTGATGCAGATGTCGATATTGATTGTTCCCGAACCACAAAACAACACTGCCGTGTATTGGTCAGCAGGAGCATGAGCTACTTTCAACAAATCGTTACGCAAGCCTTTCATCAGTCCTGCAAACTCTTTCTCGCGCGGACATATATCCGGCACAACTTGCGCCATCTTGACGGTATCCGTTGTGGTGGCTGGTCCCGGGTTTAATAAAATATTTCGCTTGATCTTCATTTCTCTAACTCTTTCATTAAAGCCTCTTTATTTTGTTGCGGTGTAGTAGTGGGCCTGCCCAAATCTTTCCGGTTGCCTTTTCGTACGTTGACGTTTATCAGCGAAACACCGTCAATCACCGCGTTGTTCACGTGATTCATTGCCGCCATCAGCGACATTTGATTATCTACCGAAATCACATCTACATACCCAACAGCCTTGGCTATCGCCTCCACGTCAATCTTCTGTCCCACTGTCGGCTGACCTCCCACCGAATCATGCGCGCCATTATTAAAGACAATGTGTACAAGGTTCTTCGGATTATAGTCGCCTATGATCGCCATTCCCCCCATGTGCATGAGTAGTGCGCCATCTCCGTCAAAAACAATCACACGTCTATTCGGTTTTTGGAGCGCAATGCCTAATGCTATTTGCGAGGCATGTCCCATTGAGCCAACCGTTAGAAAATCATGTGCATGACCTTGTCCTTTAGCCTCGCGGTACTCGAATAACTCGCGGCTGATCATGCCCGTTGTAGAAACAACTATATCATCCTCCCGCAGCATACCTGCCACTATTTGGATAGCTTCTTCGCGCCCTAACTCCCACTCGGAAGCATCCTGCTTCTGCAACTTGTAATCCTCGAACGTACCTTTTCTTACAACAAGCGCATAAACTCCATTCGCTTCCCGTATCGTTTGCAAAGCCTCAGTCACTTGGCTCTCCCAACTTTCGTCCAATACTGCGTAAGGTATCCCCATCGTCTCCAACAACGCCAGTGTCACCTTGCCTTGCTTCACGTGTTGCGGTTCATCATGCACTCCGGGCTCTCCACGCCAACCGATTACCATTAACAGCGGCATTTTATACACATCGGCGTCCATCAGACTCAGCAACGGATTTACCGCATTGCCTTCACCCGAATTTTGCATATACACGCATCCTGTCTTTCCCGTCGCCAGATGGAAACCGGCCGCCAAGGCAACTGCTCCGCCTTCGTTGGCGGCTATGATATTGTTCTCGCGCGCGACATTATCCGTAATATACGCGCATAGATTCTTCAGCAGCGAATCCGGCACTCCGGCAAAAAACTCCACGCCTCCGGCACGCAATGTCTCTATAAAATCTTTCGGTTGAATCATTGTTTCGTACCGGGAATTAACGTCAATATCTCTTTTATCGGCATACAGTACTCTTCGCTTGCCTCCTTGCAGCGACCATGCTCCAATATCGATTCCGCACAATGAACCATCGCCGGATAGGCGCTCCGCAACAAATGGTTCGCGTAAATCACGATATTCACGCCCCACTTGGCAAACTCATCCTCCGTGATATGATTGAATGTCGTCGGCACTACCACTATCGGAGTATGGCTGTCTTTTTCACGGAAACGCAGACAGAACTCTTTGATATCTTCTCCGTCTTTGTTCCTTGAATGGATCATAATTCCGTCTGCGCCTGCTGCTACATAAGCCAATGCACGCTCCAATGCGTCCTCAACCGGCTTCCCGGCTATCAGCGACTCCACACGCGCTATAATCATGAAATCATGCGTCACTTGGGCTGCCTTTCCTATCCGGATCTTATCACAGAACCCTTCAATCGTATCTTGTGTCTGCTTAGCTTCCGTTCCGAAGAGCGAGTTTTGCTTCAACCCCACTTTATCCTCTATAATCACAGCGGATATACCCAAACGCTCAAGTGTTCTAACCATGAATGGGAAATGTTCGGGTTTACCTCCTGTATCACCATCAAAAATCACCGGTTTTGTTGTTACTTCCAAAGTGTCATTTAGGTCATGCAGGCGAGTAGTTAAGTCCACCGCCTCTATATCCGGTTTTCCTTTGCTCGTTGAGTCGGTTAGCGATGAAGCCCACATGCCATCAAACTCAAGCGTCATATTGCCTTTTTGAACAGAGGTATTTTCAATAATCAATCCCGTCAAACCGCTGTGACTCTCCAAAACACGCACTATGGGCTTTGCGGTAATCAGTCTCCGCAATGTTTTCATACGCGCCTCTGGTGTAGTACCCAACTTAGCAAATTCATCTGCTAAGCAGGTGGATGAAATACCCTTTGTGTAAGGAATCTCTATCACCTCTCCGCCCTGTTCGTTCATAAGCTCAAACACCTCATCGCGAAGATATTTATTGGGCCCTTCTTTCCAATCATCCCCATGAATGATATAATCCGGTTTGTATTTCTTGAGGTTCGGTACATAACTCCAATCATCCTGCGGTACCACTTGCGCAACACCTTGAATATGTTCTACAACGTTCTTACGCTGCTCATACGTCAGATACGGTAGCCTTTTGTGAGTAGCGATAGCTTTGTCCGTAAACAAACCTATCATCACATCTCCATGCTTTGCTCCTTCAGAGATGATATTAATCAGCCCCGGATGCATTATGTCGGCAATCATGCCAAGATATACAGTTTTATTTCTACTCATATCTCTACTTATATGTGTTTTTTCTTCTTTCTTTTTCCTTTGCCCCGGCATCCTATGCCGGCTTATAAAAAATTTGCTTTGTCAGTTTTGTCAGTTTTGTCAGTTTCCTGATACCATCAGTTCTCACAACCTCCAAACTGACAAAACTGTCAATACTGACATATCATTTTTTCGAACGCTGTGTTCAAAAATTCAGCGTTAGTTGTACTTGAATATTCTTAGTTATTTTTAGCCATCACCGAGGGTGTTTCCAGACTTTAGTGATAGAACCTCGTGCCCGGGAGGCAGGAGAAGGAGTCGATGACACCGCAGACACGGGAGGTATCGTCCAGCACGATAAGGGAGTGAATCGAGTAATGATTCATCATCTCTCCTGCTTCTACTATCTTCGCATTCATACTGATCGTTTTCGGATGACGTGCCATGATATCGCTAACAGGGGTGGCAAAGAACGCTTGCCCCAGACGCTGCATCGCACGACGAATATCTCCGTCAGTGATAATACCAACGAGATTGGTGATTGGTGATTGGTGATTGGTGATTGGCTCTACCACAATGCCCACACCTAGTTTTCCATTCGTTACAATCTCGATGGCTTCGCTCAGCGGCATACCGGGTGTTACGAACGGTAAGTTCTCGGTAAACATCACATCCTCCACTTTCGCAAGCAACTTACGCCCCAAGTCGCCTCCTGGATGAAGACGAGCAAAATCAGTCGGTTGAAAATGATTCGCTTCCACCAGCGCGCAAGCCAAGGCATCGCCTAAAGCCAGCGTAGCGGTCGTAGAAGCCGTAGGAATGAGATTGAGCGGATCTGCCTCACGTTCTACAGCAATATTCAAGTGAATATCAGAATAGCGCGCCAACAGGCTGTCCGGATTTCCGGAGACACCGATGATACGAATCTTCTTCGCCTGAATGAGCGGTAAGAACCGCAACAGCTCTTCCGTCGCTCCCGAATAAGAGATCGCCAACACAAGGTCGTTTTCACCTAACATACCCAGGTCGCCATGATAGGCGTCCAGCGGGTTAAGGAAGAACGCAGGTGTTCCGGTAGAGGCCAAAGTGGCGGCAATCTTTGAACCGATATGACCGGACTTACCGACACCTGTCACTACGATCTTTCCTTGGCAGTCGCGGATAGCTTGTACCGCCTGCACAAACGACTCATCCAGCCGAGACACCAAAGCTCGGATAGCCGCAGCTTCTTGCTCCAAGCACTCCGTAGCTCTTGCTATAATTGTTTCTTTTTCCATCATGATTACTTTTCGAGATCCTCCTTATAGGTGATTTTGCGATTCGCCTCTTCGCCCGCTACCACATACACATCCACTTCCGGGTTATAGGCCATCAGAATACCTACATCGTCGGTCGCTTGAATCTTACCTTTCTCTATTGCCCGCATATAGGCCGGACCAATCACTAAGTAATGAAAAGCCTGCGGGGTCTGCGCACGCAGATATTCGCTACGCGAAGGCATACTTTTTACTTTCTGCTTTCCACTCTCGATTTTATATAATGTATCCGTAACAGGTACAGCTACGGTTACCGCAAGATGGTTTCGTAACGCCTCTGCGACACGCGCGATAATCTCCTGCGAAACGAAGGGACGGGCGGCATCGTGGAACCAATAGAAAGTATCCGGATCTTTTTTATCATCCTTGAGATACAGCGAAATGCCATTCCATGAACTCTCCCATCGTTCTGCTCCGCCACTGATGACATGCGTCACCTTGGTCCATGGGTTGCGTTTCACCAACTGTTCCGTCTCTTCTATCCAATCGGGATGCGTCACAATGACGATCTCATGGATATAATGACTCTGTTCGAATGCATCTACCGAATGCTCCAGTACCGAACGTCCGTCCGGTAGAGGCAAAAACTGCTTCGGAGTCTCTCCGCCCACACGGCTTCCCATGCCTCCGGCTAATATGAAAGCAATATGTTTCAATTTACAATTTACAATTTACAATTTACAATTGCGAGAATTGCATCGGCAATCTCTCGCACTGCGCCTTGTCCGCCAGGAGTATTCAATACCTTTATGTTTTGAATCGCTTTTACTTCAGGACGTGCATTCGGCGGACAACAAGGCATACCGACGGCTTCTAAGAGGTCGATGTCATTCACATCATCGCCCACATAGCATACTTCCGCTAAGGTGATACCCATCTTCTCGCAGATTCGCTTAGCCGCATCTAACTTCGTCAGGCTGCCTGCCTGGTTCTTACTGCCTACACCCATATACAGGTAGTCCAGCTTCAGCTTCTCGGCCCGCGCCTTCACGATAGGACTGTTCTCGGAAGTCAGTATACCACAGGCTATGCCGGCTTTGCGGAGCAGGACCATGCCCATGCCATCATAGACGCAGAAACGCTTCATCACATCGCCTTCGGCGGTGTAATACATGCCTCCGTCTGTCAGACAGCCGTCTACGTCCGTTAAAAAAAGCTTAATCATTCTTCAACTTCTTATCAAAATATTCGATCGTCTTCACGAGTCCTTCGCGCAGTTGTACGGTAGGCTCCCAATTCAGGATCTCTTTGGCCTTATCGATGATCGGCTGACGTTGTGTCGGGTCATCGGAAGGAAGAGGTTCGTAGATGATCTTCGAACTTGAACCCGTTAACTCGATCACTAATTCCGCCAATTGCTTGATGGTGAACTCATGCGGGTTACCGAGGTTAATCGGTCCTGTGATCTCATCCGGCGTAGCCATCATGGCGATCATGCCGCGAATAAGGTCGTCGCAGTAGCAGAACGAACGGGTTTGACTACCGTCACCATAAATGGTGATATCCTTGCCTTTCAGGGCCTGCACGATGAAGTTCGAAACCACACGTCCGTCATTCGGGTGCATGTTCGGGCCGTAGGTATTGAAGATACGGATGACTTTGATACGCACGTTGTTCTGACGATGGTAGTCGAAGAACAGAGTCTCTGCGCACCGTTTGCCTTCGTCATAGCACGAACGGATACCAATCGGGTTCACATTACCCCAATACTCTTCGGGCTGCGGATGAACATGCGGATCTCCGTATACTTCACTCGTCGAAGCCTGCAGGATCTTTGCACCCGTGCGTTTGGCTACACCGAGCATGTTAATCGCACCCATGATAGAGGTTTGGATAGTCTTAATCGGATCGTACTGGTAGTGAATCGGCGAAGCGGGACAAGCGAGATTGTAGATCTCATCTACCTCCACATGTGCCGGCATGGTCACGTCGTGACGGTAGAGTTCGAAATACGGGTTGTCGAGCAGGTGAACGATATTCGACTTACTGCCCGTGAAATAATTGTCCATGCAGATTACCTCATTGCCTTGTTTCAACAAGGCCTCGCATAAGTGCGAACCGAGAAATCCTGCACCTCCTGTAACTAAAATCTTTTTCATTATTTATATAATTCTTCTTGTTTTTTCTTTCTTGCTTTGTGCGTCAAGCACTCGCCGAGGAATCCCGTTCCGTAGCCGAACAACTGCATATAAGCCGTAGCGATGGAGAGGAAAGCGATCTTCAGCGATTTATTCTTGATGAGCGATTCGGTAAAGATACACAACACGTAGAGCGCGATAGGCGCCAGACAGAGCAATGCCCACCAAGGACTGAAGGCTTTCGTCACAAGGCTGATGACCAACAACGCGATGGCTGCCAGCACGAGTGCGCTATTGCCCAACACAAAAGCGGCCGGTAACAGGTGCACCAGTTTCGTGCTACCCGGATGAAGTTCGCCTAAGAGGACACGACCTTTACCAAAGGTATTGACTTGGCGGAAGAACTTCTTCATATCCACGCGGCGCTTATGATAGACATAGGCCTCAGAGATGAGGGTCGTCTTGAAACCCGCCTGCTGAATACGGATACTGAGATCGATGTCTTCGCCAATCATGTTCTTATACCCGCCTACGGTCTCGAAGCACTTACGCGAGATACCCATGTTAAACGAACGCGGCGAGAACTTTTTCTTATTCTTCGTAGCACCTCGGATACCTCCTGTCGTCATGATCGAAGTCATGGAGTAGTTAATCGCTTTCTGCACGTCCGAGAAACTGGCATCCGCCGCATCGGGTCCTCCGTAACAATTCACTTCCGGCTGTTTGGCCAGTTCTGCGCGCACCGTAGCGATATACTGCGGCGGGACGATGACATCCGAGTCATAGATAATAAACCAATCACCCGTAGCACGCGCAATACCGTAATTACGTGTCTCGCTGCGCCCCGAATTGGGCTTGAAGTAATAATGCAGGTCGAGTTGCTTCTCGTATTGTTTGCAGATTTCTTCGCACGGCACACTCGAGCCATCTTCGATCACCAGCACCTCGAAGCCTTTGTCCGTCTGTTTACTCAGACTCTCCAACAACTCCGCCACCTCATCCGGCCGGTTGTATACAGGGATTATGATTGAAAAGCGTTCCATCCTTGTGCTTTTAATGCAATTTCTTCTCCGTTTCTGCCGATGAGGTTACATCCGTATTCGGCCTTCGTGATATGGCCGATGATATACAGGTCCTCTATCGGGATCAGTTTCTCATAGTCGTCCAGCGAGCAGGTGAAGAGCAGTTCATAGTCCTCACCGCCATTGAGTGCACAGGTGACGATATTCAGGTTCATCTCCTCCGCCAAAGCCGCAGCCTCGAAGTCTATCGGCAGTTTGTCTTCGTAGATGCAGCAACCTACACCGCTCTGCGAACAGATATGCATCAACTCGGACGAGAGTCCGTCACTCACGTCCATCATGGCTGTCGGTTTGACACCCGCTTTGCGCAGCGCCTCCAAAATATCGCGTCGCGCTTCGGGTTTCAACTGCCGCTCCAGCAAGTATTCCTTACCCGCGAAATCCGGTTGACCCGTAACCTGCGTCCCGTTACCCATAACCGCAATCCTCTCCCGCTCGAGGAGCTGCAGACCCATATACGCCGTTCCTAAGTTACCGCTCACGCAGATCAGGTCGTTCAGTTTTGCGCCGTTGCGATAGACGATATCTTTCTCTTTGGCCACACCCAGACAGGTGATACTGATGGTCAGGCCGGTCATCGACGCACAGGTGTCTCCGCCTACAATGTCCACACCGTAACGCTCGCACGCCAGGCGCACGCCCGCGTACAAAGCCTCTATGTCCTCTACCGAGAAACGCTTACTGATACCCAGGCTCACCGTGATCTGAGTCGGTGTACCGTTCATCGCATAGATATCCGAGAAATTAACCACCGCAGCCTTGTAGCCCAGGTGCTTGAGCGGCACGTATTCCAAATTGAAATGAATGCCTTCCAACAACATATCCGTTGTCATCAGCACTTTTGAGTCATTACCAAAGTTCATTACCGCGCAGTCATCCCCTACTCCTTTGAGGGTACTGGGCTGCACGGGCTTGATGTCTTTGGTCAGTTCTTTGATGAGTCCGAACTCACCCAATGAAGCTATTTCTGTTTTCGCCATAATACGCCAAAATAAAATCGGGCGCAAAGGTACAAAAAAAAATCGATATATGCAAATTTAAAAAATTAAACAAAAAGTATATATATACAAAGTATATATATAGAAAGAGTGACATTTTTGCTAAAAATGGCAATTTATCCTGCGGTGATATTGCGGATATGGTGCGGTTATCGTACGATTATATAAGGTAAATATAAGGTAAATATAAGGTAAATGACAGGGATTGGGACTTAAGATGGAATAGTGAGGGTAAATCTGTATTGATTTTAGGAAAAGAATTGTGCAAATGTCGGGGAAGGATAAGTTTTTACGCTTGTAATGAGCACAGACGATATTTTTTTGTTACAAAAACTTGCAAATTTAAAAAATTTGTAGTAAATTTGCACGCTTTTTGTATGGGCGAATGTACGCACATGCGTGAGTACACGCGATAAATAGATAGTAAGACAAACATACGCGAGAAGGCTAACATACGCGCTAAGCGATAGAGTAATATATTAGAACAATATATGCATTTATTTCAACACACAGGAGAATATTTCCTTTTGATGGCGAAGGTGCTTCGTCTGCCGGATAGGCAACGGATGTTCTGGCGGCAGTTCAGCAGGGAACTGGAGAAGCAGGGTTTGCAGTCTCTGCCGATCGTGCTGCTGATATCGGTTTTTATCGGAGCCATCTTAACGATTCAGGCGAAGACAAACACGGAGAACCCGTTCCTGCCGGTGTATATCACGGGATTGCTGACCCGCGAGACGCTGCTGTTGGAGTTCTCGAGTACGATCTTATGTTTGATTTTAGCCGGAAAGGTAGGCAGTAACATCGCGTCGGAGATCGGAACGATGCGCATCACGGAACAAATCGACGCCATGGAGATCATGGGTGTGAATAGCGCGAACTATCTGATTCTGCCGAAGATCATCGCGTTCATGGTGATGATGCCGATGCTGGTCATCATCTCAACGGCGATAGGTCTTGTAGGCGGATGGGCAGTAGGTGCGTTCACGGATATCATCACAGTGCATGATTACCTGGTAGGTGTGCAATACGCGTTCAATCCGTATTTTGTATGGTACGGCATCATCAAGAGTCTGGTGTTTGCGTTTGTGATCACGAGTATGGCGAGTTACTACGGTTATAACGTACGAGGTGGTGCGCTGGATGTCGGTAAAGCGAGTACAAACGCGGTGGTGAATAGCAATATAATGATTCTGTTTCTGGATCTTATTCTAAGTAAATTGCTGTTATAAGCCCCCTCGGTCCCCCTAAAGGGGGAAGATAGTTGAGAGGTTAGAATTATGATTGAAGTAAAGGATATAGTAAAGAGTTTTGACGGGAATGTGGTGCTGAACCACGTGAGCACGACCATGGAGGATGGCAAAGTGAACATGATCATCGGTCAATCGGGTTCGGGAAAGACGGTATTGCTGAAGACCTTGATCGGTTTGCATTCGCCTGACAGCGGTCAGATCCTGTATGACGGTCGCGACTTAGCGGAGATGCGGAACAAAGACATCCGGATGTTGCATCGGGAGGTAGGTGTGCTGTTCCAAGGCAGCGCTTTGTTCGACAGCATGAGTGTGATGGAGAACGTGCTTTTTCCGATGGAGATGTTTTCGCATGCGAGCGAAGCGGAGAAGCGCGAACGGGCGGCCTTCTGTCTAAGGCGTGTAGAGATGCCGGAGCATGTATGGCACCTGATGCCGAGCGAGATCAGCGGTGGTCAGCAGAAACGAGTAGCTATTGCGCGCGCGATTGTATTAGGTCCGAAATACCTCTTCTGCGACGAGCCGAACTCAGGTTTGGACCCGAAGACAAGTCTGGTGATTGATGCGCTGATTCAGGACATCACGCGAGAGTATAATATCTGCACGGTGGTGAACAGCCATGACATGAACTCGATCATGGAGATCGGCGATAACATCGTGTTTTTGAAGGGCGGCAAGAAAGAATGGCAAGGTTCGCGGCATGAGATCATGGAGAGCGATAACGAGGCGCTGAATGACTTCGTCTTCGCGAGTGAGTTGTTTAAAAAAGTTCGGACTGCGGCAAAGGAAGTTTAGTTAGATGAAGAAGATTTTAGGCATATGGATATGTTGTGCTGTGGCAGTTAGTGCGATAGCTGCTCCGGCAAGGAGAATCGGTCAAGTACGCACCTTGGCGGATGGCACAGAGAAAACCGTCTATCAGCATGGCGATGAGTTTTTTCATTACCTGACGGATGAAGACGGCACTTGGTTGGACGAGACGACGTTGATGCCGTTGACAGCAGAGCGAAGAGCCAAGAGGGAAGAGCTAAGAGCAGAGAGCGAGGTTCGGCGCGTACAAGCCACAACGGGTTTAGATACGTTGTTAGCACCTCGCGGGGCGATTATATTGGTCAGTTATCCGGACCTGGCTTTCACCAGCACGAATGCGGACATGACCGACTGGGCGATGGGCGAAAACTACAGTTACAATGGTGCAACGGGTTCGATTCATCAGTATTTCTGGGACCAGAGTTGGGGACAATACGACCTGCAGTTGGACGTCTATGGACCTGTGACGGTAAGCAAAGAGATGGCGTATTACGGCCAAGACGGCAGTAAAACGGGTGCGGACCAACATGCGGATGAATTGGTTATTGAAGCATGTCAGTTAGCCGCAGCACAAGGAGCGGACTTCAGTCCGTACGACTACAACAATGACGGCAAAGTGGACTGGGTAGTGGTGTTATTTGCCGGTTTGGGTCAAAACGATGGCGGCGCAGAGAACACGATCTGGCCACATCAGTCGGACTTGAGCAACAAAGGGAAAGCCTTTCAGTTGAATGGTAAGACCGTGGATCACTACTGCATTTTGAATGAGATTGACGGTGTGACGAAGGTGCGCAGCGGTATTGGTACGTTCTGCCATGAGTTCAGTCATATCATGGGTTTGCCGGATCTGTACACGACCGACGGCAGTAAGCATAAGACTTTAGGCATGTGGGATCTGATGGACTACGGGATTTACAATAACGACTTGAATACCCCGCCGAACTACTCGGTGTACGAGCGCTGGTTCATGGGTTGGATGCAACCGCAGTTACTGAGCTCTGCCGCCAACGTGACCTTGCCTGTTTCGGATACCAAGGCGGGTTGTTATATCACGGAGAGCGGAGAGCCGGTGGATAATATTTTACGGGCATACCCACCCTGTTACATTCTCGAGAACCGTCAACAAACGGGATGGGACACCTACCTGCCCGGACATGGAATGATCATCACGCGGTTGGAGTTCAAATACAACAACTGGAATGGAAACACAGTGAATAACACGGCCTCGAAGATGGGTGTGGATTTGATTGAAGCGGATGGTCTGGCACCTTCTCGCGATGACAATAACCGCAAGAACGGTTACTTCGGCAAGCCGGGCGATGCCTATCCCGAAGGTGCGACGAGTTTCACGAAGGTGAGTGGTTTTCAAGTGACGGATATCACCGAGCAAGAGGGCGTGATACGGTTCCTGCTCAATGGCGGAGGCGGGGAGTTGCCGTTAGGGTTCGAAGCGACGCCGGAAAGTGAAACGGGAGTGCAGAAGCGAATGGAGAACGGGCAGATAATTATTCTCCGCGAGGGAAAGAAATATACCCTGACGGGATTGGAGATTGTTGATTTTTGATATTTGATTTTAGATTTTATATATGAAAAAGACATTTTTATTAGTGGCCGTGATGGCTTTGATGGCGATGGGTGTGTATGCAGACAGTCCCGCCAAAGTACCTGCGTATCGCGGGTTGATAGAACGCGTGCAGCCGAATGGAGACACGCTGCGTACGTATTTGCGAGGAGATGAGAATTCGCATTTCACGATGACCGAAGACGGATGGCAGATCGTGGAGACCAAGAGAGGATGGTTGAAATACGCGAAGTTGAACCGTAAGGGAGAAGCGGTGAGCAGTTGTCGCAAGGCGCATAACGCAGAAGATCGCAGTAAATGCGAGGTGAAGTGGTTAAACAGAAAAGGAATCAAAAAAACAGTAACACAATAACATGAAAAAGATTTTTACTACTCTGTTCGTTGCCGGGATGGCAATGGCAGTCATGGCTGTACCAGCTCGTCGTGGCGGTGTTGTTCGCACGGCAGCTGATGGTACTGAGAAAACAGTCTTCGTACAAGGAGACGAGTGCTATCACTACATCACCGATGCAGAAGGTAATTGGTTAGACGAAGAGACCTTGCTTCCTATCTCGGAAGAGAAGAAAGCCCTTCGTATGCGCGCGAAAACGGAAGGTAACCGCGCAAAAGTACGTCGTGCAAAGGCTGAGACCGGAACAGACCGTCTTCTTGCTCCGCGTGGAGCCGTTATTTTGGTGAGTTTCTCTGACCTGGACTTCGAAGCCACGAATGCAGAGATGACCGAATGGGCGATGGGTGAGAACTACACCTACAACGGTGCTACGGGTTCGATTCATAAGTATTTCATGGATCAGAGTTGGGGTCAATACAACCTGCAGTTGGACGTGGTAGGTCCGGTAAAGGTAAGCAAACAGATGTCTTACTATGGTCAGAACGACTATAACGGCGAGGACAAACATGCCGGTGAGTTGGTTGTTGAGGCTTGTAAGTTAGCCCATGATCAAGGCATCGACTTCAGCAACTACGACTTCAACAATGACGGTTACGTAGACTGGGTCGTTATCCTTTACGCCGGTTATGGCGAAGCAAGTGGTGCTCCGGCGAACACGATTTGGCCGCATCAATGGGAGTTGAGTCGTTATGATCCAAGTTTGGCATTTAAATTGGACGGCAAGACGGTAGATCACTACTGCTGTCTGAACGAAAAGGAATATCAAACCAAGAAACGCGACGGTATTGGTACGTTCTGCCATGAGTTCAGTCACGTGATGGGTTTACCGGATTTCTATGCTACCACGGAAGACGCCTCCCATCGTACGTTGGGAAGTTGGGATATCATGGACTACGGACCGTATAACAACAACGGCAACACGCCTCCTAACTACTCGGCTTACGAGCGTTGGTTCATGGGTTGGTTCCAACCGCGTTTGGTAAATCAAGACGCTTCTGTCATTCTGCCGCCGATGGTTGAAACGGGTGGAGCAGTATATATGACGGAGAACGGTGATGCCATCAGTGATATCCTTGCCCCGAGTCCGAGCACATTCTATATGTTTGAGAACCGTAAACGGGAGGGCTGGGACAAGTACCTCAAGGGCTCCGGTTTGATGATTACCAAAATTAAATGGAGTAGAAGAGAATGGGCAAACAACACGGTGAACAATAGTTCCAGCAACATGGGTGTGGATTTGATCGAAGCAAAGACCAACACGTCTTCTTATACGGATAAATCGACAGACCTGTATCCGGCAGGTGCCACAATGTTCACAAAGAACACCAACTATCAGGTGACTAACATCGCGTTGACGGACGGTATCATCACCTTCGATGTCAACGGCGGCGGAGCCACTATTAATTTAGACGTAGAGAACGTAGAAGCCGCAGCGGCAGCCGTTAAGCAAATTGAGAACGGTCGTGTAGTCATCTTCCGCGACGGTAAGAAATACGATATCTTAGGCAATCGTCTTTAATCTATGAAGATCATCAGTTATAATCTGAACGGCATTCGTTCAGCCATCAACAAGGGTTTGCTCGACTGGCTGGCAGTTGAGCAGCCCGATGTCTTCTGTATCCAGGAGAGCAAAGCGCAACCGGAACAAATAGACGTGATGGCGATGCAGGAGTTAGGCTACCGCAGTTATATCCACTCGGCGGAAAAGAAAGGGTACTCGGGGGTAGCCATCTTCACGCGTATCGAACCCGACCGCGTAGTAGTAGGTATGGGAAATCCCAAATATGACCGCGAGGGACGTGTGATAAGAGCGGACTTCGGTGACATCACCGTAGTGGACGCTTATATTCCCAGCGGCACAACCGGAGACATCCGTCAGGACTTTAAGATGGAGTTTCTGGAGGATTTTTTGGTATGGATCAATGACCTGCGCAAAGAGCGACCGAACCTGATTATATGCGGAGATTATAACATTTGTCATAAACCAATTGACATCAATCATCCGGAGCGTCAGATCGGAGTATCGGGTTTCTTACCCGAAGAGCGCGAATGGATGGATCGTTGGGAAGCCAGCGGATTAGTGGACAGTTTCCGTGTGTTCGACCAGAGTGCTGAGCGATACAGTTGGTGGAGTTGGCGCGCCGGAGCACGGGCTCGTAACGTAGGCTGGCGCATCGACTATCTTTGGGTAACAGAGAGTCTGCGAGAACGACTGAAAGACGGTAAAATCTTAACAGAGGCAGTGCATTCGGATCACTGTCCGGTAGCATTATGGATAAACTGAGAACAGAACACCTGGTGAAGAAATACGGTAAACGAACCGTAGTGAACGATGTGTCTATCGAGTTGGAACAAGGCGAGATAGTCGGTTTGTTGGGTCCCAACGGTGCCGGAAAGACCACGACGTTCTATATGACCACCGGTCTTATTGCAGCGAACAACGGACGTATCTTCTTCAACGACCGGGACATCACCTCTTTCCCGATGTATAAACGGGCGAAGATGGGTATCGGCTACTTGCCGCAAGAGGCGAGTGTGTTTCGTAAGATGACCGTGGAGGATAACATCCGCTCGGTGTTGGAATTAACCGACTTCAGTAAGGAATACCAGGCCGAGAAACTGGAGCAACTCATCAAAGAGTTCAACTTGGCGCACGTGCGCAAGAACTTAGGCGACCGACTCAGTGGCGGCGAACGACGCAGAACAGAGATCGCGCGTTGTTTGGCTATTGAACCGAAGTTCGTGATGCTCGACGAGCCTTTCGCAGGTGTTGACCCTATTGCCGTACAGGAGATACAAGATGTCGTTTGGCGACTGAAGGACAAGAATATCGGCATTCTTATTACGGACCATAACGTCGATGAGACGCTGATGATCACCGACCGCGCATACCTGCTCTTCGAAGGAAAGATCCTCTTCCACGGTACGCCGGAAGAACTGGCCGCCAACCCGATAGTTCGGCAGAACTACTTGGGCCGTGATTTCGAATTGAAACGCAAAACCCGTGCGGCAGAATAAATGGTACATATTGCTCCTGTCGGTGCTTTTAGCGTCTTGCACGAGTGCACCCGAGATCACGTTGCGTGTGCATCAATGCGCGTCCATGCCTAAAGGTCGTGCGAGCGCGCGTGCCTGTGCTCTGGCCGAAAAAGCGTATGTGTTCGGTGGACGAGACAGTACGGGGACGTATCTTAACGACTTATGGGTCTATGATTCGGCTACGGACCAATGGACCGGTTTGGGTGCTACGCCATTAGAGGCACGCGTGAATGCGGCGATGGTTACGGATGGGGATAAGATCTATGTGGGATTAGGCTATGCCGCCCAAAAAGCCTACGTCGATTCGGCGTATCTGAAAGACTGGTGGGAATACACCCCAAGTACGAATACATGGAAGCCTTTGGCGAATTACCCTTCGGATAACACGGTGGCGCCAGTAACATATTGCATCAACCATCGTCTGTACGTGTTCTACGGTTGCGGGTATGTACAGCAGAATGAAGTATGGCAGTATGATCCTTCTTCTGACACTTGGTCACGACTGCCGGAGCGTGATAATGATGCGCTCAGGGCGTTCGGTTGCGCCGGAGCAGCTATAAATGGTTTCGCCTATTTCGGTTTGGGATTTAACAGTCATAACTTACGGGATTGGTATCGTGTAACACTACCGGATATTCAATGGAGCGCTTGCAGTGCCCTACCCGGCAAAGGAAGGGAATTCAGTGCATGTGCGGCGGACAAAGACTATGTATATATCTTCGGCGGGCGCGCGTTCGGAGGCGACATGACCGGAGGTGAGATATTCGATACCTATCTGCGCTATTCGCCGGAGAAAGACAGGTGGGAATGGTGCGGCACGATGCCTTGTGGTCGTGCTGAGAACCAAATCGCATTCACGATAGACGGCACCGTCTATTTCGGTTTGGGAGAAGACGAAACAGGAACAGCCATCGATAAACTCTATCGCATTGAAGAATAGATTCGCACATATTGTTCTCCTTCTTCTTTGCGCCGTTCAAGTAAGCGCATGGGACTGGTGGCCCTTACCGATGGCTGAGCCGGACACGTGTCGGGACAGTTTGTTCTACGTAGGGAGTATACGGGCAGTTAGTTCCGGCGGTGCTCAGGCACCGAGTTTGCTATGGCATAACTCGCGCGGCGAGATTTCTCAACTGCCGCACAGCGGTACGTTCCAAGTAGGTATCATCAAACCGGCCACCCGTCCGAACAGGTGGTTTGACTATGACTTCGGCATAGTGTTAGACGGTCGCTTCGGAGGCGGTCAAAAGGGTTCGGGGCAACAGGACATCACGGGGTATTTCAGTCAACTATACGCGCATGCGCGCTTATACATAGTAGATATCACCGCCGGCATTCGTCCGCAGTATTTCGGTGCAGGGGATGAGGCGTTAAGCAGCGGCAGTCTGCATTTCTCTAATAACGCGCATCCTATTCCGCAGATCAGTATCGGTTTTGAACGCTGGACACCTATTCCGGGTCTGTTTGGATATGTGGAAGTGAAAGGCGGTTTGACGCATGGTTGGTTGGCTGATAACTCAGGTACGGTAAAAGGGACGCTGCTGCACTACAAACATATCGGCGGACGAGTGGGCGGTAAGTTACCGGTGAATCTCAGTTATGAGTTTCATCATATGGCGCAGTGGGGAGGTTATTCGACCGTGTATGGTGATTTAGGGAATGATTGGGCGGCCTATAAAGCTGCATTTTTGGTTCGTTCTGGCGGTTCAATGCAAAATGACCAGATTAATGCGCAGGGCAACCATCTTTGTTTTCAGCAACTGGCCCTGGATGTAAAAGGGGACGGATGGAAAGTGAGTGCCTACTGGCAAGCGATCAATGAAGACGGACCGGTTCGGCTGATCGGTTTCGGAATGAATAACAAAGACGGTTTATGGGGCGTGAGTGCAACGCAGACCAGATGGCCGTTCATACAAGGATTCACCTATGAGTTTCTGCAGACAACAGACCAAAGTGGTCCTTTTCACGACAAGGATGGCGTGGTGTACGGCGGAGCAGACACGTATTATTTCAACAGCATCTATGCGCAGGGTTGGAGTTATTTCGGCCGTATCATCGGATCACCGCTCCTGACCCTGGATAACACGCGCGTGATGGCGCATCATGTCGGTGTTCGCGGAGATATCTTCGGCTTTCGATATCGGGTCATGGTGAATCACGCCGAGAACTATGGCAATTACTATGCTCCGAAACGTCATCATAACACGGCGGTACTGCTGGAAGTGAAGAAAATCGTGCCACAAGCATGGAACCTGGAGTTCGGACTGAGTCTGGCCGGTGACTTCGGTACACAATTCGGCAACAGCTTCGGTGCGATGGTGACCATTCGCAAGCAAGGCTTGATATGTAATTGGTAAATGAGTGAGAAAACGGTACATATTATCATGCCGGTGAAGGACTCGTTAGAGACGGCCGAACGGGCTATTCGGGCAATTGTGGAAAGCGGCTATACGCTGACCGTCTATGACGATTTTTCCACACCGGAGAATGTCAAACAGTTAGATGTCCTTCACAAAGAATTAGGTATCGAGGTGGTATATATTGCGGAGCACACGGATCATCCCTCGCCTAATTACCGATGGGTACTGATGGACGCACAGCGGAAATGTATCGCAAACGGAGAGGACCTGATTATTATTGAAAGCGATGTCATTGTACGACCGGAGACAATTGGGAAGTTGATAGTTGAGGGTCAAAAGCCGAGAGCAGGTATGGTGGCTGCCGTAACGACGGATGAGCAGGGTGCGATTAATTTCCCGTACGAGTATGCGCGGAAGATCAAAGCGGACGGTGTATGCAAGAAACGTTTCTCGTTCTGCTGCACGCTACTGACGAACAAGCTACTGCAAGCCTATGATTTTCAACAATTGGATCCGAAAAAGAGTTGGTACGATGTACCGATCAGTCATATGTCTCGGCAGTTGGGTTTTGAGAACATCCTGCAGATCTCCAATCCGGTGGTACATATCCCCCACTCCAGCCGGCCGTGGAAACAACTCAAATATACGAATCCTCTGCGTTATTATTGGCGCAAACTGACGAAAGGTTTGGATAAGATATGAAACCGCTGGTATCTGTCATAGTGCCGCTTTACAATGCTGCGCCGTATATCCGCGAGGCGTTGGGAAGCATCGTGGCTTCAACATATCGGCCGTTGGAGGTAGTTGTAGTGGATGACGGCAGCAGCGACACGAGTCTGGCGGAGAGCAAGGCGTTTGCAGCCCTGCACGCTGAAGTGCGCGTGATTCATCAAGCGAACGCAGGTGTCTCTTCCGCTCGTAATCATGCTATCCGTGAGGCGAAAGGCGAGTTGATTTTACCGGTGGATGCCGATGACAAGATCAGTCCGAACTATATTGAGAAGGCGGTAGAAGCGATGCAGGAGGACGTACGTATCGTCGGATGTCGCGCCTGTTATTTCGGAGTCAAAGAAGGAGAATGGAGGCTACCGGAATATCGTCCGGAGTTGTTGGCACGGAAGAACATGATTCCTATCACATCGCTTTTCCGCAAGTCGGACTGGAAACGTGTAGGCGGTTTCTGCGAAGAAGAGATTTACCGCGAAGACTGGGATTTCTGGTTGAGTCTGATGGAACTGGGCGGTCGTTATGTCCGGTTGGAGGAGACAGGTCTCTACTATCGTGTGTTACCTCATTCGCGGCGTACAAACGCCAAGCAGCAGAAACGAGTTATCGTAGATGCGATTAACCGACGCCATCCGGAATACCTGGAGCGCTATTTAGGCGGACCACTTCATTACCATCGCTCATGGAGTAAGTTCCTGAACCGTTTCCGTTCTGTGAAGCAGGTAGGTGATTTCAGTAAATGGAGAGCAGGAGAAGTGATCTTTACCCGGCGGAACACTCTGCGTAAGATAGATGGAGTAGTAGTAAAAGCGTTTGCCAAGCCGGGGCTGTTACGCGGTCTTTGGTACAGCTTGTTCGGTAAGAGCAAGGCCAGACGGAGTTATGAATACGCCCGGCGTATGACGGACCTGACACCGCAACCCATTGCTTATCGTGAAGAACGGGTTTGCGGAGTGCTCCAAGAGAGTTGGTATGCATGTCAGGAATCGGGATGTCATCACACCTTCAACGAGCTCATCGGTGCACCGGAGTATCCGAACAGGACAACGATCCTGCAAGCTATCGGTCGATTCACTGCTACACTACACCAACGCGGAATCTTACATCGCGATTATTCGGGAGGGAACATCCTTTTTAATGAGAACGGAAGCCGCGTGGAAGTGATCGATTTGAACCGCATCCGTTTCTGCCGGTCACTGAGCCTGACACAGCGATTACGCAATTTTGAGCGGTTGAATATCGACCGCGAGGCGCTGCGCATCATAGCAACTGCATACGCAGAAACGATGGGCGAAGACGCAGAGAAAGACACAGAGTACATCCTCTCCCATCGATGGTATAAACATATCCGACAGGGAATAACAAATCTATGAAAGCCAGTTTGATCATATCGGTTTATAAGAACACCGCAGCGTTGGATGCTGTTTTGCATAGTTTGGAGCAGCAGACCGAACAAGACTTCGAGGTGATCATCTCGGAAGACGGTGAAGACGCAGGAATGGCAGCGTTCGTAACTTCATACGCTTGGCGTTGGCCGATGCAGCACCTGACACAAGCGGATGAAGGCTGGCGCAAAGAACGAGCATTAAACAGAGCTGTCGCTGCAGCCAAGAATGACTGGCTGATCTTCATTGACGGCGACTGCGTGTTACATCCGCGGTTCATCGAATGGCATGTACGCTACCAACAAAGAGGCGTGCTATTAGCCGGGAAACGCGTCAAACTGAATCCGGAACTGAGCGAGCGATGTATGCGAGGCGAGGACTTATGCCTGTTTCCTTACCTCTTTGCCCGCAGGGGATGCCGGTACGTAGAGGAAGCTTTTTATTGCACAGCGGCTCAGTGGCTGCGGAGAAGAGTGAAGCATCTGGTGGGAAGTAATATGTCCATGTCCCGCGCGGACTTGATCGCAATTAACGGCTTTGACGAACACTACCAACTGCCGGCTACCGGCGAAGACTACGATATCGAATGGCGTATGATCGCTCATGGTGCGAAGATTATTTCGCTCAGAAACTTAGCCGTTCAGTATCACTTGTATCACAAGGAGAACTGGGACAAAGAAGCGCAAGCCGTTAACATGAGTTACTGCCGTGAGCAGCAGGCGAAGAATGCCATCGTCTGCTGCGAAGGGATAAACCAATATATATGCCGAAAATAAGTCTGATCATATCATTTTACAACAAGACGGAGCTCCTGCAGAAAGTGCTGGAGAGTATAGCACTTCAGACAATGCAGGACGTTGAAGTCGTTATCGCAGACGACGGAAGTGGTCCGCAGGCTGCTGCTTTCATCGAGCACGCTGCGCACTCGTACCCTTTCCCCATCCGGCACGTTTGGCACGAGGATAAGGGATGGCGAAAGAATGCTATCCTCAACAAAGCCGTAGTGGCGGCACAGAGTGACTATCTGGTTTTTATTGACGGAGATTGTGTGTTAGAACCCCATTTTCTGGAGGAACACTATGCAGCGCGCAAACAGGGCGAAGTGGTTACCGGGCGACGGGTATTACTGACTCCTAAGACAACCGAACGACTCTTATCGGAACCTCTCACTCCTCATAGTTTCGGCTGGCGACTCTTCTTTCAACTACTCGCAGAGACACTCTTTGGTCCGCATAAAACGCAGATGGAACAAATGATCCGTTTGCCCAAGTGGATGAGACGACTCTTCCTTCACGAACGCAAGAGGTATATCTTAGGATGTAATTTCTCGATGTACAAAGCAGACCTGATGGATGTGAACGGTTTTGACGAGCGCTTTCAATATCCGGGTTACGGCGAAGATATCGATCTGGAGTTCAGGTTGGCGCGAAAAGGAATCTTTGCGTATTCGCGCAAATGTCAGTTGGTGCAGTTCCACTGTTACCACCAACATTTTGATACGAATTATGCGCCGAATAAGGCTTTGTTGCAAGAGAACACGGATAATAATGTCACCTACACGCCTTTTGGCATTTGGCGTGCGGATGCAGAAGACTCTCGCGCATAATGGAAGACCAACACTGGAAGGCATAAGCAGAGCGGAAGCAGATGCGTTCCAAGACTTTCAAAACAGGCCTGAATAGAAAAGGCCACCACCGCCAGATCGAGATATAATTGCGACTCTCCCAACTTCATACAGAATGGCAGTATCAGGCATGCGATAAATAGCAAGACGCCTATGATGCCGAACTGAGCCCAACTCTCTAAGAGGACATTATGCGGGTGCATCTTTTCGTAAGTCACCACTCCGTTTTTGCGATATTGTGGATCGCCCTCTATCTCGCAAGCGTATCTATCTTTAAATTGCTCATCCGCCAAACCGCGTGAGATTAACTCTTCCCTTGCCGAACAGATACCATAACCTGTGATGGGTCTCTCTCGTATCATTTGTGACTCCACGCGCCATATCGACATCCTCGGATTATCGGCAACCGGTTTCTCTTTCCATTGGGAGCTTGTACCAACCATTACTCCCACACCGGCTATTATGAAGGTAATGATGGTCATCATCCACCAGCGTCGACGGGTAAATAGATAATAGATGGTTAATATCAGCGAAGAAACCAAAAACGTCAGTAATCCTGTACGCCCTTCCGAGATAGACAAAGCGAAAATAGGGAAGACCATTAAGAAGCCAGTTGCAGCCTTTACCGACCATTTATATTGGCTCTCTAGCAATATCATCGCACCCATAATAAGAGAGAGATTGAAATAGAGATTCACGACCATGTGGCTGTTTACTTCGCCCCAACGATAGGTATTGAATGCTACTGCCCAATTGTATAAACCATCGATGGCAAATCCTACTCGACCAATCAAATAAAGCACAATTCCGCAACTCACAGCCAACATCGCCCATGCTATATAATCCAACCGGATCTTATCAGTCATACCGAACATGCCACACAAGCCAATAATCAGAAACGGCGCATAGTGCTCCAGAGTAAAACTATATAAGGGAGTCCTGATCGGATCAAAGAGTTGCGATATAGGCACCAAGGCGAAGAAAGCGATAAATACCACATATATCCACTTACGTGATGACCACTTCCACCCTTCCCATCGCTTGTTGATTATATAATCCAATGGATAGACGATGGCAATCAGATAGGATACAATACGCTGAAACGGACCATAAGGGAATGGTAGGGAAGCCATCAAAAGCAGGACAACCACAAAGGGTAAATAGGATATTATATTCTGAACTTTCTTCATACCTCAAATTCATTGGATATCATTTGTCAAATAGCGCTCTCATATAGGTTTGTTTGGCAGTAGGCTGCGCGAGCGAACGCATCAGCGGTTCTAACTCAAAACGGACGATGACCTGTTGCTGATGTTGCAAGCGATAGGTGTCGTAGTGCATATTCCAGGAGAAATAGCAGTCGACGAACTCGCTGCGATAAAGATAGATAAACAGATCCGTGCGGTTATACAAGCGCGACTGATAGAACGGATCGCCCAGACACACGTATGCATTTCTGGGTCGCAAAGGCTGTAAGTTATCCCCCACATAGAGTGTATTCTTCACGCCCAAGAACCACCAGTTAGCATACACTTCGATGAGAGCTCCGTGGTTATAGAAATTATCATTCGTCGCCCGGTCACGCTGCCAGCCAAAGATATACCCTACGCGAATAGCCAGACTATCCAAGGGAGTATAACGTGTCAAATCGGTCCCGACAAACGCATTCGCATTGATATCATCCATCACCGGTTCATACGTCTTGGCAAAGCCGGCTTTATGATTCAAGTGGGCGAGACCTCCTACTTGCAGCCATTTATATTGGTATTGACCGTTCAGCATCACACGGAACATTTCGCGGCGAACATCTGTCTGGGCGCCTCGCCAATCGCACATCAGTTCCACAAAACCCCGTTCGTCATGATAGCTCATATAGGCACCCTGGATGTTCGGATGCATATAGGCGATGGAATCATACAGTAACCAATCGGGCATAGGGCTAATTCGTTTCGTATACGGGATAGCACCCAAAGCCACCGAGAAACCACGATAACGGAATTGATAATAAGCAATCGGATCAAACTGCACATCCCGCCAGTTTCCTCCTAAACGCTGAGTATAACTCACACCCGCCACCAAGTCATGCACTCCTCCGGCGCGATCCAACAACCGTACGCCCACCTCCGGCGAGAGGCGGAAATTGAATATGGTTTGCGGAATCTGGTAAGGAGCATGGTATTCGCGATTATCGAAATAGGTTGTAAAATCCACATCATAGAGGAATTGCACCGGTCGCTGTGCACGTGCCTGCTGCTTGGCAGCCATCGTGCTATCAACCGAAATATATCGGGGAGTCTTGGAATATCGCGTCCAGAAACCCTGGGCCTCGATACTATCTGCGTTCGCTGCAAGCGTGCACAACGGGAATATTACAAAAAGTAGTGAGAAACGTTTCATCATACCATCTATTTCTTAGGCAGTATATCCACATTATACGCCAAACCTATACGAACCTGATGGAAGGGATAGTCCTGAATTCCCCATTGATATTGCACAAAGGGTTCAAATCCGTGAATATGTCCGGCTGCTTTAATCTTCAAGCTCATCGGTGCATCGCCTTGTTTCTCCCATCCTTTGTAACCGCCCCAGGTGGTCTGTAAGGAGAAATATTCGTGCCGTAATCGGGCTTGCAGGCCGTACATCACGGCATCGTTTTGCCGAGCCTTATCTGTTTGCCAGCATAGGAATCCGACAGACCCCGCCAAGCGAAGGGATACAGCACCCATCGGAATCGTCTGGCCGATAGACAGATCGAAGAAATACCCCGGACTGTCAAAATGTCTGCGTCGTTCGAACTGGCCTCCACTGGCCGTCTTCATTCCTGCACGCAGGGTCATTTGCGGGATATACTTCGCTTTCTCTATTTTGAACCACTCATTATGTAGCACTTGTATCTCCGTCGCGATATATACATCGCCGGCTCCGCTTCCTTTGCCGTCATATTGGTCGTACCATTCATATACCGGCATCCAGACGCTTATGTTTGCCCATCGCGTAAAGAGGGGCACGCTCGCGCGTGCAAAAATATCCGCCGTGCGACTGCCGTCATAACCAAAATAAGCGTCTGCAGCCAGTTCGACCTTCAGTTCGCTTTGCGTACAACCATCCGACATATCCGGGACAGGCAAGGCATTCGGCCCGAAGAAAGCAGGTGCCACACCGGTGGGTGTGAAACCGAAAACGAGCCGTGAGCATAGGAGCATCAAGCCGATAAGACCATATTTACGCATGGAAGGTAAAGACATAATTCATAACAAAATTCCAAATCGTTACACATCCGATGGCGATGAGTTTACTGAGGTAGAAATTGAGATGCAAGCGCTCGTGCAAGAGATAGATAATACCGTTATTCAGTCCCAAGCCGATGAGGGCGATGATAAAGAATAACGTATACTCCCGAGCTACGGCATCGCTTGTGCTCTGGAAAGTCCAGAGACGATTCCAGATATAGTTATTAGTGGCCGCAAGAATGAAACCAAGGGAATTACTGATGTATTTGTTCCAGTGCAGTTTCTCTTTGCAGAGCCATGTCACGCCGAAATCGACCACCATCCCACTGGCGCCGACAATGCCGAATCGGATAAACCGAAGTAATATGGTCAGCCAACTGCTATTCACTCAAGTCCTCCTCATTTAACGATTCTGTGATATATACCTGTCCTTTGCGGCGTACACAGGCCGGTTTCCCTAACAACTCGCGTTCTAAATGCCATAGATCAAACTGGGTGTAGCGGTCATATAGATTACGGACGAGTACGGCCTCGTCATTATAGTAGAAACGATAGAGCGAGGGGGCCTGGAAAGATCCGTCAAACACGACAGGATGGCCCTGTGCTTCAGCATGCAATTGTTCGTAGAAAGGTTGTTTATTCGCTAAGCCGGTGCGTGCAGGCAGCACATTAAGCATTAAGACAACGCGTGCTACTAATACCAATCCCACACAACAAGCCAGTGCTATTTTGATACCTCGTTTCCATATCTCCGTCTCTTCCGTAAGAAGGATGATGGCGGGGATGGCTGTTACTACCGTCCAGTGCGGTTCCACATGTCCGCGGCAAGTCATGATCAGAAAGAACACCTGGAAGCCCCAAATAGTCATTCCCAGCGAACGCTTGAACGCATCACTGTGACAAATCTGTCGCGCGCCTATCCACAGCATTAATGCCCATACCAGCGGATTAAACACCGCCCATTGATTAGGCAGATACTCCAGCGAATAAAGCACTTGATAGGATGTGGCACGAGATACCAAATGATAGGTGAATGACGGGAAATGATTCGCGTACTGCCACCATAGATGAGGCAGCATCAACACTATTGCGATACCTACAGCCGCCCATGCTTTACCGTCACGGAGCAAGCGTAAGTTACCTAACAACGCAAAGGCGATAACAAGGACCGCAATATATTTGCTATACAGCATTCCCGCGATACTGAGTCCCAAAAGGATAGCTGTCGACCATTGTCTATCGGTTGTAAACTTACGATAGGCGTAGTAAAAGACAGCAGCGAAGAACAGGAGCGGGGCATCGGGTGTTGTCATGAATCCGTATGCACAGAACATAGGGATCGAAGCGGCCACAAGCAGGAAACAGAAAAGGGAGGAGGGCGAATTACGGACTTTCTCTTCTATCGTCTTCCAAACCACATAGACCGTGGCCATATGGATTAAAACAGTTACAAGCCTAACGCTCAAATTCTTGAGCATCAGACTTGTTTCAGGCACCATAGCACCACTGATTGCAGTCATCAAACCCACCACTGGCGGGTGATCAAAATAGCCCCAATCGAGGAACTGTCCGTAGAGCCGATAATACGCTTCATCAGCATGAATCTCACAAAACAAAGCACACAGCAAATCCAACACTCCCCAAATAAGGAGCCAGAATCCTATGTGCTTTGTCATATTGCGCATTCTGAATTTAAATTATATGCCGAACAGGTTACGGAAGAAGTTCTTCTTATCCGCCGAGCCCGGAGCAATATTCGGACTGTCCTGCAGTTGCTCGATCAGTTTGCGTTCCTCTTTATTGAGTTTCTCCGGAATATACACACCTACGTTGATTAGCAAATCGCCCGTGCCGTAACTCCGGCCGTATTGGTCGATACGCGGAAGTCCTTTCCCTCGCATCCGTAACACCTTTCCGGGCTGGGTACCCGGGGTAATGGTGATTTTAACATCGCCTGTCAACGTAGGAATCTGCACTTGACCTCCTAACACCGCCGTCGGCATATCCAGCAGTAAGTTGTATACCAAATCGCTTTCTTGGCGAATGAAATCCTTGTGTTCTTCTTCCTCAATCAGCACGAGCAAATCACCGGCTACACCGCCATGCGGCGCTGCATTTCCTTTACCCGGAACGGTCAACTGCATACCACCGGCCACTCCGGCTGGAATCGTGATGGTAATAACCTCTTCATCTCGAACGACTCCTTGGCCACCGCATTTCGGACATTTATTTTTGATGATACGTCCTTCTCCGCCGCACGTATCGCAATCTGCCTGCACTTGCATCATACCGAAGATGCCACGCTGCTGGCGGATGACTCGTCCGGAACCCTTACAGGTCGGACAGGTCTCGGTAGTTCCATCTTGGCTTCCTGTTCCATGGCAATCGCCACAAGCAACGAGTTTACGCACTTTAATTTTCTTCTCGCATCCTTTCGCAATCTCCTCAAGCGTCAGACGCACTTTAATGCGCATATCACTACCGCGCTGCACACGCGTACCACGACTGCGGCCGCGACCGCCCATAAACATCTCTCCGATATCGCCGAAGTCAAATCCGGCTCCCTCGAAGATATCACCGAAATGCGAGAAGATATCTTCCATGGACATTCCGCCTCCGGAGAATCCACCTGCACCTTGCATGCCAGCCATACCAAACTGATCATAACGCTGACGTTTCTGCGGGTCAGAAAGCACTTCGTATGCCTCAGCTGCCTCCTTGAATTTCTCCTCAGCCTCTTTATCGCCCGGGTTTTTATCAGGGTGGTATTGTATCGCTTTCTTGCGATAGGCCTTTTTTATTTCTTCTGCGCTGGCTGTTTTCTCCACACCCAGCACTTCATAGTAATCTCTTTTCTCTGCCATAAGACTATTTCATTTTAAGGTTTAGCATTATTCTCCTACGACTACTTTGGCAAACCGAATGACCTTATCTCCCAATTTATAGCCACGCTGGGTGCAGTCAATTACTTTCCCTTTCTGCTCCTCACCTGCAGCAAAAGTAGTAACCGCCTCATGCTCATCCGTATTAAAATCGGCTCCTTCGGTTTCAATGGCATGAACACCATGCTTGTCCAGGAAAGATATAAACTTCTGCTGAATCAGACGTATTCCTTCCCTCACAGCCTCAATATCATCGGTTTTATTCATAGCCTCAGTAGCACGTTCAAAATCGTCTATCAAAGGTAACATCTCTTTAAAGATGCCCTCTCCGGCCGTAGCCATCAAGTCCAGTTTCTCCTTATTGGTACGACGACGATAGTTATCAAACTCCGCCATCATACGCAGGTTCTTATCCTCCAATTCCGCAATTCGTGCTTCTAACTCTTCGGTGGTCGGGGTTTGCGTTTCCTCGACTTGCTCTTGGAGTTCCTGCTCTTGATTCTCTACTTGCTCTTCTATCTGTTCTTTTTTCATAATCCATATAATTAACGCCTATACGACGTGGAACAACTACTATGCCATAGGCATATTATCTGCCAAAATGGCAGAAGAGTCCAAAATAATTGTCACGGGTCCGTCATTAATAAAGTCCACTTTCATATCGGCGCCGAAACGGCCGGTCTCAACGTGCAAATCATATTTGTCGCGCAACACGCTATTGAAATACTCGTATAGCGGCTCCGCCACTTCAGGACGCGCTGCACGAATAAAACTCGGTCTGTTACCTTTGCGGCAATCCGCATAAAGGGTAAATTGCGATATACTCAAAATAGCGCCGCCAACCTCCTTGAGCCCCAGATTCATTTTTCCATCTGCATCTTCAAACACTCTCATCTGGGCTACTTTTTTAGCCAAGAGATCGGCTTGCGCACGCGTATCTCCGTCCGTTATACCCACCAGCACCATAAAACCGCGCCGGATAGCACCTACTACTTCTCCTTCTATGCGCACCTCCGCGCGCGAACAACGTTGAACTATAACTCGCATATTTTGCAGGATTTCTTCGTAATCCGTCACCCTTCGGTGTGACAGCTTACAAACCTTAACAAAAAAATGCGCTTGAAAGTAAATTTTCAGACGCATTTTTCAGTTAACTCATGTGATCCATGCAGGATTCAAACCTGCAACCCCCACATCCGTAGTGTGGTACTCTATTCAGTTGAGCTAATGGACCATTGCTTTTGAAAAGTTAACCAGCTTTCGCTGGTCATTCTCTATGAAAAGAGGCGGTGCGGACGAGACTCGAACTCGCGACCTACGGCGTGACAGGCCGGTATTCTAACCAACTGAACTACCGCACCAAGGGTTGTTCTTTTCAAAAGCGCTTAAGAAGCGATTTTTCTCGGCACCAAGGTGCCTTCGATTCAAAAGCGGGTGCAAAAGTACTGCTTTTTTTTCATATACGCAAATTTTTTAGCAACTTTTTTCTAAAAAAGTGCATTTTTAGCATTTTGGATAGCCTGGTGTGCCGATTTTTGCGTCCATCGACGTTGTTGACCGGTCATTTGCGTATTTCTATATTTATTTTTTCGCACGTCCTTACCGGTGATATATTCATACCACACACACGCGGCGGTGTAACGACCATATACATAATTGAGATGATATCCGTCGCGGCAGAGCGTATCTCCCAGTTTCGTTTTGCGAGCCAACTGAATTGCAGCACCACAGGGAAGAACAAGTAATTGATGCGCAAGAGGTATCTGCAGACAAGCCACGATGCTGTCGTACATTATTTGCTGATCATTTTGATAAAGAGGATAGGCCCAGTGAGTAGCATTCTGACTATATGCCCAAGTTTGCATCCAACATAGTTGCGCATCCGGCTGATACGATTTCACGGTGTCTATCAGCATGCCGAGCCAAGGTTCATATGACGAACGTATTCCGCTGTCATGGCTGGCTTGCTGCAGAGAGATATAATCATATGTGCCGTTTTGAAGCGCTTGTCGAAGGGAAATGGTATCTTGTATAACGCGCGGGGTCGCATTCGTGCACACACGATGGGAATAGGCAGCCGTATCGAGCAAAAGAAATTGCGCATGTTGTTCCAAGGAACAGCCTCCATAATACAAATTATGGATTTCCACTTCTACTCCCGACGCCTCACACAGCGGAACAAGTTCTTGCTCCACGGCATCCCACGAGAAACTATTCCCGATACAGAGAATACGAATTGCTAATATGATATTAATGAGCTTCAAGCCAGTTTTCTCCTACTCCGCATTCAGCAATCAAAGGAATGGACAAATGAACGGCATTTTGCATCTCATTTACTACTATCTCACGTACGCGTTCCACTTCACCTTTCGGCACATTGAAGTTCAACTCGTCGTGTACCTGCATGATCATTTGCGCCTTGAGTCCTTCTTCTTTCAATCGTCTATGGATGGACACCATCGCCATTTTAATGATATCCGCAGCCGTTCCTTGTATCGGGGCATTGACAGCGTTTCGTTCCGCGAAGGAACGTACTGTCGCATTCTGGGAGTTAATATCCGGAAGATAGCGTTTGCGGCCGAAAAGCGTCTCCGCATAGCCGCGTTGACGCGCGAGTTCTTTCTGCGACTCGATATATCGGATGACACTCGGGAAAGCGGCAAAATAGTCGTCAATAAGTTGTTTCGCCTCAGCGCGGGAGCAATCCAATTGCTGCGCCAAACCAAAAGCAGAGATGCCATAGATGATACCAAAATTAGCTGTTTTGGCTTTGCGCCGCTGGTCCTTGGTGATCTGCTCTATCGGCAGACCGTAGATGCGTGCGGCTGTAGCGGCATGGATATCTTGTCCGCTGCGAAAAGCTGCCAACATATGAGCATCCTGACTAAAATGCGCCATTAATCGCAACTCTATCTGACTATAGTCCGCACTCAAGAAGCGACATCCTTCGTCCGGAATAACCGCTTCACGAATGAAACGTCCCCGTTCCGAACGAATTGGCAGGTTCTGCAGGTTCGGATTGCTGCTGGACAAACGTCCCGTAGCTGTGACGGTCTGGTTATAGGTCGTGTGAATCTTTCCATCCGCAGCAATATAACTCGGAAGCGCAGAGATATAGGTAGTGACCAGTTTTTTCAGTTCGCGATATTCCAAGATCAGCCCCACTATTGCGTGCTTCTCTTTGAGGCCCATCAGCACTTCCTCTGATGTTGAATACTGACCGGTTTTGGATTTCTTGGCCTTGGTATCCAGTTTGAGTTTATCAAAAAGCAATTCTCCTACTTGGCGCGGACTATTGATATTAAACTTCTCACCGGCCAAGTCATAAATACGTTGTTCCAGCTGGTTTAATTCGACCGTTAACACCTGTTCGGCTTGCTTGAGTTTCTCTGCATCCACGCGCACTCCGGCTTTCTCCATCTCCCGTAAGACTTCGACTAACGGGAGTTCTACTTCGTTGTACAGATTCCATAAGTCGGTGTCTGCTTTCAGCGCATCCCAATCCGGTTCCTTATAGGGATTAAAGGCCACTTCGGGATTCAGCAGATATTGGCATAACCTATTTTCAATGGTATCGTAAGCGGCCGGTGCAGGTTCAGCAGCAGGCGCTTCGAAGGAAGCAAAAAGATCCAATTGAGACGGGTCTTCGGGAACAGCTTTGGCCGAACGGGACGGAGTGGTCGGTGCAGCGGGTGCCGTTGGAGCAGAAGGGGAAATCTTACGCAATAAGGTATTGAACTCCAATTCGCGATAGAGCGCAGTAAGTGCTTCTATATTCGGCTCTTTTTTCGTCAACAGGTTCTCATCCAACGTGATAGGGACATCTGTGCGGATAGTTGCCAAGAAACGGGAGAACTTAATCTCTTCCGTCTGGGACTCCACTTTCTGACGAAGCGCACCTTTTATCTGGTCGGTATTGGCCAACATGTTATCTATTGAGCCGAACTGTTGCAACAGCGCTACTGCCGTTTTCTCTCCCACTCCTTTACATCCGGGAATGTTATCACTGGCATCGCCCATCAGTCCCAACAAATCAATCACCTGTTCCTTGCGTTGCAAGCCATATTTAGCGCACACCTCTTGCGGTCCCATCAGTTCAAAGCCTCCAGTATGACGCGGCCGATACATAAACACATGGTTAGATACAAGTTGACCATAGTCTTTATCCGGCGTAGCCATATATACTTCAAATCCTGCATCCTCGGCCTGATGTGCCAACGTTCCTATCACGTCATCCGCCTCAAAACCGGGCACTTCCAGCACGGGGATATTCATCGCTTCCAATAACTGCTTGATCACCGGAACAGCTTTTCGAATGTCTTCCGGTGTCTCAGGACGTTGTGCCTTATATTGCTCAAAGGCTTCGTGACGGAAAGTTCCTCCTGCGGGATCAAAAGCCACCCCCACATGGGTCGGATTGATCTTCCGAACCAGGTCATCGAGCGTAACCGCAAAGCCGAAGATGGCAGAGGTATTTTCTCCTTTGCTATTCATGCGCGGAGCGCGGATAAAAGCGTAGTAGGCGCGAAAAATCATCGCGTAGGCATCTATGAGCAATAGTTTTTTCATATTTACCAGTTTATAGGTGTTTGACCATGTTGCACAAGATAGTTATTGGCCGCCGAGAAATGTCCGCATCCGTCAAAGCCTCGGTAAACAGACAGCGGCGAAGGATGCGAAGTCTGCAACACAAGATGTTTCTTTCGGTCAATGAACTGTCCTTTTCGTTGTGCGTAAGAGCCCCAAAGCATAAAGACAAGGTGTTCTCGTTCCTTATTAAGCGCCTCTATCGCAGCATCCGTCAACTCTTCCCATCCCTTACCTTGATGACTACCTGCTTTATGCGCCTCTACGGTAAGAGTAGCGTTCAACAATAAGACACCCTGTTCCGCCCACCGACGCAGATCACCCGTAGCGGGAATAGGAGTTCCTAAATCGCGATGTATCTCTTTGTAGATATTCACCAATGATGGAGGAATCTGTACTCCGTCCGGCACAGAGAAACTCAGTCCCATGGCCTGTCCTTCCTCATGGTAGGGATCCTGACCGATGATCACCACACGGACCTTATCAAAGGGGCAGGAATCAAAGGCATTAAAAATCAGACCAGCCGGAGGAAAACACCGACGGGTCTGATATTGCTGGCGCACATACTGGGTTAAGAGTTCGAAATAAGGCTTATCAAACTCCGCTTGCAGAACGCGTTGCCAAGATGGATCAATTCGTACCTTCATTAGTCTACAATCAACATCGCATCACCGTAGTCACCGAAACGATATCCTTCTTGGATCGCTATCTCATAAGCACGCATCGTCTCTTCGTATCCGGCAAAAGAAGCCACCATCAATAACTGACTCGACTCCGGCATATAGAAGTTGACAAAGAAACTATTTGCCACCGAGAAATTATAGGGCGGGAAGATAAACTTATTGGTCCAACCGTCATACGCTTTGAGTTGACCGTTTGTACCGGCTACATGCTCCATAGCGCGCATCACTTCTGTGCCTACTGCACATACACGACGCTGGTTCGCATGCGCCTTGTTCACTGCCTCCGCCATCTTCTCGGATAAGATGATTTGCTCCGACTCCATCTTATTCTTTGTCAAATCCTCCACATCAATCTCCTTGAAAATTCCAAGCGACACATGGCTGGTCAGGAAGGTGGTTTCAATACCATGAATCTCCATGCGTTTAAGCAGCTGTTTGGAGAAGTGCAAGCCGGCTGCCGGTGCAGCTACAGCACCTACCTTGTCCGCAAAAATCGTCTGATAGCGCTCCGCGTCCATCTCCTCTACCGGCAGATCATGAAAGACCTGTTCATATTGCTCTTGTACACGCGGGTCCATCGGACGACGAATATACTTGGGCAGCGGGGCTGTACCTAATGCATACAGACGCGGCACGAACTCCTCGTTGTCATAGTCTGTCAAGAAACGGAAAGTACGTCCACGGCTGGTCGTATTATCAATAACCTCCGCCACAATAGCAGGATCTCCTTCGAAGGTTAGTTTATTGCCGATACGAATCTTACGTGCCGGTTCAACCAACACATCCCAATAACGGGTCTTATGATTCAACTCGCGCAACAAGAACACTTCAATCAAAGCATTCGTTTTCTCCTTACGGCCCCATAAACGAGCCGGGAAGACCTTGCTATCATTGAATACAAACAAATCGCCCTCGTCGAAATATTGAATCATCTCGGACAATTTCTTATGCTCTACCTCTCCTGACTTACGATGAAGCACCATCAGGCGCGCATCATCACGATAAGGAGCCGGGAACTGAGCAATCAATTCCTCCGGCAGTTTGAACCGAAACTGGCAGAGGCGCATATCATTGGACTTGTACATATCTTATCTTGTTTCACTCGAACTTTTAAGTTCGCAATTATTGAGTTGTTCTAAAAATTTTTCTATCGTTAAGCAATCTTCTACGCGGGTGTTTCCCACGCGAGTGCGACGTAAAGCTATCAAATGAGCCCCGGATTTCAAACGTTCTCCAATATCCCGTGCCAATGCTCGGATATATGTTCCTTTGGAGCATACGACGCGAATCGTCAATTGCATGGACTGTTGGTCGAATTCCAGTACCTCTATCTCGTCTATTACCAGCAATCGGGGTTTAAGTTCCACTTCTTCGCCTTTGCGAGCAAACTCATACGCACGCTTCCCATTTATCTGAATGGCAGAGAAGGCAGGAGGAGTTTGCCATTGTTCGCCTTGAAAAGTAGGAATCACCTCATCTATCAGAGCACGCGTGATATGTGCTGTAGGATAGGTAGCATCCACCTCTTTTTCCAAGTCGTACGAAGGCGTTGTAGCACCTAATTGCATGGTGGCTACGTATTCCTTTACATCGTATTGCAGTTGATCGATGAGTTTGGTCTTTTTGCCCGTGCAAACAATCACGACACCCGTTGCTAAAGGATCCAGCGTCCCGGAATGCCCCACTTTCAGTTTTTTCTTTCCCAGTTTACGACAGAGGTTCCACCGCAGCTTAGCCACCAAGTCAAAGGAAGTCCAGTGAAGCGGCTTATCGAACGCCAGCACTTCTCCTTGTTCAAAGTCCCACATATCAACAAAGCGTAGCGATAAGGGTTACGGAGCCTACAATAGCACAATAGAGAGCGAACCATACCAAGCGTTGACGGCGTACTATCTCGATCATGAAACGGCACGCAAAACAACCGGTTACAAAAGCCGCCAGGAATCCCACAACAGCCGGCAACAACGCCAGATCACTTTCCATCGTTCCTTTAAGCAACTTGATCATATCTAACAGTGCCTCGCCCATAATAGGGATGAGCACCATCAGGAAAGAGAACTGAGCCACACTTTCCTTTTTTACACCGCAAAGCAGGCCGGTTGCGATAGTAGTGCCGGAGCGGCTCAAACCCGGCAACACAGCACAAGCCTGCGCCACACCGATGATCAGAGCATCCTTATAAGTCACCTCATGTCCACTGTTCTGACGACGCTTTTGAAGCCACTCGCTGAGCGCTAACAAGAAAGCCGTAATCAGCAAACAAACACCTACTAAACGCAGCCCGTTACCAAAAAGCGACTCTACTTGGTCCTTAAAGAACATACCCACGATAAACACCGGGATCATCGAAACCAAAATCTTCGCCACGTAGTCCTTCTCCGCATTCCATTTCCATGTACTGAAGGTGCCTTTGAATAAACGCACCACCTCATACCAAAGGATGACTAAGGTGGAGAGAACCGTAGCGGCATGAACAATAATGGCGAACGTCAGATTCTCCTCACTGGACGAACCTAACAAAACCTGACCGATCTCCAAATGACCTGACGACGATACAGGCAAGAACTCAGTAAGTCCTTGCACAATACCTAATATCAATGCTTCGAACCAACTCATTTCTTCTTAGGACGGAAAAGGATGGCAAAAAGCATAAAGACAAAACCGAATAGCGAGATCATCGGTCCTACGGTAATACGACGGGTAGAGAAGATATCCGGATTATATTCCTCTCCGGATGGAGCTCCTGCCATCAATGCAAAACCGATGATGATGATTGCAAAGGAAATCGCAATCAAAATAAGATTTATTTTGGATAAGGATTGTTTCATATCAATAAGAAGACTTATATTTCGTATAGCGAATTATTATCCATCCGGATATAACGACCGGTAGCAATCAGCGATGCGAACAAGGTAATGAGCAAACCGGATGCCAGCACCACTACGGCCACAAAGGTAATATTCTGCCAAGTAAGCGGGAAAAGCAATACTCCGAGTTTCTCGTTTACATAATACACTACTCCGCTCAATACCAATAGCGCCACGACACCGGACAAGAATCCCATCAACATGTTACGACGAACAAACGGACGACGGGTCACCCAAGATGTAGCCCCTACCAGTGTCATCGTGTTGATGATAAAACGCTTGGCATAGATCTGCAGACGAATCGTATTGACGATGAGTACCATGGATACCAGCAGCAACACCAATGCAACTATCAACAGGATGAAAGTGATATGATGCACGTTACTGGTCATCAAATCCGCCAAATCACGAGGATAAATCACTTCCTGCACACACTCTTGCGCTTTTAACTGTTCTGCCATCAACACCAGACTATCCGGATGACTGAAGGCATCGGTAGGGTGAATCTCATAACTGGCCGATAAGGGATTATAACCCAAGAAGGTTGTAGGATCTTCACCCAAAGAACGGATATGTTCTTCTAAAGCCTGTTGTGCAGAAATATAGGTATATCCGCTATAATGCTGCGGGTTCGCAAATATTGTCTCCAATTGTGCACATTGGATGCTATCTGCGTCCTTCGTCAAGACCGCTGTTACGGTGATGTTCTCGCGCATGCGCGTAACAAGCGCTCCTGCAGATAGCAGGAGCACACATTCCAAGCCGATCAGGCATAACACAAGCGAAACACTGACGGCGGAAATAAAGTAGGAATTTCTAAAACGATGTTTACGCATTAGTATTCCCAAAGGTCTTGTTCAAAATTAAGCAACTCCGTAGCTATACGGTCTTGTTCTTTCTTGATATCCTCATACGTGTTGGCATAATCCGGAATCCAGCGGTTATACATATTACCCTCGCCAACGATATAAGAGGTGTACAGACGTTTCTGGAAGAACTCGTCATACGTCACACGCTTGGTCTCGTTACGGTTCGGGATGGCATACTGCATCGCCAGATAAGGACGTAACAGGTCAAACGGTACCCAGAACATAATAGACTCGTTCAGCGCACCCATTACTTGCGTCGAATCCGTTATAGTAATTCGCTCGGAGTACAACGGCGCAATAGCAATAATCTTCGTATGCAGACGCGATGTGTGCTTATCGAAGAACACAACCTCTTGCGTCAGATATTTCACCTGGTTACGAACCAAGGATTCGTAGGGATAGAAGTTGAAACTGAACTCATCCTCAATCGAGTCATAGTGTACGACCATATCATTGGACGTAGAGATATCCAAATCCGGATCACCATCCAACGGGTTACCTTGCAAGAACATACCCGGGATAACTTTTTTTGCAGCCGGCTCTTGCTTGAAGTCTGGCTTAATCGTACCGGTCTGTTTCTCAAAGATAGGCATACCATCTATAACCGCATCGGTAATTACTTTGAAGAGGTTACGATAGTCCGGGTCATCCGACAAAACAGGGAAGTACAACTGGAAGTTCTGCTTAAAGCGCATATCAATAATACGATATACATAGCGTGCCCAGATAACATCATCAATACGATGGTTGATCATCACCACTGTATCATGTGCGCTGGAAAACTCTTCCGTCGTGATACGAGCAGAACCATACTCATCCAAGAACTGAGTCGGAATATGCTGTGCCTGCGCAGTAGTAATACCAAGCACGAAGCAAGCAATAATACTAAGTTTCTTTATCATAATAATTACGTATTAATTCAAGGTTAGAGGGAATGGGTTCAAGGAAAGCACCTCGCCACTCGGACTTTGAGCACGGATACCCATAATAATCACCGTATTTCCCTTCTTTAACTTCTCCATACGATTTAACTGATCGCGGCTGAACTTACTACCATCCGAATCAGTAATAGTACCACCGATGTTCGCTTTGAAACCTACCACTTTGAAGTTCAGGTTCAAGATACCATCAGGACCGTAAGAAGCGATGATCTGAGAAGAACTGCTGAGAAGCGCATTACGAGGTACACCCTTCTCACCGTTGTACTCAGCGTCTCCGAATTTCAAATAACCTTGCGGTTTCGGCAGCGGTTTGATATTATATTTCTGGCTACCCATCGTCTGCATCTTACCATCCAACTCAGCGGATACAGAGATGGTTACCTCTTTGGCGGTTTGGTTCGGTTTGATAATCCAGAAACCACCTTGCTGACGAATCGTAGCGCCGTTAACGGATACTTTTACCTTATCGTTTGATACGCCCGGTACAGAAATCGAGAACTTGTTATCATGACCACGATACATCGTATTCAAGTCAACGTTCGAAATCGTCACAGCCGGTTCGCCAACACTATAGGTACTCTCAAACGGCAGTTTCTCCATCTCACCGGTCGAAGGATTCTGATAAGCAATCCATCCCGAGTATTTCTTAGCACCTACACCCGAAGCAACTACTTCGTAGATACCATGGTCGTTGATACGCTGACCCTCTACATAGTATTCAGGACGTTGTGTTGAATCCACTGCAGCCAAGATGATCTGTGCCGAATATTTTCCACCGCGAATCACGTAGTTCGAATTCGGGATCACGTACGCGTTCAGTTTGTTTACACGCAAGTCACCTGCATCCGTACGATCCATCAGATACTGAATGATCTGACCCTCTGTTGTACGAACGTCGTTCTGCATCTTCGTCAAGATAGTAACCGATGCACCGACAGGCATACCATCAAATACGGCAACTTCCCAGTCACAAGAATCTTTCTCGTGTGCGTTGTAACCACGTTCTGTTGCGAGATTCTGCATAATTGCATTACGCAACTCCGCATCAGTCTCTACCAGTCCGGCTGCATAGTCGCGATAGTAGGCTACGATTTGTTTCAGTTCCAGACCATGACCTTGCACAATAGCATACGTACCGGTTACGTCCAAGTTAGAGTTACCCTCAATATGCATCGTCGGATCCACACCTTCCGCCTGCAAGTCTGCTACACGACCTTTACCGTCCGCCATGATGGCCAATTGCAATTTGAAGTTCTGGAGATAGTTATATAGCGAATCTGCACGTAATTGAATCTCTTTTGCTTTATCGAACCACTCCTGCGTCTTCTCCGGGTTATCGGCATTAGCCGCCTTGAAGTCCGCATACAATTTCGCATTACGAGTGTCCAATGCAGCGATAGAGGAGTGCAGACTGTTATCCACCAATGTAAAACCATTGAGGATATCCGTACTTACGTTCAACGCCAACATGGCGGTGAGCACCAAGTACATCATACCAATCATTTTTTGTCTCGGGGTTTCCGGACAGTTTTTTGCTCCACCCATTACTGAATGTTTTTATTGTTTGTACTAAGCTTCGATTGAGTTATGCCAGTGCGTTCAGCATATTACCGTAGATACCGTTCAGGTCAGCTACTTGTTTCTGCAATTGCTTAGCGCCGGTAGCGAAAGCTACTTGTGCCTCAGCTGCTTCCTTAGCAGCCGCTGCAGCATTCTTCTGCGCTTCGATCTGAGCATTAACAGCCTGGAGTTGCAATTCATATACAGAGTTCAAAGAAGCCAATTTCTTACCTACCTCTTCTACGCTCGATTTATATGCTTTGGTCTCATCGGCTACGCTATTCATATCACCGCTGATTTGTGCATAACTTTGCGCCAAACCTGCTGTTGCATTTGCGTAAGCCTCAGTAGCCACTTCTGCTGCAGCCAGTTTCTCATTCAGCTTAACACCGGTTTGAGCCACCTTGCCCAACTCAGCAAATTGAGTAGCAGTGCTTGCCAGATTAGCAATACCGTCTTTCAAAGCTTTCAAGTCCTCTTCTTTCAGTGTCGGCACTTTTGCCGTACCTACACCGCCCTCAACCGTAGCACCTGCAGTTGCTGCAGCAGGAACAGAGAGACCAGCAGTAACAGGTGATCCGGCTACACCGGCACCCAACAAGGTCGGTCTCGGCAATTTCGATTTCTCTTCCAATAATTCAGGCTTTGTACCGTACTCCAACAACTGAGGGAATACGTTATCCCAGTGGTATTCAGGATGCGGATGCTCCAATGTTCCGATCAAGAACAGGAAGGCCTCCGTAAACATACCTATCATCAACACGGTACTTGCACCGGGCCAGTGCAAAATCTTAAACAACGCACCGATAATAACGACCGATGCACCTACCGAATAGATGATATTTACTTTGTTCTTACCATCATACGACTCATACCAGTGCATGAATCGATCCCATAAACCTTGCTTTTCTGTAGCCATAATAGTATTGTTTGTTTAAATATTTTCTAAATTGGATTAATCACCGATATACGAACGAACGCAGCGGAAACCAATGTACGGACGGCTCTCATACTGGTACTCGTAGGTACGTACGCCGCACTGCATGAAATAACTGATATCCTTCCAGCTTCCACCCTTTACCACTTTACGTTTCAAGATGTCCGGATCGGCCTTACGAGCCATATAACTGTAATCCGGATTCAAGTCATGAATATGCGTATTGGCCGCACTCTGGTAAGCAGAGTTAGTCCACTCCGATACATTTCCGGCCATGTCGAACAGACCGAAGTCATTCGGACGGAACTGAGCCACTTTCATAGTCGTAGTTCCCGTATCATCGTTGTAAGCTCCACGGTACGGCTTGAAGTTAGCGAAGAAACAGCCTTTGCCGTCGCGGGCATAATTACTACCCCACGGATACATGGCCATCTTACGACCGCCGCGAGCAGCGTACTCCCACTGCGCCTCCGTCGGCAGACGGTAGTCGTTTGCCTCGATAGCCGAATAGGTATTGAAGTATTTGGTACGCCAATTACAGAAAGCATGAGCTTGCTCCCAGGTAACACCCACTACAGGGTATTCCGCATAACCCGGGTGCTTGAAGTACATCTGGAGCAACGGGTCATTGTACGCAAACTGGAAGTCACGTGCCCATACCAAGGTATCCGGATAGATACAAATAATCTTCGTGGTAAGCAGATCTTTCGGCTCCTTCAACGGACGATAAATCGTCGAGTCCTTGATCTCGCCGATCTCGTTTACCCAGAAGGTATCTACACGAACAGTAGCTCCGGGAGGATAGGAACTGGTAGCCACATCGAATTTATTACGTTGCGGCAGAGCCTCATCCATATTCACCCAACTATAGCGATAGTGCAAACCGTTGGTTTTCAACTTACCATCCGAATAGAACATAGGAGACAATGCATCTACGATATCCTCCTCCTTGCTCTTCCAAGGCACCTTACGCGCCCAATTCAGCGAGAAGTTCTCTTCATCGAAGTCCTCATCTTTGGGTTGAATAGCATAGTCTGTCAAACCGGCAGCCACCAGATTGGTCAATGCAATCGAGTCGCGTACCCAGTTAACGAACTGATGATACTCATTGTTGGTAATCTCGGTTTCATCCATCCAGAAGGCATCTACCGTAACCATCACCACGTTATCCGGCTGCTCAAAGACAGCAGACTGCGTGTTGGCACCCATCATAAAAGAACCTTTCTTGATAAACAACATGCCATAAGGATTAGCCTCCTTAAAATTGGTTGACTTGTATGCGCCTACAAGTTCACCGACCGGCTTGTTGCAACTAACCATCATCATCGCTGCTAAAGCGATCAATGGCAACAATTTTGTTACTTTCATATTAGTTTTTAATCGATTAATGTTCTAATACTATATATATAATATATATTACTATATATTTACAAATATCTTACCGATTTGTATTTGTTGGTTCGTTTCGGCTTCAGGATATCAAATCCGTAAGCCAGATACACCTCGTGGCTGCCATAACTCTCCAGCAGCAGTTTGTTGGTCGGCAACTCGCACGTATATCCGATTTGCAAACCCGAGATCACATCAATTCCCAACAATATATTGACACTTCCGGCGATGCGATAGCCGAGCCCCCAACGATAGCGATCCTTATAATCACACATTAACGTCAGGTTCACATCCCAACTCGAGAAATCCGTCATCACCATCGCACTCGGCGTCAACATCCATTCCCGGTAGTTCTTTAAGCGGAAATGGTATCCGCCCACGACATACATCGTACCGGCTAATGTCACCACCTGTTGCGCACTACTCGTTCCGTCCGTCCAGTCCACACGCGGCCTCGTCAAATGACTGTAACTCGCGCCAACCCACCAAGTAGCGGTGCTGTAGTATAAACCCACACTCATGTCAAATTTCATTCCGGATTTACTTCCCGTCGGAAGTACCGGGTCATTGGCGTCGTGATAGTCATCCCCTAACTTACTCAAGTTAATCGAATCCCCTTTAAATCCCACATTCACGAATCCCAAATCAAGTCCTATTCCCAAATATCCGTTCCCTAATTTCTGACGGTAGGCATACTGCACATAAAACGATTGCGTAGTAAATAAACCGTACCTGTCATTCAAAAATCTCACTCCTGCGCCATGGTTCGTTTTTCCGATCACAAAAGGCGAGCAAAACGTAAACCACGTACTCATCGGTGCGTTAGCGATGTCCACGAACTGCATTCGATGCACACCCGCCACTTTCATCAATCCTCCTTCTCCTACCGCACCGGGATTATAGGACGTCGGCATATACATATATTGCCCCATTTGCGGATCAAACTGCGCACTCGCAGTTACCGCCGCGACAATCCCTACCAAAAGAGCTAAAACGCGCTTAGTACTCTTCCTCATCAAAGAAGAAATCCTCGTCTTGGGTTGGATAGTCGGGCCAAATATCCAATATACTTTCGTATTGCTCTTCATCCTCATCTTCCAACTCCTGCAAGTTTTCAATTACTTCTGCCGGGGCTCCAATTCGATTCGCGTAGTCTAACAATTCTTCTTTCGTAGCAGGCCATGGAGCATCCTCTAATTTCGAAGCCAGTTCTAATGTCCAATACATACTTTTATCTATAATAATATTCCAATAGCAAACAGACCCATTACGGGCATAGTTTTACAAAATATCGCGCAAAAGTAGTAAAAACTTTCGACTTGTGCAAATATTTTGGGGAATATTTTCATTTTTTCATTAATTTTTACGCCAAATCGCCTCTTTTTCGTCATTTTTGAAAGCCAAATAGCGCGATAAAACGAATAAATAGTCGCTCAAACGATTGATGAATTTGAGCTCCGTTTTGGGGGCTTCCGAAGCAATCATTTTCCGCTCTGCCCGACGACAAATTGTACGGCAAATATGGCAGCGACAAACCGCCTCTCCTCCCGCCGGTAAGACGAAGGCATGTTGCTTCGGAACGACGGATTGCTTGGCGTCTATCCACTGTTCCAATTGCGTCACATCAGCCTCCTCAATCCATTCGCCCGGAGCCTCACTAAGTGCCGCACCGAGATTAAAGAGTTTATTTTGCACCCACTCCAATTGGCTCTGTACATCCTCCATCCATTGATCCGAACCCTGCACTCCCACGCGCAGCAGGCCTATCCAACTGTTCAACTCATCCACCGTTCCGTAGGCTTCGATACGTACATCCGTCTTGGGCACTCGCGCACCCGAGGCTAACGAGGTTTCTCCTTTGTCTCCTGTCTTTGTGTATATCATAGTCGTATTCGATAATGTCGTTTCAGATAATGCGGGTCCACGAACAGCAAGCCCACATGATACAGATCCATGCTTGTGGTCACCCGCGGATCATCCTTCAGTTCCCGCCATGCTTGCTCCATTTCCCGGGAATGATAGATATCGTCTATCGCAATCACCCCTTTCTCATTCATCCGCGGCAACAGATAGTCCACATAACGCTTCGTGGCCTCATACGTATGGTTTGCATCCACATACGCCAAATCGAGCCCTTCACGCGCGTATATATATAAGGTGTCGTCGATGTTACCGGAATGCCATTCGATATTCTCCAAGCGCAAGGTGCGCCAGTTCGCTTGCGCGATCTTCAGCACCGCTTCACTGCCTTCCAATGTCACTACCCTGTTACGCGAATCCACAGACGCCAGGTACGCCGTAGTCACGCCTAACGAAGTTCCCAACTCCAGGATCTGCAAGGGACGTTTCTCGTTCTCCCCCATAAATCGCACCAGGCGAAACAGTGCATGCGCGATCTGCGGGCTCTCAAGATGGTGTTTGGCAATATCTGACACTTTCCGACGAACCGACAAACCCTCTTTCGAACCGCCCGAACCGAAATCCAGCATCTCCAGTTCATCCGAACAAAGCTTCAACTGCTCTCTGCGACGCTCGATATCAGCAAAACAATAATAACTGTTCTCGTCGCGCAAGATAAAACGCACGATGGCAAACAGATAAGGCGAATGAATGCCTTCACCCGTCGTATTCCACGCCGTAAACAAATGGCGAAGATACGTCCAAGCCCTATAGATCGCACCGGATTTTGTCATTTGTCGCGCAAAATTACAAAAAATCTTGCACATGTGCAAAAAAAAGTGTAATTTTGCGGCATGATTTTGAATTATATCTGGATTTCGCTTATTTTATTGGCGGTAATAATGGGCTTGGTGCAAGCCCTTTGCTTCGGCAATGTGGAGATTTTCTCCGATATTCTCAATTCCACCTTCGATAATGCCAAGACGGGTTTTGAACTCTCCCTCGGACTAACGGGCGTACTGGCTTTATGGATGGGTATCATGAAGATCGGAGAACGCGCAGGGGCGGTGAATTCGTTAGGACGCATCATCAATCCTTTCTTCAGTCGCATATTCCCGGAGATTCCCAAAGGCCATCCGGTTTTCGGTACGATGCTGATGAATGTTTCGGCGAACATGCTGGGTCTGGATAATGCCGCCACGCCCATGGGTTTGAAAGCCATGAGTGAACTGCAGGAATTGAATACGGATAAGACCAAGGCTTCGAATGCGATGATCATGTTTGTGGTCTTGGGTGCCAGCGGTTTGACGCTCATCCCTACCACCATCATGGCCTATCGTGCGGAGTTAGGTGCAGCCAACCCGGCCGATGTCTTCCTGCCTATTCTCATCGCTACGTATGTAGCCACCTTAGTAGGTCTGCTTTGTGTATGTATAGCGCAAAAGATACGTCTCAAAGACCCGGTTGTTTTAGGAACTATTATTGGCCTCACGGCGTTGGTCGGGCTCTTGGTTTGGGGAGCATCCTGTATGGCTCCGAAGACACTATCCGTTGTCTCTGCCGCTGCCGCAGCCATTATATTACTGGGTGTCATATGCTGGTTTATCATTCAGGCCATGGTGCATAAGATCAACGTCTATGATGCCTTTATCGACGGAGCGAAAGACGGATTTAAGACCGCGATAGGTATTGTTCCGTTCCTGATTGCTATCTTAGTGGCAGTAGGTATGTTCCGTGCCAGTGGCGCTATGGGACTGTTGGAACATGGTATCGCCGTTCTCTTCGGATGGTGCGGCATCAACCCGGATTTAGCGGGTGCAGTACCGACCGCTTTGATGAAACCGCTCAGCGGTAGCGGTGCACGCGGACTGATGTTGGAGGCGATGACGAACTACGGAGCAGACAGTCTTGTGGGACGTCTGTGTTGCATCCTGCAAGGCACAACGGATACCACATTCTATGTGCTGGCCGTTTATTTCGGAAGTGTACATATCAAGGACACACGGCACGCCGTAGCCTGCTGCCTGTTGGCCGATTTAGCCGGCGTGATAGCCGCCTTCGCTATCGCACCTATATTCTTCGGATGATACGATTTACGACAGATAGTATAGAGATGCCTGCGCTCGATGAACGCAAGGTGACACGATGGATTCGCGCGGTAGCTGCGGATTACGGGTTCAGCGTAGGAAACATCAACTATGTCTTCTGTTCCGACGAACGGGAGTTGGCTGTTAATCGCGAGTTCCTCGGACATGACTACTACACGGATGTCATTACGTTCGACTACTCCACTCCTTCTACGCTGAACGGAGATATCTTCATTTCGCTGGACACGGTGCGTTCGAATGCAGAGATGGTAGGTGAACCCTACGAGAAAGAACTCCGCCGGATCATCATCCACGGCGTGCTTCACCTCACCGGTCAAGGCGACAAGACACCGGAGACCAAAGTCGAGATGACCGCCAAAGAAGAAAAAGCCTTAGGTAAATGGTAATTGGTGATTGGTAATTGGTGATTGGTAAATGGTAAAATAAAAGAACCTCGGAGAATTTCCGAGGTTCTTTTTGGTAAGCCTTCTCAATTAGTCTTGGAACTTCGCGCAGAGGAACTCGCGGTTGAGACGAGCGATGTTAGCGAGGCTAACCGACTTCGGGCACTCAGCGGCACAAGCACCGGTGTTGGTACAGTTACCGAATCCGAGTTCGTCCATCTTAGCCACCATCGCTTTCGCGCGAGCCGCTGCTTCGATCTTACCTTGCGGCAGGAGCGCGAGTTGGCTAACCTTCGCGGAAACGAAGAGCATAGCCGAACCGTTCTTACAAGCCGCAGCACATGCGCCGCAACCGATACAGGACGCAGCGTCCATCGCCTCGTCAGCTACCGGCTTCGGAATAGGAATGGCATTCGCATCGGGTACACCACCTGTGTTAACGGAAACGAATCCACCGGCTTGCATGATCTTGTCGTACGCTCCGCGATCGACCATGAGGTCTTTGATTACGGGGAACGCGCGGCTACGCCACGGTTCTACGGTGATGGTGTCGCCATCTTTGAACTTACGCATGTGGAGCTGACAGGTCGTGATAGCGCTGTCGGGTCCGTGCGGGTGACCGTTGACGTACATCGAGCACATACCACAGATACCCTCACGGCAGTCGTGATCGTAGGTGATCGGGTCTTTATGCTCCGCTACGAGTTGCTCGTTCAGGATATCAATCATCTCCAGGAACGAAGCACCTTGGAATACATGTTTGAGGTCGTAGGTCTCGAAATGACCTTGTGCCTTAGGTCCGGCTTGTCTCCAAACGCGAACCTTGATGTCAATATAACTATCCATGATTAGTTCTTATAATTACGTGTTTTACGTTCCGTGAACTCGTAGTCAAGCGGCTCTTTGATGAGTTGCGGCTCCTTGTCCTCACCCATATATTTCCAGCAGCCAACATAACTGAACTTGTCATCCTGACGGAGAGCCTCACCTTCCGGTGTCTGGTATTCCTCGCGGAAGTGACCACCGCAAGACTCCTCACGATGGAGTGCATCGACAGCCATCAGACGACCGATCTCGATGAAGTCAGCCAAACGGAGGGCTTTCTCCAACTCGTTGTTGAGGTGGTCAGCCGTACCCGGGATATAGACATTCGTCCAGAACTCTTTCTTGATGGCATCAATACGCTTGATACCTTCCTTCAAGCCCTCTGCGGTACGACCCATTCCGACGAAGTCCCACATGATGAGACCGAGCTCTTTGTGGATAGAATCCACCGAGCGCTTACCTTGAATAGCCATCAGTTTATCGATCTTATCCTGCACAGCCTTCTCCGCCTCAGCGAACTCAGGCAGGTCGGTAGACATGCGCGGAACACCAATCTGGTCAGAGAGGTAGTTCTGGATGGTGTACGGGAGAACGAAGTAACCGTCAGCCAGACCTTGCATGAGGGCCGAAGCACCCAGACGGTTTGCACCGTGGTCGGAGAAGTTGGCCTCGCCGATACAGAACAGACCCTTTACGGTCGTCTGGAGTTCGTAGTCAACCCAGATACCACCCATCGTATAGTGGATAGCCGGGAAGATCATCATCGGGTTCTCGTACGGGTTCTCGTCCACGATCTTCTCGTACATCTGGAAGAGGTTTCCGTATTTCTGTGCTACGACATCTTTTCCCAGACGCTGGATAGCCTCGCTGAAGTCAAGGAAGACAGCCAAACCGGTGTTGTTGACGCCGTAGCCTTTGTCGCAACGCTCTTTGGCAGCACGCGAAGCTACGTCACGCGGAACGAGGTTACCGAAGGCCGGATAACGACGCTCGAGATAGTAATCGCGGTCTTCTTCGGGGATATCACGACCCTTGATCTCACCGGCTTGCAGACGCTTGGCATCCTCCAGTTTCTTCGGCACCCAGATACGACCGTCGTTACGGAGAGACTCCGACATAAGGGTCAACTTACTCTGGAAATCACCATGCTTCGGAATACAGGTCGGGTGGATCTGCGCGTAGCAGGGGTTAGCGAACAAGGCACCGTGGCGGTACATCTGCATAGCAGCCGAGCCGTTGGAAGCCATGGCGTTGGTCGAGAGGAAGAACGTGTTACCGTAACCACCCGAACCTACTACTACTGCATGCGCGAAGAAACGCTCGATGCGGCCCGTAACGAGGTTACGAGCGATGATACCACGTGCACGCGGTTCGCCGTTCTCATCCTTGATGAGCACGATATCGAGCATCTCATAGCGGGTATACATCTTCACTTTGCCTTTACCGATCTGGCGGCTGAGCGCGCTATATGCGCCGAGCAGCAACTGCTGACCGGTCTGACCCTTTGCATAGAAGGTACGACTAACCTGCGCGCCACCGAAGGAACGGTTGTCGAGCAGACCGCCGTATTCACGCGCGAAAGGAACACCCTGTGCCACGCACTGATCGATGATGTTATTCGACACCTCCGCCAGACGATATACGTTCGCCTCACGCGCACGGTAGTCACCTCCCTTGATCGTATCGTAGTAGAGACGATATACGGAGTCACCGTCGTTCTGGTAGTTCTTCGCTGCATTGATACCACCCTGCGCAGCGATCGAGTGCGCACGACGCGGACTGTCTTGGATACAGAAGTTCAGTACGTTGAATCCCATCTCTGCGAGCGAAGCAGCAGCCGAAGCACCGGCGAGACCTGTTCCGACCACGATGATGTCGAGACGACGTTTGTTAGCGGGGTTAACGAGTTTCTGATGGTTCTTATAGTTCGTCCACTTCAGCTCCAGCGGTCCTGCAGGGATCTTGGCCATCTCCGGGGTAATGACCGGAGTAGCTTTCTCACTCGGGGTAGCCATTACTTCTGCAGCAGCCTTGGCTGCGCGACCGGCTTTCTTAGCCGCTTCTTTCGCTGCATCCACTGCCTCCTTCACTTCTGCGCGGTCAGCAATCTTCTCTGCGCGGGCCTGCAGTTCTACAGCAGCTTCTTGAGCTTTCTCCGCTGCCACTTCCAGCACTTCTTTCGCTTTCTCGGCAGCTTTACCTGCTACTTTCTTAGCAGCATCTAATATCTCTTCTTTCTTTGCCATAGTCGTAAATCATTAAGCAGCGCAGAGCATTCCGATGCCAACGCCGAGGTAATACAAAACAACGATTGCGAACGGCAGTACAGCCAACGTAGCGATGATGACACCGATCACTTTGATGCGCTTCATCCAAACGAGGTTGTTCCAACCCAAGGTATGCAATGCAGACCAAACACCGTGACGGAGATGGAACCAGAGCGCGCAGAGCCAGATGAGGTAAAGCGCGCAATAGATCTGTCCGCTAACAGGAGTAGTGAACAAGGCCTTTACAAAAGCCGCACCGTTCTGAGGATCGAACGCACCGGTGGTAGCGCCGTTGGTGATCTCTGCCAACTGCATTCTGAACCAGAAGTTGTAGAGGTGAAGCACCAGGAAACCCAGTACGCAGAAACCGAGCACGAGCATGTTCTCCGATTCCCATTCTACGCCTTCTTTCTTACCTGTTACCGCGTAGCGGTCATTACCACGTGCGGCACGGTTCTGGATGGTCAGATAGATAGCGTAGCAGAAATGAAGCACTACCAAGAACGCCAAACCCAGGGTACCGATGAGCGCATACCAGTTAGCGCCCAGCAAGTGGCAGATCGTGTTGTAAGCTTCCTCCGAGAAGACCACGGCAAGGTTCATACAGCCATGGAAAATCAAGAAGAGCACCAACGCAAGGCCGGTTAAGCTCATGATGAACTTACGACCGATTGAGGAGTCTTTTAACCACATAAAAAGTGAAAAAGTTAATAGTTAATAATGATTATTTTTGTTTGTTATGTATGTTGCTCAAACGCATTCACGCACTATTGCGGTGCAAAAGTACAAAAAAAAATTGATATATGCAAAAAAAAAGTTACTTTTTTTGTTTATAGGTAAAAGTTTAAAGATTAGATGGGGGCTTTACGCAATTTACACGCTGGTAGATGAAGGTAAAAGAATCTCTATTATAACCTACTAATAACCTACTAATCTTATACTAAATGTGTTACGGGGTGTTAAGGAGAGGGGTGAAAGGAATAATAAAAAAACGACATACATGGGGTGTATGCCATTTTTTCAGATTTTTCAGATTTTTCAGATTTTACTGCATTTTGCGGCTCATTAGCCTTGATTGGCTTGCTGTCTTGCTTCACACCATTGCCTTTTTCTGCTTTTATAACCAATTGATTTATAGTGGTTTACAAACATGTTATCGGACTCAAGATAGACTCATCTAAGAGTAATCTCGGAGGCAATACGGACTCAAAAAAGTGAAGAATTGGAGCGAAATCCTTGCATATGTCAAAAAAAAGCAGTAATTTTGCGGCGCAAAATTGTGTGATACCAAACAATCAAACACCATAATAACAATCTATGCGATTTCGAATTAGTTTTTTGGCAGCCATGTTAATGAGTTGCATGGCATGGGGAGCGGCGACCCCATGGAACGGCAGTACGGCAGCGCCGACCTTAAGCGGGAGCACGTATACGATAGCCACCGCGGAGGAGTTAGCCTGGATAGCCGCGCAGAGTCAGACAGAGGATTTTGCGGGCAAGACCATCCGGTTAACAGCAGACCTGGACTTGGGCGGGGCGCTGGAGACACCCGCCAAATGGAGCCCGATCGGAAGTACGGCTATGCCGTTCCGGGGAGAGATCGACGGAAACAACCATGTGATATACAACCTGTATATCTTCAGTTCCTCGATTAACAGTGCCGGTTTGATTGCTGAGACCGCAGCGGAGGCCAATATCCACAACTTAGGTCTGGCGCAAGGCAAGATCATGACGGATGCATCGAATAACATCGGTTCGCTCGTCGGTGTTCACCGCGGCACGATCCAAGAATGCTTTAACATGGTGCAGATCGTTGCACAGAAAGGCGATAACATCGGCGGTCTGGTGGGTACGAACTACGGTTCGATCCGCTACGCCTACAACACAGGTATCATCACGGACGGTAACAATCACGTAGGCGGTTTGGTGGGTTACAACCATGCTTCGGCCGTGATCGATAACTGCTATAACGTGGGTTATTGCAAGGGATCGGACCACGTAGGAGCCCTGTTCGGCAAGAACGACGCACCGGAAGAGCAACTAACGAAAGTGGTGTTTGACCAGCAGTTGACGCGTATGTACGCCACCGGCTATGGCGCCAATGACCCTATCCTAACCGATAACACGAAATACGCCATCGAGAACTCGGATATCTTTCGCCGGCACACCAGTCCATTCTACGAAAACCCTGCTGTGAAATGGGGCGACGGATACCACCCCCAGTTGCTCTGTTTCAAGAATCATCCCGCATCATGGCTCTCCACCTTTGCCATCGGTTTGGACGCCGAGAACCGTCCTATCGAACGCGCGGAAGGCGTGGGTGCCCCGAAGGAAGGCAACGAACCGCGTAAAACCATTTGGATACAGACCCTGAGGAACAACTTGGGAGTCGGACAATGGTATTCCCCCAGTCCGGAAGTCATCCTGATAGAAGACCCGTCCGGCGACAAAGCCCAAGTCTTCCGCCCCTGCGGAAACCAAGAGGTCATCCTGACACAGACCTACGGCGAGTTCGTCAAGCAGGTATATACCATCGTCAAAGGCTATGAGGTCTTCGACGCCGGCATAGTGACCGGTGAGACGTGGGCATGCTGGAATGACGAGGACGTAAAATTCAAGGACTATAACAGCGGTGGCAAAGAGGCTTCGGGCGGTAAAGACGACGAACAGAAAAACCCGGTCTTGAGTTACCAATACATGATCATCCGTGACACGGTTATCGACCGCGCGAACGACGTATACGAACCCCTTGACACCTTCTACCTCACGCAAGAAGCGTACAAAGACTGGCTCATGCCTACGGACGTTCCGGGAGATTATGCCTTCCGGCGATACGTGAAGGACTATAAATGCAAAACGGAATGGACGGTATCCAAAGGATCGAAGAACGCAGCCATAGGACGACTCTACCTGCACGTACGCGAGAAATTCGACCCGGGAGAGCTGGTGGAAACCCCGGACACCATCTACGCCGTGTTACCGCAGACCCTGACCATCGAGAGCCTGCGCGACGCCAGCGGAGGCGGCGGTAAATTCAGCTACACATGGAGCATGACCCGTAACGCATGGGATCCGGAGACCGAGACATGGCTGGCCCCCGACCCGAATGAAGACATCAAGAATCCGGTGTATATCGAGGGAAGTCCGGTGAACACTTCGGCCTTCGACTTCACTTTCACCAAACCGGGCAAATACACCTTCAAGCGCAAGGTGAGCGAACAAGCCTGCGCATCCAATCCTGTCTATTGCCCGAACCCGCATGTCGTCTATGTATACGAAGCCATCGAACCGGGACGTATCGATACTTTCGAGCGGCAGCTATGTACACCGTTCTGCCCGGACACCATCCATGAACTGGAGGCCGTAAGCGGCGGTAACGGGATATACACCTACCGCTGGCTCTGCAACGGAACACCTGTCGCCGGGAACGATTCGCTGGCTTTTCTGCTGGAAAACATGCCGATGGAGAACGACCGGACCTATATCTTCCAGCGCCAAGTGAAAGACAACACCGGTATCATGGACTGGGTCACCTCCGACGGAGAAGTGAATATCCGGGTTTACAAAGAATACGACGCCGGAGCGGTGAAGACGATCGACGAGCAGATCTGCTCCGAGACGAGCAACATTGACGATATCCCGATGGACATCCGGGAGTCGAAAGCGGCCAGCGGAGAGTCAGGCAGCGAGTTCGTCTATTGCTGGTTGCTCTATAAAGGCGGCGCGGACACGACGTTATTAGACACCATTCACCATAACGCTGCTACGTTGGATACGACCATCTCGCTCAGTTCGTACGGGCTATCCGTTCCGGTAACAGTCTTCATTCATCGCGCCGTACAGAACACGGTTTGCCAGACCGAATGGAAGCACTCCGCGAACTCGGCGATGTGGCGGTTCGGCCGGTCGGAAAAGAAGACTATTCCTGTCAAAGTGTGCGCGAAGGATCTACCTTATACTTGTACGTACGAGTACGCGGACGGGCACACGGGGCAGTTCGTTTTAGCCAAAGACGGTCAGACGGTAGAGATCGACGACATGACTGCCGAAGGATGCCCGTTAACCGTGACGCTCCAATGCCAAGTGATTGCGTTGCCGGTAGTGAAGGTCGAGCCGACAATTTCCGTATGCGAGACGGACTCGGTTCTCCAAGTGCAATACACGATAGAGAAAGGCTCGCCCGACCGCTTCGACTTGCGGTTCAGCGAGAGTGCCAAGGCTGTCGGGTTTAAGGACTCGATAGAGGCGGTGCTGCCGGCATCGAAGGTGATCGAGATAGCTTTGCCAAGCGGTACGCCGGTTGGTTCGCACAGCATGACGTTCACGTTCTACGCCGCTATCTCCAGTTCGGAGGACTGCAAACGAAGTGAACCTCAGACGATCACTTTCACTATTGATCTGGACGGGTTCGTTCATCGCAAAGGCAATGATGTGGTCTTCGTGGATAACAGCGGTAAGAGTCGGGAGGAGGAACTGACCTTTACTGCTTATCAATGGTATAAGAACGGAGAAGCGATCGAAGGCGAGACGGGACAGTATTACTACGAATACCTGGGTCTGAACGGGTATTATCAAGTGGTGATGACCGGGACAGATGGTCAGATATATCACAGTTGCATCTACGAGATGCGACCGCTGCAAGGCATTGAAGAGGTTTCGGGCGACAGGTTACCGGGCACGAAAGTGCTGCGTAACGGGCGATTGCTCATCATCGTAGGCGATAAGATGTATAATGCAATGGGACAGGAGGAGAGACCATGAGAAGAACGATTTCATCTATCATTCGTCGCACAGTGGTGATCGGCCTGGCCATTTTGGTATGCGGCGGGATGCTCGCAGCAGAACCCTCTTCCGAGAAGAAGAAAAAAATCAAGGAAAAACCCATCAAGCACTATATTGACATCTACGGTGCAGGGGGAGTGAGCAGTTTCGGCATGGCCTTGGAGGGCGGCAAGACTTCTATCGGCGGTTCGTTCACCTTCGGGGCCGGATATACATGGTTTTTCAAACCGTATATGGGTTTGCAGACAGGTGTGTCGCTCACGCGCCTCAGCGGTTCAGCTACACTGACCGAACCGATGGAATGGACCAAACAAGCAGACGGGACTCCCATCACCGATTATATGGGTGAGGTCTATACGCACCGCACGACCTTCGATAACTGGCGTGAGAAGCAACAGAGTTATCTGGTACAAATACCTATCGGTCTGCGTTTCCGTTATTTTGCAGACAACAGCAGCAAAGCCGGTCTGCATGCCGCAGCAGGAGTAAACTTGGCTATTCCGGTTATTACCTCCTACGCGCATACCTCGGGTTCGGTGACCCACATGGGGTGGTACGAACAATGGCAACTGACCATCACCGACCTGCCCGGACGATTCGGCACCGAGACCCTGACCACCAAGCAGGAAGAGAGCATCAATAACAAAGTGAACCTCCTCAATGCGCAGGTATATGGCGAGATTGGTACTTCAATCCGTTTGAATCGCCGCAGCGAACTCTTCATTGCCGCTTATGCACAATATATGATCAATGATTTCTCGGCCGTTAAGCGCGATGCACGGACACCGCTTGGTTTCTCCGGCAGCACGTACAACTACCCCTTCATGAACGAATACCGCGGACTGATCGGGACCGATAAGGTAGGTACACTGCATCCGTGGGTTGCCGGGCTCAAAATAGGAGTCAGTATATGGCCGGGCAAGTTCGATAAAGACCGCATTCGCGAACTGAAAAAATTAGCGAAACGCTATCCGGACGAGGTGCCCGTTCGCGAAATACACGACACCATTTATATCCACGATACCATCGTAACAATCGTGGAGAAACCGGTGGAGCGCGTGGTTAAAGAAGTAGTAAGAGAACAGGCGAAGTCGTCAGCCCAAACACCGACCTTCACAGGTGTGCATGCGGAATTGGACGAGTTGCTATCCCAAGTGACGATCTGGTTCCATTTCGATGACTATACGCCGATATTGGAACCCGAAGATATCCTTGACGAAATAGTAGCGATGCTACTGGAGCACCCGGAGTTGAAGATTCAGGTGAACGGTCACGCCTGCAAGATCGGAAAAGACTCTTACAACAGGCAGTTAGCACTTCGCCGCGCCAAGGCAGTAGCGAAACTATTGGAACAAAAAGGTATCTCACGCGACCGGATGAAGATACAGTCGTTCGGTTCTTCGCATCCGTATCGATACAATAAACCGGCGTCGCCGAAGGACCGCCGCGTAGAAATTATTCCGGACTAATTATTTGAACAACATGGCAAAGATAGGTGTTTTTGACAGTGGTTATGGAGGTTTGACGATTCTTAAGGAGATTCGCAAGACGCTCCCCGAGTACGACTATATCTACTTAGGCGATAACGCGCGCGCACCATACGGGACGCACTCGTTCGACGTCATCTATCGCTATACACTCCAAGCGGTCAAGTATCTCTTTGAGCAGGATTGTAACCTTGTCATCCTCGCCTGCAACACGGCTTCGGCAAAGGCGCTGAGGACGATTCAGCAGACTTATTTAGTAGAAAGACAAAAGACCGCTTTGCTCAAAGACGAAAGATTGAAACCGGTTAATGTCCTGGGAGTGATACGGCCGACGGTGGAGGCAGTGCCGGAAATCACGAAGACAGGACACGTGGGTATTCTTGCTACGCCTGCGACCGTTTCTTCTGAATCCTATGTGCTGGAGTTGGAGAAGATAGCGAATGAAAGAGTGAAAGAGTTAAAGAATGAAAGCGTTCACGAGTTGGTGGTGACGCAACAGGCGTGCCCGATGTGGGTGCCGCTGATTGAATCCGGGGAACATAATGAACCCGGTGCGAAATACTTCATCGGTAAGTACCTGCGCGAGTTGTTGGCCAAAGATCCTCAGATTGATACCATCGTTCTCGGATGCACGCACTATCCGTTGCTCAAAGACCGGATTGACGAGTGGTTGAATTATCGGCAGGAGATAGGCGAATCGGAGTTCCCGGCTCCCAAAGAACTGCCGCATATAACAACCATCGCGCAGGGCGAATTAGAGGCAGAGAGCCTGAGAGACTATCTGACTCGTCATCCGGAGTACCGCGAACCGTTATCCAAAGGCGGAACGTGCACCTATCTGACCACAGAAAATGCCGACCGCTTTGCGCAATCGGCATCGATATTCCTGAACTCGCCTATCCAGGCGAAGATTATAAGTTTAGAGGATTAGAGGATTAGAGGATTAGAGGATTACCCTACAGAACCCTCCAAGGTGACTTGGAGGAGTTTTTGTGCTTCTACGGCGAACTCCATCGGCAGTTTATCCATCACTTCTTTGGCATAGCCGCTGACGATGAGTCCTACCGCATCTTCGACACCTATTCCACGCTGACGGCAATAGAAGAGTTGGTCCTCGTTGATCTTACTGGTCGTAGCTTCATGTTCCACCGTGGCAGTCGGGTTCGAAATGATCATATCAGGGAAAGTATGCGCTCCGCATTGATCGCCGAGCAGGAGGCTGTCGCACTGACTATAGTTACGCGCATTGACGGCGTTCGCACCCATCTTCACGAGTCCGCGGTACGCATTCTGGCTATGACCGGCGGAGATACCTTTGGAGATAATACGGCTACGGGTGTTCTTGCCGATATGAATCATCTTCGTGCCCGTATCGGCCTGCTGGTAGTTGTTCGTCACTGCCACCGAGTAGAACTCCGCCGAAGAGTTATCGCCCCGCAGGATACAAGAGGGGTACTTCCACGTGATGGCCGAACCGGTCTCCACCTGCGTCCATGACAGCCGCGCGTTCTCATAGGTGATACCGCGCTTGGTAACAAAATTATAGATTCCACCCTTACCGTTCTTATCCCCGGGATACCAGTTCTGCACGGTCGAATACTTGACCTCGGCGTCCTTATGAACGACGATCTCGACGATAGCTGCATGCAACTGGTTCTCATCACGCATAGGCGCCGTACACCCCTCCAGATAAGACAGATACGCTCCTTCGTCCGCTACGAGTAATGTGCGCTCGAACTGACCCGTTTTCCCTGCATTAATACGGAAATAAGTACTCAGTTCCATCGGGCAGCGAACGCCTTTGGGCACATAGACAAAGGAGCCATCGGTGAAGACCGCCGAGTTGAGTGCGGCATAGAAATTATCGGTAGGCGGCACGACAGAACCCAAGTATTTCTTCACCAGTTCCGGATATTCGCGCACCGCCTCGGAGATGGAACAGAAGATGATGCCTTTCTCCGCCAGGGTCTCTCGGAACGTGGTCTTGACAGACACCGAATCCATCACGGCATCCACCGCCATGTTCCCTGCCAAAGCAGCCCGTTCTTCCAAAGGAATACCGAGTTTATCGAAGGTCTTCATGATCTCGGGATCGATGTCCTCGGCGATTTCGGATTTTTGATTTTTGATTTTTGATTTGGGAGCGGCGTAATAGGAGATAGCTTGGAAATCAATCTCGGGGATATCCAGGTGTGCCCAAGTCGGCACAGACATCGTCTGCCATTTACGGAAGGCTTTGAGACGAAACTCAAGGAGCCACTCCGGTTCATTCTTCTTCGCCGAAATGAGCCGAATGATATCTTCATTCAGTCCTGCCGGTACAACTTCAGTCTCCACATCGGTAGTGAAACCGTACTTGTACTCTTGTTCCGTTATGTCCTTGATCAGTTCGTTCAAATTACGAATCAAAATGTTAAAATTAAAGCCGCCCATTTTCGGGCGGCTTGGAGGCCGGTAGCGGAGTCAAACCGCTCTATACGGTTTTGCAGACCGCTGACTAAGTCGCTCATCCAACCGGCCGTCGCGCGAGCGACGGCTCAATACGATTCGTTACTACGTAACTCATATGAATTTTCGCCGTGCTCTCGCTCTCCCCAAAAATTAGAAATTTTCGGGGACCCCCAATCCCTTCATTCTTTCTTTTTGGTGAAAGCGGGTGCAAAAGTACTGCTTTTTTTTGACATACGCAAATATTTGCGCATTTTTTTAGTGAAAAAACGCCAAATTAGCGAATTTGCAACCCGGTAACCGTATATTCTTTGCCATTTCGGAGAATGATGAGTTGTCCATCGCGCAGTATTTTTTCTGCCGGTTCGGGTTCAGCAGGCGTTACGATTACATCAAGCGAAGACGCATCGAAGCCTAACTTCTCATCCATCCAGGGTATCCGATAGCGAATATAGTTTCGCACGTTCTCTACTTCCTTGGCATACGAACCATATGTCTTGGGATTCTGGTGCACACGTTGATTTAGAATCGTCCAGCGGATGAAATTGAGCCGTTGCGACTGCTGTAACAGCGCCTCCTGTTCATCAATATACCGGATGAAGGATTCTTCGGTAAAACCGGCCTTACGCACCTGCGACCAGATAGCCAGTAACTGCTGTTTGGCTTGCGTATCTTCCACTACGATCTTATTTACCAGCGTCTTCAGATAGCCCGTTGTACTACCGTTCGTACGATAGATATAGTCATTTAGATGACTGATGGGATAGGTGCGGTTGTCGTTCTCAAAGGCGAGGTCAAAATCCCAACACGGACCGACATATAGCGTATCGTTCGCGCGCTGTTTGTACAGGTACATGCTCCAATAGGTATCGGTGTTGCCGGACACCTCGCCTACCAGGAAATGACGCAGGAAGGTATTGAGGTCAAGGTTGGACCTCCAGTTCGCTTCCATCTTATTATACTGCTTGGCGATGTATTCAGCCTGCTCCGAAGTGATACTATCCTCCTGCGGAGATTTGATGGTCACGCCGGTATTATAGACGGACCAGAACATCGACAGCTCATCATACGCATAGGCATCCGCCTCAATGAGATACCCGCCCGTAAGCGCTTCGCCGCTATTATCTGCAGTAGTCATCTCCGTCACCTCGACGCGGTTCTTACGCACCTCTATCTGGTCGCAGAGCTGGTAACAGCCTTTGTAGTCCCCATTAAGAATCACATCGACATAGGTGCAGAAGGGCGTATAGGGCATGCCGAAACGGCGACTCAGTTCGAATGCCAGCTGGTTGCGCATCAGCGTCTTATCGCCGTAGTTATTGATGAGCGTCCATTTCTTCGCATTCGCCGGAGAACCCAGTACGTGATGCTTGTGTTCAAACTTAATTCGATAAGGCTTCTTGGGGAAGTCCTTAGAGGCATTGCCTCGCAGACGCACCGTAGCCGTATCGGAAAGGACGGACTTGCCGTCATTGGAGATGATGGAGATATAACAATCGATCTCGTGCTCCTTATCATAGGGCTCCTGATTGTTTTTCGTATGAATGACTACCGTCGGGAGGTTGGTCAATTGGACCAACTGCGAGTCATCTCCTGCTCCTGCGTCGCCCCAGAACTCAAGAGCCGCGATCTTATATTCCCCTTTCAGGTCCGATTTGCGATAGCGCACATAGCGAAACCCTCGGGAACAATTGACATGGGCGTAGTTCATCTGGTTTGCCGAGGACTCCCCCACATGCATATACAGCGGAACAGCATCCATAAAATCGGACCTGTTCGCACCTTCAAACATACCCAAATCGGCCGTAGAAGTACTCGTGGGTTTCCATCCCACGATGGTGATGACATGTTTCGAGCCCAGGTCCAGACCTTTCCAGCCGTCCCCGCTGATGGCAGAACCGGAAAGCAGACTGTCTGCATAGAGCGTCCACGAAAACAACAGCACCCCTACAAATAGCCAAAAACGCTTCATTTGCATCTTAAAACAAACATAGATCTGCATCCGTTATCGTTCCTTTCGTGCGACGCTTGCCGCGGGACGGATTAGGCGTAAAAGGAGAGGTATATCGGCCGATAAACGGGTTGATGATCTCGCGCGTCTGTTCCTCGGTAGTAGGACATTTATCCACAATCCACTCCAGATAGCCTCTGTCCACCATGTTCAAGGACATACCTTTCGAATTACCCATAGCCAGGACGTATGTTCCGTTTTTACGGCAGAGCCAGCGGTCATAAGAGATAAAACCGAACTCTTCGCGTTGCGCCCACTCCCAGCCGTGTGCAGTTACTTGCGCTTTGAAGACATCGATGGTAGCCATCACATCATCCAGCGAGTTATGTGCTCCTTCGAAGGGATGACCATAGTAACGCGTGTAAGCGGAGGTCAGGTTGTTATGCAGACGCTCCCCGTTCTCATCCACTTTTCCGGCCGTATGAATGCGCTCCAGCAGCAAGGCATCGTACCAGGTGCGGTCTTCAAAATCGAACTTCAAGCCCAGACGCTTGAGGTTATAATAAAGGATCGGCGCATCGTAGCCGTTGCCATTATAGGACAACATGTCACAGCCATCGGTGAAAGCCGTCAACTCTTCATAAACGCCGCGCAGACTGACACCATTCTCCAGCAGAAAATCCTTCGAGATATGATGCACCGCTTCGGCCTCCGCCGGAATAGAAAACTCGCCTTCCGGCAGGATATACCAGTCCCGCTGGTCGATCACTTGCCAGTTATCCGTATCGAACTTCACCAACGAGAGTTGGATAATATGCTCTTTCTGCACGTCGAGACCCGTAGTCTCTGTATCAAAACAAACGAGAGTCATTTAGGATTTATGATTTAGGATTTATGATTTATTCCACATAGAGGACGAGGCCCTTGAGGTATTCGCCTTCGGGGTGGTAGATATTGATAGGATGGTCCTGCGGTTGATGCAGTTGATGCAAGATACGCACTTTGCGTCCCACTTGCGCAGCCGCACTGAAGACCGCCAGCCGGAAAGCCTCTTTATCCACGGCTTGCGAACAAGAGAAGGTAAACAAGATACCACCCGGACGGATCTTCTCAATCGCTTTGGCATTGATACGCTGGTAACCGCGCAAGGCATTCTTAACGGCATCACGATGCTTGGCAAAAGCAGGGGGATCCAGGATGATCAGGTCATAATTGGTGATTGGTGATTGGTGATTGGTGATTGGTGATTGGGGATTGGTGATGGGTGATTTGTGATTGGTGATTTTCTCGCTCAGGAAATCGAACGCATCGGCCGCATAAGCGTGATGGCGCGGGTCGTTCGGGAAATTACGCGCTACATTGATATTGACGAGGTCAATGGCTTTCTGACTCACGTCCACCGAATCCACCGTTTTGGCTCCTCCGCGGAGCGCATACAACGAGAAGCCACCGGTATAGCAGAACATATTCAGTACATCTTTTCCGCTCGCATAGCGTTCCACTAAGGCGCGGTTCTCCCGCTGGTCCACAAAGAACCCGGTCTTCTGTCCCCGTAGCCAGTCGATGCGAAACTCCAAACCGTTCTCCACACTCCAGAACTCTTCGGTATCTTTGATTTGGGATTTTTGTTTTTTGATTAGATAGCCTACCTTATCGCCTTCTATCGATGCTTTGAAGGGCAAGGTATCATCGGATTTATAATAGACGTTTTGCACCTGCGGGATTTCGCTCATCAGTGCGTTGGCGATCTCATTCCGGCTCTCATGCATACCTATTGAATGAGCTTGAACCACTGCCGTATCGGCATACACATCTACGATCAGTCCCGGCAGGAAATCACCTTCACCGTGAATGAGACGGAACGTGTTATTATCCGGCCTGATCAACCCGATCGCTTCACGCACCTTATAGGCGGCACGAATTCGTTCGCACCAGAAATCGGAAGGCAATTGTTCGACCCCAAAGGCAAGAATACGCACGGCTATCGAGCCAATCTGCCAGTGACCGATGCCCAAGACTTCGTTAGCCGCCGAACGCACAGATACCAATTCGCCCTCCACGGGTGCGTCCCCCTTATGCGAGGCGTCTAACAGGACACGGGCAATAGCACCCGAGAACACCCAGGGATGAAACCGCTTGAGCGATTCTTCTTTCTTCGGTTTTAAAATGACAGTCGTCATAAATCGTCTATTATTCCACGCCGTGGGTTAAATCGTGATACGTATGCAAGGACAGATTGTCGCTCACGTACTTCAGGCTATGCAACTGCTTGAACCCCAAGGCGGCGATGAAAGCCAACTCCATATCAAAAACGCAGTCTTTATAATCCGAAGCCAGGACAAAATCCGTATTTGTATAACAAACGGATCTTATGATTGGTGATTGGTGATTGGTGATTGGTGATTTTTGATTTTTGATTAGTGAAAGTTGCAATTCCGGTTCGGGATAGGTGACATTCGGGTGATTGAGACGCACTTCGGTCACTTCCACCCATGTACCGATTTCGAAATTGGCACTACCGGCATATCCGATATTATACACCTCCGCATCACGGTCCAATCCGGCCAGACTGCGAATGATATTGATAGCTCCGACACCGGTATAAATCAGTTGGGCATCCCTCAGATCCAAGCCCAATTCTTCCTTTGCTTTGTCCAGCAAACTGAGTTCGCCTTCCTCCGCCATTACGATGATTTTCCTCATAAAAATTCGATTTACGCCGCAAAATTACAAAAAAATTAGCACATATCAAAATTTTTTATTAATTTTGCATATGATTTACGGTTACATTCGCGTAAGTTCCGAGAAGCAGACAGTCGAGAACCAGCGTTATGAGATAGAACAGTTCTGCGCAGTCAACAACCTGAGTATTGACGGGTGGATAGAAGAGACCATCAGTGGCACTCGTGCGTACAGTAAACGCCGTTTAGGTCAGTTACTTAAACAGGTTCGTCCGGGAGATACCATCATTTGCTCCGAGTTATCCCGTTTAGGCAGGTCGCTATTCATGATTATGGAGATACTGAGTCTCTGCATGAAAAAAGAATGCCGGGTCTGGACGATTAAAGACAACTATCGTTTAGGGGACGATATTCAGTCGAAAGTACTGGCATTCGCATTTGCCTTATCGGCAGAGATAGAGCGTAACCTGATTTCGCAACGCACCAAAGAGGCTTTGGCACGTCTTCGCGCCGAAGGGAAACACCTGGGGCGCCCCAAAGGAGCCCGGTCATCACAGTCAACTTACAAACTGCGCAACAAAGAGCAGCGTATTCGGAGGATGTTAAAGCAAGGCTATTCGATGCGAAAAATCAGCGACCAGTTACATTGCAGTCGCAGCACGATTGTTCGATATTACCAGCGGTTTATTGCCCAAGAAAGTGCAGATTTGACTGAAAAATTGTAGTTTTTTATCACTTTTTTGTCAAAATATTTGCATATGTCAAAAAAAAGCAGTACTTTTGCAGTCCCGTTTGAAAAAAGCGGTGTAGTATCGCGGAGTAGAGCAGTGGTAGCTCGTCAGGCTCATAACCTGAAGGTCGGTGGTTCGATCCCGCCCTCCGCAACCAAGAGACATTCGCTGAATGTCTCTTTTTGTTAAAAAAACGAAATACCATGCGAAAACTTCTTACTCTGTTTTGCTTAGCATTCTGTTGCGCATCCATCATCTCGGTAGAGCGCATCTCGTTAGAGCAACTTCAATCGGACTGGAACAAGTATACCAACCAAACCGTAGAGATAACTACCCCACTCGTTGTGTGCGGTAGTTTTTATGACTCGCTGGTGTTAGCTCCGGAGCGTCTCTTCTGTCCGGAGGAGCGAGCCATAGGTTTGGCGGACGGAGACAGCACGATGTATTATCAGTTGGCGGCTCATAACCGGGAAACCAGTATCTGCGTACACCTGCGTAACAGTTATTATAAGGTGCGGACCGGAGATATCATGCGCGGGTTGAAGGCTCGTGTGAGCGGAGAACGCCAACTGGTGACCGGTAAGTCGGTTCGCACACGACATTTGCCGCAGGACCGTTTACCGAGACCAAAGAAAGGGGAACTGCGTGTCGTAGGCGCGAATATAGAAAATTACTTCGCGGACTTAGGCGGCTATGCGCATAAGAAAACCACTCCTGCGCAACAAGCGCTGAAGACCACGAAGTTGGTTGCGGGTCTGCAAGCGATGCATGCGGATATCATTGCATGCTGCGAGATGCAGGTAGGTAACAAAGCGCCGAAGATGCTGCTGGAGGCACTGAACAGAAACGGTGAACGCTATGCCTATATCACCCTGCCGCTGGAGGACATGGATCGTATCGGCGGGTGCTTTATATACAATAAGGAGCGCGTGCGCCCGTATGAAGAACCGCTTTCGGCCTATCAGGACACCGGTTCTCATTACTACGCACGCATGTACGCAGTCGGTTTTGAAGAGATAGCAACCGGAGAAAAACTGATCATCGGTCTCAACCACTTCAAGTCCAAACGAGCAGGACGAGGCAATTACGACACCCACCTCAAACGCATGCAGAACACGGACAGTCTGCTCGCGATGTTACCGCAGGCTATAGCCCGTTTCGAAGACGCAGACATCCTGTTATTGGGAGACTATAACTGCTATACGCAGGAGGGACCTATTCAAGCCATCGTGCGGGCAGGCTATGCGGATATGTTACCTCTCGGACACGCGGCAGACTATTCCTATTCCTTCAAAGGCGAAGCCGGATACCTGGATCGCTGCTTTGCCAACCCGTCTATGAGCACCCAGATCATACGCGTGCGTCCCTGGCATGTGAATGCCGACTGGTATTACCAACACGGCGCGTATAAGATGAAAGATAAAACGATGCACCGCTATTCGGATCACGATCCGATTATTGTAGATATCAAGTTGAAATAAAAATGACCAATTACCAATTACCAATTACCAATTACCAATCACCAATCACCAATAAAAATAGCAGCCATCGAGGCTGCTATTTTTCTGTGACCCTGCTGGGGCTCAAACCCAGAACCTTCAGAACCGGAATCTGACACTCTATTCAATTGAGCTACAGGGCCAAAACTTATTCTTTTTTTCTGCGCCGTCTGCAGGTTCTACACTCGCCGTAGATAAAAAGCGAGAAACGCTGCATTTCGAAATTGGTATATTTTCGTTCTTCCACCAACCGCTCGATGGCTTTATCCTGGATATCCGTCACACGGCCGCATTTCAAGCAAACGACTTGCATGCGCGGGCGGGGGAGGACTATCAATTCGTACTCATTATTCGTTTTACCGCGCTGCCTGTTATTCACATGCAGTATCTGCGCGTCTACCAGCAACTCCAGCACATTATACACCGTAGCCACCGAGATATGTTCCGGTTCGCACGCCTTCACCAACTGCTGAGCCGTAAAGGGTTGCGGTAACTGGCATATCAATTCCAGCACCATATTACGGACCGAGGAAGGACGCATGCCGTGCGTTTTCACATAGTTGCTCAACGCTAGCAAGGCGGCTCGATATAACTTCGCTCCTTTCACCTGTTAGATCGGTTTGATATACGCGCGACGACGTTTATGCTGCTTGTGCGGCACCTGCTCAAAGAACCCGATGATATTACGATTGGTCTCCAGCATCGATGTCGTCTCCATGCGTTGGATCTTATAGTCGTTGATATACGGAATCTGATCGCGCAGACACAACTGACTCAGACCCTTGTTCTCGTAGTCCGAACGAACGGCAATAAGCAGGAAGTTAAAGGCCTCCATCGGCTTTGCCTTCAGCGCTTTCAGGATATGATACCATCCGAAGGGGAAGAGCCGGCCACCGCATTTACGAAGGGCTTTGGAGATATCCGGCATACCCAGACCGACGCAGACCAACTCGTCTTTCTCATTCACTATTAATGAAACGAAGTCGAAGTTCAATATCGGGAAGTACATATCTTTGTAATAGTTCTTCTGGCGCTCCGTCATCGGCTGGAAGTTATACAAACGCTGGTAAGCCTGGTCGATGATATCCATATACGATGTACCGAACCGACGCACTAACTCACGGGCATTCTTCACTTTGACGGGATGCACTTTCGCACGCTGCATGATAACCTGACAAATGCGCTCCTGACGCTCCGTCCAATCCAATGGCGGGAGGATCTGCATCTCAATCCAGTCAACCTCTTTCTTCAAACCATAAGCATCAACATGCTTCACATAATACGGATAGTTATACAACGAAGCCATCGGCGCCAGGTACTCATATCCCTCCAGCAGCAAACCCTCGTGATCAAAATCCGTGAATCCGACCGGTCCGTTCAAGGCATCCATGCCGTGTTCCTTTCCCCACGCTGCCACCGTATCGAGCAGGGCTTTGCTCACCTCGACATCATCAATGAAGTCGAACCACCCGAAACGAACATGTTTGAAACCCCATTTCTCATTCGCACGATGATTGATGATACCGGCGATACGTCCTACAGGCTTGTTATCGCGATAAGCCATCCATAACCGGAACTCACTTACCTCCAAAGCCGGGTTCTTCTCGGGAGTGAAGCAATTCATCTCATCGAAGAACAAAGGCGGACAATAATACGGACAGTCCTTGTATAAGTCGTTCGCAAACTCAATGAAGCGCTTCAGCTCTTTGCGCGTACGTATTTCACGAATCTCTACTGCCATTCTATACCATTTAAGTAAAAAATCGTGCAAAAGTACAAAAAAATTTTGATATATGCAAAAAAAAGTGTAATTTTGCACGCTTTTTTGAAACTTAAAACAAGTAGGGCTCCCGAAAATTTTTAATTTTTGGGAAGAGCGTAGCACAACACGTAGCGCTATACAAGGGCAGAGCCCGCAGTCGCGCGAGTGTTAGTGTAAGCGAGGGGCTATTTGGTTTTGACAGCAGGTAGAATGGTTATGTAAGCACGCCGAGCAATGAAGCACGCTCGTTAATCTCGCTTCAAAAAATTAACTGGCAACTATGAGTATGCTCTCGCTGCCTAATCGAAGTATAGTAGATTAGCCTTTTTCGGATGCAAGGCGTCTGAACGAGACATCGCTCCAAGCCGAGTCTGTGGGCTCAATGGATATAGCGGTGCGGAAATTCACAGAATAGATGTCGCAGGCTGCGATGCGAGGTCGAAAACAAAGCAGATAAGTCGGTAGTTGGTGGCTTGGGTCTTGCTGCCGAACGAAAATCAAGGCCAAGATAAGCGTGTAGAAAGCGTAAGTATTCCTTGTTTGGACACGGGTTCGAATCCCGTTAGCTCCACACCGCAACAGCTATAGGCTGTTCCGGGGATCTAAAGGGATCCTCACCCGGGTTCTTATCTCGGTGAACCTCGAACGATTAATGCACAAGTGCATTTTTCGAATCCCGTTAGCTCCACTTAGGGGTATTAGCTCATCTGGCTAGAGCGCAACACTGGCAGTGTTGAGGTGGGGAGTTCGAGTCTCCCATGCTCCACAAAAAAAGAGGCTCAGCGCCTCTTTTTTGTTTTTGACTCTTGTTTAGGAATCTCTTGTGTTTGAGCTTTCACCTCTTTTTTGGCAGCGAAGTTCTTGTAATACGATACCATCAGCGTGGTAAGCGGCAAAGCTACGATCATACCGATGATACCAAACAGCACACCCCAGATACTGAGTGAGAGTAAGATAGATGCAGGTCCTAAACCTGTCACTTTACCCATGATTTTAGGAGTGAGTACCATATCTTGTAAAGTCTGGACGATGACAAACACCAGCGCCATGCAAAGAAGCGTGAGCCATATGGGTCGGCCTGTTTGCGCCGACTGAACCAGACAAAGCAGGATACAGGGCGGAATACCCAGCCCTTGCATATACGGCACCAGATTGAGGACTCCGATGATGAGTCCCATCGCAATACCCATCGGCATACCAATAATGCAGAAACCGATAGCAAAGAGGATACCTACGATCAGCGCAACCAGTCCCTGTCCGCGAAAATAGGCGTTCATATTATGGTTCACGTCGCGCATAAGCACGCGCGCTTTATCGCGGTACTTCACCGGCACATAGTAAATCCAGTTAGCCCGAATCTTCGGGAAATCGATCATCAGGAAGATGAGGTACATCAGACTGATGAAGATCACAACCAACTCCGCCAACCAACTCAATCCGCCGGTGATCCATCCACCCACTTTGGGAGCCAGATTTTTCAACGCATCCCGCACTTCCGGATAGGATAACACAGACTCCAAGTTCAGTCCATCGAGGGTGCTATGGATCTTCTCCTGTTGTTCGGGCGTGAAATATTTGTCCGCATCGAAACTGGCGAAATACTGCTCCACTCCTACAGCAGCCGATTTCACTTCTCGCCCGATAGCCGGAATGAGCAGATAAACGGACAGCGTGAGCAAACCGACAAACAGCAGCAGGACAATTGCTACCGATAGTCCACGGAACTTCACTCTGCACTTATTCTGCACAAAGTTAACCAGCGGATCCAGCAGGTATGCCAGCAGGAAACTGACAAAGAACGGCAATAACACGCCGTATATACGAGAAAGCATAGCGGTTTATTTGCGGAACAAACCACGGATGAAATTCCAAGCTGTCTGCGCCAGATTCACATAGTGATTGTACATCGCTTTGGCAAAACGCACATAGCCGTTCAGGCGCTCGCGTTGTACCGCCGCACGACCTTCGGCACGAAGGGACTCCAATTGCAGTTCCTCGCTATTCTTCAGTCCACTCAGTTTGCGCACGATCGGATCGATAAATAGCGCTTTGCTGCAGAGGATCAGTACGGGGATCAACAGCAGATAAACGGCTCCCACAATCAGGCATGCCGCCCACGCAGGCACACACAGCGCTAACGCAAAGACAGCAGCCGCAGCAGAGAAAGAAAGTACCGCGAAGGCCACCAGAATAATGCAGATCGTGAGCAGCAACGAACCTACCAGACGGCTGGAGTGGTCTATCACCTTCAAACGGGCTACTTCGTATTCCGCTTTCGCCAAGGTCTCTACTTCCGACAAGATCTGTTCGGTCTTGTCCTGTAATTCATTCTTTTCCTTTTCCATTGTAGTACGCATTTATGCTTTAGCGGCAGGTTGATCTTTTTCAGCGACTTTGGTAGCGGCTTCCACCTCTTGCTTCATCTTCTCGCAGCACTCCTGAACCTTGTCCTTTGCCTGCGAAGCAAGGTTGCGCAATTCGCCCCGCACTTCTTTTCCGGAATCCGACATGAGCCACATAGCTCCTGCAGCTCCTACGGCTACGCCTGCTGTAAACAGCACCGCGCCTCTGATTAATTTTCCAAACATAATGAATAGATATTTAGTTTAAAAAAATATGTACAAAAAGCAATTTTCTTACTAAAAAATTTGTGTATTTCAGAAAAAAGCAGTACCTTTGCAGCCGATTTTCAAAGGGGCACTAGCTCATCTGGTAGAGCGTAACGTTCGCAATGTTAAGGTAAGGGGTTCGAGTCCCCTGTGCTCCACTTCGTTCCACAAGGGGCTCTCCCCCTGGGTTCTTATCTCGGTAAACCTCGAACGATTATTGCCAAATGGCAATTTTCGAGTCCCCTGTGCTCCACTTAAAACAAACGTCCATTCGGGCGTTTGTTTGTTTATAAGCTCTTGATGTATTTATCTGCCTCAATCGCTGCTTTCGCGCCACTACCCGCTGCTACAATAGCTTGACGGTAATGCGGGTCAGCACAGTCTCCGGCCGCAAACACACCCGGCACATTCGTGCGAGGACTATCGCCGTCTACCAAGATATAACCTTCGGCATCACGATGCACATAGTCCTTGAATAGTTCGGTATTCGGATGGTGACCGATAGCCAGGAAGAATCCGTCAATAGCGATATGTTTCATCGCCTCATCAGGTTCGCCTTTGCGATAAACGAGGTCTGCTCCCTGTACTTTTCCTTCACCGGTCAGTCGCAACGTATTATGCTCAAAGAGCACCTCTATCTTCGGGTTATTCAGCACGCGTTGCTGCATGATCTCCGAGGCACGCAGATAGGGTTTGCGCACGATCATATATACTTTCTCGCACAAGCCGGCTAAGTAATTCGCTTCCTCGCAGGCCGTATCACCTCCACCTACTACGGCAACCGTCTTCTTGCGATAGAAGAAACCGTCGCAGGTAGCACAGGCACTCACGCCGCGACCGCGATAGATGCGCTCGGATTCGATACCCAGGTATTTGGCCGATGCACCGGTGGCGATGATGACCGCGTCTGCTTCGTAGAGGTCAGTATCTTCCACCCATACTTTCTTCGGGCTGACCGAGAAGTCCACTTTGGTGACGATACCGGAGACGAACTGCGTACCGAAGCGCTCTGCCTGACGACGCAGATCATCCATCATCGTGAAGGGTTCTACGCCGTCGGGATAGCCCGGGAAATTCTCCACTTCGGTGGTAGTGGTCAACTGGCCGCCTAACTGCGGTCCTTCGATCAGCACCGGTGCCAGATTCGCACGCGATGCATAGATAGCAGCGGTATACCCGGCCGGGCCGCTACCAATAATCAAACATTTTACTTTATTTTCCATCTTCTCTAAAATCTCAAATCATTCACAAACGTCGTCTCTTCCGGCTCCAACACATACTTCGGTTCGGTTGTGATAAACGACGGCCCCATCAAAGTCAGCGTGGATGTCTTCGTTCCTTCGCGCACCTCTACCTGCAGCGGCAGTAAAGTACCGTTCTGCACTTTGAGCACAAATCGGTTAATACCCAGCGTCTCTTCGCGCGGCACCAAGGTGATGATGGTCTGTTTGCCGTCACTCGATGCACGTTCTGTCACTTCGCATTGTTGGGCCATCTCCAGTGCAAAAAGGAACGGGTTGGACTCTATCAACTCCCGGTCGGTCGGCGAAGTGAGGTTCAACTCATCGGTCTCCGCCGAATACATATACATCGTCTGTCCATCAAAAGCCGCCTCTATCGAACCCATCGAAAGGCGGAACTGTTTGCCCTTCATTGTGATGGAGCCCGGATAGTTCATAGGCGCATCGGCGGTCTCAGCCACCGTTGCTACAAAGTCCGCCTTCAAAGTCTTCTGCTCCAACGAAGTCAGAAACGAACTCAATACAGATAATATTACTAAAAGTCCTTTCACCTCTAAACTTTAAACTTTCAACTTTCAACTTTAAACTTTCAACTTTACTTCACTCCCAGCTCTTCGAGCAGTTTATCCAGTTGATCCAGGTCCTGAATCAAAACGTCTCGTCCCTTCGGTCCTTTGTTCGGTCCCACGATACCGGCGGCTTCGAGTTGGTCACTTAACTTACCGGCGCGGTTATAACCGATTTCGAACGCACGTTGCAGACGCGAGGTCGAACCCTCTTGTTTGGTTACTACGTAACGGGCCACATCCGCAAACATCGGATCGAGACGTTTCATATCTACGCTACCCGGTGCGAGTGCCTCGCCTTCCCCGCCTTCACCTACATACTCCGGTAACTGATACGGTTCGGAGTAACGCTGCTGTTTGGCTATATGTTTGACGATCTCATCCACCTCGGGCGTATCGACGAACGCGCACTGCACACGGGTGATGCTGGCATTCCCGGCATACAACGAGTCTCCGCGACCGATCAACTGCTCTGCCCCCTTGGCATCCAGCACTGTACGGCTGTCGATCACACTCTGTGTACGCAACGCGATTCGCGTCGGGATATTGGCCTTAATGACACCTGTCACGATGTTGACGGACGGACGTTGGGTAGCCAAGATCATATGCATTCCTACCGCACGGGCCTTCTGGGTGATACGCGCAATAGGCGTCTCCACCTGTTTGCCGGCCTGCATGATGAAATCGCCGTACTCATCGATGATGATGACGATATAAGGCAGATATTGGTGATGCAGGCTGTCAGCCACTAACTTATTCGGGTTCAGGCGACGTTTGACGAACTTGTCGTTATAGTCCTCCAAGTTACGCACGCCGGCGTCCATCAGCAGTTTGTAGCGGTTCTCCATCTCGATGACGAGGGAGTTGAGCGTATTGATGACGCGGTCGCAGTCGGTGATGACGATCTGCTCCGGATCGGTGTCCGGCATCGCCGCCAAGTAATGTTTCAACAGCGGTTTATACGGCGCGAACTCCACCATCTTCGGGTCCACCATCACCAGTTTCAACTCCGCCGGGTGCTTCTTATAGAGCAGCGACGTGATGATGGCGTTGATGGCAACGGACTTACCCGTTCCCGTAGCACCGGCTACCAGCAAGTGCGGCGTCTTGGCGAGGTCGAACATAAAGACCTCATTCGTGATGGTTCGGCCGTAGGCGATCGGCAGACGCATCTTCTGCTCTTCCTGGAAACGCTTGGACGCAATCACCGAGTGCATGGAAACGACCTGAGGTTTCTCGTTCGGCACTTCAATACCGATGGTACCTTTACCCGGCATCGGGGCAATGATACGAATACCCGTAGCACTCAGGCTCATCATAATATCGTTCTCCAGCACCTGGATCTTCGCCACGCGGATACCTGCTTTCGGTACTATTTCATAGAGCGTTACGGTCGGACCGACCGTTGCTTTGATACTATCAATTTCTATGCCATAGTTGCGCAGGGTCGTTACAATTCGTGCTCCGTTCGCGCGCTGCTCCTCTTCGTTAATCACCGGCGCCGCCTCGTTGTCGTACACTTTGAGCAAATTCAGACTCGGGAACTTAAAGAACTCCAGGTCTTTGCGGGGATCGTACGGACCGAGTTTCGCCAACAGCGCATCGGGATCCTTAGTGTATAACTCATCTTCGTTCACATCCTCGATCTCCAGTTCCGGTTCTTTCTTCGTTCTTTTCTTTCCGCTCTCAGCTTTGGTATCTTGACTCTCCTCTTTCTCCAGCAGGTCAGCCAGCGTACCGTCGGTCGGACCGCCATCATCGGGCAGCGGTTCCTCTTCCGGTTCTTCCCCTTCTTCCCCTTTTTCCTCGACGGACTCGTCCGACTCCTCTTTGCTCATCGGTTCAATGGTAAAGGTCACTTCGTCCTCATCTCCTTCCGTTTTCGGTTTTTCTTCGGTCTCCTCGTCTACCAACGGAATATCGATCGTCACTTCATCATTCTCATCATTCACATCATTCTCACCATTCTCACCATTCTCACCATTCTCACCATTCTCCGCCACTTTCGGTTTTTTCTTAAATAAACCGACGAACCAGAAGCCAAAGGCTTTGCAGCGATCGATGAACTTCGGATCGGTGACAATAAGGAAGATCACCAGTACGGCCGCTAAGATCAATACCATGCCGGTGATGTGTACATAACTCTCCATCTTCAAGGCTGCTGCATCGCCGAAACGACCGCCCCATCGGAAGGCGCCGATATTGGCCAGTTGCTGAATGAAACCCAGCACGATGGAACCCCAAAGCACCCAGAAAGCCGTGGTGCAGAAGATCTTAATGGCCTTGATGTCTTTTAATACATGCATAATACGCAAAGCGTACGTACCACACATCAGCACCAGCAGAATAGAGACAAAACCGAATGAACCGTCAATGAGAAAACGCGCCAGGCGAGCACCCGGAAGACCCAATATATTACGAATCTCATGGCGATTCGCCACTTGGTCCGCATAGGCCTGCGAAAGCACCGACTGATCGGCCGTGCCCGTGAACAGGAAACTCACGTACGCCAACAGCGCGATCACCGAGAACAACAGCAACAGCACACCGAGAATCATTCGCGTCTCGCGTGCCATCGCATAGTGCTTCAGCGTCATCCACCAACTCTCCTTCTCCACACGGATAGAGCGTTCTGCACTACGCTCATCGATGTCGTTATTTTTTAACTTTGATACGGTTCGGGGCATATTATCACAAATTTAGCATGCAAAAGTACAAAGAAAATTTGAAAATTGAAAATTGAAAATTGAAAATTGCGCATTTTCTTAAAAAAAATTTATTTTTTTATAAAAATGTTCGTGCGCACTTGCGTATATAAAAAACTTTTCGTACCTTTGCACGCTTTTTTTGGGCTATGGAGGAATTAATCAGACATGAAGGAATCGTGCTGAGCACGGAGGGCAAGATGGCGCACATTGTTATTTTGCAGACCAGCGCCTGTGCGGCATGCAAGGCGAAAAGTATGTGTATGTCCTCTGAAAGTCAGCAAAAAGAGATGGACGCATTTATGCTGGAGCCGATGAACGTAGGTGACCGCGTGGAAGTGGAGGTAAGGGAGCAATTGGCATGGAAGGCTGTGTTATTGGCGTACATCGTTCCGTTTCTGGTGATGATTGCGGTGATAACGATCCTGGATATCGCTACTGCGCTGGATGAAGCGGTTGTCGGTTCTATCTCGCTGGCCTCCATGGCATTGTATTTCCTGGTGTTGCGTCTCTTCCGCTCGAAGCTGCAGAAGCAATTCAGCTTCACCGCCCGCAAACTGTAAAAAACGCAAAATCTAAAAATTATCAATAGTATATGGAACTGATTCTTATTTCCATGGGAGTTTTGGGAGTGACGGGTTTTGTAGCCGCCGTGCTGCTTTACGTCGTCAGCCAACTCTTCAAAGTAGAGGAAGATCCCCGTATTGACCTGGTGCAGGCCGTTTTGCCCGGTGCGAACTGTGGCGGTTGCGGTTTTGCCGGCTGCCGTAATTTCGCGGAGGCATGTGTCAAAGCGGGAGGTATTGAAGGGCTGTCTTGCCCTGTAGGAGGTGAACCCACGATGGATGAGGTAAAACGCATCCTCACCCCGAGTGATGACAAATTGCCCTCTTCGGCGGAGGCCGCTTCTCCCGATAAGCGGGAGACCGCTCCGGGCTTCGACCCGGTGATCGCTGCGAAGATCAAAGCGCTCGCTACACCGAGAGCCGTGTTCCCCAACTTAGTCGCGTTGGCGCAGAAGAAATGAACAAATGTTAAATGTGTAAATGTTAAAATGAATAAATAATGAGGACATTTCATATCGGCGGTGTTCATCCGCGTGATAACAAACAATTCTCCGCGCTGCAACGCATCACGGAGTGCCCGCTGCCCAAGCAGGCGATCATTCCGCTTGTGCAGCATATCGGTGCTCCGACGCAACCTGTTGTAGAAGCAGGAGCGAAAGTGAAAGTAGGCGAACTGCTGGCAAAAGCCGGTGGTTTCGTGAGCGCGAATATCTGTTCGCCGGTCAGCGGTACGGTCACCAAGATCGGTGAGTGGAAAGACGCATGGGGTGCACCCGGTCAGGCCATTTATATCGACGTAGAAGGCGATGAATGGTTGCCGGAGATCGACCGCTCCGACAAACTCGAGAACCAGTGTACGCTGGAGCCGAAAGCCATCATCGACAAGATCGCCGCAGCCGGCATCGTTGGTCTGGGAGGTGCTTGTTTCCCGACGCACGTCAAACTGCTGCCGCCTCCGGGAAAGAAGGCCGAAGTGCTCATCGTCAACGGCGTAGAATGCGAACCGTATCTGACCTGCGACCATCAGTTGATGCTGGAGCACGGCGAAGAGATCATCGTCGGCATCAAGATATTGATGAAGGCCCTGCAAGTGGAACGCGCTATCATCGGCATTGAGAATAACAAACCCGATGCCATCGAGCATATGACGAAGTTGGCGAACGCACAATTAGGTATCGAGGTAATGCCGCTTAAGTTGCGTTATCCGCAGGGCGGTGAGAAACAGCTCATCGACGCCTGCATCGGTCGTCAAGTGCCGAGCGGTGCGCTACCGATTGAGGTAGGCGCCGTAGTAGATAACGTAGCTACGATCTTCGCTATCTACGAGGCCGTACAGAAGAACAAACCGCTCATCAGCCGCGTGATGACCGTCACCGGTAAGAACGTAGCGAAACCGGGTAACTACTCCGTTCGTTTCGGTACACCGATCGAGCAAGTGATCGAGTTCGCAGGCGGTATCCCGATGAACACGGGTAAGATCATCGGCGGCGGTCCGATGATGGGTCGCGCGATGGATCATATAGAAGATATGCCGGCTTATAAACGCCTCAGCGGACTGCTCTTCTTGGATGCCGCCGAGTGCGAGCGCGCAGAAGAAGAGAACTGTATCCGCTGCGGTAAGTGTGTGCAGGCTTGTCCGATGGGACTCGAGCCGTATCTGCTGAGCCGCTTGCAGGAACTGGAGATGTGGGATGAGCTCGAGAAGCACGATATTATGGACTGCATCGACTGCGGTTGCTGCGTCTTCACCTGTCCTGCGCATCGTCGTCTGCTCGATCTTATCCGTCCGGGTAAAGCGAAAGTAGGCAGTATCCTCCGCGAACGTGCTGCTGCCGCTGCTGCCGAGAAAAAATAAATTACCAATTACAAATCACAAATTACCAATATAAAATGGCACATTTTATTACAACTCCGGCTCCGCACGTCCATAGTGGCGATAGTGTCCGCCGGAATATGCTCTTGGTCATTTTGGCGCTGATGCCCGCGTATGTGGTATCGGTGCTGGAATTCGGCATCGGAGCACTCATCACAGCCGCTGTCAGTGTAGCGGCCTGCGTGCTCATCGAGTGGCTCATCAGCCGTTTCCTGCTGAAGGAGAGCGGTAAATCGATCGGAGACCTCTCGGCCGCACTTACCGGTTTGTTGCTGGCTTTCAACCTGCCGTCGAACATCGACTGGTGGATCGTCGTGTTAGGTGCACTCATAGCAATCGGCGTAGGCAAAATGAGTTTCGGCGGTCTGGGTCAAAACCCCTTCAACCCCGCTCTCGTAGGACGTGTGTTCCTGCTTATATCGTTCCCGCAGCAAATGACGACCTGGCCGGTTGCGAACGGCTTCGAGACGAGTTATGTAGATGCCCAGACGGGTGCTACCCCGCTCTATTACCTCAAGCATCTGGTGGGTTTGAAAAACGGTCAGGATGCCATCGACACGACAAATGCGCTGCCCAGCCTTTGGGATTCGCTGGTAGGTGCTATGGGCGGTTCGCTCGGTGAAGTATGCGCCCTCGCGCTCATCATCGGAGGAATCTTCCTCATTTGCACACGTGTGATCACTTGGCATATCCCCGTTTCCATCATCGCTACCGTAGCGCTCTTCGCAGCATGTGTAAGCTGGTGCGGAGGACTGCCGGCTCAAACGATGTCCACCTGCTCTTTTGTAGGTTACGAACTGCTCACCGGTGGCTTGATGCTCGGTGCATTCTTTATGGCTACCGACTACGTCACCAGCCCGATGACCGCGTGGGGAAAGATCATCTTCGGTGTCGGCATCGGAGTTATCATGATGGTGATTCGTCTGCTGGGTAACTACCCTGAAGGTATGTCGTTCGCTATCCTGATTATGAACGCGTGCGTTCCATTGTTGAACAAGTTCCGTCCGCAACGGTTCGGAGAAAAACGTAAATAAGGAGGACCGGCTATGAAGAAATTAGAAAGTACATTCCTGAATATGGTGCTGAGCCTCGTGCTGATCGCCGTGGTAGCAGCTGCCGGTTTGGCTGGTATCTACTCGCTCACGAAGGACAAAATAGAAGACCAGCAGAATCAGAAACGTCAGGCAGCTATCCGCGAGGTCGTTCTCCCGAACGCAGAAGCAACCGTAGAGATTCAGATCACGTCCGACACCATCCTCGCAGAGGAAGGCAACGATAAGAAATGGGTCATTCATAATATTCACCAAGACGGTCAGTTCATCGGCGCTGCCGTTGAGACCAGCGGTACCGGTTTCGGCGGAGAGCAGAAACTGATGGTCGGTTTCAACCCCGAAGGCGAGATCATCAACTATACCGTGCTCGAGCATCAAGAGACGCCGGGCTTGGGCGATAAGATCTCCAACTGGTTCAAGACCGAAAAAGGCAACCAGGACATCCGCGGTCGCAAAGGCGGCGAACTCTTGGTAAAGCAGGATGGCGGCGATGTAGATGCTATCACAGCGGCTACAATCTCGTCTCGCGCTTTCCTCAAGGCTATCCGCGAAGCGTATTCCGCTTTCAAAGAGGACGAGGTGCAGGCAGTGACCGGCGCCAGCCAACTCAAAAATCAACCCGCAGAACCGGCAGTAGAGACAGTAACCGAAGCTACGACCGGTGCTATCCAAATCAACGAAACGGAGGTAAATCATGAGTAACGGATTAAAAACACTCACCAACGGTCTTCTCAAAGAGAATCCGACCTTTGTACTGGTATTAGGTATGTGTCCTACGCTGGCCACAACCACCAGCGCCATCAATGGTATGTCCATGGGCTTGGCTACGATGTTCGTGCTCGTTTGCTCGAATACCGTGATCTCGCTGCTCAAGAACCTCATCCCTGATAAGGTACGTATTCCGGCGTTTATCGTCGTCATCGCGACCTTCGTGACCATCGTCCAACTGGCTATGCAGGCATACCTGCCGTCTATCTACGAGGTGCTGGGACTCTTCATCCCGCTGATCGTAGTGAACTGTATCGTTCTCGGTCGCGCCGAAGCGTTCGCAGCAAAGAACAGCGTAGGCCTCAGCGCACTCGATGGCATCGGTATGGGTCTTGGTTTCACGCTGGCACTCACCTTACTGGGCGCTTGCCGCGAGATCCTGGGTTCCGGTAAAATCTTCAGCATCGGCACGTTCGAAGGCTTCCAGATTTTCCCGAATAACTTCGCAGCCCTCATCTTTGTTCTGGCTCCGGGTGCCTTCATCGCCCTCGCTTACCTCATGGCCATCATGAACAAGCTGCAGAAAAAGTAACTAAATATCAAATTTCAAATATCAAATTTCAAATATTGACTTATGTTACCTTATATTTTGATATTCGTCTCTGCGATATTCGTTAACAATATCGTTTTGAGCCAGTTCTTAGGTATCTGCCCGTTCTTGGGAGTAAGTAAGAAAATAGACACGGCGCTTGGTATGGGCGCAGCGGTGACCTTTGTGCTCACCGTAGCTACGATAGTTACTTATCTGCTGCAGATCTTGCTCAAGGCTTGGCATGTAGAGTTCCTGCAGACCATCCTCTTCATCCTCGTTATCGCGGCCCTCGTGCAGATGATCGAGATCATTTTGAAGAAGATCAGTCCGGCGCTTTATCAGGCCCTCGGTGTCTTCCTGCCGCTGATCACTACCAACTGCTGTATTCTCGGTGTAGCCATCATCGTGGCGGACGAGAAGAAACTGCTGGCCAGCCTCCCGGCAGGTGCAGAGTACGGATTGCTGTCCGGAACACTCTTCGCCTTCGCTACGGCACTCGGCTTTGCGTTAGCACTCGTCCTCTTCGCCGGTATCCGTGAGCAGTTAGCGCTCAATAAAGTTCCGAAAGCGATGCAGGGCACGCCGATTGCACTTCTCACAGCCGGTCTTTTGGCGATGGCCTTCATGGGCTTCAGCGGAGTAGTCGGATAAATCATCCAACGTCCGCTTTATGGATAAAATGCACACCTCACCGTGTGCATTTTTTTGTATTCTTTTCCGTCACAGAACGTAAGACGCTAAACGGACTTTAGTAAGAGGCAAGTAAGACCCAAGTAGGACTAAATACGGGTTCAGAATTTATCGTTGATCATTTTGTTCGCTCAAAATTGTTGAAATTTGTTAAAATTTGCAATTTTATTTGCAGGTATCATATTTTTTTTGTACCTTTGCACACTCTTTTGCATGACGTGCCCGCACGTACCCGCGTTCGCGCCGCATGTGTATAATAAATATGGATATATAATACCAAGAAATATGAAAAACATTTACCTTTTATCTAATCAAACCAAGACATCGGTTTCTCGACATCTCGATTCCATCTCGAATCCGTCTCGTTGCCGTGTTTTGCCCATTATCCTACTTTTCCTGGCTGTATTTAGTTTGCATGCGTGGGGAGATGCAGCAACATTACCTTTCGAGTATGATGGGAATGGCACGGGTACTCTTCCAAACGGTTTGTCTGTTTCAGGCACAGGCACATACAGTAATTCGCCCAAGATTAAATTCGATGGTACTGGGGACTATATCGTCATTCAGTTCAGTGATACTCCTGACAAATTAGGATATACGATTAAGGGTAATCCTAGTTCTGGTACTAGCACATCAGGTACTTTTGATGTAATGGAATCATCTGATGGTGAGACCTACACATCTGTACAGTCATATTCTAACAAAAATAATTCGACAGTATCAGAAAGCAATATTGCTCTTTCATCAGCCACTCGTTATATCAAATTTATTTACACGAACAAAAACACTAATGGAGGTAATATCGCCATAGGAGCCATTACTATATCGAAAGCTTCTGGCGGAGGAGGTGGAGGTGATGTTGATCCGACTATTACATTTAATAATGGTTCCTACACTATTGGCGGTGCCGATTTAGACTTAACTACATTGTTTAGTTCTAATAGTTCTGGAGTTGTCACTTATTCTGTCTCCAATGCGAACGGAACGGGTGCTACAGTTAGTACGTCTGGTACAGATTTCTCTGCTACTACAGCCGGTACATGTACGGTACAAGCATCACAAGCTGCTGCTACCGGATATAACGCTAAGGCAGTAACTGCCACTATTACCGTCAACGCAGGCGGCGGTGGTGGAAGTGGCGACTATGTACTTATAGAGAGCGCAGGGGACATAGAAGAAGGCGAATACCTTATTGTTTATAACAATACCTATGCATTAAATACCCATTACGGCAATAAAAACGCTAATACCTATGGTACTTATACTGACATCTCTAGTTATTACGACAAGAAAACTATAGCCTCAAACTCTACAACTGACGGATTAGCATATACTGTTGCTGCGACGACAAATGGTTACTCATTCTACAAAGCAAGCGAAGGTACATACTTAGGAACAACAAGTACAAGTAGTACGGGTTCTCAATTACGTTGGGATGAAAGTTTTACTGCAGAACAAAATGAGTGGACATTAGGTGTTAACTCGATTGTTTCAGTAAAAACAAACACTTTAGCAATCCGTTGGAACAGCGGCAGCCCTCGATTTGCCATTTATGTAACAACAGGACAACAAGCAGTTCAATTATTCAAGAAAGCCAACGGACCCATCAAAGTAACGTCTTCATTTACTGAGTTCACCTATGTTTTGGGAAGTGGACCGAGTGGTTCGCAGACATTCAAAGTAGAGGGTACTGATTTGGACGGTAACTTGACTATTACCGCTCCTACTAACTATCAGGTCAGCCAAAATGGCTCTTCCTGGAGCAACTCGGTTACTTTAAACAAAAATGCCGATGATGACGTTCCAGAGACCACCCTCTACATCCGGTTGAATAGTGGTCTTGCAAAGGGCGACTATGATGGAAATATCACTTTCTCTGACGGAACGAATAATAAGACGGTAGCCGTTGAGGGCTCTGTAACCCTTGTCTGCGCTACTCCTTCCATTTCATTTACCGAAGCAACAGTTAACAAATACCGTGGCGATGCAGACTTTAAGATTACTCCTTCCGTATCCGGCAACACGCTTGGCGCTGTCATCTCATGGTCAAGCGACAAGGAGTCCTGCGCAACTGTAGGTTCTGATGGTACAGTACATATTCTTAAAGCAACCGGAGCAGGTGCGTACGTTCGCATCACCGCAACTCTGCCATATACAGAAACTGCTGTAGCATGCCAAAATGAGGTATCCGCTTATTACGATATTTACATCAAAAATAAAGTTACCTGGTTAGTAAGTGGCGCTACGTATACTGCAGGAGGACCAGATACAGAAGTTACCGAGGGAGCAAAAATCACCACTGCTCCAACAGACCCGGATGGTTCTACCACTTGTGGTGGAAAAACATTCGTAGGATGGACGACGTCCGAAGTGGCTGTAGAGCAAGCAACCGCTCCTTCTCCATTGTATTCTGCAACTACGGTTAAGGATGTTAATATTACCGACAACACCACCTTCTATGCAGTATTTGCAGAATCAGGTGGTGAAAGCGAAGATAAGTATTGCAAAGGGACATCTTCGTCTTTGACTAACGGAAAACGAGTTTTGATCGTCCTTCATAATGGCACCAAAGCCATTTCGAATGTGGAAAGTGGAATTGGCTATGCACCTGTAGTTCTTACGCCGGATGGTAGTGGAAAGATTACTACATCTGATGCCACCATAATTTGGACGGTAAAAACAGGTTCTTCTGGATATTATTTCCGCCAAGGAGATAACTACCTCAATGCAGCCGAAACCAATTTAGGAAACCACTACCTTTATGTAGATGAGTCTACGGATGAATGGACATTAACGGCTGGAACAGTAAGTACCTCGTCATATGTTCTGAATAGTTCGGAGGACTCGGGATACAAAATTGATTTATATTCCGGTGTCTTCTCTACCTTTACTGGAAGTGGAACTGCTTATGAGTTTGACTTCTATGTTCCCGATGTAGGCTATACCAATTACTCTACTACTTGCGGACCTAATATTAAAGCCAATGAAGTTGAGTATTTAACAAGCACTAAAGACCAAACCGTTAAATCGCAAGCCATCACGGTCCGCGGTAGTAGCCTCGACCCTGCAACCGGTACGCTCACCGCATCCATTACCGGAACAGACGCAGGTTTGTTCTCTTGCACTTTAGCATCTACTGCTATTAGCGAGGGAGCCATCAACACCACTTTTGTGATTAGTTACCGTCCGACTGCGTTTGGCGATGCGCAACATACTGCAACATTGACCTTCACAGACGGGACCACCACCAGTGATCCTATTACCCTGCGCGGCCGTTCACTTCCGCAGCAATTCGCAATCGTTGCATTCGACGGCGCTAACTACTATGCGTTGAACGGTTCAATGAGCGGCTTAGCTTCAATGGTTAAGCCTCTGCCTGTTACCGTTACAGCCGGTGCTGTTGATCTATGTCCAAATCAAGCCATATATTCTTTAACAGAGCGAGAGACTCCGGACAAAAATGTATACCTTGTTGGTCCTGGCGCTGATGGCTCAGGCGCAAGATTATGGGGTGGCTCAGATACAAAACTGAATACCAAATCACTCACCTCTACAGACCAGACAGGTTGGTTATTGACAACGTCTGATTTCTCCACCTATCACATCACCAACGCTGATGTTACAACGCGTGGTATTATGTACTACAGCACTTCTGATGCCTTCGGACACTATGCTACTGCGCAATATGGCACTGCGAACTATTATGGCGACATTCAACTGCTGCCTATTACCGAAGTTTGTACATGTCTTCCTGCTCCGTTCCCAACGGCCGTAGCTCGTGCTACAAGTGTTACCATTACATGGGGAGAAGTTACGGGAGCTGTTAGTTATGTAGTAACATGCAGCGGTGGTTCTGCTCCTGTGTATGATGGCTGTAAGGCTACTATTACTGGATTAACCAACAACACTAACTATACCTATACGGTGAAAGCAGTAGCTTCCGGTACAGACTGTTCGCTGATCTATAATGGCAACTTCACCACTGTTGACTGCGACGATGTTCCTTATGCTATTTCAGTTGCTCCAGCTCTCACATCGGCTACTTTTAGATGGTCCATGGAGGCTGCTTCTGCTACTATCCGCATCTATTCTGACGAAGAGTGTACCGCACAAGTAGGTTCGGATCATACCGATCTTACTTCGCCGGCTACGATTACTGGTCTGGATGAGAATACCACTTATTACGCCAAGATTTGGGCTGGTGGAACGTGTGTAAGCGCAGTAACCTCGTTTACGACCAACTCTCCGTCCGTTGAACTCGCGGAGTGGTTCCCTGACTCTATCCGCATTGTTCTTAATGCAGACACTGCAAATGCTACTGTCGTCATTGAAGATAAAGATGAGAGAGTAAAAGGTGCAACTTCTTTAGCGGAAGATATTTTCTTCTCTAAGTATTATGAAGCTGCAGGTTATACCAAACTGGTTGGTCTCTACAATGGTACTGATCACGACATCGATTTAAGTGATCTCATAATAATTGGTGGTACTTCCGCATGGAGTTCATCCACAAGCGATCACAACTATGTGGTTCTCAAAGATGTCTCTAAGTTAGTAACTGATTATGGAGACGGTGCTGGACATATATACCTCCCTCAAGGTAAAGAAATTATATTGTACTCTCTCGATGACGACAACTCAAGTACAGGAGTTCACCCCTTCCCCGGTGCCGGTTGTTTGGACAAATTCTACGATTGGGATGATCTTGCCAACAACGATGTTGATGGTTGGTATCGTATCGGTAATCTATCTGCCGGAGCTGACGGAGATGGGCATACAACGTTTAATTTCTCCGGTCCATATTCTATCGGTTTAAAAAGAGGTAGTAAACTTATTGATCTTATCGGTGCCGGCAATGTTTCTGCTCCGAACAAGTCTGCTACCGTTAAAGTAACTACTTCTAAAACTTTAGGAAACGGACGTGTAGTTGCCACCCCGAATGATAAAGAAGGCTTCTGGTATGAAGATGGCTGGTCGCCAAAACCGATGGAAGGCGATGCTGACTATACTACCTATCCTGATGGCTATTCCACCTATTTATCTACCAACCGATGCTTGTTGATTCGTGCAAATCATGTCGTTTCAGGTGATTCGGCAGTATTGAACAATACTACAACATTTAAAACTCTTGGAGACTACACCGGCGTAGATTCCAACCCACACAAGGGTGAATGGGTTGGTATCCCTGTTGGAAAGAATGATGATGGTACGACAGACTATTGCTTCTCTGGACAGCAATTCGGATATGTCGGTTCATATGACTATAATGCCTATTATGCAAAATACGATTCTATCGCAGATTTGAAAGAATTGGGAGGCAGTCAAAATCCGGATGGCACCTATACTATTGTGATTCCTCATTTGGATACCTTGTCATGCACATCATTAAAGGTTAATGTATATGAAGGATCAGTAGTCCAAGCATCTAAAACATACCAAGTACCTATCATGGTAACAACAGAGAAAGCGGGAGGATGGTCTACTACTGATACTATCTTCCAGAACAAGTGGCATGACTTAGAAGCTTGTGAGAAGTGCGATGTGGTTATTCTCAAGGGAGCTACCCTGACCAAAGCAGAGAATGGTCTACCTAAAGACGCCGCTACTGTAGGTAACCTCACCATCTATCCGGGCGGTACGATGAATATTCCTACAAGCCGTACATTTAATGTAGCGTCTGTTCAGTTCCGCGTGGAGGGTGAGAACGTGCCGTTCATCAAACTGGCAGGTACGCTCGAGACAGCCGACCGACAAGTACTTGTTTCCCGCCGCATCGACAACAGCGATGCATACTTCTTCTCCCTGCCGTACGACTGTAATATCTCCGATATTCGCTGGTCGAATGGTGTACCGGCTATCCTCGATGACGGTTTCCGCATTAAGGAGTACGACTCCCGTGCTCGTGCAGACGAAGGAAGTACGAAGGGTGCTCCGGGACACTGGAAGATGGTTACCGGCTCGACACTCGAGGCAGGCAAGGGCTACCAGATTTCGGTTAACAACCGCTACTTGCGTGAGCTCATCTTCCCGTTGGAAATCCACACAACTAATGTTTCCGATGCAGAGAACGAGAAAGCGCAAGCACCGCATCACGATAACGTCGTTCCTATTCATCAATACACGAACGGCGCGACTACCATCAACAACCATAACTGGAACTTCATTGCGCAACCGTATTTGTGCGCGATGACTCCGATGGCGGGAGACGCAATTACCTACGGATATCTCGAATATGAGATTGAAGAGGTAGCTGGTGAACAGCAAGTTGTTTGGTATCGCCGTATGGAAGGAAACCAGTATCTCACCATCTATAACCCGAGTACAAGAACCTATGACCAGAAGTTCTGGAGTTCTGTTACGCAGTTGGATCCGTTCCTCGCATTCTTCGTTCAGGGTAAGACCGAAGGTTCATTTACCTTCACCGAAGGAAACCGTAAGAACTCCGCTCCTGCGCGTCACTTGGCTTCGCAAGCGGAAGTGGATGAAGACCCGTCTATCTTCGTCGGTGTTACGCTCTCCGGTAATGGTTTGACCGACCAAGCGAACCTCCGTGTACGTCAAGACTTCACGGAAGACGAATACAAACTGGGTTATGACTTGCTCAAGTTTACGACCTATTATAAGGATCGTCCGCAAGTGTATATGAAGACACCTTCGTATCAGCTGGCCTTCCAAGCAGTCAGCGATTCCGTAGCGAAGAACACTTGGCTGCCGATGGGTGTTTACTGTTACAAGCCGGGTACCTATACCTTCGGCCTGAGCAACGACTATCCGATCGATGAGGTAGAAGCCGTTTATCTCTATGATAAGGTAGCCGGTGTGACGACCAACCTGCTCTACGATACCTATACCATCACGACGAGCAGCCAGTTGTACACCAATACCCGCTTCGCGTTGAACGTCATCGTCAACCGCAGAGAACCGCAAGTAACGACCGACACAGGATTACCCGAAGCCCCCGATAACATGGTGCGGAAGATCCTTATCAACGGCCACGTGTATATCCAACGTGGCGCTGCGATATACGATATTACAGGTAAACAAATGTTGAACTTTTAATGAGAGAGGAGAGCTATGATGAGTCCTGTTCAACGTGCCATATCGCAACGTCACAAACAAATTATGATTGGTGTCGGCATTATTGTTGCCGGCCTGTGGGTTCTGCTGGTAATGTACCTGCTCCGCGAAAGCCGCAACGCAACTACCGAAATACAACCCGGTGCTGTAGCCGTTACTTCCGCGCCTACCTTTAATAGTAACTCCACCGTTACGCTATCCGGTTCGCGCCCGTCGGCTACTTCCCTGCTGCATCATAAAGTATCCTCTACCCCGATGGTTTATCGTTCGGTAACCCCGAATCAATCCATGAGTAGTACCTCTACTTTCCATATTCATCAGACAAGCAGCGCTACGCCGCATTCTGTCGGAGGAGGCGGAAGTGGCAGCATAGGTGTGCTCGCTACGACCAGCAGCAGTAGCAACAGAGGTATTCAGTCCACCACAGCGTCGTACACCGGTGCCATATATATTCCGCTGGCTACGAATGCCATCACGGCTGTTGGTGCTACAACTGCGGAAGAAGTGGTGAATCAGAAAATGGGAATTATCCGTCGGGCAAGAATGACCAATGACGGCGAATATCCGGACGATCGTGAAGACCCGGTTCCGGACGAAGTAATCACCCCGGTGGGTGATGTCGTTTGGCCGCTGATGGCGCTGTTTGCTGCAGTATATGCCTTCTTCTGCTATCGTCGCCGTCGTGCACGTGCGTAACACACGCGCATAAATAAAAAAGGAGTGGTTCGTTTACCACTCCTTTTTGTTATTCATTCCGCCGATCAGGCAAATCAACAAATAAAAGGGATAGAGTATTTCCAACAGCAAAGCTGTTAGAAATAATTTGTGATTTGTGATTGGTGATTGGTGATTTTTATTCATCCTTGCCTTTATCAGGCTGTACTCGTACGGGAACTTAATCAGGATGATCGGGAAGAACAAAATCTGCAGCACATTCGCTACCACAATAAATTTCCCGTAATCCAGAATATCTTTATCCGTATAATGCGGTGCTTTACCTGCCCAACGCATCCGTTGCCGCCAGAACGCTTTCCAATTGGTCATCGGTCGCACTACCGCCGTATACTCCTCTTCATCTATCACACCCACCGTATATCCTTTCCGCTTCACGGCTTCCAACAGGAACATATCATCCCCGCTCGGGATCTCCGGGTGCAACTCACTCTCGCATTCCAGCCACACTTCTCTTCTCACAATCAGGTTCGCACCAGAGCACATGATAGCTTGGTTCTTTTTTGCCGTACGCATCGTCAATTCCTGTATCGCTGCGTATTCGGCTATCTGGAGTTGCTCCAATAGACTCGGCTTCTCGTTCTCACTCTCCATCCGAAGCGGCAAGATAATGAGATCCGGATCTTCCTTCTTCAATTTACACTCTCCTCTGGAGGCTTGCGGCCGCACTATATCATCGTCATGCAACCATAGATACTCCGTATCTGTACCATGAATCAGCTTGCTTAACGCAAACTTTTTCCCTTTGCCTTCATCGTTGACGCCCTTGATGGGTGTAATATGTCCGATAGAAATAGACGGTACTTTCTGTTCGCGCTTAGGGGACGGTGTGCTCGTGGTGCGGTTGCGGTTTTGCTCCAACACACGCTGCAGATTCTCCACAAATTGGGGATAACTCTTTCCAATACACCCTTGCTCTTCTTTTGACACCGGGAAATCAGCACACATCAGCGCCATCGCCATTCGGTGATCGTTGCGTACCTCATGTAAGCGCACTGCCGTCAAGCGGTTCGACTCCTTAAACCGCAAACGGGAAGTTCCGGTCGCCTCTAAGGTGATATGGAGCCGCTCGCAGGTAAAGGCTATCGCCGGATAGAGATCAGGTATGTTCTCGAAATCAATACTTACCTTATCATACTTCAGCGGGAAGGACGATTTATATATCTTCGCCCCTTCATCGGTATACGAGGTGATCACGCCGAAATATTTGCTGTACAAAGACGCAACCATCTTATCGCCCTGCAGCGTCTCGCGCTTCAGACCTTCTAATAACAGTACCCCGCCATGAATCGCAACATACTCATACCAGAAAGCCGCAGCACTCCAATCCGCTTCAATTGAATCTTGGATATTGGATATTGAATAATTCTTTGCGAGTTCGCGAGACATGGTGATATAGGGACTCTCGTTTTCCTGAACCGGTACATTCAAACCATGCAGTATACGGGCAGAGTCTATCTGGCTGGTCAGTTTGCCTTTGCGCTCCATCAGCCGTTCATCACCCGTTAACTCGATTGGTTCGCCCGGATAACACTGCTCCAAATGAACCTGCAAGAACCGCAAAGCGGTACCACAATTCTTCAAATGAAGAACTAATGGTGATTGTTGATTTTCGATTTTTGATTTTTGATATTCCTGCAAAGCCTCTAAGGCATCGTGCAGTACGACTACATCATCCGGCATACCCGCAGAGACCCGCATCAGCGGATCTCCATGGATAGCCTGCAATAGAAGAATTCTATTCGCTATAGATTTTGATATCGGAAGTTGAATCACCAATTACCAATTACCAATTACCAATTATCAATTAACATCGGGTAGCGGCGAGTAGTCGCGACTGTAACGCAGGTGTTGATCGATATATCCTTCCGTGAAATCAATCGTCACATCCGTGATATTGCCCTCTGCATCGCGAATAGCCGTATAAACCGGATTGACAAAACCCTTATATGGCGCTAAGTTCAGTTTCTCATAGCGAGCCAAGATCTCGTTGTGCAGTTCCTGATTTACCTTCACCGCATAACTCTCTACCATCTCTTTGGCTGCCGCATAGTCGCCCTCGGAAGTGATGCGTTGAATCTCAGCCAACAGTTCGCCATACAGACGACGCAGACCCTGATAGTCGTTCACGCGCAGGTAGTGCTTGCCATCTCTCTCGATGATCTCTACTTCCGGATTCTCCGGCGTCACATGCGCCAGTACCCAATTAGCAATCAGTTGACGGTTGCGCATGTGGGCTTCTTCCACATCCTTACCCGGCTCAATACGAACCAACTGCGTCATGGCTCCATTCATCATCTGCTGATAGTATCCGGCCTTAAACGCCTCTTCATTCGGCAGTAAGCCCAGTTCTACGAGTTTCGGATCCGCCAGATAATACAAGCCGAACAGGTCCGCACGGGCCTCTTCTATCGTCGAAGCATGCTCTTTGAGCGCATCCTTGCTGACACCCGGCATCAGTTTACCGCTACCGTGTCCAACACATTCGTGCAAGTCGGTATGTAAATCGCCGCATTGAGCACCGTAATTGAGGTATATCTCACGAATCTCATCGTCGATCATAAACTCCTCGTTGAAACCGTTGCCTTTCGCAGCCTCGTTATAGGCGTGCATCAGGTTGTCGATCGTCACGGATTTAGAACCGTACTCCTTACGAATCCAGTTCGCATTCGGCAGGTTGATACCTATCGGCGTAGCCGGATAGCAATCGCCCGCCAGAATAGCCGCGGTGATGACTTTGGCACTCACGCCCTTCACTTCCTCTTTCTTGTATTTCGGATCGGTTGTGGAGTGGTCCTCAAACCATTGTGCGTTCTCCGAAATCAACTGTGCACGCTTGGTTGCCGTCAGGTCCTTGAAGTTCACCATCGACTCCCATGTACCGGTGATACCAAGCGGGTCGGTGTATGTCTCCGTAAAACCGTTCACAAAGTCCACACGGCTCTCCAGATCTTTCACCCATGCAATGCAATACTCGTTGAAGAGTTGGAGATCACCCGTCTCATTGAAGGCGATCAACTTCTCCAATACCGCACGCTGCTGGTCGTTCTCTACGTATTTCTGCGCCTCTTTGAGCCAATAGACTACATGCTCCAGCGCTTCGCCATAGAGACCGCCTACTTTATAAACGCGCTCTTCAATCTCACCCTTCTCGTTCTTCACCAGTTGGCTATTCAGACCGATCCACAGCGGTTCAGAACTGTTGTCCTTATGCGCCGCATACCATGCTTCGGCCTCAGCCTGCGTCACACCTTCGCCGTAGTAGTTTCCAGCCGAACCTGCTATCAGGTCCACACCGTCTTGTGCGGTCATTCGCTTCGTCATCACGTTCGGATCGAACATCACCGGCAAGATCGCCTCGTCATATTCCACTCCGGCTTTCTCACAAGCGACTACAAACCAATCTTGCGTAAACTCCGGCAAGAACTTATCCTCGCTGTAATGATGATGGATACCATTGGAGAACCAGACGCGCTTGAGATACTTCTCAAAGACCTCAAACTCAGCCGTACCCTTCTCGTACGGATAGTTGAGATACAATGCCTCGCACGCACGACGGATACGCAGGTTGTAACGTCCGTTCTGGTCAAACAGGATATCACGTCCCCACAGCGCCGCCTCACTCAAGCAATAAATCAACTGCTTCTGCTGCAGCGTCAAACTATCGAACTCCGGCACATCGTAGCGCAGGATCTCCAGGTCATAAAACTTATCCACGTTATACTGGAAAGAAGTTTGCTGCTTTGGCTGGCAGGCACAAAGCACTACCGCACAAAGCAGCAATATTTGAGATTTTAGATTTAACATGTATGATTTGAATTAGATGCGCTCAAGAACAGTCTTGATTAATTCCTTTACACGCGGCTTATAGTCCGTATTCGCTGCCTCCACCTTACGTTGTGCTATCACGCAGCAAACCGTCATAGCCTTATGACCCATATGCAGAGCCAGACCTGCGATACAGCTACCTTCCATCTCGTAGTTGGTGATGCGTTGACCCTCATAACGGAACGCAGAGATCTTCTCGTTGATATCCGGAACAGCGATATCCACACGCAAGTTACGTCCTTGCGGGCCATAGAAACCGTTAGCCGCAATCGTGCAACCGCGCATCATATCATCCTTCGCGATGCGATCCACCAACTCCGGGTTAGCCGATACTACGTACGGTACAGCCGCCTTTTTCGGATAGCCAATGAAGTCAACCAACGCTTTCTCGAAGCCGAGGTCAGACATTTTGTCACGGTCGTGATAGAACGCCAGGACACCATCGAAACCGATCGACTTCTGGCTTACGAGGAACGTACCCAGAGGAATATCCTCCTGCATTCCGCCGCATGTACCGATACGAACGATCTCCAACTGGCGTTTTTGCTCTTTCTCCGTACGGGTGTTATAATCGATATTCGCCAACGAGTCAATCTCGTTCATCACGATATCGCAGTTATCTGTACCGATACCGGTTGAGATACAACTGATACGTTTGCCATGATACTTACCGGTGATGGTATGGAACTCACGACTCTGAACGTCGCACTCAATAGAACCTTCATCGAAGAACGAAGCTACAATGTTTACACGGTCTTGGTCACCCACCAAAATAATCTTGTCTGCCAAGAACTCCGGTTTCAAATGTAAATGAAATGCAGAACCATCCGCATTGATGATTAACTGCGAAGCAGGGAAAGTTTTCATGATAATATAAGTTTTAAAATTTCAAATTTTCAATTTTCAATCTTCAATATGCGAAGCATCACGCTTCACCGCCGGTGAAGGTCAACGGAAGGGTACTGCCTTTGACAGGACCACCTATCGGCTCTATGGTACCGAACTTCTGCTCGTATTGAGCGATGTTATTCTGCAGCGCACCCAGAATCTTCTTTGCCTGATCCGGCGTTACTACTACGCGCGCCACCACATTTGCCTGCTGAATACCCGGCATAATTTGTGCGAAATCCAATACAAACTCCGTAGGAGTATGCGCAATCAGCGCTAAGTTTGCAAATACACCTTGCGCCTTATCTTGCGCGATGTTAATCGATAATTGTTTCTGTTCTGCCATAATTTTATCTTCTTTAAACTTTAAACTCTAAACTTTTAACTACCATTTATATTGCTTTTTCAACGGTACCGCCAACATCCAGAGGTTCACCAGCGGTAAAGCAATATCAAACCATAGTACACTCATCATACCGAAGCGTCTCAACCCCATTCGACGTGCCGACACATTGATGATCGTCGTTTGAATAATCCATCGCAAAAGGAATAAGCCTAATGCCACAGCCGGTACCAGGAAACCCGGATTTAACCAATCAATCGTTCCTGCCTTCAGCAACTGCCATCCGTATCCTACCAGTATCAACAGCACCGCTGCATAAAACAACCCACGAGTCATCGGCTCTACACCCAAACGCCACTTTGTACTTGTCATATAAGCCGGCGAAACCGATAGATGTCTGCGTTTCTGCTGCCACCACTCTTTCATCGTCTGTTTCGCTGTGGACCACATATAACTCTCTCTACTCAGCACAACGGCCGTATTCGAACGCGTCGCTACATGATTCACAAACAAATCATCATCACCCGCCTTATTGGTCATAAGATGCGAAAAACCACCCGATTCAAAGAACAAACGCTTGCGATAAGCCAGATTACGCCCCACGCCCATATACGGATGTCCGCACAACGCGGCGCCTAAGTAATGCAATCCGTTAAACAAGGTGTCGAAGCGCACCAATCGGTTAATATGCCCTTTGTCCTCAAAATACGGACTGAAGCCCAACACGATATCCTTTTGTTCTGCGCCAAAACCCTTCATCATCTCGCGAATCCAACTGCTGCTCTCCGGTACACAATCCGCATCGGTTAACAACAGGTATTCGTATTGAGCTGCCTTAGCAGCCAGGGTGATGGCTAATTTCTTGGTTGAACCCACCCGCGCTTCATGCGGCACAAAGGTCATCTTTAATCGCGGATCACGATGCATATACTGCTCTACCACGTCGCGCGTCGAGTCCTCCGAACCATCATCCACCACGATCACCTCGTACGTCGGATACTCCTGCGTCAACAAGGCCTGCAGATAATTCGAGAGGTTCACGCATTCATTATGCGCCGCCAAAATCACCGTTACACCCGGTAACTCTTGTTGCTCTTCGATTTCCTGCCCCTTGGCTTTCGCTTTCTTATCCTTGCGCATCCGTCTTGCCGGAGCGGCCAGATAACGGCTGTACCAATAGAGTTGAATCAAGAACAGCGCACCTACTACACCCAACGCGATCCAATCAATCGTATTAAAACTACCTAAATCCAATTTTCTCTCTCCTCTCTACCATTCCTTAGCGCACTACCTTGATCTTATAGGTATGCGTCGAACTGCCGTCCTCCGCCTTCACGGTAATTTCCCACGGTTTACCATTCACCTGACCGGGCACCACACTCATCTCTTGCTTATCCAATTTACGTCCCTTGAACTGCGCCGTTTGACCCTTGATATTCGTTAACGAACCAACACCGCGGAAACCGGCGAACGTAAAGTCCGAACGGGTGTCTTTCTTATCGATTCGATAGATCTGAACCGCCTCACTATCCGGATTGAACTCCGACCATACGATATTATCAATCGTTAATCGATCGATGCGCGACGAATAAATCAACTCCACATCATCCACATAAATCGCATTACCGGCATACAATCCGTAGTTCGCGCGGAAAGCCGGATAATTACCCGCAGAGAAGATCACATTGCACATCGTCGGACGACCGTCATTCATATAGAAAATAGGCACCTTAATCCGTGTCCAGGTGCTGTACTTCGCACGCGCACGGTACCATCCTTCCGCCACTTGCTTCACCGGTTGGTCTGTACCGCACTCATTGCCATCGGTAGCCTGACGAATATCGCTCTCCTCGTTAATACGCTCGGTAGACGTACATTTCTCTACTTTATTCTTGTACTGACCGCTCTTCGCTGTACCTTGCCAAGAGTAATACAAGAGATGAAAATCCTCATCCGCCGTATGATCACCCGTACGCTTAATCCAAACCGACATCGTATCCGGGCGGTATTTCCATGCAATACCACCTTCCGTACCCGCCGTAGCACTCTTCACGCTTAAGCCCTTCAGATACTGCCAAGGCTGACCCAAAGTAACATAACCCGGCCCCACCTCCGTAATACCTAATGCACCTACGGAACGATCAGCCACATACATACAATACCCGCCGTTGCGACCGGGCTTCTGATATAAGAACGTGAACTTCAAACCTATCTGCGATACGTTCGATCCATGCCATGCGGCCGGCTGCAAATCGCCATTATACGTCTCGGGCCAACTCTCAAAATGATTGTTCGGCAACTGCTGCGCTACGGCAGAAAGCGCCGTAACTGCACCTAAGAAAATACCAATTATTACTTTTTTCATTGTCATACGTATTAAAAAACGCTGCAAAGATAGTGTTTTTTTTGCATATATGCAAACTTTTTAGTAATTTTGCAGCCGATTTATGCAAATATAGTACCTATGGAGGCGAATTCATTTGGCGATAAATGGACCTTTACCAGCTTCGGTGAATCGCATGGAGCGGCGGTAGGAGGTGTGCTGGATGGTGTTCCTGCCGGCATTTCTATCAATATAGAAATGATTCGTGAGGAATTGAACCGACGGGCTGGGAAAGGGGACATCGGTTACGGGTTACAGGTTACCGGAGTTTCCGCACGAGCAAAGAATGAACCCGACGAAGTCGAATGGCTTTCGGGTGTTATCGCCACGGATCCATCCGGCGAACTCATCACCTTAGGTACTCCGATTGCTTTTCTCATTCGTAACCGCGATGCGCGGCCGGAGGCGTACGAAGCCTTTAAGCACACCTACCGCGTCGGCCACGCCGATAAAACCTATGAAATCAAATACGGCATCCGCGATTGGCGGGGAGGAGGTAGAGCCTCTGCACGAGAGACCGCTTCGCGGGTGGTGGCCGGCGAGATAGCCAAACAGCAGTTAGCGGCCAAAGGATTTACCATTCAGGCTAAACTCATCCAAGTAGGCGAGGAAACAAACCCGGATGCTTTCTCGGCTTTGATTGAGCGCATCCAAAGCGAAGGAGACTCTATCGGTGGTGTTATCGAGTGCATCATTCATGGTCTTCCGGCCGGTACGGGAGAACCTATCTTCCATAAACTGCAGGCAGAACTGGCCTTCGCCATTCTCAGCATCAACGCCTGCAAAGGCTTTGAATACGGTACGGGCTTTGAGGGTGTCGGTAAAAAGGGAAGTGAGATCAACCATATCTCGGGAGGTATTGCCGGAGGTATTTCCGACGGAACAGACATCGTCTTCCGCTGCGTTTTCAAGCCCACCCCTTCTACTCCAAAGGCCGGTGTAAAAGGTCGCCACGATGCCTGCGTGGCCGTACGTGCCGTACCGGTAGTAGAAGCGATGACGGCCTTGACGCTCATCAATCTAATCGATTAACTCAGGTGGAAAAATTGACATAATTATGGTAAATATCTTATCCGACATTCGCCAACCTATCGCGGAGGCATGGAAGCAATACGAGCGACTCATGGAGCAAAGTCTGCGCGCAGATAACAAACTGCAGCAGGAGGTGCTTCGTTATGTAGGCGCACGTCGCGGCAAACAGTTGCGCCCGTTACTTGTACTGCTCAGCGCACAGTTATGCAATCCGGTTACCGATAAGACGCTTCGCTCGGCCGTAGCCTTGGAACTGCTGCATACAGCGAGTTTGGTGCATGACGATGTAGTGGATAGCTCCGATACGCGCAGAGGTGCCGCAGCCGTACATGTGAAATGGAATAATAAGGTGGCTGTGCTCATCGGCGATTACATGCTCGCAAAAGTGATCGGACTGACGGCCGAAGTGCGTAACATCCGTATCCTGGAAATCGTTGCTAATCTCGGTAAGAGTCTCTCTTCCGGCGAGATGGTACAACTGCACGTCGGCCAATCGATGTGGATTGATGAGGAACGCTATTTCCAAGTCATTGAGCAAAAAACCGCACAACTCTTCCAGGCTTGCGCAGAAGCAGGAGCAGAGTCAGCCGGCTGTACACCGCGTCAACGCGCTGCGTTACGCGACTACGGACGATTCTTAGGGATCTGTTTCCAGATTAAAGACGATATCTTCGATTATAGCGATTTGGAGGAAATCGGCAAACCTACCATGAGTGACCTGCAGGACGGCAAGGTCACCTTACCACTCATCGAAGCCCTGCGTCGTGCACCGAAGGATGAGGCAGAAGAGATCCGGATGAAAGGAGAGCAATTGGTGGCAGACGGCTATTCGCCGGAGGAGCGCAAGCGTGTGCTCGAGGAGATCAAAGCTTTTGTCATTCGTTTCCACGGCGACGAATACGCCGTGCAACGGATGCTGGAGTATAAAAAACAAGCCACAGAAGCCTTATCGGTCTTCCGTGACTGTGATGAAAAAAAGAGTCTGATCTCCTTACTCGATTACGCCATCAATCGCGTTCAATAATTGCTCTCGGATATCTGAATACGAATCACCAATCGAATCTACGATCTCTCGCATAAACGCGCCGACCAACAGTTGGCGCGCTTTTTGTTTTCCGATACCGCGCTGCTGCATGTAGAAGAGGGCCGACTCGTCCAATTGACCGGTAGAAGCACCGTGCGTCGCTTGTACATCGTCCGCATAGATCTCCAACTGCGGTTGGGTACGCATCTCCGCATCCTCCGATAGCAAGAGGTTGCGATTCGTCTGATGCGCCTCCACCTGTTGCGCATCGGGAGCAATCTTCAAGTCCCCGATAAAATGTCCGCAAGCATGGTCATCCAACACGAACTTGATCAACTGATTCGAGGTGCCACCTCCGACGGCATGCTTCACATGCGTCTCGGCGATCACCTTCTCCTCTCCATGTAAGTGCTCCAGACCATAGATCTCCGTTTTGCAACCTTCTTCCAATTGATTGACCGTGATGGAAAACGGCGCATTGATTACATGAATCTTCACATGCGAACCTGCTTCCTGGTCAATCTGAAGATCGACTGCTTCGTTAACGAAGACGCGCTCGAAGACCTCGCCCTTATGCAATACCATCGTATCCATGTTCTTCGAGTTCCAGCGCCAGTGTTTTATCTCCGGTCTTGATGATCTTCCCGTCGGCTAACACATGTACAAAATCAGGCACGATATAATCCAACAGACGTTGATAGTGGGTGATGACGATAGAGGCATTCTCGGGTGTCTTCAAACGATTGACACCTTCCGCTACGATACGCAGGGCATCGATATCCAAACCGCTGTCCGTCTCATCCAATATCGACAAACAGGGCTCTAACATCGCCATCTGGAAGATCTCGTTTTTCTTCTTCTCGCCTCCGGAGAAACCTTCGTTCACCGATCGGTTATTTAACTTATCCGGTAACTCCAGCAGTTTCTTCTTCTCGCGCATCAAGCCCAGAAACTCCTTCGCGGAAATAGGTTCTTTGCCCTCATATGCACGCTTCTCATTAAGCGCCGTGCGCATGAAATTCGTCATACTCACGCCGGGGATCTCAACGGGATATTGGAAACTGAGGAACACACCCGCACGGGCACGCACCTCCGGCTCCATCGCCAACAGGTTCTCTCCGTGCAGAAGCACTTCTCCTGCCGTCACTTCATACGCCGGATTACCGGTCAAAACCGCCGATAAGGTCGACTTACCCGCACCATTCGGACCCATGATAGCATGCACCTCGCCTTCGTTTATAACGAGGTTAACCCCCTTCAATATCTCTTTTCCTCCTATTGAGGCATGTAGATTTTTTATTTCAAGCAGTCTTTTCATTGCGTTCTTTTTTGCGTAAGAATGACTTAGAAATTATACTTCGTCATCAATTGTACACGATGGTTGGTTACCCAGTGAAGCCCGTTGGTAGATAACGCATGTGCATCGAGTTTACCGTCTCCGTACTGAACGGAAGTAATCTCATACTCGAGACCGAGTTGGAATTTACCTACCGTGTAGAGCAAAGTCGGCGACAGACGCCACATCTGATTCATAGCTGCCGAACGGGGATTGTAGAACTCCGACTTGGTGAACTTACCGTCGCCATCCAGGTCATACAGTGCCTCTTTGGTACCGAAGTTCTTTACATAGCCGCCGAATAGGATTCCCTGCAGTTTCTGCGGGTGTTTGTCTTCCTGCGCACCTACCTTACCACCATAAACCAAACTGATCCATGTAGTGCTGTGACGAATCGGCGTATACGAATAGGAACCATCGGCATTTACGCCTTTGACACCATAACCGCCGTACATGTTCATATGCTCGCCCGACTCAGCGAAGATAGTCTTGGCCTTGAAGGAGAAATCTCCTTTCTTGTATTGCAGGTAGGCGAACGGCGATACGGTGGTGAGGCGGTCATTGACCTTCACGGTAACGCCATTAAGCGTTCCCAGATGACGGGGACTGATACTCAGCACGTCTGCTCCGGCGCGGAAGATCCATCCTTTATCGTGTACCGAAAGACCCAGATAGGCTTCCGGAGTCTTGCCATAGAGCATATACTCTGCCGACTGCAGATTTCCTGGACCGATGGAGAGATATTGCATCTGCCATAAACCGGCAGCCGTCAACGTCACGTACTTACCCAAACGCGCATCCATCTTCAATTGCGGAGAACGGTTGAAGGGACCAAAAGGCGCACCGGAGGCCAGAGATATGACATCGCACAAATCAGCTGCCATCGGGTGCCAAGTCTGACCAATCGTCAGGTCCACACGGGCGAAGTCTTTACCCTTCATCATCGGCAGACTATCCCATCCGAGCGTCAGGTACGCCTGACGAAGACGGAACTGAGCCACACCACTCACGGCGTGCGTCTCCTTGATTTTACTATCGACAGTCGAAGTCTTGGTACTCAAACCGGCATAGAAGTCCGCTTCAATCTTACCGCCGAACTCCGTGCCACGCCATTTATATCCTACGATATTCAGACCGAGACGCGTAGTCAAACTCAAGAAACGGAACGTACTAACGGCGTTGAGGTCCTGACGGGGAGCACCCGAGGTCTCTGCCTCCGCTTCAGTCTGGTTCCAGTTCTCGTCCTTCGGTTGGTAATTATATAAATCACCGGTACCGGACCAACTCTCGCGGCTATCGTACGTGAAGTAATTACGAATAAATCCGTAGGGTTTGAAATGTTGCTTGAGGTGCGACTTTACCGCCTCTTTTTTCTGCTGCTTCGTCGCCGTCTCTTGCGCCATGACAGACGCAGAGAGCAGCGAGAAAAGCAAGCATATGGATACGATACGTTTCATATTACTTGAATGGGAAAATCAACAACACGGCATAAGCCAGAGCTATACCTGTCAGACCGATGATGAGTCCAACTTTCGCCATATCGTTGGTCTTGATCAAACCCGTTGAACAAGCGATGGCATTCGGCGGAGTGGAGATCGGCAGAAGCATAGCAAACGAGGTGGAAGCTGCAACGCAGACCAACAAAGTGGTCACACCGCCGAAAGCATCTAACTGCTCGCTCATAGCCGTTCCTACAACCGCCAAGATCGGAATAAGCAAGTTCGCTGCGGACGAGTGAGAGATAAAGTTGGAGAGTAACCATCCTAACAAACCGGAAATAATCAAAACGGCGATGACAGACCAACTGCCGAACGGAATGGACTCCACCAACGCAGCTGCCAGACCTGTCTTGTTAAGAGCCGTTCCGATAGCGAATCCACCGGCCACCATCCACAGCACATGCCAATCAATCTTCGAAAAATCGTCACGCGTGAACACGCCGGTCAATGCAAAGACCGCAAAAGGAATCAGCGCTACCACATTGGAATTCAGGTGAGTCAACTCACCAGTCATCCACAGCAGGATGGTAGCAATAAATGTAATGGTTACAACCCAGAATTTCCAATCCATCTCGTGATGCTCATCGGAATTGATGACGATCTTTACATCCTTTGCCTTGAAAGGGAAAAGGAACATCAGCAGCCACCATGCAAAAAGAATCATGATAATCACCACCGGCACCATACGAATCATCCATGCGCCGAAACCGATGTTAATATCCATGGAAGCCAACTGACCAATCGCAATCGCGTTCGGAGGAGTACCGATTGGCGTTCCCAGACCGCCAATATTCGCAGCAATAGGAATCGACATAGCCAAGCTCACACGACCACCGCCATCAACAGGCAGTGTGCGAAGTACAGGAGCCAGGAAGGCCAGCATCATTGCAGCCGTTGCGGTATTGGACATAAACATGGACATCACGCTGATCAGTGTCAGAAAGCCCAACAACACCCATTTCGGATTGGTTCCGAAAGGCTTGAGCAGAACACGTGCCAAGACCACATCCAGCCCCACTTTGCTCGCAGCGATAGCCAATACGAAACCACCTAAGAACAACATGATAACCGGGTCGGCAAAAGCTGCCATCAACTCCTTATAGTTCACCAAAGAGCCCATATCCGGGTTGGTCAAACCTTTATTGGATACCGCCAATAGCAAAAATACAATCGCGGACACAGACGTCGCCCAGGCCGGGATGATCTCAAACATCCACATCAGGGCGGCATAGCAGAAAATAGCAATAGTTCGCTGCTGAACTACCGTCAGTCCCTCAATGCCGAAAAACGATGCCGGCACGAACCACATGAATAGCACAACTGCAACTGTCAGCGGTGCTAAAATATACTTTTTTACGTTAAAATTTTTCATCAATTGTAATTTTTCAATTATCAATTTTCCAAAATCCATTCACCATTCTCAATCCGGTATTTATTGGGATTAGCCAAATGATGATTGCGACGCTCATATCGTTCGCCGCCGGCATAAGCGGTGGTTACAAATGCATGAATAATATCCAATGCCTTGTCCGGAGCTACACTTCCTGCCGGCAGACAGAGTACGTTGGCATTGAAGAATCGACGTGCATTCTCCGCCATGCGTGTCTCCCAGCAAACAACTGCGCGTACATGAGGGTGCGTGTTCGCGCACATGCTCATTCCGTTGCCTGTATAGCAAAAACCGATACCAAAATCGCATTCGCCTTTCTCCACACAGGTAGCCATAGGATGTGCAAAATCCGGAAAGTCGCAATTATCCATTGAGTTGCAGCCGAAATCAACTACCTTGGCGCCTTCACGCTCAAGAAACAGGTGAATCATCGATTTTAGACCAAAGCCTGCATGGTCACTTGCTAAAGCAATAGTCATTTCGTTTAATGGTTTCATAGATATATTGTTTTGATTGTTTGTCTATCTTGTCTTTCGGGCTGCAAAAATACTGCTTTTTTCTGAATTACGCAAGAAAAAAAACAAAAAAAAGCGTCCTAAGACGCCTTTTTCGCCGTTTCACGTACTTGGGAGCACTATTGAAGGGTTCCGAATGCGTTGTAAATCGTGCCATCTGTCAAACGAATAAACAGTTGACCATCCCGAATAAACTTGTAATTGGAGCCATCCTTATGAACGTCCGTCCACTTGATAGCCGTCTCTTCTTTGTCGCAAAGCGCTTCACCATAGACCTCCAGTTCCCACAAGGAAGAACCATAGCCTGTATTGCGTTTTTTACAGTAAATTCGAACGAACTGTGCTTCCACCGCCCCACCGCCTTTGCGGATATCAATCGTCTGCACACCGCCTTCTGCACCCGTGATAGACTTCGCTATCGTATACTGCTCGCCATCTTCACTCACTTCCACATCAAAATCCGTTGCATAAGCGGCTTCCCAATAGAGTTTAACTGTTGTCAACTGGTAACAATCACCTAAATCCACCGCAATCCATTCGTTGTCCTGATGACGACTGGACCAACGCGAATTCTGGTCTCCGTCCACGGCCTTCTCGGGTTTCGTTCCATCGTTCTCATATCCCGAAGCGGTAACCGACTTATTCAACGCCAGATTGACCTCATCGAAAGACTGTACATGCACCAGGGCAGTATCTTCCTGCTCAAAGCATGGGAAAATCAGTTCAAAATCACCTACCTGCGTCGCGCGGTAGGATGAGTTACAAGTGTCCATCACCTCGCCGAACTGATTAAGAATCGATACGACGAACTGCTGCGTGGTACCCAGGGGCATCGTCACTTCCTGAGGCTCCACCTTCGCATTTGCCACTTGCTCCGCTTCCAGCACTACAAATGTCAACGAAGCGGAACAACCGTCTATCGTACGTGTCTCTGTAAACGAACCGTAGTTCGGGAAAGTAAGTTTCTCGCTCTTCGTAGAAAGAACCTCACCCGCACAATCATATGCCGTAACAGTGAGCGTAGTGGATTGACCTTGATAAAGCACGGTGTCTGTCGCAGAAAGTGCAAGTGCAAAGACACTCGTTGACTCACAACTCAATGGACGCCCATAGGCTTCCAACTCATAGAGCGAAGTGCCGTATTGCGTAGCCCGCTCTACTCCGGTCAAACGAATATACCTTCCTCTGGAAGGATTAGAGATTGTAGATTGGAGATTTGAGATTTGGATTTTCTCCACGCCTCCGGCGGAAGAGAGGACGGCGGTGCGCCATGTACTGTTATCATCGCTCAGCGCCAACTCGTATAGCGATGCATAAGCGGCCTCCCAACGCAAAATAATATGATCTATATAGCACATTTGTCCAAGGTCAACGACGACAAACTCATTATCTTTATGCACAGACCCCCATCGCGTCTTTACATCGCCGTCCGTCAAGTGCTTCGCCAAGCAACCGGCGTTCTCTTCCGAAGAAGCCGTTACCGGTTTATGCAGCGCTAAGTTCGGATACGGTAAATCCCATGCCATCGGATCGGGTGTTACTTCTTCCTTCTCATCCTCGAACGTCGTAATCGTCCGCTTCTGATTTCCGCAGATAAGCGTCAGTCCATGCGGCACCGTAACGGTCGTATCCACCGCGCCGAAGAAATGAACCGTCAGCGCTGCAGCACCCACTTGATACACCGCGTAGGTCGTGCGTCCGCTTACGGTATCTGTATAGGCACAAGCCATCGGATGATTAGAATATATATCGTATCGTTTCTCGCCCAACGCCTTGTGGGAATGCGCCAACCAATAGGTGATACCTCCCGTATCTGCATTCTTTGCTAACGCTTTGCCCATCTTATCCATTTTGTCCCATACGTGCGCTGCAGAATCCGCATCGAAAAGCGAGAGGTACGACAGACAGACGTTGCCCAAACCCGATTCGTCACCCAGACCACCGCTGGCGGCTTCGTAATCGCCCACTTCCTTACTCTTGTACATCTCCGTGTAATCCCATTTGGCGAAGGAAAGATCTTCACAGAAATGATTGGTTAGAATGGGCGATATCGGCAACCATTGTATCGAATGCATCCAAACCGGATCGCCGGAGAACCACGTCCACCAACCTACTCCTTGCATCGTCAAATTGCAGCAATAGGGGTGCGTATACTTCGTATAATCAATATTCCTTCTTTGGCGATCGAACCAATACTCCGCCGTTGCACGGGTCTCAAGGGTATAGCCGAAGATTCCCGCCTCAAGCATCTCCGGATCCTGTAACGCGGCGCCTAACATCCAGATTCCACCCCAGGCCTGAATGGCCTCTGAACTCGATTCCTGTCCGTTGCCGTTTCCCTGATTTCCCAAACCGCCGGCAAAAGAGTGACCGCAGTAGGGATCTAAAGTCCTGAACCAGGGTTCATCAGCCGAACGTTGCCAATTGGCATAGTCACGCGCCACCTCACGAGCCATCGGACCGTATTTATCGCGAAAATCTTCATCCAGCATGCAGAGGATAGCCGAAGCATAAACGAAATAACCATAATGGAAATGATGGTCGTTGAAGGTGTCGGAGTCATAGGATGGATCCATTCCGATTAGCGCTCCCCATCGCGGATAGCGAGCGAAGTAATACCGCTCTTCACCCGGTGTATACGTGTACCAATCGATGAGTACCTCTTTCAGTCGCTGTTTAGCCATGCGGAACGTAGCCGTATCGCCCATTTGTAACGCGAAGGTCATATAATGAGCCATTTGCGTGAGGCCTTTACCTCCCCAATAAGTATCCCCGCCGAAGGAACCTTTTTTAGCATAGTCGCTATTCAGTTCCGCCATCCGCGTAGCCGAGAATCCTTCCTTCCACTCTAACGGAGCAGGAAAGAAAGGTAAAAACGTATGTACCGGATAGGTAAAAGTGAAGTCTTTGCCTTCGAAGATCCGCATTTGACCACGAGGCGTCTGATAAGTAGGTTGATAGATCGGCAAAACCGGTGTGCCAAAACCCTCTTCGCTGTAATAATGATGAGGAAGGAATCCCATTATCACCGACTTGTCCACATGGAAAGAGGTGGATAAAGTGGATTTATTCGCATCATATTGATAGTCAATCCGTGTCGTACGCGGGATCTTAAAAGCGTACGGAGCAAAAGCCTCTTGATTCAATCCTTCTGTCAGTAAGGCCACACTTAACTGCCCCGCCTGCGTGTACACCGCATACTTGGTAGCATCAGGGTTGGTCGCCTGCATCGTAATGCCGTTCGCCTCTATCCACACCAGCGGCGAACCGTGCATACAGGTCACACGCACCCAAGCATCGCCATCTTGCATGATAAACGACATCATAAAATCCGACCAACTATCTACCAGTGCCTCTTTGAATGCTGCTTTCTTACCGGTTGCCGCATTGGTAAATGTTACTGCCAACGGCGTATCCCATTTCATCTCGCATCCGGTGGGTTCCCAATAAGTAGGATACCCTATCGTCAACTCTCCGTCTTTGGCCTCAGCCCAACCGGGATAAAACCAAATCTTACCCGTCCATTCGTTCACCAAGGCATACGTCCACCAATCATTTGTCGGCAAAGCCAAGGTACCTTGTTTCGAACCGTTAGCTGCCCCAAGACGCGCTAACAGTGAGTCCGGTACATACAGCTTTCGATGCTCCATCTGATAGGCTTGGCATCCGTCGTGTTCGGACGTGCGACTTTTCGTGAGCGGCACATACGAAGCATACGAACCGTTGCCCACTGACACCGGCATTTGGGCATGCAGAAACAAACTAACCATTAAGGCAGCCAGAGTGAAGTAGATAGATTTTTTCATAAGTTCACGATAATGGTTTCGACACTATTGGCCGGCATGTTAATATTCGCTACGTACTCACCTATCTGGAGCGGGAAATTTTTCTCAGCACCGGTGTTGAGTATATTGATGGCATACGAACCGTCTTGCTTAGCCACGGCGCATAGATGGAGTTCAGGATCCGGACACTCCGAAACACCTAATACCACATCACCCGGTCGCATGGAGCGGCTAAACTGCTTTAGCACATAATAATAGGGAGTGAAATAGAGTTCCTCATTCTCATAATCAACCATCAACATTGCGCCGCAGTTATTATTCACATGCGTCGGGCCTCCAATCGAATCCAACACAGCGTTCCAGTCAATATAGCCTGTTAACCAATGGTTTAGGCCATCAATGATATAACTTGCATAGCGATGAACAACTGCATATTTTGGATGCCAGTCGGGCCACCATGGAGTCGAATAAGCCCAATCGGTCGCATTCGGATTCCACCAGAAACTGTCGTTATCAAACCAGCAGCACTCTTTGTATCCTTCATAATCCGATACACCCGGCCAGCCGTCACGCCCCAGATTATCCACACAGCCTTCGGTGTGAATCAAGCGCTTGTCGGGATGTGCCGCATGAAGCGAATCCAGCACATCGGGGAAACAACTGATGGTCGATCCGTACCAATGCAAAGCTGTGCCATCCGTATAGGCGTTTGCCAACGAATCGCTGAAAATGGCAGCTGTATAAGGGGCTGCCTCAAACGTATTCTGATCAAAGCCCAGTATCTTCACATTGCCAAAACCGTTCTTCGCCATCTCCTGTCCGAGGTTGCGGCCTATCAGCGCAGTCTCCGCGGCAGGAGACAGGTGCATGGATTCCCATGAGCCGTCGTTACCCATCGGCTCATTCTCAGGCGTGATAGCCCAGAATTCAATACCGGACTCGCGATACGCCTGCAAGTACTTCACATAATAGCGCGCGAAAGCATCGTAGTACTCCGGCAGCAAAGCACCGCCGTAACGATTCGATTTATCGAAAAATTGTTTGTTGTCTTTCATCCATGCCGGTGCCGTCCATGGTGATGCCACCAGCCGCCATTCATGATCTTTCTGGTTGGACTTGATAGTTGCTATCTCATGTAGGCATTGCCACATGTCATATTGCTCGTCTTTAATCTGGGGATACTCCTCCTTCGTAAAGCCATCTTTGTGCACATCCATACTGAAGTAATCCAAAGCTTCGTCCCCATCCACGTCGTCAAACGAATAATGACCTTTAAGCGCAAAATCAGAGGAACCTACTACTGTACGCGATGCAGAGAAATTAGCACCCTCTTCGCCATACATCTCTTCTAATACCGCATGGCGTTGCTCGGGTGTCAGGCATGCCAACACGAACACCGACGACTCAGTAATCGAGTTACCAAAGCCGTCGATCTGCTGCCTACGGTCGTTGAGATCAACGCTAATTGCGCCGTCAACGGCACCTTTGTGGAAAAACACCGCCTCTTTCTCGGCACACTTGTCTCCGGCTTCAGAGGTAAGCCACACGTGGGCAGAAGGCACTTTCGCCGTGCAGGCACTCAGCGCGCAGAGCGCGAATAAAAAGATTGTATTTCTCATAACTCTATAATTAACTGTTTGATCTTGCCGTCACGGGCAAAGAGATGTGCGGATTGCTCTTTGGTGAGCGTGAATGTCTTTCGACTTTCTACTTTCGACTTTCTACTATATATAATCTCGGTGCCGCAATACGTAAAGCGCAACTCTCCGTTCACAAAATCCGTATCTTTCAGCATGGTCGGACAGAACGTGATTTGTCCGTCGCGCACAGAGACGCCTAACTCGAACCACCGGCTGATGATATCTTCCTTCACCTGTCCGGTCATTCCCGGTTGTTGAGCACCGGCCATCGAAGGCGTATGCGAATACGGGTCAAACGGGAACGCACCATACTCGGCCGGGTTCTTATGCGAACCTATTCCTTCGCGGATAGCGAAATAATGAGATACAAGCCTACCCAATACCTTGCCCTGAGGAGAAGGGTTCTCATCTGCCTCACGTTGAATATTCTCTCCAACTGCCAATAGCAGTTTGGAAACCATATGCCAGTAAATACAGCCGAGACCTTCATACTTATAGAAGGTACCGCTACGACCGGTGAAAGCATGGTGATTAAACACCTGCTCATACAGATCCTTCAGTTCATCCGGCAGTTCATTCGCATTACGATACTTGGCATCGAAATGAATACCGCCATCGCAGTCCTGCTTCAGAATCGAACCGAGGTATTTCTGCACAACGGGCAACTCTTTTGCCGCTTCCGGCAGGTTATTCATTTCCAAAAACGTCTTGCGACGGCGGTTCGGATAAAGCATATACGAACGTTGATCTTCGCGATACAAATCAGAATTACGCATCGCATCAAGTAAATCGGCGACCTCTTCTCCGCTGAGGATTCCGGACGAGAGGACGGCTACTTGGCCTTCCAGCATCGCATAGAGATGGCTGATCTCGATGTCCTGATCCGTAAACTTAATCAGGTTATATGCCTCGTATAATCCGTCAGAACGTTTGTTGGCACGAATGGATTCATCTATCTTTCGCAACGTGACTTTCAGGAACTCCTGTAGTTCTTCTTTCTCCAGTACTTCGGTCTTCCCGCTTAGTCCGGCATATACCTTTTCGCGGTATGTCTCGCCGGCCGTACCGACGATATCGAGGAACTGTTTGGCGTTAGCATTCTGATAAGCACGGCGGATAGAACGCAAGAAAGTCAAGGTCTCAACACCTATCGTCACGTCTTCTTGAATCAACTTTTGCAGGAATGCTACGTAGCGACGCATGTAACACAAGGTCACCATCGAAGCACCGTAACCCACTAACGCATTGTTCGCATCATTCCATTCCGGACGCAGGGTATTCATCCAAATGCCGGCTTCAGGAACGAAGTTCGACAATTTCGTCAACAAAGTAATGAGCAACTTGTCTGCCATCGTGGTGAGACGAACTTGCATATTATCATCCAGCAGCATCTTTGCCTCCGCTCCGCGCGTTGGGAGGAGTGACTGAATACGTTTATGCTCCTCGTCGTCAAACCAAATGCTATTCTTAGGGTCAGCCACAATCGCGGCATATGACTTCAACCGATACGGTACATTCGCAAATGAATACTTGCGCTCGTTCAGTAAAGCCTGCAACTCCTGCGGACGATGGTTATAACTGATTTCAAGCAGTTTCAAAAGATAGATAATCTGATGGTCGCCCCAGTAACCGATGTTCGACCACGGATTTTCGGGTTCGATCACCTCATAGTCTATTCCCTCATTAGAGATACGATAAGGGTTATAACCGTCCGCCGTAGAGGAGTTCAGGAATTTTGCGATGATATGATTGATATACAGCGGATAGGATAGCGATAAAGCTTCCCAGTTCTGGAATATATCACGCCAGTTCCCTTGATAGGCCACCACCGGATTACCCTTTTCGTCCTGCACACGGATACTAAACAGGTTCCAGGGACGAGAAGGGTCGCCATGCCGACGTCCGAAAGTGAGCGGCAAATCCTCCTCACCTTCGCCTTTTTTCGGTGGGTACGTCAAATAATACCCACCGCGCATGGTATTGAACAGCACATTCGCAAAATGCCGCGCATCGTTCGCTTCGTCACCCGTTTGTTGTACACCATCGTTCCGTGCTACTATACGTTTCAGCGTCTCAGTCGACTCTCTCATCGCCGCCTCAATCACCTCTATCGCATCCGGTTGCGCAATAAAATGCATTAACTCATGCACAGCTACCGCATCTTTGCTGACATCCAACACATTATACCAAGTCTGCGAACTATGAGCCGGAAGACAAAGAGAAGTCTCCGCTACAAACGCTCCGCGTACACCCTTGGACTGAGTTTTGTCATACGTAGCATTAGGTAATCCTAAACAATACACCGTATTGCATGTGAGGGATTCGGAGGGTTCAGCACGATCCACCAAGATGGCCTCCATGCGGAAAAGCGCCAACGAAGTGCCGGACACCAGTTCGGTCTTCTTATATCCGTCAACCAACGTGGAGAACTCATTCTGCGTCTTGCGCTCTACGCCCGCCGGCAGCACATTCTGCAGACGATCGTCAATTGATACTTCCGTAGCTCGGTTGCCTAAGTTCTCCAGCGTTGCACGACGTACCCAACCATGTTTGCCTGCAGGTGCCCAAATATAGGAGAAACGCAGTTTGAGTGTATGATTCTCTTCGCAGAACACAATCTGGTTGCCCACCGTTGATTTCGCAATCTTACGGGATAACACGAACACATCCTGTTGCTGCGAGGAGAAGGGCTTCCAAAGTAAGTCTCCGTTCACCAGAAACGGTTCTCCCTTCACCTTAATCTCCGTCTTCGGGCCGGTAAACTCATAACTCTCGGTTATCTTATCATCCGTGTAATAAGGGAAAAGCGCTTCCTCCGGTGAACGTCGACCTGCCGTTAATCCACCAGTCGAAGACAGATACATCCATAAATCGGTGTCTGAAGCCAGCGAGATGAAGAAGGGCTGCATCTCGTCGTAATTGGCGATCTCATAGAATCGCTCTCCATTGATCGTTATAAATTGTCCCTTTACCATATTATTTGCTTTCTGCTTTCTACTTTCTACTTTCTACTTTTTACTTTTTACTTTTTACTTTCTACTTTCAGCTAATTCTTTTTTCATCTGTTCCATCGTCTCGTTATCGAGGTTGTAGAACGCCAGGAAAATAGCACATGACGCATAAAGCACGCCCGGAACAATACCGAACATCCAATGGAAGGTGTTCATGATTAACGGGGTATGCTGGATTTGGTCCATCGTCAAAAGATCAGCATTATAACCGATCATTGACATCACGACGCCAAACAACGCAGCTCCGATAGACCAACCTATCTTCTGCGCAAAAACGGCTGCGGAAAGACAAAGTCCGGTCGTACGGCGTTGGAATTTCCACTCACCATAATCCGCAGCATCCGCCAGCATCGTCCAAAGCAAGGAGATAGCAGGAGCATATGCAATCTTGCCTAAACAGTTGAACACATTGATCAGCACAAAATTTGTTCCTGCGAAATAGAGCAGACAGAAGAACAAACCGGACAAAAGCGAACAAACAATATAGAGTTGTTTAGCTCCGAATTTCTTCACAAGCGGCTTGGTTGTAGGGATAGCAATAATCAACGCAACCGTACCCAAGATATTGAATATCTGGCTTTTCGATTCTGCTCCCAAGAAGTATTTAAAATAATAAGTAGCCGAAATATTTTGGATAGCGAACATGATAAATGATACGATGCCTACCAGCGTCAACACCACCCATGGACGGTTCTTGAATAGATATTTGAAATCACGTCCCAAGTGGGCATCTTGACGTTTCGGAGGAGAAACTCGTTCGCGAGTCGTAAAGAAAGTGATTAGAAACAGAATAATTCCGACACAACCGAAGATTGCTACCAGATAGCGAAAACCGATGATATACGAAGCTCGCACGAGGGTGCTATTCACCTCCGCATCTTCCATAAAGAGTTTACGCGCTGCATCATCCGCCATAATGGAATAATCCATTCCCGTAGCATGCGAACCCAGATAATACACAATATACAACGCAAAACCGGAAACTATCAATTGACCGAGGTTGGCCGCTACAAATCGGTAGGAATTAAGTCCTGCACGCTCAATCGAATCATCCGTCATCACTGCGCCCAAAGAAGCGTACGGGATATTCACGATGGCATACACTATGCGCAATCCGATAAACATCGGTAAAATATAAGCTATCAACGCGTTGCCCTGAAGGTCTGGACCGAAGAATGCCAAGAAAGCGAACAATGCAAATGGGACACAGCCGAATAACAGGAAGGGACGAAACTTGCCCCACCGAGTGTTCGTGCGGTCAGCCCAGATACCTACAATAGGATCCATCACGGCGTCCATGATAGTGCCTAAAATAGCGATAGCTGTAGCCCATGCAGGACTGATACCCAGCACATCGGTATAATAGAAAATCAACCAGAAATTGACCAAATCCCACACAAAGTGAGACGCAGTATCACCTAAACTGTACCCAAATTTTTCTCGAATGCTAAGTTTCATAACTATTTAACGTTTTTTATAAACGCGAATATAATCCACGTACATTTTAACAGGAGTGCCGTCTTCCGGCAGAGCAGTCACCTTGAGGAACGACGGGTCATCGCTCGGGATAACCTTCGGATATTTCTCGCCTGCAGGCATATCCGGGAAGAAACCGCCAACCGACAGGTTCAGCACCAGATAAAACGGGTGGTTAAAATAATGTCCCGGTTCATTGACCTCTTTGCCGCGCAGCGATAACTGGAAATACGGCGCTACATCCGGATACTGATCCCGATCCAAATACATCGCAATCGAATCTTCCGTCCATATCAACGTAAACAAATGGAAATCACCTTGAACCGGATATTCCGACGTATTGAACTGTCCGTAATTGGGATATGCCCCATTATTAAACGATTCACCCCAATGGCACGCACCGTTGAAATAACGATCCTGAATACCGAGTTCAATACCGGTATGATGCCCCATCTCGCAGATGTCAATCTCACCGCATTTCGGCCAAACGACTCTACCCTCTTTTGCCAATTCCGCCAACCTTTTATCCACGTCGTCGTTATCGCCTAAGTTGGTCGCAAGGTTATTTCCTAACATCCAAAACGCCGGCCAAAGACCGTCTGCCGTGTACGGAAATGCTATACGGGCTTCCACCTTACCGTACTCCACGGTCACCTTGTCCTGCGTATTGAGACGTGCCGAAGTACAAGGCCGATTGCCATATTCCTCGCGTTGCGCATTAAGCACAAGGCAACTCTCGCCCGTCTCCGGATGACGTTCAATCGTCACGTTCTTCGGCGCATAGTATTGCAACTCGGCATTACCTCCGCCGCGCGCATTGTCCTCTACGTTCCAATACGCTTCGTTCAGGCTCTCGCCGTCAAACTCATCGTTCCAAACCAACTGCCATTCGTTTTTTGCACACGATGTAAGCAAAAAGCAGATGGCAATAATTGATAATTGATAATTGATAATTGATAATCGACGCATTATTCTACGATTTGTCCGGTTATTGTATAAATATGTTCTCCTCTGCGGATTAAGAGTTGCCCGTTGCGAAGCACCTTCTCTCCCTCCCTTGAGGGGAGGGTTGTGGAGAGGTTGTTCTCCGTTCCTTCCGGCTCAATCGGATCCGAAGCAGACGGGCAAACGAAACTCTCGTTCGCATCACCGCGCTGGTAGATACGAATCCAATCGATATACATCTTGCGCGGGCCGTTAGCCAAGGCCGTGATATTGTTCACATTATAGATACCCGGGAACTGACCGCCTACCGCCAAGTTGGCGATCACGAAATTCGGTTTGCCGAATACCAATTGACGGTTATAATTCGGGTCGTCATTGGGTTCCAAGTCCGCATGGAAATAGGCAGCTTTATTCGGATACGCATCCTTATCCATATACATATCGATCGAAGTCGGCGTCCAAATCATCGTCACGATATGGAAGGTATCCTCCACCGAGTAATCCCATGTGACGGAGTTTGCTTCACTCGAAACCGTATTCCAAGCAGAACCCACGTGCATCGCACCATTGAAATAGCGATCCTGCGTACCGGTACTAAACGCATTCTGATGGCCCAACTCGATCAGATCTGTCTCGCCGCATCTCGGCCAGCCTACCTCATCGAAGTTATTGCCCATCTGCCAGAAAGCCGGCCAAAGACCGTTCGCCGTCTGCGGGAACTTAATACGCGCATCGATACAACCGAAGGTATAATACATCCTTCCTTTGCTGTTCACACGACCGGACGTGCAATCCTTGCCCAGATAACTCTCTTTCGTAGCCGTCAGAATCAGACATTGTTTACCCGTTGTCGGTTCTGCTCCTACCGTCACAGCCTTCTCGCAATAGTACTGCAACTCGTTATTGCCACCGCCGTCGTTGTTCACCTCTATATTCCAAACCGTGCGGTCCAGACTGCCGTCCGTAAAGTCCTCGTTCCAGACAAGTTGATACTCTTGAGACCGAACCGCTATAGCTGCCAGCACAAGCCATACTATACATATTATCTTTTTCACCATTTTCACCTTTCAATTTTCAAACCACTAAGATAACAACTGCCGCTAAAGAGTTTCAGCGTCACGGTATGTTTTCCTGCTTTCACGGTAAGGGGAGTTTTCGCCTCAACCCAATCGGTGCTGCTCCCGTTACGAGGCATATCCACAAAGCCTTGAGAGGTTCCGTCCACAAGCACCTCGCAAATCGAGTTGCTATAACCGCAATAACGTAGAGTGATGGATTTACTATCCTGAGACAGGTATAATTGATAATCTATCTGTTGACTAGCAGAGAAATTAGTGATCATCAGTCCTTCACGTCCGGCCTCCAATTGCACTTGAGCATCAGTGGAAGGACGCAAAGGCATGGCGTTATTAGAAACGGCTACATACTCGTTGGCTAAGATAGGACGATCAGTACGAAGCCATACATCCTTATCCATCGGCGAGAAATAGCAGTACATTTTACCCAAGTCGGTCAAATCAGCCGGATAATCATGCGTCAGCAGTTGCATATAAGGCGGGGAATCCACCTTGCCACCGGTGCGGGGGATAAACCACGCATAGCGTTCAACAGAGGGACGAGTCTCCAAATAATGAAGCGCGCCACACATATAATCCATCTGGGTGTTCACACTTCCCGGCACCGGGTCCCAGGCACAAAACTCCGTCAACCAAATAGGTTTGTTGTACTTCTCGAACCGCTCAACAAATCCTTGCAATGCCGAAACCGAGGACATATAGCAATGAATCGAGATTGCATAGATATCATCGATAGACACATTCGGCTGCGCAAAAAACTCATCAAGCCATTTAATCGGATCATTATAACCGGGAAGTGTACCGTAGTTCATCGCCGGAGAAACCAATTTCAGATTCAGTTCCTTCGCCAATGCCACCACAGGCGACCAGATAGCCGCAGCCTGAGCCGGCGTCATATTCGCCTGGTCCGTTAAGTTCGGTTCATTGAATCCCAACAGGTACTTGGTATTCGGATGTGCCGCCACAAACGCACGGATAGCATCCGAATTATAATTGCCGTTCCAGCACATCGGACAATAATCCATCACGTTGGAGTCAAACCATAACGCCGCATCGTTCGTAGGTGTGTTGCCCCAGTTGTAATCCCAACTGATATAAGGGGATAATAGCGGCAGATCGGTTATCTGCGTAAACGAAAACGCCACACCGCGTTTAGCGGATTTAGGCATCGCCTCTACTCCCCCCTTCGGGTCATCCGGTGTATTCGACTGACATCCGGTCAATAGAATACCACAAACTACGAACGCTAAAATATTTCCTTTCATCTTTCAACTTTCACTTTTTCACCTTTTATTTCTCCCCTCTCTGCCAAACTCTTACCCAATCAACGTACATGATACGCTGCTGATCAAAGATAGCGTCGTCCACCTGTCCGCCCATATTTCCTCCAATGGCGAGGTTGAGGATGATATATTCAGGCTTGTTAAACGGCCATGTATTGTTATCGTCAATCACTGTTTCCCATAACTCAGCATACTGAACACCGTCCACCATGAAACGAATGACGTCCTTTCCGTCTTTCTCTTCCTGCGCCCATTCAACAGCATAAATATGGAAATCATCGGCCAGGGAATAATCGAAGTATTTAAGACTGGACCAGTTATTGCCTTTCGATCCGTTCTTAGCCGCCGTATGTACGGCAAACGAAGCACGCGTAGGTTGCGAACCGATATGTTCGATGATATCTATCTCGCCGCAGTTAGGCCAGTTACCTGTTGCGCCTAACATCCAGAAAGCAGGCCAAGTACCTTTACCGCCTGGGAACTTGATACGCGCTTCAATCTTACCATATTTAAACTCTTTCTTGCCTTTCGAATGAATACGCGCGGAAGTATATTCGTTATTCTGGTATGGCTCTTTGCGCGCCTCTATCTCCAGCATGCCGTTCTTCACACGGATATTCTCCTCACGGGATGTATAATACTGCTTCTCGTTGTTGCCCCATCCGTTGCCGCCGGTGTTATAATTCCACGTACTCTCGTCCAGCGCTACGCCGTTGAACTCGTCGGACCAAACCATCGTATATTCGCCCCAACTATGCGCTACGGCCACCAAAGCGGTCACCGACTCGAGGGCGGTGGATAAGGTGATGGTCGCATTTCCTGATGCAATGGCTGTTACCAGTCCGTCCTGAGACACGCTGGCAATTGAAGCATCACTACTGCTCCAAGTCAGATCCAAGTTGTAGGTATTACCGTACGAGAATTGGAACGTATCACCGGGGCGCAAACTGACGGTTGGAGGTGTGATACGCAGGGTAGCGCCATCTGTTCCAGTAACAAACACGATGCACTCAGCCGATACCTTTCCGGACGTAGCCGTGATCGTAGTGGTACCAATAGCCTTGGCCGTCACTACTCCGTAATACACCGTAGCCACATCTTCATTGGACGAATTCCAAACGATATTGGTAGCCGTACCCGATGTTTCGATAGTAGCCATGTCGCCTACTTTCATAGAAAGCGAAACGGGTGAGAGATTCAAAGTGGTGGCGGGTTCCGGTTTCTCGCAGGAAGCGAAAAGAACCGCCGCAGCAATCAAAAAGAGTTGGTAGATTCGCATAATGATAAATTTTGATTAGAAACTATGGGGGAACCCAATCCCCCATAGCTATTGTCTTTCGACGTTCTACTTATTTCTTATAGAAATAAACAGCGTCAATGTTGAGTTGCGCACCTTCAACACCTTCAGTCAACATACAGAATACGTTTACGCCTGCTGCAACAGCCTGGTTAGCCAGTGCGCTTGCATAAGCCGACATCGGGATATCAAACTCTGCCCACGAACCATCACGGGTGAAGTTTTGAAGAGTAGCCGCAGGAGCATCATACACAGCAATAGCACCAATACCGAACTTGGTAGCCTCGCTACCCATGAAGTAGAAGCAGTGGCTGTAGTTGTCGGTCGATTTCATTGCCATATGCAGGAAATACTGGTCCGGATTAGCTACGATAGCCTCTTTGAGAGCCTTAGCAGCTTCCCATCCGTTACCGGAAGCTGTCAGACAGAAGCCGGAACCAGCCCATCCCAGATTACCTACGACCATAGCAGTGTAACCGTCACCATTGCCATAGAAATTCAGACCGGAAGCGGTACCTGCGTTATACGTTGTAACACCACCTTGATCCCAGAAATAGAGGAATTGGTCTACATCATTCGGACGGAAATCAGCTACAATCTTCGATGCATTAGCCTCTGAGGTGGTACCATCCAGGATGATCGGCCATACTTGGCTACCCTTCAGTTGGGCACCGCCACCACCACCTTGTTTCTTAACAGCAACAACGCAGGTCTTGGTTTGACCACCTTTTGTGGATGCCGTAATAACTGCGCTACCTTCTTTCAGACCTTTAACAAGAGCAGTCTTGCCGCCGTCGTTACCCGGAGTAACCGTTGCCACAGTAGCATCGCTCGATGACCATGTAGCTTCAACAGTAGCGGTGATAGTTGCCTCACCATCTACATCCAACTGCAAAGAAGTCGGGTTCAATACTAACGGATCCTCTTTAGGATCGTCCGGTTGGTTTTGTTTGCAAGCATTGAAACTTACCAACGTCAGCGCTGCCAGCGCTACAGCAAAAATTTTGTTTGCTTTCATAATGTTGAGTTTTTTAAAGGTTAATTAATTGCTAGTTGTACTAGTTGTTCTAGTGTATCTAGTGTATCTAGTTTTTCGTCTGTTAGTATCCCGGATTCTGTTCCATATAGGTCGGGTTCAGTTGACGCTCTTCCTGCGGGATGGGGAACAGTTCGTGCTTTCCTGCCACAAACTCCCGCATGTGCGATTGGGCATCCGTGGTCTCGGTAGCCTTGTACGCATCCATATGCGCCTTCAGACCCGTTCCGGCTACACCTTCCCATCGAACGAGGTCAAACCAACGATGCCCCTCCATAGCCAACTCGCAACGGCGCTCATGACGCAGCGTAGCATCATCAGCTACCGGAACACCTGCCAAGCCTACACGGTTACGCACTTTGTCAATATAGGTCTTCGCTGTTCCTGCATCGCCTGCACCGAGACAAGCCTCTGCGTACATAAGGAGCACATCGGCGTAACGAATCTGACGGTTGTTCAGCGGACCACGGCTCGCATGCAGGCTCCATACTCCATATCCGCCACCTATAGCCTCCGGGTCACGATACATTCCGTACTTATTATTGAGCATCTTGTTACCCAGATAGATTTCGTCCTGCTGAGTGGCATAAGTAGAATCTATATCGGTAGAAGGAATGAGGATCGCTACGTCGCGACGGGGGTCACCGGCTTCAAACTCATCATAGAGGTTTTGCGTCGGATGGTCGAAACCCCATCCGCCTCCTATCTTGGAGTTACGGCTGCGCGTCAACACTTGCGTGAATGAACCGGCTGTATAGCCAAATCCTTCTCCATAGTCACCCCATGGCACTTCGGCATATTGGATCTCGAAAACGGATTCTATGCCATTCTCGCCGGCTACGGTGAAGTTATCTTCGTAGTTCGAACAGAGATCGTATTCACCGGAAGCGATGATGGAGTCCCCCCAAGCCTTGGCATCGGTATAGCAAGCTGCCGGCGTTTTGGTTACGCCTTGTTTCTGCCAATAAGAAGAAGCCATATAGAGATTCACCTTCATCAGCATCGCCTGAGCTGCACCCTTCGTAGCACGGCCGAGGTCTGCGGTCTCATAGTCGCTCTTGAGCCAAAGATACTTGTTTGCCATTCCCAGATCTGAAAGAATCTGAGTATAGACGCTATCTACCGAGGAACGAGGCATACCCCATTGGTCGGAAGACTTCAATACCTGCAGCGGCATCGGAACGCCGGCAAAGATTCTCAGAAGACGGAAATAATAATACGCACGCAGATAATACGCTTCGCCCAGAAGACGATTCTTCATCTCGAGTGTGAAGTTTTTGTCAATTCCCACTTCGGTCTTGCCGATATACTCCAGCGCCAGATTGCAACGGCCTATACCCTGATACTGCGCACGATAGAAATCGAGCAGCAGGGTATTCTGATCCGTCGTACGCCAGTTCTCGATATCATAGACGTCTGCCATATCGGTAGTGTTACCGCCTCCCTTGAGGGCATCATCACTGGCGATATCGCCGATAAACCACTCGCTGAGATAGGTGTGGTTGTACTCCCACATTAACGGCGTGTAGCAACCCGTTACATTCTGCACCGCGGCATCGGTGGAGGTAAAGAAGTCCTCCAGCAGTGTGGTTCCCGGTTCAATCTCTGTCAAGTAATCTTTGCATCCGGTGAAACAGAACGCTACGCTCAAAGACAAAAGACCGCTAACGCTCAAAGATAAAAGCTTATTTACAATATTTGTTTTCATACCTTTTTCTCCTTTCATTTTTTTATTATCGTCTTTCATCTTTCTATTAGAAACTTGCATTCAAACCAAATGTAAACGTACGGCTCTGCGGATAGTTACCATAGTCCACGCCGCTACCTACCTCCGGATCGTAACCTTTGTACTTCGTGATCGTAAAGAGATTCGAAGCCGTTACATAGAAGCGAAGACGACTGCAACGGAATTTCTGCGTTACGGTCAACGGCAGGGTATAACCGATCTGCAGGTTCTTCAGACGCAGATAACTACCATCCTCCAGGAATCGGGTAGAGTTCTCAGTATTCGTAGGCGAACCGAGCGGATTTGGAATCGTACCATTGCGGTTCTCCAGTTCGTAGGGGTTAACTCCTGCTGCGATCAGTGCGTTTTGCACCACCGGAGTATAACCTACCCAAACCTGATCTTTCATATAGCTGGCGAGGGCATAACTGCTACCATCGCCTTCCAGAAACTGACGCTGTGCGTTATAGATGGCATTTCCGGCTACACCCTGGAAGAATACCTGGAAGTCCACTCCGTAGAAATCCATTGCGAAGTTCAAACCATAGGTCAACTTCGGGAACGGATTACCAATTACCATCTTATCATTCTCGTCCAGTTTACCGTCTCCGTTTACATCTTTGTAACGCGCGTCACCGGCATGCACTCCGATGGTTGTCGGGGTATAGGTATAGAGTTGTTCCAGCGCCTCTTCGTCGGTCTGGTAGATACCTTCATACTGGTAGCCCCAGAACGAGTTCAACGCCATGCCTTCATCGGTCTTGCAGAGCGTACCGTAACTCCACAGCGTCGAACCGCCATTCAGCTTCGTCAACTCATTATGCAGATACGAGATGTTAGCGCCGATGTTATAGTGGAATTTACCTACGGTATTATCGTGGCTCAAACTGATTTCGACACCCTCATTACGGATATTACCTACGTTACGGACCGGTGAGTGCATATTTCCTACTTGCGCGGGCGCGTTAACATAAAGGAGTGCATCCTTGGTATCACGACGGAAATAATCGATTGTTCCGGCTAACATACCATTCCAGAAACTGAAGTCCACACCGGCATCCCATTGTTGGTTGGTCTCCCATTTACCGTCCTCGTCCACCAGACGCAGTACCGCGGCACCATTGGCTGCCACTGCCGGGTTGGAGTTCTGATCTGGACCGAAGGGATAACTTACAAACACGTTCTCCGCCGAGAACATCGTATACTGGAATGCAGCGGTTCCGATACCGTCATTACCTACCTGACCGAAGCCGGCACGGAACTTAATGTTGTCCAACCAGTCAGCATCCAAGTCGCGCATAAACGGTTCCTCGCTCAAACGCCATGCGACAGCGGCGGACGGGAAGAAGCCCCATGGGTTCTTGGTGAACTTACTCGAAGCATCTGCACGGAAGTTGACGGTCACCATATAGCGGTTATCATAGCTATAGAATCCACGACCGAGGAACGATAAGCGACGGGTACGGCCTACACCGTCCGAAGCGATCGTCTGCTTCTCGGTGGTATTATTCAGATACCAGTTGCTCGGAATCGGATTAAGGATCTGAGCACCCGAACCGCCGATACTGTAACTATTCCATTCCGACCAGGTCTGACCAACCATTACACTGAAGTTATGCTTGTTGATCTCACGCGCATAAGTAACCGTGGCCTCTTCCAAAAGTTGAAGCGAACGCTCCATACTGGAGGAGAGGAAGTTGAGTTCATTGTAGTTATACCGGGTATAGGTATTGGGATAGGTGAATGTACGGTTACGTACAACACCATAGTCTGCCGAGATAGCAGCATGAATAGTCAGTCCTTTCACCGGCGTGATATCGAAATAAACATCACCGATAGCACGCTCTGTACGGTTCATCGGCTCACTGTTATAGGCCATTTGGTAGGGGTTCGTCACGTTCTCAAAGTTCGAACCGGCTGAGTAATGACCGCTGATATCCGCGCCGTTCACGTTGACACTTCCTTTCGGATAATAAACCGGATCCCAAGGTCCCATCGCCAAAGCAGCAGTGATAACGGAGGCTCCGGCAGACGAACTGTTGTTCATTGCGTTACGTCCATAGAAAGATACCATCGAGAAGTGCTCACCGATCTTCAACCAGTCGCGCACCTTGAAGTCTGTGTTCAGACGGAGCGTGAAACGGTTGTAATTACTACCAATGATGGTACCTTCCTGTCCGAAATAGGAAGCCGAGAGGGCATAGTGTCCGCGCTCGCTGCCGCCGTCAAAAGCCAGATTGTAGTTATGCATGAAAGCGTTCGGGCGGAACACTTCGTCCTGCCAGTCGGTCTCTTGCGCTGCATAATCGAAGTTAATCGGGTAGAAAGGCTTGATCTTGGAGATATCCATATTACCTAATTTATAGAGCCGATGCCAAGCATTGAAGCCGTTCTGCTGGTAGTACGCGATTTGCTCTGCACCATCACGCATTGCGCCGATACGCAACTCCGTATCCGCGAAGTCTTTCGCACCTAAGACGTCCATCTTTTTCCATCGGTTCTGGATGCCCCAATAGGCATCAAACGAAATGTTTACTTTTCCTTCGCCTCCGGACTTGGTAGTAATAAGAATCACACCATTCGCACCACGGCTACCATAGATAGCGGCTGCCGAAGCGTCCTTTAGAATTTCCATCGATTTGATGTCGGTCGGTGAGAGCCATTTAATATCGCCGGTAATCACACCATCGACAACATACAACGGGTCATTTCCACCGAGAGCAGATCCGATACCACGGATACGGATCGTAGCCGCTTCACCCGGCTGGCCGGAGTTGGAGGTTACCGTCACACCGGCTGCGCGGCCCTGCAGCGCCTGATCCAAACCCGATACCGGCGCCTTAAGCAACTGATCCGCACTCACAGAGGCTACTGAACCCGTCAAATCGCTCTTCTTCATCGTACCGTAACCGATAGCGACTACTTCTTGCAGCTGTACGTTGTCCGGCACGAGCGTCACGCGAATCGGACCGGCGCCGGAGACCTTCACCTCCTGGGTCTTGTAACCCATAAAACTAACCTGCAGGACATCGCCTGCCTTGGCTTGTAACTCGAAATTACCATCAAAATCCGTGATTGTACCTACCGTGCTGCCTTTTACCATCACGTTCGCACCAATCACAGGATCCGGCTCGTCCTGAGCCATCACCACGCCCGTCACAGTCATACTCTGCGCCCACATTCCAAGCGCCATAATGACCATAGCGGAGATTGTCAGAATTCGTTTCATTATTAGATTTGTTTGTTATTGAGTTTTTATTGGGGTCCCCTAAAATTTTATATTTTTGGGGAGAGCGGAGGCAGGAGTTGCCTGTTGATTTAGCGGAGCGGTATCAACCTTTGCAAGCTCCTTGCCGAACGCGACTGAAGGTATGAGCCGACCCAACGGCTCATACCCGGAAATCTTTTGCACCTTATTTTACGCGTACGCCCGTAATAGTGTAGCGTTTGCCGTCACGAATAATGATCAACTGACCGTTCTCAATCACTTTTGTGACTTGTATGTTTGTCTCCAGATTGTCAATAGCACTAGCATCGCCCTCCTTGAAGAAATAAACGTTATCGAGGAAGAAAGCGGTATTTGCTTTATTGACAAATCCAAGTTGTTTCATCTTGAATGTTTCGTACTCCGAAAAATCAAGCACTATATCGTTCCACTGGTTAGCGACCATCGGTTCAGAAGCTTTTCTCGGTTCGCCAGTAATCACCGGATAGGCTTCAAACGCGAATGAAGTGGTTGGATACACACTAAAGTGAATCTTCTGGTAGCCAGCAAAGTCGGTTTCAGTAAATGCCCAACCAAATACACCGTCAAGACTTGACACATAGTACAACACATTATCTCCTTCGCCTAATGTTTTCTTGTCTAAAACAGGCGATTGCCACCACCACTCGCAGTAGTTGCTTACGGCAATCGTATCATATGCGTCCGAATAGAGAGCCTTAACATTCTTAGCAGCATGTACAGGAGCCGGAGCGGCAGCCGGAGCGGCTAACGTTTTGGCATTAACCTGGATAGGAGTAGTCTCGTTTCCTACGGCATCAAAGGCAATAACAGAGAATACATAGTCTTTGCCGGGCTCCAGGTTTTTCACAGTAATGGCAGTAGTCTCTTCAGAGGAAGCCGCACCTTTGCCAACCTCTGCGTCATTGAGTTTGACAGAGTAATTTACTACTCCCATGTTGTCTTTGGCAGAAACAGTAATAGTAGCCGAGAAGAAATCTGTAGCTGTTACCGATGCCGTCAGGTTAGTCGGAGCCTCAGAATCCTCAAGTGGAGTGGTACGATAGAAATACACATTGTCCAAGGCAAACTCGGTAATAGTGCCGTTATCATACTTGAATTGGAAGATGCTGGAGAGATTCAGCCCCGCGAAATCAGTAGCCAAATCAAGGTCAAAGCTATTCCACTTGTTAGCTTCGAGGGTCACAATCTTACGATGCGAATCATCAGTAGCGAGTCCAGCACCTCCATAGATAGGAACAATACCTATCTGACCTGCAGCGTCTGCCCAGATATCAAGGTGCAGTTTCTCCATTACCATGACGTTGTAGGAGGAAGCACATCCCCAACCGAGGTAGTTAAAATTGGCATAGGAGAGATAGTGGTTACCATCGATATCCCCTTCTGTCATGGTAGTGGTTTGTCCCCATCCTTCCAAATATCCCCAATTGGCCTCTCGATCGTAAGAATCAGAATAAACGGCCTTTACTTGTGCTGCCGGACATGTTGGGACAGGAGCCGCAGATGTCGGAGCAGCCATTACGGATACAACACTTGCGCTTAAGAAAGCGACTAAGAAGAAAATCTTTCTCATGATACTAAATTTTTGTTAAACAATATTATTGATTGGATTATTGCAATGTTGAAATTGCACGGCAAAGTTACTGCTTTTTTTTCACATGCACAAACATGTTTATATGTTATGCAACATAAAAGTACGTACCTTCCGAAAAAAGTACGTACCATCTTGCTGTAATTCAGATATTTACCTATTCCGACCTACCTTAAAAAAGTACGGAAATAGTATCTGTATTTTTGTGGAAAAATTCTTACAAACAGGCGTTTACATAGTCCATCACTTCCTGCTTAATGTCGGCCGGACAGAGGTTCGGTATAGGCAGAAAAAGGGAGCAAAATAACGAACACGAAAAAAGCGACAGGATTTTCACAGCTTTTTGTAACTTATTGATTGTCAGTGGCGTAGGTAGCGTCTAAATGTCGCAAGTTTTGGAGGGGTACGTAAAACGGAAAACCTGCATTTACGTGTATAGCTCGGGGTATATTCCCTATATATAGAAGGACTCGAATTTTTGGGACCCCAGATTATTAACCTTTTAAAACCTTTATTTTTATGATTCAAAACTTACAACCTGCGATGGAAGCAGACCAGGATCTGCACATCGCGAAACATGTAGAGCCGGAGAACCTGTCGACCATGATTCAACCCATTATGTCGCTCGCGCAGAGTGATGCCGAACGGGACATGTTGTTGCTCTCGCTGATTACTGCCGCGGGCAGCTGCATGCCGAACCTCTATTTCCGCTACGGACTGACGGGCAAGAAGTACTATCCTAACCTTCAATGCTTTATCGTCGGCTCTGCGGCTTGCGGAAAGGGTATCGCGAACTTAGCCTTGGAGTTGGTCAGCAAAGTACACGAAGCCCTGCCGCGAGGCGGGTGCAATTATTCGCGACAAGAACCATCCCCGTTTCATGGAGATGTATCATCGTTGGCGCGCCCAACTGACGAGCGATGCTCCCTGCAAGCAGTTCCCGAACTTCGTGAGGGCGGTGTTGGTAAATGAAAAGAGAGAGGAATAGAAAGACGGATCCTATCGGCCTAAAAGCAAGACAACATCGAGGTCGTCCGTTCTGCTTTGCAGTCTCGGATCGGGGTCGGTATACTGGTTGATATCGGTCACCATGCTCTTTACTCCCGGCTCCATATACATGTTGTACATGTCATTGAAAGTATAGACTATCCCTTCGGTCTGCGTTTCATCCAAGCCGACCGTTGCCGCTCTGTCACGCAACATTTGCTCCATATTGCTCTTCAACTGGCTTTCCAGTATGGATGCTTGCGGATTCTTCCATTCGTTGCCCTCGTTATAAATCATGAAGATTCCGGTTAACTGATCGCCGAGGTATGTTGTCAGCATCTGTGTCATTTCTTCGGGTGTTTGAGGCAGGAATTCCGGTGGTACGCCCATGCCTTCCAGCTGATAGCGTAATTGATTGATGCTGCTCCATCCATCTTTGATGTGCCACCCAAGTCCTCCCATGAAATTGTCGTAAAGGCTTTTGTAGCACGTCGATTTCACATTACTGAGCGAAGGTATGGTCATCACGTACTCGGTCTTGATATGCCACTCCGTGAAGTCATTGCTTACCTTGACAGTGCGCCAGGGGTTGGGGTAAGAGATGGTGGATCCGGTAGCCACATCGATCAGGCTGTCGGGTTGGGCATTGTCTGCTATCGTGCGAAACTGTGCAATGTCTTGCAGATGCGAGTGCCCCGTGAAAGCCATGTGTATGCCATGCTCCATGAGCTGCTTGCCTACATTCTCGTAGTCATCGATGAGGTAGGCGCCCTGAAGCGTTCCTTGTGCATCGTAGTGCTGTACGATGTTATGGTGTTGCACGAGCACGACCTGCTTCCCCTCGGCACGGGCTTTATCAGCCTCAGCCAGCATCCATGTCAGCGTAGCCGGACGGATGCGACCGGAAGTCTGGTTATAGTTTACCGTGTCGCCTTTATCAATGAAGCGATTTTCTTCATACTTATCGGTGTCGATGCATAGCAACACCAGACCTTTCAGGGGTTCGCAGACGTAAGACAGCGAGGCAGGGTCTTTGGCATAAGCCTGGTTGTAGCCAAAGTCCGCATATAGTGCCTCAAACTGTTCAGGTGATGTGCGTTCTGCAGGTCTCGTGTTATCGCCGTTGAAGTAATATCCCTCCGGATTGTCGATGTCGTGATTTCCGGGCACTACGATTACCGGTATGCCGGCACTGCGCAGTTTTGCGAGAATACTCACCACCTGCTGATGACTCACTAATTCTCCGTCTTTGGTCATGTCACCCGGGATGATGACCAGGTCAGGGTTACGCTGCAGCGTCTCTCCCACCAGATACTCCAGTACCTCGCCGCTGTATTCCAAGAGCTTGGGGTCCTGACTCAGATAATTCTCATAGGCAGAGCCCCTATTCTCCAGCAGTTCGGGAGCCATTACGTGGATGTCGCTCATCACGATAATGTACTTGAAGTCCGGGTCTTTTTCACCGGGATTGACCACGTCCGAGTCATCTACACAACTACTCAGACTCATGCAGAGAGCCAGCATGATCAGCCACAAAAGATTGGTACTTTTCTTCATATCTCATTTTGTAAAAGTGCGCAAAGGTACAACTTTTTTTTTCAGATATGCAAGTATTACTTCCCTTTTCTCATTTACTCATCAAAGAATCCTAATTGGCTGATTGCGGTTAGCATCCGATTGACATACGCGCTATCCGGTGCAGACCAATGGAAGCCCAAACGGAGCAGGACTGCAGAGGTATAGCGGTTATCACGCTCGATAGTAACCGCCTTCTGTCCATGCGTCATGTCCTGGTATGCCAAGAGAGCGGACATGAGGCTGGCTTTCTTCGGGTCTTTGCTGGCCTCGAGAATCGCTTGCTGGAACTCGTCTTCCTCCACGTAACGGATGGACTTGCCTATCTTCTCAAAGCCCGCGAGGATATCGCCCAAGAGGTCGGTATGGTTATTGAAGGGTTGGAAGACGTTACACTCCTTCGGCGTAGAGGCAAGCAGTACGACTGCCTTTGCGGTCTCGTTCACCGGTGAGAACTCTGCCGGCGAGTCGTATTCGTCTATCGGACAGCAGCCAAGGGTTGAGAATACTTTGAGTCGTCCCATGTAACTATTCGTCTGGAAGTTCGCCTGGAACTCACCGTCGTAGCTACGCGCAGCGAGGTTACCCACACGCATGATCTTAGCGTTCAGTCCATGACGAGCTACCGCTTCGAGAATGACACGTTCGGCAAGGAACTTCGACCGCATATAGCGGTTATCGAGGAACTGGCCGAAATAGAGGAGACGCTCCGAGAGTTCGGGCACCGCTTTTCCATCGCCACGATCGACCCAAATCTCTCCGACCGAAGTGGTGGATATATGTACGAGTCGTGCACCGGTCTTGAGACAGAACTCCACGCATCGCTCCGCGCCGCCGATATTCACCTGTTCGATGTCGTCGGTCTTGGAGAAGTGCTTGACGTTCGCGGCGCAGTTAAAGACGGTGGTTATTAGACCGTCCTTTGGACTCAAAGTAGAAAGACCGCTATCGCTCAAAGTAGAAAGAATATCACTTGTGACATCGCCGTTAACGACGAAGAGGCGGGAACCGAAGAGTTCATCAAAACGTCGGTCGAAATAGTAGAAGAGCAAGTTACGCAGACGTCGTTGCGCATCGTGCTGGTCTTTTCCGCGGACAAGACACGTGATGGTCTTGGCATCCGAGTCAATGAGTTCGCGCAAGACGTGGATACCGAGATAACCGGTAGCACCGGTGAGCAGTACATTGCCTAACTCCTGACGCTCTCCGTGGAGGAACGTATTGAGATTATTGCGTTGCAGAATCGCATCAATGCCCGTATAATCGAAGGCTGCTGCTTCTTGGTCATTGGCCGTTTGTTCATCCGTGTCACCGGACAGGAACTGCGCCAAGAGACGCGGCGTCGGATGGGTGAAGATATCACCGTAAGCGACATGCTTGCCGGCTTTGTCCGCTTCGATGATGACACGGGTGACCATAAGAGATGTACCGCCGAGTTCGAAGAAGTTATCCGTAGCACCTATCTTATCCTGATTGAGGATGGAGGCGAATATGTCACAGAAGAGTTTCTCGTTGTCATTAGCCGGAGCTACGTAGTCGCGGTCGGTGTCGGTGAGTTGCGGAGCCGGAAGGGCACGTTTGTTCACTTTCTGGTTCTGGTTCAGTGGGATGACATCAATCTGCATGGTCGAAGCCGGTACCATGTACGGCGGTTTGCGATCACGGATGAAGGCATTGAGTGCCTGGATGTCAATCTTGCTGTCGCTGACGATATATGCCGCGATGAACTTACCTCCGTTGGGGTAATCAAAGGCCTGTACGGTAGCATCGTTGATGCCCGGGAACTCACGGATGACCGCCTCAACCTCTTTGAGTTCGATACGGAAACCGCGGATCTTTACCTGACCATCCTGCCGTCCGACAAACTGAATATTGCCGTCTGCGAGATAGCGAACGACGTCACCGGTGCGGTAGCACCTTAGACCGCCCTGCGGGCTCAAAGTAGAAAGACCGCTATCGCTCAAAGTAGAAAGACCCAGGTCTGACCTGCTCAAAGTAGAAAGACTTTCCTGCGGGTTGAAAGATATATAGGTCTCGGCGGTCTTGTCGGGACGGTTGAGGTAGCCACGGCTGACCTGCGGACCGGAGACAAGCAGCTCGCCTGTAGCACCTACAGGCACACGGTGCAGGTCCTTATCAACGATGAAGAGCCGGAAGTTATCCAGCGGTTTGCCGATAGGGATATTCTTCTCCTGCTCATGTATCGGGTAAGTGGTTGTGAAGATCGTACACTCGGTCGGACCGTACCCGTTATGAAGCAGGTAGTTAGCCGGCGGCGCGATAGTCGCGAGTTTTTCTCCTCCCACAGACAAGTGCTTGAGGGAGTGGTTATCGCAGTTCTGCGCAAACTGATAGCCCACCTGGGTCGTCATGAACGAATGGGTGATACCTTCGGCCTCGAAATAATGATTCAGATCCGGCAAGTTGAGTCGGATATCCTCGCCGATGATATATACTGCTGCACCGCAAGTTAGCGCCGGGTACATATCCATCATGTTCGCATCGAAACCGTAGGAAGCGTACGCCGCCACTTTGTCTCCGGCATGGAGGTCATAATAGCGATGGTACCAATGACAGAACGCCACAAGGTTGCGATGCTCCAGCTGGCAACCTTTCGGCACGCCGGTAGAGCCGGAGGTATAAAGCAAAATGAAAAGGTCATTTGGCTTTATAAGACCGCTATTGCTCAAAGTAGAAAGACCGCTATCGCTCAAAGTAGAAAGCTCTTTCGTCAGCAGAACCGGTCCTTCGTATTCGTTAACGATGGGACGGAGGTCTTCATCCGCAATGAGGAGGGATGCGTTGGCATCCTTCATCATGAAGTTCAGACGCTCTGCCGGATAAGACGGATCGAGCGGCTGGTACGCACAACCGGCTTTGAGGGCCGCCAACGAAGCGACCACCATCCATTCGGAACGGTTGATGAGGATGGAAACGACTCGTTCGGATTTAATATCCGAACATTGGATATTGGATATTGGTGATTGGTGATTGAGCACCTCATATATCTTCGCAGCGATGGCGTCCGTCCGCTCATCGACCTCTTTGTAGGTGAGGCGGACATCGTGATACACGACCGCGAGATTATCGGGCGTCTCAGCCGCTTGCTTACGGAAGAGCGAGACGATGGTCTGGGTGTCGTCATAAGGCACCTCCGTCTGATTGAACGAGTCGAGCACCGCTGTCTGGGCTTTATTAAGAAGCGAGATAGCACGCAGAGGCGCGTTAGTGTTCGCCGCAAAAGCCAGCACGGCATTCGCTACCGACTGCGCGAGGTTGGAGATCAGCGCTTCGCTATACCATCCGTTGTCGTACTCGACCGCAATACTCGGCACGCCGTCCATCGGCATGATATAGAACGCGATTTTGAATTTCGGCACGTTCTGCTCCATGGTCTCGTCGGCGCAAACGGGTTTGCCAAAGACGCTATAGTTGCTCAGCACGCCCATCTGGTAAGCGAACATGATCTCCGCCTTCAAGTCATAATCCGCTGCTACGCGTGCAAAGGGATAATCCTCGTGGGCGAGCGTTTGTTCGAAGGACTGCGCGTTCTCATTAACAAACTCCTCTACCGTCTGGTTCGCTATCTTCGTAGTGAGGGCAAGGGTGTTGACGAACATTCCCATGGTGTTGTTCACCCGCAGGTTGCTTCGTCCGTTGGAGATGGTGGTGATGCAGGCATCATCTGTTCCTGCAAAACGTGCCAAGGAATAATAGACGGCGCTAAGGAGCACAGCTGCCGGCGTCACGCCTAATTGCGCTGCATATTTCTCCGCCGTAGGCATGTCGAAAGGTACGCAGACGCGTCCGTTCTCACCTTGCGGCAGGGCGTTGGTGAGGTCGGGTTGGATCTCGGTGACACTCTCTATTCCGGTGAGGCGCTCGGCGAAGAAGGCTTGCGCAGCCTTGAAGGACTCGCCTTCCTGCGCAGCTTTCTGCTCCGCCACGAACTGCGGATAGGAGCACATCTCGGGTTCGATCTCCTTGCCTTCCAGCAGGTCACAAATCTCATGGATGAAGAGGTCGTACGACGCGCCGTCGCACACGAGATGGTGGATGTCGCTCAACAGATACAGATTCTTCTCCGTGCGCACGATGACGAAACGGAAAAGCAGGTCTTTCTGCAGGTTGAACGGATGTACGAACTCATGTTTGAAGGCATCCATCTGCGCCTCTTCGAGCGCTTTCTCGGGTACGTCGACAGCTGCTTCGTTCATCATCTGCTCGTCAATCGTCTGGATGACGTCGGCTTCTTGGGTGGCAAAATGCACGAATAGCTCGGAGTGGTTGAGCACCGCCTTGCGTACGGCTTGTTGCAGTGCCTCCGTCTCTACCTCCAAAGGCATCTGAATGCAGATCGGCACGTTATAGAGCGTGGAGGTGGGGTTCTTCATGCATTCGAAATAGACGCCGAGTTGAGCAAAGCTCAAGGGAGCTGAGACCGCTTCGCTCAAAGAAGAAAGACCGCTACCGCTCAAAGTAGAAAGGGGCTTTGAGTCCGAAGGACGGTCTTTTGTCTTTCTACTTTCATCTAAAAGCCTTGCTTTTAATATCTCGTTCTCGATGGCTTGCAGGGTGATGCCTTTGGTCATTTGTTTGGCATCGAGTTGGATGCCGAAACGCTTGAAGATCTGGGTTGCTAACTTGATGGCAGCGATAGAGGAGAGACCCATATAACGCAGGTCGGTCGTGATGCCGAACTCCTCCATATTGACGATCTTCGCGATGATGTCATGCAGCTCTTGCTCGAGCACATTGAGCGGCGCCGCAGCCACAGCCTCCTCCACTTCGGGCTTCGGTGCCTCGGGTTTGGGCAGGGCTCTTTTGTCCACTTTCTGGTTCGGGTTGAGCGGTATAGCGTCTATCTGCATCGTCACGGCAGGCACCATGTAGGGCGGTTTGCTGTCGGCGATGAAGGCATTAAGTTCGTCGATGTTAATCTTCTCGTCGCTAACGACGTACGCAGCGATGAACTTACCGCCATCCGGGTAATCGAAGGCCTGTACAGTAGCATCCTTGATACCGGGGAACTCACGAATGATGGCTTCGACCTCTTTGAGCTCGATACGGAAACCACGGATCTTCACCTGTCCGTCCCGTCTGCCGACAAACTCGATATTTCCGTCCTCGCGGTAGTGAACGATGTCGCCGGTTTTGTAGCAACGCAAGCCGTTCCAATCGACGAAGACTTCTGCGGTCTTCTCGGGTTGGTTGAGGTATCCGAGCGACACTTGCGGTCCGGCTACGTACAATTCGCCGTCCGTACCGGTCGGTACTTCTTTGCCGTCCTGCCCCACGACGATGAGTCGCGTACCGTTCGTATTGGCTTTGCCGATAGGTATATTGGGTTCGTTCTGCGTCACGAAGAAACTGCTGACATAAACCGTGCACTCCGTTGGACCGTAACAGTTCATCAACTTATACGAAGGCGGATCGAGACTGATAAGTTTCTCGCCGCCCGTACCGAGCCACTGGAGGCCCGATATGTCGGGATAATTGAGCACGAGCTGCGTCGCCATCTGCGTCGTCATGAAGCAGTGGGTAATGTGCTCGTCTTGGATATATTGGTTGAGCCCCTCCAGGTCAAAACGGATCTCGTCACCCACAATACAGATGGTCGCACCGGCCTTGACGCAGCACCACAGGTCCATCTGGAAGGCATCGAAGCCGTAACCGGCGTAGGTGGCGTACTTGCTTTGCGGAGTCAAGCCTATTGCCTGAATATGAAAATCCAGGAATGCCAGGATGTTCGCTTCGCTGAGCATGACGCCCTTGGGGATACCTGTCGTACCGGAAGTATAGAGCAGCACAAAAGCTTCATCGCCGTCGTACTTGGCGGCATCTTCCCGCATGTAGTTCAGTCGCTCTTCGGGATAAGAGCCATCGAGCGGCATAGCCGTCAGACCTGCTTTGGCGATAGCGAGAGGTACGAGTACCATCTGTTCGTTACGGGGCACGATGAACGCTGCCACATTGTCGCCGCAACGGGTGACGTACTGCGGATCGAGGGTGTCCGACAGACGGTCTGCCTCGGCGAAGGTGATCCGTTTGTCACCTGCGATGCAGAAGATGTCATTCGGCCGCTCAGTTACGTGTTTTTTGAAGTATTCGACTAAGTGTTTCATATTATTCTATCGTGAAAAGGTTCTGAAAACCGCTCATGCGGAAGATATCGTTCACGTCCTCATTGAGGTGGGTGATGCGGATGGAGCCGCCTTTGGCCTCGGACTCACGTTTGAGCTGCATGAAGAACCGCAAGCCGGCAGAAGAGATATACTCCAGTTCCTCACAATCGATCTCCAGCGCTTTGTCGGCAAGCGCCAACACTTGATTCAGTTCCTCTACTTGGTTTGTGGTAACCGTTGTGTCGAGTTCGCCGATCAGGCAAACGCGAGTCTCTTTCTCATTGGGAATAATGTTGATTTTCATATTAGTAGTTTTTTAGTTATTCGGGATTACGGGAATACGTAATTACGGGATTACGAATTAATTTTCTTAACAAGCCCGAGAATATTCTTCTCTTCTTTCCGCTCATAGTGCAGTTCATCAACGATTTGTAGGATGAGATGGATACCCAGCCCTCCTACCTGTCTTTCGTCGGTTGCTTTCTCGTTGGGCACATGCGCCGTGGGGTCAAAGGCGATTCCGTCATCCGATAACTGAATGCAGAATGCTGAATGCTGAGATAATCGTGCCTCTTGTAGGCTAAGAATGCTGAGTACCATCTCTATCTCTGTTGCCCGGGAATAATGCAGAATATTGACGACCGCTTCTTCGGCTGCCACTTCGAGTTTTTTGAGTCCTTTCTTGTCCATACCGTAGCATAATCCAAAGGTATGGATTGCCTTTCGCAGGACAGGCCATTGGTCTTCGTGGCAAGGCACGCGCAGCGTCACAGGCTGGACGGGGCTTGTCTTTCGAATCGTCATGAGGGTGATATCATCCGTTGGTTCGGCCTGCCCTATAAAAGCTTTAATAGCGCCGTACATATCCTCCTTATTCGCTACGATCTCCGACCATCGCTTCATTCCTAACATCTCACGGGCGCTGTTCCGCGCTTCGGTCACGCCATCAGTGTAAAGAACGATTTTCTCTCCTTCGCCAATCATGCAGCCTTGCTCCACAAACGAATATCGGCCGTCATATCCCAGCGGGATATTCGGCTCCATCTGCAAACTCTCAACGATGGCCTTTTGTCTTTCGTCTTTCGACTTTGAACGGAGCGGTCTTGCCACAAGCGGCGCGCAGTGTCCGGCATTGCAGTAGATCAGTTCACCTGTCGGGATGCGGAGACAGCCGACAAAAGCCGTCACGAAAGTCAGGGAAGGATTGTTTTCGCTGAGGACCGCATTCATCTCCTGCATGATTTCTTTAGGCGAGTTAGCCCGTATACCAGCAGCGCGGAAGAGGTTAACTGCGGCACTCATGAAGATAGCTGCCGGAACACCTTTGCCGCTCACATCGCCGATGATGAACCATAGCTCATCTCCTTCGCGATGGAAGTCATAGAAATCTCCTCCGACTTCGCGCATGGGGACTAAAAGGGTATTGAGTTCGATATCTCCGTTGGCTTGTGCTTTCTTTTTCTCGTTCTCATCTTTCAAGATACCCATTTGGATGTCATGGGCTATCTCGAGTTCGTGGGACATCACCTCTTTCTCCGTTTCCAAGCGGGCGTTATCACGCTCGTCACGCGTCATTCTACGAATCAGCAAACCGACCACAAAGATGCCTAACACAAACACGCCAAACGGCAACAAAGTGCCTAAACTGAGAGATTGAATAATATGACGTTTCGGAACGGCAGTCACCATTTTGATATTGATTGGTTGAAGGGTCTTGCTCGTGATGATCCAACTATTGCCAAACCCGTCTGCAGGTGCTCCGTTACTCATTGCCAAAAGAGTCCCGTTGGAACCATAGAGCATAAACACCGCCTCTTCAAATGGTTTGAAATGCTCTAATAGATTATGTATCCAGTTCAAACTGAAATCGATGCCAATGACGCAAATCAGTTTTCCTTCTTCATCCCGCATGACCTTTGAATAGGTGTAGATTGGTTCATCAAAATCATCATCCCTATAAGGCGTACTCCAATAACCCTCAGTGCTTTGTGCGGCTCCTTTGTACCACTCACGCTCAAAATAATCATGCTCTGCATTACCAAAAGGACGGGAAATAATCGAATCCTTCGTACGATAGGATGTCAAACCGAACCACTTCCCTTCTTCAGGATAATAATACGGCGGGAAAACTACATAGCAAGAATAAAAATTCGGATAGCGGTTGAGGAGTTCGCTTGTCTTGTCGTACAATTCATCCGGGTGCTCCAGGCACTTTTTCACTTTGTCTGCTATCTGAGAACTGGCATCCAGCGCATCGTATAGTTCAAACTGCAGTTTCTCTTGCGCAATCTGCGTCTCAAGATCCATCTTCTCCTGCAAACTGAAAAGCGCCCTACTATAGGACACGTAAGATTGCACTCCCATACCGAGAAGTAGGAAAAGGGCTGCTAAGATATGGATATACTTAAATCGTTTCATAATTTAAATATGCCGAGACCGTTCAAAAAAATGAGGAAGATAGCTATCGGCACAATCCATCGGAGTGCGAAGACGAATGCCGGACGAAGCCACTGTTTGTATCGTTTTTGGCTATGTGGTACCAAGTCATTGTCTTGGAACGGCATAAACCACCCTATGAACAGCGACATCGCTAACGCGCTGAATGGCATCATATAGGTTGTAACGAGGGTGTCGCTCAAGTCAAAGAGGTTATGTCCGCATATCTGCAGACCGCTCCATACGCCGGTCATCGAGAGCACATAAATCGCCACAAAAACGCAGATTACCGCAGTAGCGATCAGCACGCTGTAATGCCTGTTGAGCTTGCCGCGGCTCATCTCCATAATGCTCGTTACAATCACCTCCATCAGAGAAATCGTCGAGGTGAGCGCAGCGATGAAGAGCAACGTAAAGAAGGCCACACCGCTGAGCCATGCGAAAGACATATGCTGCAAGACAGCCGGCAGGACGACGAAGACTAATTGCGGACCTTCTGCAGGGTCAAAACCAAACGCAAACACCGCCGGGAAGATGATCACACCTGCCAAGACGGCTACCAAGGTATCGAGGAGGATGACTTGGAATGACGTCTTGGTCACATCCTGCTCTTTAGGCATATACGCGCCATATGTGATCATCAGACCGAGACCCACCGAGAGGCTGAAGAAGCACTGACCGGCGGCTTCCATAAAGACCGAAGGCGTGATATGCGAGAAATCCGGATGGAAGAAGAACTTGAGTCCTTCTCCGCTGCCCTCTAACAGCAGCACGCGGACGACCATCAAACTCATCATGATCAGCAGAAGGGGCATGAGGATTTTACTTAACCGCTCAATACCGCTGCTGACACCGAACCACAGGATAGCGGCGGTGCACAACACCGGGATGATAGCGCAGAGGAGCATCTTCGGAGCATTCGACATATTGGCGGTAAAATGCGTGAGCAGCTCATCCGTGCCCATGCCTGCGTACGAGTTAACGACCGCCTCATAGAGATAGTTCACGCACCAGCCCGTCACCACGAAATAGAACCCCGTGAGGATCAGTACCGTCAGAGCCGACCACCATCCCAACCACTGCCAGCGGTTATTGCCACTGATAGCGCGGAAAGCAGAGAACGTCGATTTGCCTGCCTTGCGACCAATCAGCATCTCCGTCATCAAGAGAGGCATACCAAATAGTATAACACAGAGCAGGTACACTAACAAAAAAGCACCACCGCCGTTTTGACCTGCCTCGTAAGGAAATTTCCAGATGTTTCCTAAACCGATAGCACTGCCCGCGGCAGCTAAAATGACTCCTAACTTGGAATTAAAACCCGTTTTCTTCGATTGCTCCATAAATCTGTCTATTGATTTAGCGCTGCAAAATTGTTAAATACAAAAATCGTTTCTTAGCCGTAAAGGCACGATTAACTTCGTTTTTCATATTAGTTGTGTTTTTTCTGTTTCACAAAACTTTGCGGCCGCAAAGTTACGGTTTTTTTATGATATACGCAAGTTTTTTTAAAAAAAATACTACCGATTTTTGCAAAAATGTTACCAAAATTCGTCTTTTTTCTTGCGTAGTTCAAAAAAAAACAGTACTTTTGCCGTCGATTTCGTCCAAATAAAAAAAATCAATATGCGATTTCGGACTTTACCCATAGTGGCCATCCTGTTCATTGCAGCAGCTATGGTTGTTCAGTTTCTCATCTCCTCTGCCCTCGAGAAAGAGCACGTAAGCGAGGTGGTAGAATATAAGATGCAGTCGGCGCAGAAGGACTTCTTCTACGTTCTGTTGGGATTCCATAACGCGGCGGACGAGATGAGGAAATTCGTCCTCGGGCATTCGGAGAATGAGAGCGAACTGTTGGAAGCCACTCGGGTCGCTCTTGAGCGATATCCGAATATCGATAATATGTTCGTGAAGTTAGCGCCCGGGGTCTATACCGGCCGGGAGAACAATTTCTTCCCGCGTTCCTACCGGTTTAAAGGACAAACGATCACCACGGCGCAAGGGAAAGAGAACCTGGATTACTATGCGCGAGACTGGTACACCGGGGCGCTCCGATGCGACAGTAACGGGTATTGGTCCGAACCCTACATCGGAGCCAGCACACAGACGTTCATCGCTTCCCATTCGCTCCGGATTGAAGACGAACAAGGCCGATTAATCGGAGTCGTGGGAGATGATTTTACCATCGAGTGGATAGAAGACATCCTCAACGACATCAAACCCTATGACGAAGCTGTTTGCCTCATCTTTGGAACGAACGGTTCCCTCATCGCCTCCTCTGACAACTGCACGGCGGAGGACAGGACTCGCTACGAAAACGATAAAAAACATTGGATGGTCTATGCCCGAACCATGAACCCCATTAACATGCAGCTCATGATTGCCGTTCCTACGCAAATCATCTGGCAGAGCATCAAATGGAGAAGTATCATTACCCTGTGCATCCTCATCATCGGTATCGTTATCCTCGTCCTCCTCTTCCGGCGCGTGGTAAAAAACCAGAAAGCATATCTTCAGGTTGAGAATGAGCATAAACTGGTGCAGAACGAGATGAGCATAGCCAAGAATATCCAAATGAGTATCCTGTCGCACGATTTCATCGATGATGAGCAACTCGCGCTCCATGCTACGCTTGTACCGATGCAGAGCGTCGGAGGAGATCTGTATGACTTCTATCGCGATGGCGATTACGTCACTTTTATCATCGGCGACGTCAGTGGGAAAGGCATGCCCGCGGCGATGTTCATGGCTGCTACCGTCACCCTCTTCCGAGCCGCTGTCAAGCATCACTCCTCCACCAATGCCATCATGGAGGAGATCAATTCCACCCTCTCCGCCAATAACCGGATGATGATGTTCGTTACCGCCTTTATCGGACGACTCCATCTGCCTTCCGGACAACTGACCTATTGCAACGCCGGACATCTGCCCCCGATCTTCGTCAAAGACGGACAGTGCCGGTGGTTCGAACTCAAGGAAGCGAATGTCATCTTAGGTCTCGATAGCGCCTATCGTTTCTCGGAGCAATCAGCCATCATCGACCATGGCGAACAGATCATCGTCTTCACCGACGGCGTGACCGAAGCGGCTAATGTGCAAAATCAGTTACTCGGCTTCGATACGCTACTGGAGAACCTGCAAACAGCGCCGCAGCCGATAGACGACCGGACGGTGTACGACGTCGTACGCCGGTTCTGCTCCAAGGCCGAGCAGTCTGACGACATCGCTATCATGAATATCGTACGGAAATAATCCCTCCTCCGTCACTTCGCGTGAATCGTGATGATATCCCGGAGATCGGTCGTATAAAGCGGACTCTTGTGCTCCGTCTTATATACCCCCTCCTCATGGCGCATCTGCGAACCCAGAATAATCGTGTGTTTGCCATGGCGGTCGTCGATATGATCCAACGCGCGCTGAAGACGTTTGTCTTTGTCGCGGTCCTTGGGGTCAAACAAATCCGGCACTACCGCCGTTTCCGGGATAATCTTAAGCAATACGACCCCGGCTTTCTTATACAGCACGCCGGGACGAAAAGCACGACGGAACGCACCTAAAGCATATGAAATCAACTCCTGGCTGTTGGCGGTAGCTACGGGTAATGCAACCAACTCACTCAGATAATGCTGCTCTATATCCGTCCGGAAAGGAGACGTGTGCGCATAGACATATACCTGCTGCGCGACCGACCTCTGCGTACGCAGTTGCCGCGCACAGTGCGCACAGAAATTGGCAATCTGTTCCTCCAACAGCGTTTGCTCCGTGATGGCCGTCGCAAAGGTGCGAGAGGTCGTTATGCTTTGCTTCATCGGCAACTCCGTGATGTCTATCACGTCTTGTCCGCGCAACTCCTGCCATGTCAGCAGACCGGGTTTGTTCAGCAGACCACGCGCAAAAGTAGCCGCTTTTTCCGTGAACTGCAGCGCCGTCGTCACACCCGCATTCGTCAACTTGGCCTTCGCACGTCGGCCTATCCCCCATACATCGCCTATCTCGAATGACGAAAGCGCTTTGACGCGCTGCTCTTCCGTCCGAATCTCGCATACACCGCGATAACCCGGATATTTCTTCGCATACTTAGATGCCACTTTTGCCAGCGTCTTAGAAGACGCAATACCGATGGAAACAGGAATACCTACCCCTTGCCGAATGGCTTTCACTAATTGCTCGCAGTACGCTTTCTGTTTGTCGGCCGGCACATGATCGATATTGAAAAAACACTCATCTATCGAATATTGCTCGAAGCGGGAGGTGTGCCGACGAAGGATAGACATCACGCGGTCGGATAAGTCTCCGTACAACGAGAAATTAGAGGAGAAACAAACCACTCCTTCCTTGTCCACCAATCCCATGATCTGATATAGCGGAACACCCATCTTGATGCCCAACGCTTTGGCTTCGTTGCTCCTGCTCACCACACAACCGTCGTTGCCGGAAAGCACTACGACCGGTTTCCCCTCCAAATCAGGACGGAAAACACGTTCGCACGAAACGAAGAAATTATTGCAATCGGCCAAAGCGTACACTTAGTAAGTTGAAAGTTGAAAGTTGAAAGTTGAAAGTTGAAAGTTGAAAGTTGAAAGTTGAAAGTTATACATATGGGTTCAACGCACACGATGAACAGCATATGTCACTACACCCCAAACGGTAAACTCGTTGTTCTTATCGACGCGTATGGGCTGAAAATCAGGATTATGAGGTATCAGCCAAGCGCATTCACCGCTCTTATCCCGCTTGAACTCTTTGAGCGTATATTCGCCGTCGATATAGGCTACAATGAAATCGCCGTTCTTGGGTTCGAGACCCCGATCTACCACCACGATATCCCCGTCCAGAATACCCGCATCACGCATGGAATCACCTTCCACATGCGCATAAAACGTCGTTTCCGGATGAGGCGTCATCTCCCGCGCCAGGTTAATACGTTCTCCCGCATGATCGGCAGCAGGAGACGGAAAACCGGCATGAAGCGATTCCGCAAACTCCAAGGCCAACTCAGCCTGTTCCGAATCTGTTATGTCTATCAGTTTACTCATAGTTGATATTTTTGCGCCACAAAGGTACTACAAAAATTTCATATAGGCAAACATTCGGGTGGATTTTTGCCAAATAAAATTAAATTTTATCGGATGAATGAGAGTATAGGGCATTTATGCTTGCATAGGAATGGCCTATAGACTCGTTCAGCAGGAAAGCCGGCAGGCTTGGCAAAAATGCCGAATGTTTGCACATATCCCGCAGGACGCGACCGTACTTTCGAAGGGGCCCCATCCATGGGGGAGGAGGTCGAAGTTACAACAAAATAATCAATTGTGCAAATTTTAATGGACATTTTGGCAGAAAGTGGACAATTTGGCACGAAAGATGGACATATTGGCAGGGATTTTAGGGTTGGCACATAATTTGCTTCTTTTAGGGTGAAAACGCAATTACGCATACTACGCCAACAACGTAAACTACGCAAGCTACGTTAAACGATGTTTAACTTAATTTGGAGGATTAAATTATGAAACCTGCAATCTATCGTAGAAACAGTTGGCTGCCGACAAACGGATGGTTCCCCACCGTATTCGACGAGTTTTTGAACAATGACATTCTGAACACGGCCAGCAATGTGGCGCCTTCGGTAAACGTCAAAGAGACCGCTAACAGCTACACCGTTGAACTGGCTGCTCCGGGTGTTAAGAAAGAGTACTGCCGAGTACACGTCGATGAAGACCACAACTTGTGCGTTGCCATCGAGAACAAGTTCGAGCACAAGGAAGAGGATAAGCATGCTCACTATCTGAGACGCGAGTTTGCTTACACGAACTTCGAGCAGAAGTACACCTTGCCGGACAATGTGGACGAGGCAAAGATCGCCGCTAAGGTTGAAGATGGTATCTTAACGATTGAGTTGCCGAAGATCAAACGCGAAGAAGGCAAGACCGGACGCCAAATCGCGATCTCATAACAAGGCATGTATCCATGCAGAGCACTCCTAAGCGAGTGCTTTTTTTTTTGAAATATTTGCACAATTGAAAATTTTGTTGTAAATTTGCAGCGCAAAATGCTTGAACGGTCAAGAAACAGAACTAAATTCAGAAATAAACACTAATTATTAACAAGAATATGAAAAATTATTGGTTTGTTTTGCTGGCCCTCCTACTGGTGTTGGCCGGATGTGAAAAAAATTCAGTGGATAACCGTGACGCCTTCGTAGGAACGTACGAATACGTAACAGAAGGCGAAATGACCCTCTCCGGTCCTATGCCGGGATTAGATCCCAAATTGCCTCTGAATACGGAAGGTACATTCACTATCTCCAAAGTCAGCGACAAGGACAGTGTGCTCATCTCGGGTGCTATCAACGGAAAGTTGACCCCTTTCAAAGCGATCGTCAAAGGCAGTCAGCTTGAGTTTGTGGGAGACGAGTTCAGCGCTAAGGGAGAGAACTTCGAGGTAATTTTGTCGATAAGTAACCATAATGCCCCGGTAGTTAATGATACCCTTACTTGGGTGGACAACAATGTAAGTTGTTTGGGTACATTGTACGGATTCGACCTCGAAGGAGAAGGAAATGTCAATTTGAAAGCCTGCAAGAAAAAATAAGAAACATATGAATATTTTTGTGTACCTTTGCGCACATTTTGTCTACAAAGACGAACCCACTCCGGAGAGATGATCATTTATCGCAATACGAAAATACAACTATATCATGAAATCGATTACTTTTACCTGCACGAAGAGTGCGGAGCAGATCAAGAAAGAAGCCGATCAGGCACTTATGTTCTATAAGATCGCACCTTTTCTGGGCATTATCTGCATGGGCATTTTCGTCTTTCTGTTTCTCCACATGCGTAACCAAAACGCAGAGGCGGGAGACAGTTCCAGCGATCTGTTGCTCTATGTGATATTAGGCATCGCGTTCCTTTTCATGCTCTTCGTTACCTTGTTTTTCGTATATTATAAGAACCGTGCGGGGATCAAATATATCTTGATGCCTGATAAGCAGTTTGGTTGGGATGAAGAGGCACAGCAGTTCTTCTACAAGGATAGAAACCGCTCCCTGCGCTTCAAGGGCGACGATGTGAAGACATGGAACAGTTACATCCAGAACAACACCAATATCCCGATGGATATCATCCTGCTCAAGACGGGCGAACGACTCGTTCTGGAGGGCGATTGGAACGATAAGGTACACTACTATCTGCAGAACTTCCATAACCTCCTCGGTCTGCCTAAACCGTCCAGCATGGTCTGGATGCTCGATGTCTACAAAGACGAACCCACTCCGGAGAGCTGACCCTTTCTCGCAATAAAAAAGGCACAATCCAAAAAGGTTGTGTCTTTTTTGTTGGGAATTAATCGCAAAATGAAGATTTTTCTTGCTAATGTGAAAAAGATCTGCCCGCTTGCATAAAAGCCATGTAAGAACAGTATCTTTTTCATTTTGTTAGCGAATTGACACACCAAGCAAAGGCACGTGCGAGGCGGAGATGCGGAGTGACTTGCGGTTGCTCGTCTGCGTAAATGACGCATTTCTTACCTGCTATTATTTCACGGATTAGTAGCATCTAGTCATTTCAAATCAAATCGCTTACTTCTAATGGTACATAGTTTATCAGGTCTTGCGGCGCGAGGCGGAGTTGCATACCACGCTGTCCGGCAGAGACATATATCTTCTCATGCAGCAGACACGTCTCGTCGATGTACGACGGAAAAGGTTTCTTCATGCCTATCGGACAACAACCGCCACGGATATAACCGGTGAGCGGTAGCAGTTCCTTCTGCGGAATCGGTTTGCAGGACTTATTGCCGCTGGCACGAGCCGCTTTCTTCAAGTCCACCTCACATGCTCCGGGCACGACACAGACAAAATGCTTAACCTTGTCGCCTTCCAGCACGATAGTCTTGAACACGGCATCCACATCTTCGCCTAACTGTTCCGCCACATGCGTAGCACTCAAGTCAGACTCATCCACCGCATATTCAATCAGTTCATACGCGATCCCTGCCGCATCGAGCAATCGACACACATTCGTTTTCTGTATCTTCTGAGCCATTAGTTAATCTCTTCCAATGCGCCGGTAACGGAGTCGATGATAAAACCGCGGACGGTGACATCTTTCGGTATGAGCGGATGCGTTTGAATAGTTTTGACGGTCTTGCGAACGGAAGTCTCCGTGTCGCGAAAACCTTCGAGCCAGTGGTTGAGGTCAATGCCGCACTCACGAATCACATCAAGTGTCTCGTCTTTTATGCCGCGCGCTTTCATGACATGGTGGAAATGACTGTAACTCATGTGACACGCACCGCATTGAGAGTGCGCCACTACCATAACCTCCTCTACGCCCAGTTCGTAAATCGCTACTATGAGACTGCGCATCGCCGAGTCAAACGGCGAGAGAATCAGTCCGCCGGCGTTCTTGATAATCTTCGCATCGCCGTTCTTGAGTCCGAGAGCAGCTGGCAGCAACTCCGTAAGACGCGTGTCCATGCAGGTCAGGACAGCCAGTTTCTTGTCGGGATACTTGTCGGTAATGAACGGCTCGTAGCCTTTCCGCTCTACAAATGAGCGGTTGTAATCAATAATCTGGTCAATCATATCAGTTCTTTTTTCAGGGCAATTTAATTGCCCGCACATTTCTGCCAATCTATTCCTCGCAAGCAGGCAGGGAGTTTGGTTCCATGTGCTCGTCTAATTTCATTCGGGGTCCCCAAACAATTTTAATTTTTGGGGAGAGGAGGAAGTGCGGCAACTCCCTTGAGGAACGAGGTTTCTCAACATGTTGCAAGCCACTTCCGACGAGGACAGGGCATGGTGGTTAGTGGGTTAGTTCGTTTATCTGCGCCATTTGGCGCAAAGGTACAACTTTTTTATGAATTGTGCAAATTTTTTGGAGTATAATCCGAAAATTTATATTATTTTTTGGAATACAATCCACAAAATCCATGCTTTTTGTGATTATATTTATCAAAATCAGACTGAATTATATAAACTTGAAAAATATTGATGTTCACATATATGTATGCAATCTCTCCCACGGCGAGCCGCAAAACAACGGCTTTGATCCGAAACGGTGCATTACCATTATATAGCAACCATTCGGCATTTCCGAACAGTTCCCCCCAGACGGGCTCCGGCTCGTCATTTTCTGTCTTTAAGCCTTAAACTATATACTTTCAACTAAAAATCTCTGATTTTTCTTGCATATATCAAAAAAAAGCAGTACCTTTGCACCGAATTCAGTGTTCGCTGTTCGCGAACGACGAACATTAAGTGTTTAAGACAAGCAATAATCAGGTGTAACCTAAAGATCTATTAGTCAAAAATCCTTAATTTTAAGCGGCTATGAAGGAGCAAGATTTAGTAATACTTTTAAAGAAATTGACGTCAAAAGGGCGTGAACTTTCTTTGCGGAAACTTGCGGAAGAACTCGGCATGAGTGCTTCAAGTGTGAGTGAAAGTCTGGAACGTAGCAAAAAGGCACAATTGGTAGATCGCAACAAGAAACGCGTGAACACGCTGGCGTTGCAGGAGTTTATGATTCACGGTCTGGCTTATGTCTTTCCAGCAGAGACAGGTCGAGTCATCCGTGGCATACCAGCATATATAAGCGCCTCGCCATTAAAAGAACAAGTAACCGACTCTTCCGAGCAATTTGTATGGCGTTATATCAAAGGTAATGCTCGCGGACAACAGATTACTCCTCTCTACCCTTCTGTGCCGGAAGCAGCTTTGCGCGACGAGGAGTTATACCAACTGCTGGTCATCGCCGACACGCTTCGCATGGGACGTTCGCGCGAGAAAGAGATTGCCATTGCAGAACTGAATAAACACATCCGGAACTATGTCGAAAACCAATAACGAACGTTTGCAGGAGATTGCAGAAGGCATGCAGAGTCTAAACGAACGACTTGTGTACGTTGGTGGAGCATTAGCAGGGTCGTACGCCACTGATCCTGCGGCATTGGAACCCAGACCCACTACGGACGTAGACTGTGTGGTAAACTCGGCTAACTATGCCGAGCATGCCGCTTTCGAAGAACAGTTACGCGAACTACATTTTCAGAACGATACGGAGTCTGAACCTCCTGTTATTTGCCGATGGGTATATAATGGCGAACTGGTGGACGTAATGTCTTACGAAGAAAAGAGCCTAAGTTTCGGCAACCGATGGTATCGACCGGGATTTGAGCATCGCGAGTTATACAAACTCCCGTCCGGACAGACGATTTATCGTCTTAGTGCGCCTTATTATATCGCCACAAAAATAGAGGCTTTGCTATCACGAGGTGGAAACGATTGGCGAGGAGCAAAAGACTTTGAGGATATCATCTATGTGCTCAATTATTGCACGGACTTTATGACGCGTTTTCGTGCTGCTGAAATAGACGTGCAGCAGTATTTGTCGGAGCAGTTTGAGACCATGTTACGGCGTCCCAATTTCAATGAAGAGATTGAATGCGCCATCTCTGCGGACGAGATTGAACGCACCGACATGCTTATACAAATAATGTGCGACATTGCTCTTTATAAGCCGGAACCAGGTTTGAAGATCCAATTTGTGAGTGACCTGCATCTGGAGTTTCCTGACAACCGCGCATGGTTGGCGGCTCATCCGTTGGAAGTGACAGGTGATATACTGCTTATTGCCGGTGATACGGCGTACTTGGACCTGCCCGATTCCGGACGCGAGACCTATAAGGCGTACGATTTCTGGGATTGGGCTTCACGCCATTACAAGCAAGTCATCGTGTGCCTCGGCAACCATGATTTCTACGGCTATTACGATTTGGCGACTATGCCGGATAACTATTGTCTGGACATCCGCCCAAACGTAAAAGCATACTACAATAAAGTCTTACATCTGCCGGATGTGGATATCATCGTCTCCACGCTTTGGTCAAAGATCGAACCGGAAAACGAATATCTGGTAGAGCGCGGAGTGAGTGATTTCTACCGCATCAAATATGAAGGTCACCGCCTCAATGCACAGAATTTCAATGCCGAACATGATCGTTGTCTGGCTTTTATCAAACAAGCCGTAGCAGATAGTTGCGCAAAGACAAAGATTGTACTCACCCACCATGTGCCGACACAATTATGTACTGCGCCCGAGTTCAAAGGAAGCACTATCAATGGGGCTTTTACGGTGGAGTTGGGTAACTATATCGCCGATTCGGGTATAGATTATTGGATTTACGGGCACTCGCATCGCAATATAGATGCCCAGATCGGCAACACGCAAATCCTCTCCAACCAATTCGGCTATCTCTCCCACGGCGAGCCGCAAAACAACGGCTTTGATCCGAAACGGTGCATTACCATTATATAGCAACCATCCGGTATTTCCGGATAGTTCCCTCCAGACGGGCTCCGGCTCGTCTTTTTTGTGTGTTACGAGGAAAAAATGAAGATTTTTTGCATTTTTTCAAAGCTTCGGACGTGTAGTGTCTTTTTGAGGTAGTACTTTTGTCGTCGTATTTGAAAAAACAAGGTTGTTTAACGTCAAAAAATTAGTACGATTATGAAAGAGAATGTTTTGAGTTTGGTGATGGATACCATCGGAATTGTCGGAATGTTCTGCATCGCAGCGGTGCTGTTATGCATCTAAATGCACACAAAATAAAAATTTTGTTTGCATATGTCAGAAAAAAGTAGTACCTTTGCGGCGCAAAATGTGCGCAAAGCAAAAGAAACGAGAAAAGTAATACTGAGATATGGAAGGAGAAAAGTTTACAAACACATCAATGTCTATCAAGGGATTGCTGGGACTGATTGAGGCGAACGATATTGCAATTCCTGAGATACAGCGCCCCTTTGTGTGGAAGAACGCACAAGTTCGTGATCTGATGGACTCACTGTACAAAGGTTTTCCGACGGGATACATTATTCTTTGGAAGAACCCCAATGTGAAGTTAAAAGATGGCACACTCTCTTCCGGAAAGAAAGTAGTGATTGATGGTCAGCAACGTATCACGGCGATGATGACTGCCATTGCTGCACGCAAGATCTTCAATAGCGACTTCCAAGAGACCCGTGTAAAGATTGCTTTCAATCCGTTTGCTGCACTTGAGTATGAGCAAGGCAACGAGGAAGCAGAGATCTTTGCCGTACAGACTCCTGCTCATCTCAAGAGTAAGAACTGGATTCCTGATATAGCGGAAGTATTCGATACGAAGTTCGCTTCATGGACTTTTATTCCTCAATATATAGCGGCTAACCCCGAAATGAATGGAGATAAACTGCAAGCCGTTATTAGTCGTCTCAAAGGCATCGAGACAACGCAGATAGGTGTGATTGAACTCTCCGAGAAACTGGATATCGACGTTGTAACGGATATCTTCATTCGCATCAACTCTAAAGGCACAGCTCTTTCGCAGGGTGACTTCGTCATGTCGAAGATGGCAGCAGACGAGGAGCATGGCGGTAATATGTTACGTAAAGTCATTGACTACTTTGCACACCTCGCGGTTGTGCCGAGTTACTACGACTATATCGCTAACCACGATACGCAGTTTGCTGCAACGCCTTATCTCAAGAAACTCGAATGGCTTAAGGATGATAACGAGACTGTCTATGACCCTGATTGCGATGATGTCATCCGCGTTGCTTTTATGCATATGATCAAACGTGCACGTCTGTCGGAGTTGGTACAGTTGCTCACAGGACGTGATTTCGAGACGCGTGAGTTCAAAGAGGAAATCGCAGAGCAGACATTCAAACAGATGTACGAAGGAGTATCGAATGTCATTAACGAGTATAACTTCAAGCAGTTCATGCAGACTATCCGAGGAGCTGGATTCATATCTCCCAAGATGATCACATCCAACATGGCGCTTGATTTCGCTTATTCGCTCTTCCTGATGATGCGCCAAGACGATTGTGAAGTTCCGGTTGCAGAACGCAAACGTATCGTACAGAAATGGTACGTGCTATCTATTCTGACAGGACGTTATAGCACATCTCCGGAGTCCGTCTTTGCCAAAGACCTTAAGGTTATCAGCGAAGTGGGTATCCTTCAAGCCTTGAAGAACATCGAAGATGCGACACTCTCAGATAACTTCTGGCAAGTGGCTCTGCCGCAGAACTTGTCCTACGCATCGTCGCTCAATCCGACGTACCTGGCATTCCTCGCATCGCAGATCTATTTCGCCGACCATAGCCTCTTATCTCAGAATATCCGTGTTGGCGAACTCATCACGCTTGGCGGAGATGTGCATCATATCTTCCCAAAGAAATATCTCGTGGAGCACGGTTTTGAACGTACGCAATATAACCAAACGGCTAACTACGCATATCTCGATACGCCAGTTAATATCTCTATCGGCAAGAAAGCGCCGAAGGACTATTTCTCTGCCGCACTTGCACAATGCGGTTCTGATAAAGCAGAGACTGGTTCTATCATCGACGAGAAAGTGCTGCGTGAGAACTTAGCGATGAACTGTATCCCGGACGATATCTTCGAAATGGACTACACCCGTTACGATGAGTTCCTCGAGAAACGTCGTGCTCTCATGGCACAAAAGATACGCAAATATTACGAAAGTTTGTAAGATGGTGAATAGTATTGAGAAGATATTAGGAATAGCCACTACCTACAAAAAGGTTGAGGCATTTATCCAAGATGAACTGACAATCAACCTGTACTATACAGACGAGGAAGCTAATGTCGAAGATAGGATTTCTAAACAACTGAAAAAGGCATTTGGCAAAGAGAATGTTGACAATCAACATTATGTCGGCGGCAATAATGGACTAAAATGTGATATTGATTTATATAATGGTAAATGTGGTATAGAAATCAAACTTGCTGATCAATTAGAAAATGCTATTAATCTTCAACGGGCATTAGGGCAAGTTATTTACTACTCGCATTGCACGTACAAAAAAAATGACTTGATTCTTTTAGTAATTGGACGTAATGCAGAATTATCCCCTAAACTAAAAGAATTAAAAGAAATTATAGATGAGTTTAAGGGAGTCCATTTCATCTATAAACAAGCTCAAAACATGACAAAAAAATAACATACAATATGGCGACATCAACGCAACAGAAACAAGAGTTATTCAAGAGTATTTGGGCGATCGCGAATGAGTTACGCGGTTCAGTAGATGGTTGGGATTTCAAGCAGTACGTGCTTGGTATGTTATTCTACCGTTATATCTCGGAGAATATCACCAATTACATCAACGAGGAACAGCTGAAAGCCGGATATCCTAATTTCGACTATGCGGCATTTGATGATGCGCAAGCCGAGTCGGCACGTGCCAGTATCGTAGCGGAGAAGGGATTCTTCATTCTGCCTTCTCAACTCTTCTGTAATGTTCGTAAGAATGCACACCATGACGATCAACTGAACATGACGTTGGCAGAAGCCTTCAAGTCTATCGAAGCCTCAGCTATCGGAACCGCGAGCGAGGATGATATGAAAGGTCTGTTCGACGATCTCGATGTCAACTCGTCGAAACTCGGTTCGTCGGTTGATAAGCGTAACGAGCGTCTCGCACGTATTTTGGATGCGGTAGGAGACATGAATCTCGAAGGACCGAAAGAGAATCATATCGATGCTTTCGGTGATGCGTATGAGTTCCTAATGAAGATGTACGCTGGCAATGCCGGTAAGTCCGGTGGAGAATATTTCACGCCTCAGGAAGTGAGTGAACTATTAGCCCGTATTGCTACGCATAACAAGACGAAAGTACGCAAGGTATATGACCCTGCCTGTGGTTCGGGGTCGTTGCTCATGCAAGTAGCCAAAGTCATCGGTAAGGAGAATGTGCAACAAGGTTTCTTCGGTCAGGAGATTAACCAGACAACCTACAACCTCTGCCGTATCAATATGTTCCTTCACGACATCAACTATAACCATTTCGATATTGCGTTGGGCGATACGCTGCTTGAACCGCAACATTGGGATGACCAGCCGTTTGATGTCATCGTATCTAATCCACCCTATTCTATCAAATGGAAAGGCGACGATAGTCCTGTTTTGATCAATGATCGTCGTTTCTCTCCTGCGGGTGTATTAGCGCCTAAATCGAAAGCCGATTTGGCGTTTACGATGCACATGCTCTCATGGTTAGCAACCGATGGAGCCGCAGCTATCGTTGAGTTCCCGGGCGTACTTTATCGTGGTGGAGCAGAACAGAAGATACGCCAGTATCTGATTGACAACAACTATGTAGATGCAGTTATCCAGTTGCCGGCAAACCTTTTCTTCGGTGTGTCTATCGCTACTTGTATCATCGTCATCCGGAAGAACAAGACGGACAACAAAGTGCTGTTTATCGATGCTTCGAATGAGTTTGTACACGAGGGAAACAAGAACAAACTGACGGAAGAGAACATCAGCAAGATCTTAGGTCTGTATGTCAACCGCGAGGATGTACAACACCTGACTGCACTTATCAGCAATACGGCTATTGCAGAGAATAGCTATAATATCTCCGTCAACAGTTATGTGGAGCAAGAAGATACACGTGAGCATATCGACATTGATAAACTCAATGCCGAACTGAAGCAGGTTGTAGCGCGTGAGAACGAACTGCGTGCACAGATTGACGAACTGATTGCCAACCTCTAAATGACCTTAGAGACCTTAAAGTCCCTAAAGACCCTAAAAATGACACACATAGAACAATTGATACAGGACCTGTGTCCGAATGGCGTCGAGTGGAAGACCATTAAAGAAACCGTTGGTGTAAACAGAGGACGGAGACTAACCAAAAGCCAACTCAAAGAAGACGGGCTATACGAGGTTTACCACGGAAGTAAAGATACACCATTAGGTCGCTATGATGACTATAATGCTCCCAAAGATACGATCATTGTTGTAAATACAGGAGGTATAGGAGGAGTCAAATATCTTGACAAGGCTTTTTGGTGCTCCGATGGTAGTTTCTGGCTAGGACATTCTACAGGTATAAGCAACAAGTTTCTTTATTATTTCTTATCTCGCTACGAAGATTACTTTGAATCTCAGAAACGCGTAGGAGGTGTACCTACTATAGATCGAAATGTAGTAGAGAATTTCGAAATCCCTATCCCACCCATTGAGATTCAGCAACGCATTGTTGCTATACTCGATCGTTTTTCTGCTCTCGCAGCGGAGCTGCAAGCGGAGCTGCAAGCGGAGCTGCAAATGCGTCGTAAGCAGTATGAGTACTATCGTACCCATCTGCTCACGCCACACTCGGATTGCAATTCTGCTAACAAATCCGATGATTGCAATTGGGAATGGAAAACATTGGGAGAGATTGCCACACTTTCAAGAGGAAAAGTATATTCCAAAGAATATCTACGCGATAATGCCGGCGAATATCCCATGTATTCATCTCAAACAGTGAATAATGGTGAATTAGGAAGAATAAACACATATGATTATGATGGTAAGTTTCTTACTTGGACTACAGATGGTGCCTATGCTGGTACGGTTTTCCGTAGAGAAGGTAAGTTTAGTATAACAAATGTATGTGGCCTAATTTCGAACATTGATAAATCTCTATCAATAGATTTTCTATTCTATTGGCTAAATAGGGTTGCTAAAAGTTATGTGTACCAAGGTATGGGAAATCCAAAGCTAATGAGTAATATTATGGCAACCATTAAAATCCCTATTCCTCCTCTCGCCGAGCAAGCTCGGATAGTGGCTATTTTGGATAAGTTTGAGGCATTGACCACCAGCCTTTCCGATGGTATCCCTGCCGAGCAGGCCGCACAGCAGAAACGCTATGAGTATTATCGTGACCTGCTACTGACTTTTGAAGAACGACCTTAAGGACTCTAAGGACCCTAAAGACTCTAAAGACCCTATAATTTTCACCAACATGGAACAATTAGTACCCAATCATGGCAACTACAAACAACTGATCAGTTATCAGAAGACTAATGTCATCTTCTGTCTGACTTACTATTTTGTGGAGCACTATCTGCAAAAAGGCGACCGCACTTACGACCAGATGTTACAGGCAGCGCGTTCAGGCAAACAGAATATCATTGAGGGTAGCGCCGCCAGTAGCACTTCTGCCAAGACGGAGATTAAACTGGTCAATGTGGCGAAAGCCAGTTTGCAGGAACTGATAGAAGATTACGAGGATTATCTCAAGACGCGTGGTCATCGTCAGTGGGAAGAAGGGTCTGCAGAGTTGGAGGCTATGCGTAAGTTGGGCAAGGAGCACAGCGATGCAGAGTACTTCATGTCTCTGGCAGAGACGCGTCCACCGGAGACGATTGCCAACATGTGCATCGTGCTTATCAAGCAGGCTGATTATCTGCTCTACCGCCAATTGCAGCGGCTGAGCGATGACTTTCTCAAAGAAGGCGGATTCTCCGAACGCATGTTCCGCCTCAGAAAAGACCTTAGAGACCCTAAGGACCCTAAGGACTCTAGTGACCCTAAAGACCCTAAAAAGCCATGAAACTGATTTCTGAAAACCCGCAATCAACCGTTGTATCCAAATACGAGTACAAGCCTTCTTCCCGCACCGCTTACCAGAGCGAAGCGCAGTTGGAAGATGCGCTCATTACGCAGTTGCAAGCACAGGGATATGAGTATCTGGACATCCATACTTCCGAGGAGATGGAAGCTAACCTGCGCAAGCAGTTAGAGATACTGAACGGGATTGAGTTCACGGACAATGAGTGGCAAGGTTTCTTCCGCGTCAAACTGGCGAACCAAGGTGCGTCGTTCAAAGACAAAACAACCCTTCTGCAAGACGACAGGACCTCGCAGTTGGTGCTCATTCGCGATAATAAGACCTTCCAGAATATCAAACTGATAGACAAGAAGCATATCCACGAGAACCGCTTGCAAGTTATCCATCAGTACAAAGCCGATGCCGGTAAACGCAAATGCCGTTATGACGTGACGATCCTTGTGAATGGTTTGCCTATGGTACATATCGAACTCAAGAAACGAGGTGTTGCCATCAAAGAGGCCTTCAACCAGATCAACCGCTACCACCGCGATGCGTTTGGTATCGACAATGGTCTGTTTGACTACGTCCAGCTATTCGTCATCAGTAATGGTACGGAAACCAAGTACTACTCCAACACGACTAGCCGCGGTGCGTTTACCGAACTGAACCGCAAGAAACCCAACGATGCGATTCTCGAAGATGGCACCAAGACCTGCGATTCGTTTGAGTTCACTTCCTATTGGGCTGATACAGAGAACACGCCTATTCGCGAACTGACGGATTTCACCGCTACTTTCTTTGCGCGGCATACCTTGCTCAATATCCTCACGCGTTATTGCGTCTTTACTGCGGACCAGAAACTGATGGTCATGCGGCCCTATCAGATTGCCGCCACCGAAGCTATTCTGCAGAAAATACTCATCTCTACCAATCAACGCAAGATGGGTACGATTGATGCCGGTGGATATATATGGCACACCACCGGTTCCGGTAAGACACTCACATCGTTCAAAACCGCACAACTATGTACCCAACTGGAGTATGTAGATAAAGTGCTGTTTGTCGTAGACCGCAAGGACTTGGACTACCAGACGATGAAGGAGTACGAGAAGTTCAAGAAAGGCTGCGTCAGCCATAATAAATCCACGGCTGTGCTGCATGAGCAGTTGAGCAAGGACAAAGACCGTATCATCATCACGACCATTCAGAAACTCAACCAGTTCTGCAAGTCCGAGCAGAAACATCCAATATACGATAAGCATGTAGTCATCATCTTTGATGAGTGCCATCGTAGCCAGTTCGGCGATATGCACAAACTGATTGTCAAGCGCTTTAATAAATACCATATCTTCGGTTTCACAGGCACACCTATCTTCGCCGAGAATGCCCAGCAGGCATTGCTCACAACCGCGCAACTCTTTGGCGACTGTCTGCATACCTATACGGTCATCAATGCGATTGCGGATGAAAACGTACTGCCGTTCCGCGTGGAGTATATCAAGACCGTAGGGACGAAAGAAGGTATTGATGATGCTCAGGTGCGCGACATAGACCGTGAACGTGCCTTGCTGGCTCCTGAGCGCATCCATAACATCGTGGAGTATATCTTGCAGCACTTTGACCAGAAGACCTATCGTAATCGGTCGTACAAACTGGACGACAAACGTGTGACAGGCTTTAACTCCATTCTCGCTACAGCGTCCATTGATGCGGCTAAACTCTATTACACGGAGTTCCAGCGTCAGCAGGATCTGCTACCTGAAGACAAACGCCTGAAGATAGCGCTGATCTATAGTTATGGAGCGAACGAAGAAGTGGAGCTGAATGGTATTCTCGATGAGGAGAACAGCGATAGTGCGGCTAAGTTAGATCAGTCGTCTCGCGACTTCCTTGAAGCGGCTATTGCGGATTACAACGAGATGTTCGGTTGCAATTACGACACCTCGTCTGATCAGTTCGGCAATTACTACAAGGACTTATCCGAACGGATGAAGAATCGCGAACTGGATATGCTCATTGTGGTCAATATGTTCCTTACCGGTTTCGATGCAACGACGCTCAATACCCTTTGGGTAGATAAGAACCTGCGCCAACACGGATTGATGCAAGCCTACAGCCGTACCAACCGAATACTGAATACCATCAAGCAGTTTGGTAATATCGTTTGCTTCCGCAATCTGGAGCAAGAGACCAATGATGCCATCACGCTCTTTGGCGATAAGAATGCATGTAATATCGTGCTGCTCAAATCGTACGACGACTATATCAATGGTTATACGGACGAGAACGGAAAGAAACATATCGGTTTTGCCAAGATCACAGAAGCACTTAAGCAACTCTTCCCCGATCCGGCCAACTTGCCCCTTATAGGAGAGGAAAAAGAGAAAGAGTTTATCCGACTCTTTGGCTCCTATCTCCGCATGGTCAATCTGCTTAATACCTTCGATCGGTTTGAGGAAGACAAAGAGAACTATATCTCCGATTTTGCAGAACAAGACTACAAGTCCGTTTACCTCGATCTCAACGAGAAATATCGTCATCATGCAGAGGGAGATGTAGTCGATATCAACGATGATCTGACTTTCGAAATAGAACTCATCAAACAGGTCGAAATCAATATCGATTATATCCTCGAACTCATTGCTAAGAAAGTCCCTAAAGACACTAAGGTCCCTAATGACCCTAAAGACCTTAATGACATTCTTTCCAAAGCGATTGGTTCCAGTCCTGCCTTGCGTAACAAACGTGACCTCATCGACGCCTTCGTCAAACGCTATTCGCCCGATAAGGAGATTGGCAAACAATGGATGGCATTTGTGCATGAGCAAGCGCAGCAACAACTGGATGAGATCATCTCGTCGGAGAACCTCAAGCGCGACCAGACGATCGCTTTTGTGCGCAAAGCATTCCAAACTGGCGAAGTAGAGATGCAAGGTACAGCCATTACCCAATGTCTGCCCCCATTGCCGCTCTTTGGCGCTAATAACGAGCGTGCCGAAACCAAACAGCGCGTATTGGATAAACTCTGCGCGTACTTCGACCGGTTCTACGATATATACGAGTTTGAATAATAATGGATTGGGAGTTAATTAAAGATATTGCAACTATTGCAAGTCCGATAGTTGGTGTTGTTGCTATTATTGTAGCGTTGATTATATCTCGGCGCTCGTCTCGCGATGCGCAAAAGCAGATAGACGTTTTTATGGCTGCGCAAGCGCCAGACATGATAGCAGCAAAAGAGCAATACGAAAAACAACTTCAACAGTTGGATGGACAGATTGCAAAAGTAAACGAAGAACTAAGTATAGTAGATCCTTTTGCAGGTAAGGGTCCTCTTATAGACCAAATTGACAGGGCATCTATTAAACAAGACCAACGTAATCTTTTACAATCTCTATTGAAACAACGCGAGAAAATTGTAAAACAGATTCAATTGATCGAATCATTCCTAAAAAAACAGATATCATGAAACGATTATTCTTTATCTTAGCAGCGGTGATGATGGCTGCGAGTGCGTGGGCAGAGGAAGCGGAACAAAAATCAATTTTCGGCAATTTCTTAGCGATTCAACCCTACTCCGGGAAGGCATTCCTCGGCCAAAAAGACAATACCGAAATTAATATTATATATAATGACCTTGATGGGGACAAAACTACGGTTGAGAGCTTAATCCTGCAAAGAAGGGAGTTTTACACCAAATGGGATCCGGTCACGCACGAACGAACCGATACCCTAATAGAACAAATAATCTCTTATATCAGTATCGATTCCATCGTATGTATTACTGCGCCTATGCTATTTTTAGACTATAACACAATAGAAACGAAGCGTTTTGAAGTTTATGGTCACGGAGATAAGCGATGGTCGGAATATTACAACCCCCAAGTACAAAATACATACGACCGTTTACGTAGTGTCCGAAAAAACGAGCAGTATAAAGAAGCTATTACTCCTGAATTTTATCAACACCTATGCAATGTTTTTAATAATGACCCCACCTATGTTAAGGAGCAAAAGCCTCTGCTCGATGACCTTCAAACACGTAACACAAGGGTGCTATACTTTAAGGAGTTTGTACCCAATCAATCTGGTAATCGTATAATACTGGATAGAGTGTATATTATTTCTGATGAGAATGATGATAGGGATGTGGTATACGAGAACAATATACTCAAAGATTATGGAAGGGGGAATTTTGAAGCCACAAAAGTTCAGATTTACCCGGATACCCTGTTCAAATATGTCTCTAGCAAGGGAGTCGAAAATGGCTTTAGGAGACTTGGAGGAATAGGGACCGAGACGCGCATGCGTTATCGAATAACGGATAATGATACAATCATCGATTACATAAGTTATCAACGAAAAATGATGAAGGTTCTTTATTTTGATCCAAAAAGTATCAAATATATACAGGAGAAATTGGGTAATCAATTTGTGACCCACGAAATCATTGAGGATTAAAGGCTAAACAAAATAACCTATGTCCGTAGAACAGAAGATTGTTTACATTGTCTTGATTTACCTTGTGGTGATC
>CAMOJA010000001.1 GCA_946616535.1 uncultured Bacteroidales bacterium | reverse complement strand
TCGGCAAAATAAACGACGCTTTCGTTTGCTCGGACATGGACTACGCCACTGCCGAACTCATCGGCAACAAACTCATCCTCCACATGGCGGCGGCATATCGGATGATCAAGGGCGCAGAGGAAGTGAGTGTACCGAAAGTGCAGCCGCTGGACCAACGTAAGATGTTGCTGAGTTTATTGCCGGAGGAGTTTGAGACGAAGACACTTTTGGAGGAAGCGAAGGCACAAGGAGTGCCTATTCGAACTGCCGGTAGATGGAATGATAAATGGGTAGAAGAAGGCGTTGTCGTGAAGATCAGACAAGGGCACTATAGGAAGATCCTCGCTTCCGCATAGGACATACCCCCGAGAATCTATAACGAATAACTAAGAATATATAAGAATCACTAACGATTTTGGGCGCAATCAAGCGCGAATTAATAAAAATTTCACATGGCAGAAATGGCAGAAGTGGCAGAAAATTACTAATTTATGCCATTTATGCCACTTATGCCAAGTCAAAAAATTATTAAAAGAAAGGAAATGAATTATGGCACATTATGTACCTTCAGACGGTTTTGAGAATTTCACCGGTGCATTGAGCAAAAAGAAAATTCAAGGAGTAAATCACATGACCGTAACCCGCCGCAAAAAGGTCAAGGATCCGCTGACAGGCGAAGTGGTCGGTTTGGGTCCGAAAGAGATCTACGCGCAGGAGCGTCGTGACTATGACGAGCACCCGTTGACGCCCAAAGAGACGGTTCAGCGCAGCCGATGGCGCGAAGCCTGCCGCGAGGCGCCATTGATCTACAATGACAAGAACCATCCCCGTTTCATGGAGATGTATCATCGTTGGCGCGCCCAACTGACGAGCGATGCTCCCTGCAAGCAGTTCCCGAACTTCGTGAGGGCGGTATTAGCAAGCGAAAAGAGTCCGAATTAACGGGCTCTTTTTTACGAGTTACACAAGAGAAAATGGAAAAATAAACTAAAAAACTTGCATGTATGCAAAAAAAGTTGTAACTTTGCGGCCTAAATCGCATAAAAACAGTCATTGAAACAGTTATAAAACAGTCATATCCATGAAAAAGTTCTTTCTTTTGGTAGTATCCGCACTTACATTGTTAGGGTGCTCGCCGGGTGACGGAGGGCAAAAAGGTTCGGGTTTTCAGAAGCTCGACGAGTGGACGAAGAGATGGAAAGAGGGTCAGCAGACCTATTTCGGTTATCCGGTAAACCAGGAGTCTGCCTTGCAGGATTTCTACGAGTGGTACGTAAGTACGGGGATGGACCGTGTGAATCTGAACAACGCGGGTGACCCGATGACGGACAAGCCGAGTAGTATGTCCACGCAAGCGTTTGAGAAGGAGGTAATTGAGTTCTTCGCCCCCTTGTACGGATTTGACAAAGACGATGTATGGGGCCTTGTGACTCATAGCGGAACGGACGGCAATAACCACGGAATCTATTTCGGCGCCAAATACCTATATAACAAAACGGGCAAGATGCCGATCGTGTATGTCTCGGACGAGGCTCATTATTCGAATCTGCGTCTATGCGATCTGCAGAACCTGGAGGTTAAGTTGATCAAGAGCGACGACATGGGTCGTATGATTCCGGAGGAGTTAGAGAAAGCGCTGGATCCGAGTCGTCCTATTCTGATGGTCTATGCGATGGGTTCGACGTTCAAAGGGGCGATAGACGACATGGAGGCGCTGAATGGGATATTGGACAAGTATCCCGATGCTACTATCTTCCGCCATGTGGACGCGGCGCTCTTCGGCGGTTATTTGCCGTTCACGCAATACAAGGAGATGGTAGATCAGCAGAAGATGCGCTTCGATGCGATCGCCATCAGCGGTCACAAGTTCTTCGGAATTGACTCGCCTTGCGGTCTTTTCCTCTGCACTCGTGAGACGTACGACAACCAGAATAACTTCAACGTGACTTATCTGAACGGCAACATGAAGATGATCAACTGTTCTCGCGACGCCGTGCAGCCGCTTAAGTTCTGGTGGTTGATTCAGACGGTAGGTTATGACAAGTGGTCGCAGCAGGCGAACGCGATGATGGAATGTACGGCTTATCTGCAACAGGAGTTGACCCGTATCGGCTGGCCGTGCTGGCAGAACGAGTTCAGCAACACGGTGTTCTTCAAGCGTCCGAGTGCGGAGCTATGCAGCAAGTACAATCTGGCGCTGGGCTACGACGAGCGTTTTGGTGGAGAGTTGGCGCATGTGGTTGTGATGCAGCACGTGACGAAGGAGAAGATCGACGGTTTCATCCAAGCGCTGGAGGCCGAGAAGAAAGAGTAAAAACCGGTTTGTATTTTTAGATTTTGTCAAAAATTTTTTAGAAAACATCAAAAAATACGTGCGTTACTTGCGTAGGTACTTTTTTTATCGTACCTTTGCAGTCCGTTTCGAGAGTGGCAGCGCGCATAGGTGCGGTTATTTTTTGCACTTTGCAGATTTGTGCCTTAAATATTTTCTGAAATAATAGAGAGTAAATAGTAGAGAGTTTGTTAAATCCGCGCCTATGCCGCCACGGTCTCGTGGGTAATTTTTTTTCATTTTTTTGGCTACAAAAACTTGCAAATTTTAAAAATTTGTAGTAACTTCGGCACGCCCCTTCCCCTTCGGGGTGGGTTCTCCGCCACTTCGTTCTGTCGATTATTGGGAATTTTCCCTCCGAATTTACGTTCGCTCAATTTAGCGAACTCCAACTAAATCGCCAAAAACCTGAATTAATACAAGCATTATTCATTTTTTTTGTCAATTTATTTGGTACTTCAAATTTTTTGTAGTAATTTTGCAGGCTTTTTTGGAAAATTGCCACAAAATTAATGCAAGAATCGGGTTTGCATATTACGACTTCGTTACGGGAGTTTTGGTATAATTATCGAGAGAATGTGTTTTTCTTCCTCATTCTCTCCGCCCTCGTTGCTTTAGGTCATTGGTCGGCTCGTTTTATCCCGGAGAATTATATCTTCGACGTAGTGCTTCCCGTTCAGCACGGAGCGATTTCTTCCACCTGCCTGATTAGTGCATGGATGCTCTTCCGTCACTCGGAAGGAATGCGTACCCGTATAGCATCCGCCGTCGCAATGTTATTATGGGGTCTTGCGGATTGTGCCTTGATTTTGCAGGACTATATATTCCAATGGCAGGTGATTCGTATCGGTTCGGATCAGTTCAATTCCTATGAGTTATTCGTAGGAAACTTTCTGGGCTGGATCATGCTCGTCTATCCCACCGAGACCCTACGCCCCAGATGGTTAACATGGAAAAAAGCGCTCCTGCAGCTACTTCCCATGGCGCTCTTAGTGCCGCTGGATTACTTTTTCCCCACTATCGACCTGCGTTTCATGATTACCCTATATCCCGCCGTACTGATCATTCTGCTCTTCTCGCATATCCGCGCCTACCGCATCCGATGTGAAGAAAACTATTCCTCGATGGATCACATTGATGCGCAGTGGATCGTGCGGTATCTAAGCATGGTTCTTCTGTTGGGACTGTCCTACATATACGTCCTCCTATCCGATAATCCGGGACGCTTTGTTACCCAAAACTTCCTATTCATCTTTATTATTATCTATAGCACAGAACAAATCCTTTTCCGCAAGAGCCCGCTCGAAGAACTGAACACAGAAACCGCGGAGGAGAACAGCGAACAGCAAGAAATATCTTCCGCGGAACAGGAGAAAGTCGAAGCGTGGATGCAAAAAGAGAAACCCTACCTCAACCCGAACTTCCAGCTCATGGACCTTCGCGCGGTACTGCCCATGAACCGCACCTATCTATCGCAGTTTGTCAACTCCACGTACGGGTGTTCCTTCTATCAGTTTGTGAACGCGTATCGCGTGGAGGAAGCGAAGCAGTTGATGCAGGCGCATCCGGAGATGAAGATGGCCGAGGTAGCCAGCCGTTCGGGTTTTGCTTCGCAAGCGGTTTTCTCGCAGGTTTTCTCTAAAGAGACAGGCATCAGTCCTCTGAAGTGGAATAAAGAGAGGATAAGCGGAAGCGATGACATTTCATAAGAGGATTTTTATAATTCGTAAAAAATTCCCTGTTTTTCTTAAGAATTCGTCAAAAAGCGCGCGCACGTATTGCAGCAATAAATAAAAAGCAGTACCTTTGCGCACTTTTTGAATTATTTATGAGCATGAGAAAAATTAGTCTGGGAAGGTACATTTCTCTTCTTTTATTTTTTAGTTTATTACTTACTCCGGTTCGGACATGGGGTGTAGGATGGACGCCTTCGGACGCCGGTTTGATTGTAAACATGGAGCAGGGCGAACGTTTCTTGCTGTCAGTATGGGTTGATAAGAACGGTAACGGCACGGAAGAACCGGGCGAGGAGTTCTTTGTTAGTAACTATAACCGCTATTCGGGCGGCTATTACGACTACGCGGCAGGTTCGTTTATGAAACTTCTCCCTGCCACGGAAGTAACCGAGATGAACGAATGGTCGGTGGGTGCGCCGTTGGATCGCGGTAATAAAGCGTTGGGCGGTATCGTTTATACGATTTGGAACGACGGTAAGACACTGAAAACGAAAGAGAAATTTAAGTTCCTGGGTGAACTGACGAGTAGTTACACCGACGGTGAGGCCTGTGATGTTGTGTTCGTCATTCCTACCGAACGCGGTGTGCCGGATGTAACTCGCAGTCCCGGTCCCAACCCTACTTCTTTTGACCCGAATGGTACGTTGGGCCGGGGTACGATTCCTTTTAACGGAAGGATGGGAACGGGTTTCTTAGGGATGACCTACCGCGAGGTCTATATGTTCGACATTCCGAAAGCCAACGGCCCGCAGTCTTATACCAATGCGGCATTGGTAACCTTCAATACGACGCTAGGGAACAAAACATGGTCGGCCGGAACTATTGCAAAAGGTCATGCTGCCTATGCCTTTGCAGATAAGAAGCACGATCCTACGACCCGTACGCTCTTCCGTCTCTATCTGTTGGACAACCCGATGAATAGTTGCAGCAGTTATTTCTTTGCGACCGACGAGCAGGATTATACAAGGTATCGTAAGAATGAAGATCGTCTCCCCAGTTCTCAAATAGCTGCGGATAGTACCGCGTTTAGAAAGATCTACACGATGGACCGTCTGATGTGTATGAGTCCGGCGGACGAAGAGCATTGTATCCAAACGGATTATATGCGTGTGCCGGATTCGGACAGCACGTATTACTATGTAGGTTATAACAACAAATATAAAGACGATGACGGAGAGTCGATGGGTACGAGCGGTGCTAAATCCCGTTTCACCAAGATACGCGAACTGCCGATATTCGGTCTGCCGAGTACATTCAAGGCACCGGCAGGAGCCATCGGACGGATGGTGGCAGATACGACTTCGGCGGTAGCTAACCTGGACGTGCGGTTCAAACCTGCAGGTTATTTCCTGAAAGTACAGACCGGAAAGAACGTGCGGATGCACAAAACGGACAAGAATGAGTGGACGAGCGAGGAGATGTGGACGATCACCGGTGATTGGGCCAAGTTGCATATTAAGACGATGCTGATGACCGGTTCGACGTTCAGCGAGAGCGACCCGGGAGCAGCAGTAGAAGGTTGGACGAAATGGGTACGCGGCGATAGCGTGCCGACCAGTACAGGCGAATCGGTCGTGGGTTTGTCCGGCTATGCGCAGATCACGACCAACAGTACGGATTCGAACGGCCATATGGTATTTATCTTAGCGGATCAAGAGAAATGGATCCGGTATGATAACAACGGTTTTACGGGTTTGGAGATGCCTCTTCAATATCCTTTGCACGGCGAAAATGAGGTAGTTCTCATGGAGCCGCGTATCAAACCCGATTATAAGTTCCTCGGATGGGATACGAAAGCGGATGGTACAGGTACGCGCTATCAGATAGGCGATCCGTATACTTTCTCGGGTACAGGCGAGGTGAAACTCTATGCTCAAGCGGAGTATGAAGGTACACTTCAGATCGCGATCTCTTTCTTGCGGGCCGGCAAGCGCTACTTCCTGACTCACCCGGGAACAGGTACAGGTGAGTTCCGTTACGCCCGTGCCCGTCATTTCGACAACTGGGATAACACATGGCAGGGTATGGAGGATGCAGCGAACTTAAACCCGAATTACCTGAGCACGTATGAGCTGCGCCATCCGTACAATGATATCAAGCGGAAAGAGGGCGATATACCCAACATGGATACAACGGAGCACGTGCTGGACCCGCGTCGTTATACGATGAAGGGACAGATTGACTCGCTGACTTTCTACGAGCACTTTGCTCCATCCAAGGACGAGTTCATCGGTTTGTACTACCAGACCCCGAACACGATTGTGGCGAATAACACCTGGGCGGGTCTGTTCAGGACGACAAGCGATGCGACGGAAATCAGTTGGCCGACCTATAAAACGCCGTATATCGCGAGTGCCAAAATCCACTCGGAGCGATACTTGGAGGAATACGATTCGGAGAACAAACCCGACTCGTTGATACTGAAGAGACGAAGTAATTACACGGAGTCGTATGTACAGTACGACCCAGCCACGAATCAGTTTAACGGTGTGGCCTCAGCAGAAGATGCGACGGAATTCCAGATGAGCGCGGTAATTGTAGCCGATGCACATTATATCATCCTGCCGGATAGTACGCATGCTTGGCGCGATACGCTTGAGTTCGGATATCACAAAGACGAACAGACGACCAAGGATGTATGGTCTTCGCTGATCGGTAAGCAGTTGTTAGCTGTGATGGTTGTCGATGGAGATACGGTCTATTTCCACCCCAACAGCAAGAAGACTATCAATGACCCGAACGAATTATATCTGTCTCCGGATTACCGCGTGACGCAGTTGTTTGAGTTGATTCCGGACAGCCGTGTAACAAGCGTAGCGGAAACAGACCGTGTAACGCACGAAGAGACCTCTTACTACTGGCATCACAATATCGTAAGCGGCAACTCCAGCCCGTTCAACGTGAAAGATGCGGGCGGAAACTATATCGATATAATCGATACATTCCGCATCACGCTGAGTCAGAGTGCAATCAGTAAGATTAAAGAGTATCGCGGCAGATGGAAGAAACAGAGTGCGGATGATGGTCTTCATGTGGACGGTCTTAGCCGTTATCGCGATGTCATCGTGCGCACGAAGACGTATCACTATGGTGCTCCACAGACTCGATTGGAACTGACGCCGGAATTCGAAAATTACACGTTCAGTCCGCTAAAGGACCATAGCCAGCGCATCAATTTCGTGCTGACCAAAGTGTTTTCGCACGAGCTATTGGACATCCATAACAACCGGGTAGGCGAAGAGATCATCTCTATCGATACGATCACTACCAGTTTGGCGCTTAGTCCGGAACTTTGCACGTTCTCTTCTTCGGGCAGCTCGAGCAGTACGTATTTTACGACCACGGAAGCGGTGAGTCAACATGTTACGCTGACCACCAAAGCGGAGAATGTCTCGGGTGTGAACTACGATACGATGACCGTCTCGACGAATATCACGATCAATGCGGAAAGCTACCCGGTAACGGCTCGTATCCCGCTGATGCAAACGGCCTTAGAGGGTCATGAGTTGATCTGGTCGGTATATTCCGGCAACCAGCGATATTATATCACGGCAGGAACCGGCAACAACGGACTGATTTTCCGCCAGTATAAGCAGGACGGTTCCACCCTCTACAAGAGCGGATCCGGTAAGATTGTTCTGGTAAAAGGTTCTGCGAACGAGGCTAACAACGATGGCAAATATATCACGCCTTGGCAGTTCTCCTATCCGAATCAGGATACTCACCCGGATCAGTTAACGCTGCGCACGGAGTATGGTGTAGGTAAGAATTTTGTCATCAACGGAAGCACTCCTGAAGCAAGCGGGAGCGCTGCATCCGTAATGACCTTCAAATTTATCAATGTCTATTCGAACGCGAATGCCAACTACGAGGAGCAGGTAAAGATCCGATACGGAGCGAATCAATGGTTGAAGTTTGATCTGATGGGTGGTAGCGGCGCTGAACTGATATTGGTAGCCAGTGAAGAAGAGGCATCCGTCTTCTCGTGGAGTTATCTGCTGCAGGAGTACAGCCTGCTGAATAACGGGACCTATCCGAGCCGCGACACGGTGACCTTCGGCTATAACACCAATATGTCCGTAGGCGTCCAGACGCGCTATAAGGCATACAAGGAGTACTCGATGCTGGTAGGCAACAAAGTGGTTTATTGCTGTCGCCAAGAACAGGCTCGTATCGACAGTCTGACCGCGGCAGACAAACAATGGAAGACCAGGTATACCATCACGCGTATCCCGGACGGGCGCACATTCGACAGCGGATCGACTCCAAGCCCTGCGGTGAGCGGCCTGAGCGACGTACTCAACGCCGAGACGCTTACGACAACCATCTCGACCTCAGGCGCGGCAACCAGTCCGATGAATGTGAAGATCGACGGCAAGTATGTGAATATCGTCGATACGCTGCATGTGACCATCTCCTTGCAACCCGGTGCTCCTGCTTATCGTTTCAAGGACGGATGGAGCAGTTACCAGTCAGTGCGCGATGCAGAACTGAAGATTCCGTTGATTCGTACGACCTATCACATAGATGACTTTGACTCGCTCGCATGTACCGTAGCAAACGATGAGTATAACTATACCTTCCCCAATAAGGTAACACTTGATCCGGCTGTCACCCATACCTTCGTCTTAGGTACTGCCAACTACACGGGAAAGCAAGTACTGGATGTGAATAACAGGCCGTTTGCTACCATCGACTCCCGTGTAGAGGATGTAACGAATAAGATGGACCTGAGTGATAAATCGCTCGCTGAAGTACGTCTGATGGATGACTACGGTAACACGCCGAGTTGGTGCAAAATAACCGGAAAGACCAAGAATACGATTACCGTTCAATGTACGGAGAATGGTATTCGTTCGCCGCGTCGCGCCTATATCTTTATCTCTTACGTCATCATGTTAGGCGGGGATATGCGATTCGTTTCCCAACGTCTCTCCGTATCCCAACCGAGTTTGTACGAATATGCGAACAACCAGCAACTGATTCACTCTTCCGGTGCATCGGGCGATCCGCTTGTGGGTGGTATCCAACAGGTACACGAGAACAAGCGTGTTCTCTACTATTATCCGGAGCAGAACGTTGAGTTACCGGTTCGCGAGAGTCACTTCTTTGGTTGGTGGAGATGGTATCGCGAGGGAGAAGGAGAGATCGGCGATTCCGATATCCCGGATAGCGTATGGCGCACGAAGCCACAGAACACAGGTACCTATAACTATCCGTTCCGTATCATCGGAGACTCCGTGAACGATCCGGATAGACCGGGCAAGAAGAAACTGGTGACGATGGGTCGTTATACCGTGTTCCATTATAGAGCGAATGATTATAAAGACGTCCGTAATAATCCGCCTTGTAAGACGGTCTTGGTAGCTCCGCCTATCACGACCTATGGTGTGGCAGAGAAAGATAAACCGACCGTCACCTACGCGGTGGATATCAGTAACTACTACGACCACCTGCCGATGTCGTTGAAGTACAAGAACCAGATAGATACAGCGTACTTGGATACGATGCAGGCTATTCCGGAACCGACGTTGTCGCTGCGCGAGGTATTCGAGTTGCGCCCGTGGACAGAGATGGCAGCCCGGTTGGAAGGATTTAAGAGCGAAAGAACGACCAATGATGCAGGTTCCTATGCGTTGGCGGATGAGCATTATATGGAGGACCATGTAGTCATGGCTCCGCTAAAGAACCCCTTGCTGCTCTCTACCGAGCAACGCTATAACTATGACAACGTGGCAGCAAATAAGCACTCAGAGTCGTTGTTAGGTTACTATATGCGTGACGATAACTGGGCTTCATGGAGTGATAACCGAGTACGTCAGGATACGATGATCTGGTGCGGCGGATGGGATGCCGAGTGCAAATGGTATACCTATGACCCGAAGACACAGAAATACACACCGTGTAACTACGAGATAACCGAAGGAGACGACTTCCTGCAAGTTCCGGCCAAGCAGAATATCCCTACCGGCAAGGACTTCGATACGGTTTATTACTGTCTGCGCTCAAGGAGTCAGAAAACATTGGTAGATACGCACGGTAAAGATTCTACCGTCGACGGCGCACATATGTTCAATATATGCCGTTATATGGTGATTTATCATGATCAATCGAAATATGGTCCGAAGTTAGAATCGAACGGCAAAGCGCTTATCACCAACGATGAGATCGAGCAGCGCTACGAAGTGCTGGAGCGCCTGAACTTCGACTATAACAAGCCGGGACCTGAATATACCGTTTATCCGCATCCTCTGCCTTGGGCAGATGCTTCGTACGGCTATACCTATCCGGAGACTCCGGACCTGCCGCATAACCGTCTGCACACGCAATCCGACCTGCCGAACTTCGGTGAGTACGGCTTGGTGAACCGTATCCACTATACCGATTATTGGTACGACTTAGAGCAACACGGCGGAGCGTCTAACGGCTATATGATTTATTGCGACGGTATGTCGTCGTCCGGTCAGGTAGCCGCATTGAACCTGAATACGACCTTATGCGCGGGCCAGAAGATGTTCTTCTCGGGCTATATAGGTAATCCGAGTAAGAACTTTGATAAAAAATATGCCCGCCCGAACTTCACGTTTTCCGTACAGGGTTCAGTGAACGGAACGGACTGGGAGAACATCACTACCTACATGACGGGCGATATAGAGCCCAAGAACGGATGGTATCAAATCTACTTCCCGATCGTATTCAACACCCATGTCGAGTACCATCATTTCCGTGTGCGAATTTACAACATGGCTTCCAGTTGGGACGGAAACGACTTTGTGATCGACGATATGTGTATCTTCGCTACCAAACAGCCGTTGATCGCTTATCAGGCCAATACGGCATGTAAGGAGAAAGAAGACGTAGAGACCCCGACACATATCATCCTGCGTTTGGATTATCAGGGAATCACAGGAGAAGGATACAACAATGAAAGCGTCTATTACACCGTCAAATGCGTGAACAAAGAGGGTACTCCGAGTTTCGTACAAATGATAGATCACTACCTCGATGAACAAAAGCATCTCGGGTCGCCCGATACCATCTGCGGACGGCTTTATATCCCTGCGCGGGAATATGAGCCACTCGATCCGGACTCGATCTTTGTGAACATGAACGAACTGATCGATACGTTTGATGTATCGAATGGTGTATTCAAAGAAGGCTATATCTACGAGATTCTCGAGGGTGTTATCCGTCCTGTGAAATATGTTGTACATAGCGCTTATCTGAATCCGAAGGATACGTTCACGGTACATATGTCCGCCGAGTACAAAGACATGCTGAACAGTATGTGCGGCTTGACGAGTCACCTGAAGGTAAGTAACATGATGGTACTCGAACTCAACGGCGAGGAGGTGCCGGATATGGAACAGACCGATCTTTGCGCCAACTCGACCTATGATATCGGTCTGCACGTGAAGGGTTCGCTATACCTCGATAACTCCGCGCCTATCAACCTGAACGGCTCATGCGTTAACGACTGGTTGCTCTACGGCGATACGGCAGAGGACAAGAGTGTAGAACGCTACGGGTACAAGTACAAAGATATCGTGAAGGTAGTGAAGGATATCTTGCGTTGCGAGCCGAAGGGAACGACCAACGCGAACCAGTTTGCGAAGAACCTGGCCGCAGTCAACCGCAACGAGATGATACGTATCCAAGAGCAAGAGCGCGTGACCCTATCCGATCCCTCTTTGGATCCGTATACGATGCTTACCAATCTGGTAAACAAAGGATTCCTGACGCTCTATCAACCGACTATGACCGCTACAGTTTATTCGGGCGATTCGATCCAATACGTTATCTTCCCGATATTAGGTACGGGTTCGGATGCGCTGCATAGCGCGAGCGTGGAGGTATGTCCGCTGCCTATATTGATTAAACTCAAACCGAATCCGGAATCGGCAAAGACCCCGCTTATCGTCGGCGGCTTGAACCGCGGTGCGAGCGAAATGAATCATCCGGTAGTCGTACTGGCGAATGTGAACAAAGCCAACCAGGAGATCACGCTCAAAGTGGACTCTATCATGGAGCTCGTGGGCATCAAGACGATAGAGTTGCGCTCGACCGATGATCCGAACTTCCGCGAGGGTATTCATAAATTGGCGTATGAACCCGATACGCTCTACCCGACGGGAGAATATTACACGAAAGGAAGTACGATCACGCTTCGTCCGTCAAGCAGCAGTAACTATAAGATGAAGCCGGGCTATAGCTACACCTACGGTATTATGATGCAAACCATTCTGGGTCTGGATACTTTAGTCGGAGGTTGCGAAGTAGGAACGATTCCGTTCACGGTATCCGTTGTTCCGAATTACCTGCGTTGGGATCCGCAAGATACGGAGAGCGACGAATGGAACAAACCGGGCAACTGGATCGGCATCGACGAGAATAACAACCCGATTCATGTCAACGCGCGCTTTGCGCCGCTCAATACGACGGCTATTCTCATTCCTGCTATGACCGATGGCAGACAATATCCGGAATTGCCGGACCTGAGCAACAAAGCATCCTATGACTCGGTTAAACAGGTAGGCTTCGAGTACAACACATGCGACTATATCCGCTTCCTGCCGGGCGCTGCAATGGGTCAGCAGCAACGAATGGAGTATAACCATGCTATCGTCGATATGCCTCTTCCGCAGAACGAGTGGGCCTTCCGCTCCGCTCCAGTGAAGGGTATGATCAGCGGCGACCTCTATATGTCCAACGCCGACCTCTACAAGGAGACCTCACTATGGGAGGTAGGTTCCTTCGATGCCAACGGCCGAAACAACACAACAGGCAATGCTTCCTTCTGGCTCTCGCTGTACAGCAAGAATACAGAACACGTAGGTAACACGTCGGAAGGCATCCCGAGTGAGAGCCGCACGACCGACGGTTCGTGGTCGAAAGTAGCGAATGGACTTACGCTGTCGTTACCACCTGCTCAAGGCTGGGCCGTATATAGCCGCACCGCATCGGGAAGTCCGGCGGCCGTTCGTTTGCCGAAAGAGGACGACATATACTACTATTACAACAAGTCCGGCGAGCGGCAGGATGGACAATACGAGCAAAACCTGCAAGCGTTGCGCGAGACGAACGCAGAAGCGCAAGGCGGTCATGCGGGAGAGTTAGCCTTCCATCCGGATGGGGTTGTGCAGAGCTATCTGCTTAGCAAAGATGCCAGTTCGCAGAAGTTCGTCTTCGGTAACCCGACGATGGGTTATATCGATATCTGGGGCTTTATTGCCGACAACGGCCTCGTGAACGAGTTCGGTTATATGGCGACAAACAATGAATATACCACGGTATCGAAGGCGAGTGCATTGAAGACGGAGAACGTGATCACAGAGCAGAAGCGCTACCTGCCGCCTATGCATGCGATTCTGGTGACCACGACAGCCGCAGCTTCGACGTCGCTGGAAGTTAGGGTCAATACGAGCCGCGTAGTTGTTTCGCCAGTTGCGGATCCGAGTTCTGCACCCAGACGTACTCCGAGGAAATACCCGGAGGGTATCATGACCGTAACGGCTACCAACACCGTTTCGCCGCGCTGCCTGAGCCGACTGCTGATCGGTCAGGGTTATCACGACGCCGTGTACGAAGGAGAGGATGCGTTACTGATGACACTCAATATCGAGAAATACACCAATAATTCCACTCCTGCCACGCCGTTTAACCTCTATGCGGCGGAAGGCGAGAACGGACTGTGTATCGATCTGCGCGACTCGATCGTGAATATACCGCTGTCGTTCTACATGAGCAACCTGCCGTTTGACCCGGTTACGCGCTTGTGGTTCACGGGGGTAAATAAGATCGATGAGGATTTGGTGCTGTATGACGCAGTAACGGAGAGCGAGCAGACGATAGCCGATGGTATCTATATCGATATCCAGACTCCGGAGCAGAGTCATGAGGTACGCTATTACATCCGTCGTCGCGGCTTCACCCCGCAGAGCGGTACGGATGAGCCGATCGTTACGGGCTTCGAGTGGATCGAGACGGAAGGAGAGAAAGCCGTGAAGTTTATTAAAGATGATCATGTATATATCCTCGTCAACGGACAAGTATATACAATTTTAGGACAGAAAATAAAATGATGCAGCATAGAAAAAATATAATCCTTTGGCTGATGGCCATCTGGATGCTATGCAGCATCCCCTCTGTCCATGCAGTTTCGCTGGCCAGCCAACCTTCGGCATGGCAAACGACAGTTACGCTGAGCCAAGATAACTATCCGAGTTATGAGTTCTACTCCACTTCGTCCATCGCGCCTGTGGTGGGTTCGACCTCTTACCACTCCGGTCCATGCTATGCGCCGGGCGCAGGACATGGAGGCATCCGGAGAGATTCGTGGAACGACCCGGGTGATGATGATGATCCAGTAGGCGTATTACCGGAAACACCGGTAGGCGAGCCGCTGATACTACTGCTATTCGCATTGCTTTTTATCGTTTATAAGCGCAGAATAGCAAGTTAATAGAAAAAAAATGACGTGAAATTTGCACACGTCATTTTTTTTTACTATTTTTGCAGCGCAAAAATTTTTGAACGAACGCATTACTAACAACAAACAATTCATTTAATCTTATGTCAAGCGTAAACAAAGTGATTTTGATTGGTAACGTAGGCGCAGACCCTGAAGTACGTTACTTGGACAGAGGCGTAGCAATTGCCACCTTTAATTTAGCGACCACGGAGCGTGGTTACACGATGCAGAACGGAACGCAAGTGCCGGATGTGACGGAATGGCATTCCGTAGTTCTATGGCGTAACTTAGCGGAATGGGCGCAGCAGAATCTTCGCAAGAGTATGAAAGTGTATGTAGAGGGCAAACTAAAAACCCGCGCATGGGAGAAAGACGGTCAGATTCGACGCAAGACGGAAGTGATCGCAGAAAACATCCAGATTCTCTATCGTCCGGAGCAATACAAGCGCAACGACGGACTGAACACCGCCCCCCTCAATGACGAGGTGCGCGCGGAAGAACCTATTCAGGAACCCCAAGAACAGACACCCGAAGCAGGCAGCGGATTTTTCAACGGATTATTCAGATGACCAACAAAGAACGTTACATAGAATGGGCAGCCACACAGGAGTTTCTGCCGATCTCGATGCAGCCTTGGTGGCTTGATGCCGTATGTGCAGGCAAAGAATGGAACGTGCTGCTCGCCGAAGATGAGAACAAGAACATCCTCGGTATGATGCCCTATCTGCTGCGAAAGCGGTTATGGTACAAGTATATCGTGATGCCTGTTCTCTCGCAGTCAGGCGGTATATGGGTAACTCCGGAAGTGACAGGAGACCGATGGAAAGTAGCGGAGGTATGCCGCCAGATTAAAGAGCAGTTGGATGGCATGCACCTGGCGTATTACTACCAGCAGTATATCCCGGGTAGCCTATGCGTAGATGCGCTGAAGGCCCTGGGTTTCAAGGCCAAAGAACGTATCACTTATCGCGTAGAGGACCTGAGCGACCTGGATGCCCTCATTGCTTCGTTTAGCAAGAATAAACGTCGTCAGTTACAGAAAGCGCTGAGTCTGCACGCAGAGCGGAAGATGGATATCGAGGAGTTCTATCGTTTCCATGAACGCTGTTTGGAGAGTCGCAAACGTCAATGCAGTTACACGCGCGAGTTCCTTATAGTATTAGAGCGCAAAGCGAGACGACTCAAGCAATGCGAGATCATCTCTATTCATAATGCGGATGGACAACCGTATGCCGCGGCGTTCCTGGTATGGGACAGTCGGTATATGTACTATCTGATTCCGACGTACGATGCGGCGTTCAAGGACTCGGGAGCTTCTTCGCTGTTAGTTCTCGAGGCGATGAAACTGGCACGCGAGAAACATGTGCATTTTGATTTCGAAGGCTCGATGGAACGCGGCATAGCAAACCACTACAAGCAGTTCGGTTCCACACCTGTTACCTATTTCGCCGTAGAGAAATACTATAAACCGCTCTTCCGCCTCGCGATCTGGATTCAGAAGTTACGCGAGTGGAAATATAGATAATTAACAATGTACAATGAACAATGTACAACGGGCTATTTATGTTTAGTACAAAATTCTAAGATTCGTACGGTTCTTTAAGTTTTATACAAAACTTGCCAGGATGCCTTGTGAATTGTAAATTATAAATTGTAAATTGAAAGTCCTCTTTCTCACACCGTGGTATCCTTCAAAGAAGGATGAGATGTCCGGTCTCTTCGTGCGCAAGCACGTGGAGGCCGTTCGTGCACAAGGGGTAGAGGTACGCGTGATCTTCGCTGAGTCATGGCGCGAGACGGGACGGCAATGGAAGGCCTTGCGGCGCGAAGGATGGATACCGGATGTGGTGCAGCTGAATGTGATTCAGAAGCAGGGCCTGTTGGCTCTATGGTTGAAGAAACGCTATGGGATTCCGTATGTGATCGTAGAGCACTGGAGTGGTTATCTGCCGGAGAACGGGATGTTTAAGCGGCTGTCGGCAATCAAGAAACGACTCTATCGCCGCATCGCCGCGCAAGCGGAACAGGTGCTTTGCGTGAGTCAGCGGTTGCAACAGGCCATGCAGGACTGTGGCATCCGGGCGCAGCAATGGGGACTGATTGATAATGTGGTGGATGGGTTTTTCTTCGAAAAAGTAGAAAGTAAAAAGACAAAAGTAGAAAGTAAAAAGACACTGCTACATGTGAGTTGTTTTGACGAACGGGCGAAGAATGTGAAGGGATTGTTGCGGGCCGCGAAGATGCTGAGCGAGAAACGGCAAGACTGGAAACTGGTGCTGGTCGGAACGGGTGTGGATTATACGGACGTTCGTGCGTTTGCAGACACGTTAGACATACCAGAAGGATTGCTGGAATGGACAGGTGAGTTGACGCCGAGCGAAGTGGCCGAACGGATGCATGAGGCCGATGCGTTGGTGCTGAGCAGTCGATACGAGACCTATGGAGTGGTATTGGCCGAAGCTGCTGCAGCAGGCTTACCGATCCTGAGTACACCGGTTGGCATCGCAGAAAATGTAGCGAATCTGATCGTACCGCAAGAGATCGCACAGAACAAACCCGGAAGGATGGCAGAGTTCATGGAGACGATATTGTGGGGTCAAGAGGTGAGAGTTAAAAGTCAAAAGTTAAAAGTCGAAAGTAAAAAGTCTGAAGAGCGTTTTTCTGCCGATTTCATCGGAAAAAAATTGAAAAAGAGTTATGATAGCTGTTTGCATCGCGACATATAATCACGAGGCCTATATTGCACAAGCGATAGAGAGTGCGTTGCGCCAGGTATGCGATGAACCCATACGGGTTTATATCGGCGACGACGCTTCGACGGACGGGACGCGGGCTGTATGCGAGCAGTACGTTGCTCAAGACGAGCGCATCGTCTATGTGCGGCGGGAGAAGAACTTGGGGTTGGTAAGCAATACGATTGATCTCTATCGGCGGATTCTAAAAGAAGGATGTGATTATATCGCGATGCTGGATGGAGATGACTACTGGACGGACGAGAAGAAGTTGCAGCGGCAAGTGGATTATCTGCGCGAGCACCCGGAAGTAGGGTTCGTGCATACAGCAGCCGAAGGTCAAGGAGATGAGACGATACCTACCGGAGACATGAGTCAGTGCTACGACCGTTCGGGTGCAAGACAGACCAACAGTACCGTGCTTTTCCGTGCGTCTTTGCTACACGAAGCGGACCTGGCGGAGATCGAGCAACAAGGATTTCCGGTATTGGACTATCCACTTTACGGCATCTTCTCGCAGCATACGCAATTCGGTTATCTGCCTATAGCGACGGCGGTCTGGCGAGAGCATATTTCCGTATCACGTCCATCGTCCGTCGGAGCACAAATACGTTACAAAAAAGAACGAATCAGGATATGGCATTGGCTCGATAAAAAATACAACGGGCACTTCCATTTTCGTTGGTATCGTGCGATTTTATGGTATTTATGGCAAATTTTTTACATTTTATTTGCATAAATAAAAAAAATGTTGTACCTTTGCAGCCAGTTTTACTAATTACGACCTAAAAAACACAGCATATGCAAGTTAAGAAATCTGAAAAAGCCAGTTTGGAGAAGGACAAACTCGTCTATGTACTGATGGGTTTGGTCTTTGTGCTCAGCCTCGTTTATGTGGCGCTTGAGTGGACTGAGAAAGAGGTGACTAAGTATGAAGTGACCGACACAGAGTTCCTCTTTGAGGAAGAAGTAGAGATTCAACAGACGAGTCAAGAGACTACTCCCCCACCTCCCCCTCCTGCAGTTCAGGAAGTGGAAGTGCTGAACGTGGTAGAAGATAACGTCGAGACTGAGTCTATTGAGGTGAACACTGAGGAGACCGAGCAAGAAGTGGTTATCGCTGCTCCGGTTGAGGCTCCGGTTGAGGAAGAGGAAGAAGAGGTTGTCTTCGTAGTCGTAGAGTCGATGCCTGAGTTCCCGGGTGGTCAGCAAGCGCTGTTCAAATACCTGAGCGAGAACGTGAAGTATCCGGTTATCGCACAAGAGAACGGTATCCAAGGTCGTGTAATCTGCCAGTTCGTGGTTAACAAAGACGGTTCGATCGTGGATGTAGAGGTTGTTCGTTCGGGAGGTGATCCTTCGCTGGATAAAGAGGCCGTTCGCGTCATTAAGTCGATGCCGAAATGGAAACCGGGTAAGCAGCGTGGTAAAGCCGTTCGTGTAAAATACACTGTGCCGGTTAACTTCAAGTTGCAATAAGTCGATCGGATCGACACCCGTTAAGCCATTTGGCGACAGTTTAAGCCATGCGGATACATGGATTTAGCTTATAGAGATATAACCTATTGTAAGAATGTCGGCGCTAAGCGTGCCGACATTCTTCGTAAAGAGCTGAGTGTGAACACCGCACTCGAGTTGCTGGTGAAGTGTCCGCCGTACAAGTATATCGACCGAAGTCGGTTCTATAAGATAGCCGAGTTAGACGACGAAGATACATATGTTCAAATTGTCGGCGAAGTGACGGAATGGCATACGATAGGTATCGGTAAGGCGCAGCGACTTAGTGCCACGTTCTTCGACGGCACGCATCAATGCGAGTTAGTCTGGTTCCAGGGGGTCAAGTACGTCAAGTTGCAGCGGAATGTGCCCTATTTACTCTTTGGAAAGCCGTCCCGCTTTAATCATATCTATAACTTCGTTCATCCGGAACTAACGCCCATGAACAAAGTGACTCCGGAGATGACGCAGGGTTTGGAGCCGTACTACAACACGACGGAGACCATGAAACGGCATGGTCTCAACTCCAAAGCCATCCGCTCGATCATCGCGGAGCTGTTGCCGGATCTGAAGCAAGGTATTCCTGATACAATAGGCGCGGATATATTACAACGCTATCGGTTGATGAGTCTGACGGATGCGCTGATCAATGTGCATTTCCCGAAGGACTCGCTCTCGATGCAGAATGCCCGTGCGCGGCTGAAATTCGAAGAGCTGTTCTACATCCAGCTGCAGATCCTGCGTGTGATGAAACGTAGGGAGCAGAATCCGGGTTATACTTTCCCGCTGGTTGGCAGTCGTTTTCACGCGTTGTATAAATCTCTGCCCTTCGACCTGACGGGCGCGCAGAAACGGGTGATTCATGAGATTCACGACGACCTGAAGAGCGGCCACCAGATGAATCGCTTGCTGCAAGGCGATGTGGGTTCGGGTAAGACCTTAGTGGCGCTGTTATGCTGTCTGTTAGCGGTAGACAACGGGTATCAAGCCTGTATCATGGCGCCGACGGAGATCTTGGCGAACCAGCATTATGAGACGCTGAAGAAATTCCTGGCTCCGTTGGGCGATAAGGTACATGTAGCATTATTGACAGGTTCGACGAGCGCGAAGAACCGTGTGCCGATTCATAACGGTTTGATGAACGGAACGATTCATATCCTGATAGGTACGCACGCGCTATTGGAGGATAATGTGCAATGGCAGAACTTGGGGTTTGTAGTCATCGATGAGCAACACCGCTTCGGCGTAGCACAACGGGCAAAACTTTGGAGCAAGAATCAAACACCGCCGCATATTCTGGTGATGACAGCGACGCCTATACCGCGTACGTTAGCCATGACGGTTTATGGCGATTTGCAGGTGAGTATCATCGATGAGTTACCGCCGGGACGTAAGCCGATTCAGACCGTTCACTATTCGCTACAACGCCGCGCACAGGTCTATTCCTTCATCCGCAAGCAGATACAGGAAGGCAGGCAGGTATATGTGGTCTATCCGTTGATTAAAGAGAACGAGAAGATGGACCTGATGGATCTGCAGAACGGCTTTAATGAGCTATGCGAGGCTTTTCCGGGGTACAAGATCTCGATGGTTCACGGGCAGATGAAGGCCGCAGACAAAGACCTGCAGATGCAGCGTTTTGTAAGCGGCGAGACGCAGATATTAGTGGCGACAACGGTGATTGAAGTGGGTGTAAATGTGCCGAATGCGACGGTAATGATGATTCAGAATGCGGAGCGGTTCGGGTTGAGTCAGTTGCACCAGTTACGCGGTCGAGTAGGTCGCGGAGGAGACCAGAGTTATTGTTTGCTGCTAACCGACCAAGAGTTGAGTAAAGAAACCCGTAAGCGCATGGATATCATGGTAGCTACGAATGATGGTTTCCGCATCGCCGAGGCGGACTTGGCTTTACGGGGACCGGGTGATTTACAAGGAACGCTGCAGTCCGGAACGCCGTTTGAACTGCATATAGCGAATTTAGCGACGGATGGTCAGATAGTAACGTTGGCACGTCAGGCCGCCAAAGAGATACTGGATAAAGACCCGCTGTTAGAAGACCAAATGAATCAGATATACAAACACCAATTGGATATTCTGCGCGTAAAACAGAGTTTCAATTGGAGCGAGATCAGTTAAATTAATAAAAACCGACGCGGCGATGGGATATAACCGCCACTAAGAACGATGAAAAAGTTCCTATTCTCTGCTATTGTAGCTTGTTTCTGCTTCGTAATGAATGCACAGGCGTTGAACCCTCAGCAAACAAAACTGAGAGATGACATCCAGAATTGGCTGATTGACGAAGGTTTCCGCGCTGAGATCGACAGCGATGGTGATATCAAGTTCAAACGCGAGGGGCTTACCTGGTTCGTTGTAATGTCTTCTACAGATGTTGATCCGATGTTCATCGTACTGATGCGTATGCACCCGTATGGCGAGATCACGAAAGAGAATCTGACTCCGATCTTGAACGAAATCAACTCCTGGAAAGGTGTGAAGATCTATTTGGGCGAGAAGAGTTATTCCTATCGTGCAGAGTTGTATGTCAATTCGGCAGAACCGTTCAAGGCTGCGTTCTATAAGTTAGCGAGCCAAATCGATAACATGTCATCAGACGTCATCTCTATTTTAAGCAACGCTAACAAATAATTTTGCGGACAAATAGCAAAAAAATAAAGGGCTCACCGAAGTGGGTCCTTTATTTGTAATGATGGAGGTCATTCATTACATATCGTCATGAGCGTGCAACGACTGCACATACTTCGCATGCGCCATCTTCACACGTTTCAGCTCGCTCGGTTTGTCGAACTGTTGGCGACGACGGAGCTCTTTAACGACACCCGTCTTATCGAATTTGCGTTTGAATTTCTTAATCGCGCGCTCGATGTTCTCACCTTCTTTAACAGGAACGATAATCATTGCATACACCTCCTTTCTTGTACCCAGGGCCGGGATCGAACCGGCACGGTTTCCCATTGGTGTTTGAGACCAACGCGTCTACCAATTCCGCCACCTGGGCTTCGCGCGAGCGAAGGCTCAATACGATTCGCGACTACGTCGCTCATATGAATTCTCGCCTTGCTCTCGCTCTCCCCAAAAATCGACAGATTTTCGGGGGCCCCAATTAAGGGACTTAGCGCGACTCTTTCACCACGACGGGCGAAAAAGCGTGCAAAAGTACTGCTTTTTTTTGAATTGACCAAAAAAAATTGCACTTTTTTTGCATAAATGCGCATTTTTTTGTATTTTTGCGCTCAAATTGAATGAATGATGGACGAATTTTTCAGCAGAAGTGAAGCTTTATTGGGTGCTAAAGTCATGGAAGCCCTGCGCGCTAAGAAGGTGATCATCTTCGGTGTGGGCGGCGTAGGCAGTTGGTGCGCGGAAGCGCTGGTCAGAACGGGACTTATTCATCTGACGATAGTTGACGGGGATGTTGTGCAGGCCTCGAATGTCAACCGCCAGCTGCCGGCGACACGTGCAACGATAGGTATGCCGAAAGTGGAGGCGCTCAAAGAACGGCTCTTGACCATTAATCCCAATGCAAACATCGTTGCATTGCAGCAACGATATAGCCAGCAGCCAGCAGCCAGCAGTAATCAGTCTTTTGATTTTCATTTAGAAGAGTATGATTATATCATCGACGCTATAGACAGCGTGAATGACAAGACAGACCTTATTATAAACGCGACGCGCGCACGCGTGAAGATATTCAGCAGTATGGGGGCCGCATTACGGCTCGATCCGACGAAAGTAACGACGGGTGAGTTAATGGACATCAAAGGCGATGCATTAGCGAAAGCCGTACGGGCACGCATGAAAAAGCTGGATGTTCATCCATACAAAAAAGTACGCTGCGTCTATTCGAGCGAACAGGCGCAGCGCTGTGAGACACGAGGGAGTCTGATGCAAGTGACGGCGGTGTTTGGGTTGACATTAGCGGGGCTGGTGATAGAGGATATAAAGAAAGGAGTCGGTTAAGACTCCATTCTTTTTTGTTTAGCGCTAGCTGCTTTCAGTTCATTGCGAATGATGGCTCTCACGAACGCATCAAACCTCGCATATCTTTTGCGGGATTTGGTTCTCGGGTCAATAGTGGCCATCGGGTCGGCTTTTGATCCACGCGTAGCATGAAGTTGCGCTTCGAATCGTTTCTGCCAGTACTCCACTCCTTCGTCTGTTTCGAGCGCTTTCGCCGCAAGATAACACGCTTTGCCCCACAATTTCTGGTTCGCGAGTTCATCTCCAACCGCAGGTTTTTGATCCCAATTACGAGGACGTGTGACGTCATAGGTCTCAGGAGTCGCCGCTCCGATGATACGTCCTCTGGCGTCTCTGTACCGTTTTTGACGATGTATTCTGCCGGGCGACGTAGCTCCGCGTAGTTCTTCGATTGCACTATTGTAAACTGTTCTTGCCATAGCAACTTTAATTGAATCACCTGTTAATCGCGTGTTAATCACGTGTTAATAGCCTAATATACCTCCTATGCAAGCCTTATTTTTGCGGCATTCTGAGAGGATTTGTGGCGGATTTTTGAAATTCTATTCGGAGACTCAATCATTCATAAGAGCACATTGCAATGCTAAAGGATAGTACGTGGTTCCTTCGAACCGCTGGAGCATCAACTCCTTGAAATCCGGAATTTTATATTCAGGTTCTCTGGATACACTATTTTGTTGGTTTACTGGTTCTTCCGGCCAACTATATATCACGTCTCCTTTTAAGTTAATATAGTGATACCAGCATTGGTCCTGTATCTGATCCATAATCAAGCAAAGGCCATTGTGATAATTGCCGCTTATATGACTTGCCGGCCATTGTGTCACGTCCAACTCTAATACAACTTGCCCTTGCAAATTTATTAACTTATAGACAGTTTGATTCTTTTCATTCGGGGCCAGAACCCAAGCATATCCGTTACAAAACGGTTCGGCATCTACATATTGGTGAGGAATTTGCAAGGTACCATTTATATCAATATACCCATATTTGCGGTTTTCAACAGATGGTACTCCATTTTCATACTCGATAACCGGCATAAGACCACCATCTCCGAAGAAACTCTCTGAAACATTTATTATAAAGGGTTCTGTAATGATATTTCCCCGTGTGTTCATTAGCCCCAAATGCGTATCACCACCTTTCAATCGATATAATAGCCTATCATTGCCTACCGACTGAAGATATTGGTAAACCGTATCTATCACGAGTTCACCTTTGGTATTTATAGCGCCACACCTATCATAAATCGGGGTTTTATATTTCAAATCGTTATTATAGCCGACTACGGCTATACCATCATAGAAATCGCCTAACTTTTCGTAGGAATCTCCATCGACACCATTGATAAAACAAGAGATTACCTGTTCTCCATCTTTGTTAAAATACCCGATTTTTGAAGACGCCAAGCCATCTTTTGTCATGAGGCCCAAATGTATACCCAAATCAAATTTCTCATCAGGGATAATTGAAACAAAGTGGTTATTCATCAACCCTCGCGTACTATTTCCACCGTATCGGCAACACCCGTAATAGAAATAATTGTCATAGAAAACTTTGTCGTTCGGAAGGGAAAAAAGAATGTTTCCGTGTATGTCAATGAAGGCTTGTTGATGTCCTTCGTAGTACTGTTGATAGCCCAAGGGAGGCATAGGAATGTCATCATCATCCAAGACCACTTTGGCCATTCCTCCAGAAAATCCATACGTTCTTGCAAACTTGGCAGGAATTACCATTTCTCCTTTTTCGTTAATAAAGCCCCAAAAGCCAGTACTATCACCTGCCGGCCATAATTGCGTAGTATCTTCATCCGGAGTATTGGAGAATTGATCCTCACAGCCTACCACACCCAAAGAGACAAGAATAATCAAGAGATAAAAACAGCCCTTTTTCATAATGTTTACAATTTTGCGTTGCAAAATTACGGAAAAATTTTGATATATGCAAATAACTGAGGGATTTTTTATCAAAATCCCCTCTAAACAGCCAAATATTGATCACCACCGGAGGTAAACAGCCGCTACACTCCGCAGGGCGCTACACACGCCTATGCTCCGAGCCAGAAAAACAAGCCGGAATGACATTCCAGACAAACGAAGAAGAGAAGAAACGCCCGCGCGGGTGCGCGGGCGTTTCTTTATTAGGAGTAGAACACTAGAGCACTAGGACTCTAGGATACTATGAGACTAGGGTTCGGGTTACAAACCAAGCGAAGCTTTGATAGCCGGAACGCGGGCATCGGCTTCAGCGGTGCAGCGCTCGTAGTCAGCACCGGTGAACGGTTTGCCTGATTTAACCGGGATCTCGAAGTAGAACTTGATCTTCGGTTCGGTTCCTGACGGACGAACGGAAACCTTGAGGCCACCTTCGGTGAAGTACTGGAGTACATTAGAAGTAGCGTTCAACGGCATCTCGATCGGGGATTCTACCCACTTACCGTCCTTGAGTTCCTGTTGCTTGAGGAGCTTGAAGTCTTTGATCTTGATGACTTTCTCGCCTGCAATCTCCTTAGGAGCGTTCGCACGGTAATCCACCATCATCTGTGCGATCTCTTCTGCACCCGTCTTACCCGGACGAACGACGTTAATCGTCGTCTCTTTCTGGAAACCGTAGTCCTCGTAAATCTTGAGGAGGTAGTCGTACAGCGTCATACCGTTGTCTTTCGCGTATGCAGCGATCTCGCAGATCAAGCAGATAGCCGAAGGCGAGCATTTATCACGTACCGCATCGTACGGCAGGAAGCCGAAGGACTCTTCACCGCCACCGATATACTTACGTTTGCCTTCCCACATACGGATACGGTTAGCGATCCACTTGAAGCCGGTGTACTCGTCGGTGAGGGTTACTCCCTGCGCGTCCGCGATCTTACGGATGAGTTCGGAGGTAACGATGGTCTTGACGATATACATATCCGGACGCATCTTACCCAGACGTTTCATGTTATTGATGATGTAGTAGTGGTACATGATGTTCGTCTGGTTACCGTTAATGATGACCCACTCGCCCTTGTCGTTACGGCAGACGATAGCGATACGGTCCGCATCCGGGTCAGAAGCGATAACGAGGTCCGCGCCCAGTTTGGTACCGAGTTTCATACCGAGGGTCATCGCCTCCGCGTTCTCGGGGTTCGGAGAAACGACGGTCGGGAAGTTACCGTCGATTACCATCTGCTCGGGAACGACGTGGATGTTCTGGAAGCCCCAGCTGCGGAGACACATCGGCACGATCTGACGGCCGGCTCCGTGCATCGGGGTGTAAACGATGTTGAGGTCTTTCTGACGAAGGATAGAATCCTGGTCGATCATAACGGACTTAACCGCCATCATGTAATCGTAGTCCATCTCGCCGCCGATGATCTCGATGAGATCCTTGTTAGCCTCCCATTTCACATCCGCGAGGGTTACTTTATTCACCTCTTCGATGATACCTTGGTCGTGCGGCTGGAGCACTTGCGAACCATCCTCCCAGTACGCCTTGTAACCGTTATACTCCTTCGGGTTATGGGAAGCGGTGACGTTCACACCGCCCTGACATTTGAGTTGACGGATAGCGAAGGACACCTCCGGCGTCGGGCGCAGGGACTCGAAGAGGTACACCTGAATGCCGTTGGCGGAGAAGATATTGGCAACCGTCTCTGCGAACATACGTCCGTTATTACGGCAGTCGTGACCAACCACAACCGCTACACGGCCGTTCTGTACGTTCTGGAAGCCACCTTGTTTCTGCACCTTGAGCAGGTAGTTCGCGTAACCCTGGGTAGCCATAGCTACGATGTATTTATTCATACGGTTGGTACCCGGTCCCATGATACCACGGAGTCCTCCGGTGCCGAATTCGAGGGTACGATAGAAAGCGTCGATGAGTTCGGTCTTGTCCTCTGCTTCCATCATGGCTTTCACTTGTGCGCGGGTCTCCGCGTCAAACGGTTCGCGGGTCCATACCTCCGCGATCTCCATTACTTTTTTCAATTCTTCATTCATGGTAGTAAATGTTTATAAGTTTATAATGTTGATTAGTTTATTCTTAGTTTTCGCACGATTATTTTCAATGTTCTGTCACTTTGTAAATAGCATCGAGGTTACGGACGAAGCCATCGAAGTCAAGGCCATAGCCTATGACGAACTCCTCGGAAATCTCATGACCGATATAATCCGGTTTGGCATCGGCATACTCGAGTTTGGTGGGTTTAAAGAGCATAGAAGCGACGCGCACAGACGTGGCCCCGAGTCCGCGCATATGCTCCTTGAGTTGATGGATAGTAAGGCCCGTGTCCACAATATCTTCCACGATGATGACATCGCGGTTCTCCACTACTTGCTGCAGCGGCACGATGAATTCGAGTTTTCCTGTGGACGACATGCCCCAATATGAGCTGACACGGATGAAAGTCACCTCACAGCGCACGTTGTCAAGCGCCCTGAGGAGGTCCGAAGCGAACACAAAGGCACCGTTCAGCACGACGACAAAGAGGGGTTCCTTGCCCTGATAGTCCTTACTAATTTTTTTAGCCACTTGCTTCACATCCTTCGCGATTTCATCGGGAGTGAACCATTCTTCAAAATGATAACCTTGTTCGTCAATTGTCCTCATAGTTCTGAAACAAAAAATCGTTGTACGGATATCGTTTTATATGTATTGCCTTCACGCGCTCGTAAAGGAGTGCGCGGAGGGCATCGATATTTTCTTTGTTGCGCGCGGAGATGAAGATGCAGTCCTCGCCCAAACGGGACATCCAGCTCTTCTGCAGGTCGGCCAGGGAGAGGTTCTCGCGCTGAATAGGCGTGAGGTCGTCTTCCTCCTTGGGGATATAGGTAAAATTGTCTATTTTGTTGAAGACCACTATACGTGGCTTTTCGCCACGATTTGTGATTTGTAATTTGTGATTTGTGACATTTTCGTTGCCGCAAATTTCATTTATTGTCTGCTCCACCACTTCGTATTGCTCCTCGAAGTTCGGATGGGAAATATCGACCACATGCACGAGCAGATCGGCCTCGCGCACTTCGTCCAGGGTTGATTTGAAGGACTCGACGAGATGATGCGGCAGTTTGCGGATGAAACCGACCGTATCGGAGAGCAGGAACGGCAGATTCTCGACCGTCACTTTTCGAACGGTAGTATCGAGGGTAGCAAAGAGTTTATTCTCCGCGAAGACATCGGACTTGGAGAGCAGATTCATGAGGGTGGACTTACCGACATTGGTATAACCGACGAGCGCGACGCGTACCATCTTTCCGCGATGTTGGCGCTGGGTAGCCATCTGTTTGTCGATCGTTTTAAGTTGCTCACGCAGGAGGGCGATACGTTGCCCGATGACCCGTTTGTCAGCTTCGATCTGCGTTTCACCCATACCGCGGTTGGTTCCACCTCCGCCTCGCTGTCTGTCGAGGTGCGACCACATACGCGTTAGACGCGGCAGCATATACTGAAGGTGCGCCATTTCGACCTGGGTCTTAGCATAGGATGTCTGGGCGCGTTGAAGGAAGATCTCGAGGATAAGAATAGTGCGATCGATGACACGGACGTCCGGGAGGCCTTTGTGATTAAGCGCTTTCTCGATATTACGTATCTGCCGCGGGGAGAGTTCGTCGTCGAAGATCACGATGTCTATGGGATGATGCTCCCGTATATATTGGTCGATTTCATCGAGTTTGCCTTCGCCCACATAGGTAGCCGTAATCGGAAGATTCAATCGCTGGGTGAACCGTTTGACGGAAACGATACCATGTGTGTCGGCCAGAAAAGCCAACTCATCCAGGTATTCTTTGGTGCGTTCTTCCGGTTGATTAGGAGTTATCAATCCTACCAATACTGCGTGCTCTATGTAGGGCTTAATTTCTATCATACATCTTTGCGGGTGCAAAGATACACAAAAAAAATGACATATGCAAGCACATGCCATTCTTTTCTGAAATTTTTCCGTAAAATTACTTACGAATACCGAGTTCTTTAATGATAGCACGATAGCGCTCGATGTCTTTCGCCTTCAGGTAATCCAGCATGCGGCGACGTTTACCAACGAGGGCAGTCAGTGCGCGCTCTGTACCGAAGTCCTTGCGGTTTTCCTTGAGGTGCTCGGTAAGGTGGTTGATACGGAAGGTAAATAAAGCGATTTGGCTCTCAGCAGAACCGGTGTTTTTAGCGTCGTTGCCGTATTTAGCGAACAACTCAGCTTTCTTCTCAGAAGTTAAATACATTTCTGTTTCCTTTTTAAGTTAAACAATGTCGGCCAAAGCAGTATGCATGCATGAAAACTTCGCCGGATTTAGTGCTCTTTCTCCGAAAAAGCGTGCAAAAGTACAACAAATTTATGAATTGTGCAAATAATTTTGCATTTTTTTGTCATTTTGCCCGGTGTATTTGTCGAAATTATCAAAAAATATTTGTATATATAAAAAAAAAGCAGTACTTTTGCAGCCGAATTTGCGATAAGAATTATGGAAAGTATCAAAAATATCCTTGCTATCACCGGTAAGCCGGGTTTGTATAAGTTGGTTAGTCGCGGCAACAACATGCTGATTGTAGAGAGTTTGGTAGACGGCAAGCGTATGCCGACCTATGCACGCGACAAGATCGTTGCGCTGAGCGATGTATCGATGTTCACGGACGGAGATGATGTAACGCTAAGCGAGGTGCTGACTTCCGCCGGCAAGAAAGAAGGGTTGAAACCGGTAGCGATGGATGCGAAGAAAGCGGACAATAAGGAGTTACAGGCATGGTTTGACCAAGTGCTGCCGAATTGGGATCGCGACCGAGTTTATCCATCCGATATTCGCAAGCTCATCCAATGGTATAATATCCTCGTGAATGCAGGCATCACGGACTTCCGCATCGAAGACGAAGCCGCTGAAGAGGAAAAAGCATAAGTGCTCCTCAGGGAGATCATCAATAGCATAGAACTTGTAGCGCCACGGAGTGCCCAAGAAGAATGGGATAACTCGGGAATGCAGGTAGGTGACACAGGACGCGATATCCAGTCCGTTCTCTTGACCACAGACGTAACGTTGGATGTGGTCAATGAGGCTATTGAATGCGGATGTCAGCTTATTATCTCTCATCACCCCTTATTATTTCACGGATTGAAGCAGGTATGCGGTCAAACGCCGCAGGCCCGCATCGTAGAGATGGCTATCAAGCACGATATCGCCATTTATTCGGCGCATACGAGTCTGGACGTAGCGGCGGATGGTATCAATACGCGCTTGGCGAAGAAGATCGGATTGAAGAACAGCCGTCCGCTTATAGAGAACGGTTTGGGTGCGATAGGCGAATTGGAAGAGGAGATGAATTACACCGATTTCATCGGAAAAATTCGTGCTATATTGGGTTGCACATATGTGCGTTATACGCGACCGAAGAAAGAGCAAGTGAAGACGATTGCTTTGTGCGGAGGCAGCGGAGCCGAGTTTATCGGGGAAGCTATTGCGCAGGGCGCGGATGTATATCTCACGGCGGACTGCAAGTATCACGAGTTCCAAGACGCGGAAGGACGAATCGGGTTGATTGATATCGACCATTGGATCAGCGAGCGTCATGCGAGAGAGATTTTCCTCGATTTCATCGGGAATCTTGGTTTAGACTGTACGATTAGTAAAACAGATAAAACACCTATATTATTATGGCAAGAACAAAAGAATTGACTGTAGAGGACAAGCTGAAATACCTCTACGAGTTGCAGCAAGTTGACACGAAGATCGATAACTTGCGCACCCTGGCCGGCGAGTTACCGCAGGAAGTAAAAGACATGGCCGATGAGGTGGAGGGTTTGAAGACCCGTTTGACCAACATCGAGAATGAGATTAAGGAATGCGAGACGCAGATCTCGGACCATCGTGTTCGTACAGAGAATGCGAACGCATCTATCTCGCGTTACAAAGAGCAGCAGAACACGGTTCGCAACAACCGCGAGTTCGACAACCTGAACAAAGAGATCGAGTACCAGGAATTGGAGATCGAGGCTTCGCAGCGTAAGATCAAACACTACTCGGCAGAGTTAGAGGCTCGTTTGGCAGACAAAGCGAAGACGACCAAGGATATCGAGGAGCGTACGGTTGATCTGAACCAGAAGCGTTCGGAGTTGGATCAGATTCTCTCGGAGACAAAAGCTGAGACGGAGGCATTGGTTCTTCGTGCAGGCGAATTGGAGAAGAAGATCGACGAGCGTCTGTTGACCGGTTTCAAACGTATTCGTAAGAATGCACGTAACGGTCTGGCTGTAGTAAAGATCGAGCGTGACTCCTGTGGCGGTTGTCACGCAAAGATCCCTGCACAGCAGCAATTGGATATCCGTACTCGCAAGAAAATTATTGTTTGTGAGTTCTGCGGTAGAATATTAGTAGACCAAGACATGTAATAACGAGGCTGATAAGGCCTAACCACCAAGTATCGCCTGCTCCTATGGAGTCGGCGATATTTTTGTTATCTACCGCACGTTCGTCAAAGAGGTAAAAGGCCAGAACCGCCAAACCATTATTGGTAAAATGCATGAGGATAGGAATCCAAAGACTACCGGTCCAGACAAACATATAACCCAACAAAGCGCCAATGAGCATACGAGGGATAAAACCATAGAACTGCATATGGATCGCCGAAAAGATGATGGCTGTCACCCATATAGCGATGTGTTTATTGCCCAGGATCTGCTGCAAGGTACCGCGGAAGGAGAGTTCTTCCGCCATTGCCGGCAGAAGCGCCATAAGGGCGATATTGATGAGCAATACGCCGAAGTTATCGGCCTGGAGAAAACGCTCCGTTAAAGCCGCAGCGGCATCCTCTTGTTGCTTCAAAAATTGCTCGATGGAATCGAGACTTTCCGGCAGTTGAACACGTCCGTTGAGGTCGGCGAGGAGGTTGATAGCCGGCAAGGCCGCGATCATGATAAGGATACCCGCCAGATAATACCACAAAGGCACTGTTCGGTCCATTTTGAGCCAAGCAAACGGACGTCTATTCGGATCCCAGATCAGGGCACAAAGGACAGGCGGGAGGAGGAATGTACCCGCCGTTTGCAGGAACTGCAACCACTTCAAAGAGGCGGTAGATTGGTCGGCATGGAAAAGGATTTTCCATAGCAATAATGCTACGATTGTTAAGGCCAGCATGATACCCAGCCACGTCGCAATTCGGATGAATTTTTCTTTCATTTCATTTTTCATGCGGCAAAGGTACGAAAAAATTTGCACATATCAAAATTTTTTTGTAATTTTGCGCCGTTTTTAGCTTTAGCTAAGTTATTCGGAAGCTTAAAAGGATTTATTTTTCACACTATATGAAACATTTTAACGAATACAAGCGATTAGATTTGGCTGCGTTGAGCCGGGAGGTGTTAGCGCAGTGGGAGAAAGAAGGGTTGTTTGAGAAGAGTATTTCCACACGCGAGGGTCATACTCCGTTTTTATTCTTCGAGGGTCCTCCTTCGGCGAACGGAAAGCCAGGTATTCACCATGTGATGGCTCGTACGATCAAGGATACGTTCTGTCGATTCAAGACGATGCAGGGTTATCAGGTTCGTCGCAAGGCGGGCTGGGACACGCATGGTCTGCCGGTTGAGTTAGGCGTAGAGAAGATGTTGGGTATCACAAAGGAAGATATCGGCAAGAAGATCAGTGTAGATGAGTATAATGCGGCTTGCCGTCGCGAGGTGATGAAATACACCAAGGAATGGACGGAGTTAACCAAGCAGATGGGTTATTGGGTTGATCTGGACGATCCGTATATCACGTACGACAACAAATATATCGAGACGCTATGGTACCTGCTGAAGGAGCTGTATAAGAAGGGCTATTTGTATAAGGGGTATACGATTCAGCCGTATTCACCAGCCGCAGGAACGGGATTGAGTAGCCATGAGTTGAATCAACCGGGTTGTTATCGCGATGTAAAAGACCTGACATGTACGGCCAAGTTCCACTTGAAAGACGGTCGTTATATCATTGCCTGGACGACCACGCCATGGACTTTGCCAAGTAATACGGCACTCTGCGTAGGTCCGAAGATCGACTACGTAGAGGTAGAAACACCTACCGGCGACCACATCCTCCTTGCGGAGGCTCGTCTAAGTGCTTATCAGAAAGATCTGTGCGGCGTGGATGAAGAAGGCAAACCCGTAGAGCCGAAGATCGTTGCCCGTTATAAGGGTGCGGATCTTGTAGGACTGGAGTATGATCCGTTGTTCCCGTGGGTTAATCCGGGCGAAGGAGCATTCCGTGTGATCCCGGGCGACTATGTCACGACGGAAGACGGTACAGGTATCGTACATATCGCGCCGACCTTCGGTGCCGATGACAAGAAAGTGGCAGACGCAGCCGGCGTGCCGGGACTCTATATGCAGACCAAGAACAACGGACCGCGGCCTATGGTCGATTTCACCGGTAAATATTGGCGTGTGGAAGATCTCGACGAAGAGTGGTACAAAGCGAATGTCAACGATGAACTCTACCGCCGCTATGCCGGCCGCTGGGTGAAGAACGCTTATGACCCGCAGTTCACCATCGACGGAAAATACGATGAAACCGCAGCTGCTAAGGCGGAAACACTCGATCTCCACCTCTGTCTTGAGATGAAAGCCGACGGACGTCTCTTGCGCACAGAGAAACATGTTCACTCGTACCCCCATTGCTGGCGTACCGATAAGCCTGTCCTCTACTACCCGCTTGACTCTTGGTTCATCAAATCTACCAAAGCCCGCGAGGAGATGATCGCCCTCAATAAGACCATCAACTGGCAACCGGAATCCACCGGAACAGGTCGTTTCGGCCAGTGGCTCAATAACCTCAACGATTGGAATCTTTCCCGTTCGCGTTACTGGGGAACACCGTTGCCGATCTGGCGCACCGAAGATGGAACAGAGGAAATTTGTATCGGTTCCATCGCAGAATTATTCGATGAAATCGAGAAATCCGTGAAGGCAGGCTTCATGAAAGCGAACCCCTGGCCGAACCACAAAGTGGGCGACTACAGCAAGGAGAACTACGATCCTTCGGTCATCGATCTCCACCGTCCGTACGTAGACAGCATCATTTTGGTATCGCCGAGCGGTAAGCCGATGAAGCGCGAGTTAGACCTGATTGATGTATGGTTTGATTCGGGCGCTATGCCTTACGCACAGAACCACTATCCGTTTGAGAACGCGGATGCTCCGCGCACTGCAGACTTCATCTCGGAGGGTGTGGACCAGACTCGCGGATGGTTCTTTACGCTGCATGCTATTCACACGATGATCGAAGGTACGGTAGCGTATAAGAATGTGATCTCGAATGGTCTGGTACTGGATAAGAACGGCAATAAGATGAGTAAACGTCTGGGCAATGCCGTGGATCCGTTCGGTGCGCTGGACACTTATGGAGCGGATGCAGTACGATGGTACATGCTGACCAATTCGAGTCCATGGGAGAACCTGAAGTTCGATCCGGAAGGCGTGGATGAGGTCCGCCGTAAGTTCTTTGGCACGCTCTATAACACCTATGGTTTCTTCGCTCTCTACGCTAATGTGGACGGCTGGGCCGGTTCAGAACCGGAGCAAGCCAGCCATGCGGCGTACTCGGAGATAGACCGTTGGATTTTGAGTAAACTCAACTCCTTAATCAAGGAGGTGACCGAGGCATATGAGGCTTATGAACCGACGAAAGCCGGTCGTGCGATTAGCGATTTCGTACAGGACGACTTAAGTAACTGGTACGTACGTCTGAACCGCAAACGTTTCTGGGGCGGAGAGATGAATGCGGACAAACAGGCCGCTTATGAGACGCTCTATACGTGTCTGAAGACCGTAGCACAACTCATGGCGCCGAACGCGCCCTTCTATGCGGATCGTTTATATCGCGATTTAGTCGGTGAAACCGTGCATTTAAGTGAATGGCCGAAGGCCAATGAGGCGCTTATTGACACGCGTCTGGAGCGTCAGATGTACCTGGCTCAACAGGCGACGAGTATGATTCTCAGTCTGCGCAAACGCGCGGAGAAGAATGTTCGTCAACCGCTGCAGAAGGCTGTTATTCCGACGCCGGATGCAGAGACTACAGAGGCCCTGCTGCATGTAGCGGAGTTGATCAAGAGCGAGGTGAACGTGAAGGAACTGATTATTGTTCCGGCCGAGCAGAGCGAGATTAAGTTGGTCAAGAAAATCAAACCGCAGTTCAAAGTGCTGGGTAAGAAAGTAGGTGCTAATATGAAGGCTGTGGCCGCCGAGCTTGCATCGATGACCCAAGACCAAATTGCGAAGATGGAAGCCGAGGGTTGCTATCCATTGACCACGGTGGACTATCAATTAATTCCGGAAGATGTAGAGATCATCACGGAAGATATGCCGGGTTGGTTGGTAAGCAACAATGGAATTCTGACCATCGCGCTGGATATCGAGTTGACGGATGAACTTATTGAAGAAGGTCTGGCTCGTGAGTTGATTAACCGCATCCAGAACCTGCGTAAATCGAGCGGTTTGGAGATTACCGACCGTATCTCAATTGTATTGGAAGACCGCGAAGAGATTCATAATGCGGTACTGCATTGCTCGGATTATATTGCCAGTCAGGTGTTGGCTACTTCTATCCAATTGCAAGCGCAAGCAGAAGGGGACCAGCACTTGGAGATGGACGGATACAACGTAGGTATTTCTATTCAAAAAGCATAAACACAATGAAAAAGTTGTTTTATTGGACGCTTGTCGTCTTTGTAAGTATTGCTTTTAGCAGCTGTTCGCTATTTGGCGGAGAAGGCAAATCGAATGACCCGAATTTCCAAATCAGCGACCTGCAGGGTCTTTGGGAAGAGAACAACACGCAACATTACGTGCGTTTCACCGCGGACCGCGCGGAGGAGTATCCGTATTTCTACGGTCGCGAATGGGATGAAGGAGAGGATGTAACGGAGCAGGATCTCTTGGACACCTGGACCCAGTCAGGTATTCGCGGCAACGGATGGTTTCAATACAAATTTGAGACCAACGGTAATCTGACGGAGATCCATTTCATGGATAACGGCGGAGGTGAAATACCGAAAGTGTACGTCGTATCGGTTTTGACGGACACGAAACTGGAATATTACGAGAAAGACTTCAAGTCAAACAAGTATTATTTTTCAAAAATCGTAGAAAGTAAATGAAAAAGGCACTGAAAATAGCGGCATGGACGCTTGGCTGCCTTGTGCTGGCTATCGTGATTGTTGTTTTGATAGCCTGTTATCTCGTTTTCACCCCCGAACGTTTAACTCCTATCGCCCGTAATGTAGCGGATAAATTCATCGCTGCGGAGTATGAGATAGGCGAAGTGGATCTGACCTTCTTCTCCACTTTTCCTCGTTTGGGTCTTCGCGCAAACGGACTTCTGATCATCCACCCTGTTGAAGGAGCGCAGAACGACACGGTAGTGGAAGCAAAATACCTGACGGCAACGGTGGATGCGATGGAGTTTCTCAATCGTAACAACCTTCATATCCACGAGGCCATTCTGGATGACGCCCGTGTCAATTTCTATATTGCCCCGGATGGTTCGACGAATCTGACGGATGTCTTCATTACTTCGCCGGACACAACGGAGGAAGACAGTTCGGCGTTCTCGCTGCCTTTCGATGCGCTGAGGATAGACGGTCTGCGTATCAAGGCCGACTACATCACTTTCCTCGATGAAAAGGACACTATTTGCGCTTCCTTGGGCGAAACCGAGTTATCGGCTAAGGCGGAGAGCTGGGACGATATGCTAATTACGCTGGACGCACGCGATGTATGCGCCAGCATGCAAGGAGATACATATGCAGACCACCTGCAGGTAAAGTTGATCGCACCGATGGCGATGAACCTCGACTCGATGCATTTTGCTTTCGATGGCGCACGGCTGGCTGTCAATGATTTCAGCCTCCGTCTGGAAGGAGAGGTCACGCTGGGCGACAGCATTGCTGTAGATGCGAGCGTAGAGACCGGTCAATGGCAAATCCGGCCCCTCTTGGCATTGGTTCCGAAGCGTTTCACCGAGGCTATGAAGGATCTCAACGTAGATGGTATTATCGAGCTGAAAGCGAGTGCCAAAGGGTTCTATGCGGACTCTATTATGCCGGTTTTAACGGCGCATTTGGATGTCAAAGAGGGCAAAGGAGCATACAAACCGCTGCCCTACACGCTGCGCGACTTGCAATTGGATGCCGATGCCCGTTTGGATTTGAACAAACAACAGCCTTCGACGGTAACGATCAACAAACTATCGGCGAAGACGAAAGAGAGTCGTATTGCTGCGAAAGGCAAGGTAGAGGACTTGCTGGAAGACATGTTGCTAGATCTGCATTTAGATATCGATGCCAACCTACCCGATTTCGCTTATTTTATGCCGAAAGAGATGGACTTGAAGGGACGAACAAAGGGTAAAGCGAATGCCAAGATACGGCTGTCCGATTTGAGCGAGATGCGATTAGAGAAAGGAACGATTGATGCAGATTTGACACTGACGGATATTGCATACGCAATGGATAGCATGTATGCTACCCTGCCGCATACCAAAGCAAAGATCTTTATTCCGAATAAGAATCCGAGCAGAAAATCGGTGAACTGGGCATGCGTGGATTTAGACACGAAGCAGGTTGATTTCTCGATGGATACGACGATAAATGCTGCTTTAGGTGCCTCGATGATTCGTATTGAAGCGGCGAATGTGCTGAATAATGAGCAAGACTATTTTGCCTCTATTCATACGGCTTCTTTGGACGGTAGATTCGAAGATATCCATGCGGATTTGACGAATGCGGAGCTGGAAGCCTATATCGTTGGCGGCAAGAAAATGAGTGCAAAGATCCAAACCGATGCGCTGCAAGCCGAGATGGGTGAGGAGTTGATGGCCAAGACGGAGGCATTGCGTATCGAAGCCGCAGCCCGCTACAACAGCAAAGAAGAGAATCTTCTGCTGCAATGGAATCCGAGACTGACGATTCATCTGAAGAACGGAGAGGTTCGTATGCCGGAACGTTTGCCGGAGCCGGTTTATATCCCGTCTATCGAGTTCGCGTATTCGAATAAAGAGATGACTATCGCCAATTCGCGCATTGAGTTAGGTAATTCGGATTTGAATATCAAGGGTAATGTACGTCATATCGGCAAATGGTTCAGGCACAAGAAGATTTTGGAAGGAGAGTTAGACATTGTCTCCGACCACTGCGATGCGAACCAACTCATGGCATGGTTCAGTGCCGATGAAGAGACAAGCCAAGAGTCGGGAGCCGAGAGTCAAGAGTCAAAAGCCGAGAGTCAAGAGGAGCTGACGAGCACTCCGGAACAAAATACGCCGGATTCAACGAAAGAAATAGAACCGTTTATGGTACCGTTGGATGTGGATTTGGCGCTGAATACGAACCTGAAGGAAGTGGTGATATTTAATCAAGTAGCAAAGGACCTGAAGGGTGGTATCTTCATGCAAGAAGGTAATCTGATACTGGATGAGGTTGGTTTTGTATGCCGGGCAGCCAAACTGCAGTTAACCGCCATGTATCGTTCGCCGCGCCGCAACCACCTGTATTTGGGAATGGACTATCATATGATAGACGTCGATATCGATGAATTGCTAACCATGATACCCAATTTGGAAGAGATGGTACCGATGTTAAGCAGTTTCAAAGGAGCGGCAGAGTTCCACTTAGCGGCAGAGACGTATCTGAACAGCCAATATCAACCGAAGATGAGTACTTTACGCGGTGCGGCTTCGTTGACCGGTAAAGACCTGGTGGTTTTGGACGGAGAGACGTTTGATAAGATCAGTAAGTTACTGCTATTCAAGAAGAAGACCGAAAACAAGATTGACTCGATCAATGCGGAGTTAACGATCTATAAGAATCAGATAGATGTCTATCCGCTCTGCGTTCAGATGGATAATTATATGGTAGCTTTAGGCGGCAGGCATAACACGAATATGACCTTCGACTACGATATCAACGTGTTGAGTCCTATTTATCTGGGTGTGAATGTAAGCGGAGATATCGATAATCTGAATATTAAGTTAGCGAAATGCAAGTTCGCGCAGGACTTCAAGCCGCATTGGTATCAGAAGGTAGACAACCAGTCCCGAGAACTGAGAGAACGCATCAAACAATCGATGGAGAAAAACGTTCGAATCAAATGAATAATGAATAATGAATAATGAATATTTAGTTATGAAGAAAGCGTTAATTTTAGGAGTGATGGCTATGAGTCTATTAGCTTGCAAACAGACGAATCCGTTGTTGGAGCAGCCGAACACACCGTTTGGTGTGCCGGCGTTTGACAAAGTAAAGATCGAGCATTATTTACCGGCATTTGAGGAGGCTATTCGCCAAAATAAAGCGGAGATTGATGCGATAGTGAATAACGAAGACGCGCCTACATTTGAGAACACGATCGTAGCGTTAGACCGTTCCGGTCTGCTGTTAGATCGCGTGACGGGTGTTTTCTTCAATGTATTGGAGGCAGACGGTAACGATGAGATGAACGCCATTGCCGAGCAGGTAAGTCCCATGTTAAGTGACCTGAGCGACGGCATTATTCTGAACGATGCGCTGTTCCAACGCGTGAAGGCTGTTTATGACGAGCGTGAGCAGTTGGGTTTGAACGCCGAGCAGATGAGACTGGTAACGCAGACCTACAAGGCTTTTGCGGACAACGGAGCTAATCTGCCGGAGGACAAGAAAGAGCGTCTGAAAGAGATTAACCAGGAGTTAAGTTTGCTTTCGCTTAAGTTCGGCAACAACGTCGTAGCAGAGACCAATAGCGACGATGTAAAACGCTTTATTACGGACGAAGCGTTGTTAGCGGGTCTTCCGGAGAGCGCGAAAGCCGCTGCGGCAGAAGAAGCAGAGGCAGCAGGTCATCCGGGAGAGTGGTTATTTACTCCGAAGCGCACGAGTTTCACCCCGGTTCTGCAATACTGCGAGAACCGCGAGTTACGCAAACAACTGCTGATGGACTATACGACGCGCGGCAACCACGACAATGAGAACGACAACAAATCCGTTATCATTCGCGAGATGGAATTGCGCATTGAGCGTGCGAAGTTGTTCGGATATGATAACCCTGCCGACTATATCCTCGCAGACTGCATGGCTAAGAACCATCAGACGGTAGATGCATTCTTAGCATCCGTTTGGGCTCCTTCGTTGGAGGCTGCGAAACGTGAGGCGGCAGAGTTACAAGCCCTGTTGGAGCAAGATCTGCCGGGCGAGAAACTGCAACCTTGGGATTGGTGGTTCTATGCCGAGAAGCTGCGTAAAGCCAAATATGCCTTGGACGAAGAGGAGTTGAAGCCGTACTTCGAGTTGAACAATGTGCGCAAAGGTGCGTTCGGCGTAGCAACCAAACTGTATGGTCTGCAATTTGAGAAATTAGAGGACATGCCGGTTTATAATCCGGAGGTAGAGGTATTCAAGGTAACGGATGCTGATGGTTCGTTAGTAGGTATTCTGTACACGGACTATTTCCCGCGTGCGGGTAAACGTCCGGGCGCATGGATGAACAATATCCTGCCGCAATACATCGATGCAGAGGGCGTTGATCATCGTCCGGTAATTATCAATGTAGGTAACTTCAACAAACCGACGGCAGGTAATCCGTCGTTGCTCTCGATGGACGATGTAGAGACCCTGTTCCATGAGTTCGGTCACGCATTGCACGGTTTGCTGAGCAAGGCGCATTATAAGAGCCTGAGCGGCACGAATACGCCGCGCGATTTCGTAGAGTTGCCGAGTCAGTTCATGGAGAACTATGCGTATGAGCCGGAAGTGCTGAAGACCTATGCCTTCCATTTCGAGACCGGAGAGGTCATTCCTGACGAATTGATCGAGAAAATCAACAAAGCGAGTGCATTCAACCAGGGTTTTGTAACGACTGAGTTACTGAGTGCGTCTATTCTGGATATGGACTTCCATGAGTTGACGAGTGCAGAGGGCTTGGATGTCAATGCATTCGAGGCAGAGAGTCTCAAGAAGATGGGTATGATCGATGAGATCATCGTTCGCTATCGTCCGACGTTCTATAATCATATCTTCACGACCGGATATGAGGCAGGTTATTACAGCTATACTTGGTCGGCCGTATTGGATGCCGATGCTTTTGCAGCTTTCAAGGAGACGGGCGACCTGTTTGAGGCCGAGACCGCTAAACGTTTCCGTCACTTGTTAGAGCAAGGCGGGACACGCGATGCACAGGAGTTGTATCTGGAGTTCCGCGGCAAAGAGGCAGATCCGAAATATCTATTGATACGGAAGGGATTTGTTAAGGAGTGAAGGAATTAGTGAGTTGGTGAATTAGGGAGTTAGTGAATAGACATAAAGCGACCATATTATCCCGCGTGCTGCCAATTGTCTTCTGGGCATTGGCAGTAGCGGGTAGTGTGGGGATACCCTTTCTGTTATCCGCATTAGAGGTACAATCTCCCGATTTCAACGAGAATTATTGGTGGGGGTTTGCCGTATCTGCGCTAGTGATGGCAGTAATTGGCATTCTCAAAAAACTCGATCGTCATGAGATCGCGATCCAAGAAGCCTTCAGTTCGTCTTTGCTATTAGGTATCGCTTCATTCTGGTTGCCTACGGTCCTTTTCCTGACGATCCCGGTTATTATCTTTTTGATTTATTATAACCATTTTTCTTTTCGGTCCTTCACGGCCATAATAATAGGATTCGCCACCGTAGCGATATGGGCTACAGTGGCGATCGTGCTGGGTTGGATTCCCAATAACTGGGCGATTTTCTTCTCGTCCTCTATTGCATGGGGATGGATTCCGTTAGGTTCTATTCTCCTCGCGTGGTTAGGTTCTACCATTGTACGACAAAGCCTGCGTGTACGTTAATGCCCGCTTGGGCGTAGTACCACGGGCTGTAGTAACGGCTTCCGTCTTCGAATTGGCACATCCAGTTTCCTCCGTTCGACTCATAGGCACTGTTGAACAGGTTATTCGCCTGCGCCATCAACTGTATCGTCGGCCATTTAGCCGGCAGCGGTAACGTGTAGTGCATCGTCACGTTCGTCACCGTGTAGGGTTTCAGGATCGCTTCTTCTGACATCGTGTTATCCAGATACTGCTTGCTGACGGCAATCGTCTGTATGTCTGCGCGGAAACCCGCGTAGTTGAAGGTGAACGTGTTGCTGAAGATCACAGACGGCGAGAAAGCGATCGTCACTGTGCCGAAATTGATCTCGTCCTGACGAATCTCATTCCAGTCTGCGTCATAGATAGATACCCAGTCCGTGTAGTTAGGAATCTTATTGCGCGAGAGCGTCAGATTGGCTGCCCATTGGAACCAACTCGTCGGCATCCAAAGACCCGTCAACTCAATACCCATTCGGTGACTCTTCGCTACGTTGCGTGTCAGATACGCACCCGTATCGGAATACTTACCCGTCAATACCAACTGGTTCTTGTAATCCATATAATAGAGGTTCGCGCCCACGTGCCAGCGCTCGCCCGAGTACGTGTAACCCAATTCGTAGTCATATAACTTCTCTGGCAGCGGGATATCATGCTCGCCGGCTTCCGTGAAATTCTTTCTGCTCGGTTCGCGGTTAGCAATCGCGAAATTGAAATACACCTGATGGCCATGATCCTCATACGTGATACCCGCCTTCGGGTTGAAGAAATGGTAATGGCGTGTAGCGGTGAGCGGTTGCAGATCCTCGTCATTGATGCCGCCGATGTGATAATATACATAGCGGTATTGCAGATCGCCGTACAGCGTCAGTTTCCGTTTCTGTTTGTTGATGATTCGCCAGTTCGCTTTGGCGTAGATATTGCCTTCTGCCTTCACGCCGTTGCTGCGGTAGAACTCCTTAGCAGTCACGGTCTGATACAGGTCATCCGTCACCAATCCCCAGTGCTCGCCCATATAATGGCTACCGGCACCACCGATCGTCAGGTCGGCCGGTTCAGAGCGGTAGTTGATGCTGAAAATGCCGCCGTAGTAATGGTTGTCCAGGTGTTTGTAACGAATAAAATTGGACCTCTTGATGACGGTCGAGTCGTTTGGCTCGTAGTTTGGCAAACCGAAAGCAGAATACTTCTTGTCCGCCTTCATCTGCTCGTAGTAACCGCCGCCGTGCGTATAATGCAGCGTCGCATTCAGCACCCATTGTGGCGCTAATTTTTGCACCAGATTGATCTGAAAATGCTGTTGCTTGTAGTTGTCGTTCTGTCGCGGATAGTACGCGATATCTCCGTTCGCATCCGTATATTCGCCGGCAGGGTTATAACGCCGGTCGGTCAGCAGATTTTCAGCCGTCACGCCGTCCCACGCCATATACGTCGTCTCCATACCTCCGAAGGCGGAGAACGTGATATTCGTTGCTTTGCCGTAGTATCCTACCGAACCGTAGTACGAGAACAGATCGGACTTCGCTCGATAGAGATAACCGTCGGAATTGACCTTACTCAATCGAGCCTCGATACGCCAGTTGCGTGGGAACTGCACCTGTGCATTCACCATCTCGCGGAAAGTGTTGTACATACCGCCGTTGAACTGCAACCTCACGTGTGCACGTGCGCTGTCGTTCAGCATCTTCTGCGTAGGTAACGTACTCATGTTCAGCGATGCGCCGAAAGAGGACGAACCGTTCGTACTCGTACCTACACCGCGCTGTAACGTCAGGTTGGTCAGACTCGAAGCCATGTCGGTCATGTTCACCCAGAAAACGGTCTGGCTCTCCGCATCGTTCAGCGGCACGTCGTTCACCGTCATGTTGATACGTGTGTGATCCGTTCCGCGCACACGGAAATAGGTGTAACCGATACCCAAACCGTCGTCACTCGTCGCTAATAACGAAGGCGTGTTCTGCAGCAGGAACGGCAAGTTCTGACCCGTGTTCTCGCGGTTCAACTGCTCGTTGTTTAACTTCTTGCGGGTGTCCGCAGGTTGCTCCACCTTCGCAATAATCGATACTTCAGGAATGTCACGTCCTTGAATAAGGATCGTGTCCTCACTCGTCTGCGCATAGGCAGACATACACAGCGCGAAAGCGCATAAAAAAAGAATGTTCCTTTTCATTTTCTTTAACAGCATTACCTGTTCAAGTTCTAAGGGTATGATCTCAGCCGAAGCACCCCTAATTACAAATCGGGTGCAAAGGTACAGCTTTTTTTTGATATATGCAAGAAAAAATCGCTCTTACGGGCGATTTTTCCGATTTTCTATTTTTTTATTGCCTTGCTTTTCTTCCAGAACGGGAAGTAAGGAAGAATGCATAAAATGCGGCGAGAAGGGCGAGGAGGATGAGAGGGGTTTCCCCGACGGGTGACTCCCAAACGCCTTCACCGATCGCTTCTGTATCGGGTTCAGGTTCTTTCACCTTGACTCTTTTAGATCCGCAAGTAGCGGAAGGTATATAACAAGCTCCTCCTTCGCTATTGAGCGTAGCAAAATTAGCTGCACTAATCGCAGCAAGAGAAGAGGTTGTGCCTACCCTATCTCTCCCTGAAGGGAAGGAATTCGCCGATGCCGTATAAGCCGATGTAGAGCGGAACTCCGTTGGCGGAGCGCTATACGCAAAGGGCTTGTATTCCGCGGCGTAAACGCTCGCCGCGACCCATAAACAGACTAAAACACTTACTAATTTCCTCATCTAATCACCATCCTTTCTGTATTTTTGCCTCGTTGTATAATATATACACCTGTAGGCAATTGGATATTAGAGATGAGGTCGTGTTCAGAGAGTTTAAGTACAGGACGTCCAAGGACATCGTAAATTATTGCAGATTGGTTATTGGCAGTTGGTAATTGGCCATCTACCTCGTCGATGTCGGTTGTAACGCCGGGTTGGCCACCGTCGCTTGTTGTGCGCGCGCCGTTACCATTGATGAAATAGCGGATTTGATCCGACTCCGGGGTACGAACGGCTACTTGGAGTCCGTTCGTAATCTGGATGCTATCATTGGTAAGCGCATCGTAGAGGTAAAGCGGCGTCGACCAGTGGCCTTCGAATGCAAAAGAGAGTAAAGTATATTCCTCATACTCATAGTCGGGCAGCGTAGCAAAGACGAGCGGAATAGTCCCGATGGAATCGCGGACATCGAGCATCAGCGCTTCATTTCCGGCGATGGTATACATCGAGAGCGGGGTCTCGTATGCCACGTTATTGCTTGTACCGGACGAGAGGTTGAGCGCATCCTCTCCTGCCACATAGTTTCTCGAAGCCATCGCAGACTGTCCGATAGTCAGATATGCTTTGCAAAGTCCTCCGTCGGTTTCGTTGGCAGCAGACATATAGAGCCAATTGACAGGAGAGGGCTCTTGGTACGCAGCGCGTCTTGCGGGTGCGGAGAAAGATATCGTATCAATAGAGATAGCACTACCATCCGCCATTGCAACGAGAGCTTCGGGACGAAGTTCCACTTCTAATTCTGTGTCTGCCGAAGCGGCTATCAATCCTACAGACCGCTGCGGTGCTACGAAGAACTGACCGGGTCCGTTTATGACACGTATGCTGTAAGAGGCTTCTCCTTCACGCAGGTGATAAGCCGTGAAGTAATAAGAGGTTTCTGTTCCTCCCTTATCCAACTTGCTACTGTTATCTTGGCAGAGTTTATACACATCGATAAGCGCCATGGTCGGGTTTCCGAAGAAGAACACTTTCGACGGCGTCTCATTGGTCAGCGTATAAGTAATACCCGCACTGGGATTGCTTGCGCTTGTGCGTGCAGACGCCAAGTCGGTCTTATTGAATGCCAAGTTATTGGACAGATCTTCGAAAGCAGGTTTGCCCTCCATAGTCTCATCAGAGCCGGTGCCCCAAGAGCCATCGGGTTTCTTACCGATATAGGGATAATGGGTCTCTTTCTTCGGCAGACGAACGATAACCGAGTCTTTATCCTCGCCGGTTTTATCGTAAGCCAGCAGCAAGCAGGCGGTACCGGGCGTTAGCTTCATCTTCATCGTATTAGTAAATACCCAGTCTGCGGAAGAGCGGGATTTGTACGACAATTCATTGCCTTCCGTATCGGTGTTATAATAAGCGAAGGGTACGGTCTGGTTATAATACGCGGCATACATCGCATACGGCGTTTTACGATTATACTCAGCCGAATAAGAGGTAGAGGGATCTTTAAACTCCTTCGGATCGAAGTCCACATTATCGGCTACTTTCGGGATATACATATCGCCTGCATAGATGTATTTGAGTGCCGGAGAGAAGGTCATATACTCGGCTGTTGCCAAAGGCACATCCACAAAAGCGCGCTCGTAGTCGAGCATTTCCTGTCCGAGGATCGTCGATCTGGGCTTGAAGAGGATATCTTTACACGTATTCTTCTTAAAGCCGTACTCAAGGGTATCGATACGACGAGGAACTGTGTTGTTGACAATAGGCAGGGTGTTAGCCGCAGCCATCTCCGGAATGATAACCTGGGTTTCACCCATGGGCACTTTGGCTTTGAAGCCATCGGCAGGGGCGCTGGCCATAACAGGTGTCCAGTTGGCATCGTCGTTCCAGTAGTTCGCGGCATCGGGGTGCGCCGGTGTCCAGCGGACGGTATCCGGCGCGACGGCGAGGATGAACTGCGAGTGCCCTTTTATGTTATCTTCATCCGTTTCATCCACCGAATAAGTGGTATTCGGGTCGGTTACCCCGAAGAATGGTGTTGAGAACCGATACCAATAACCTGCTTTCAGGCGGAAGGTTGTACCAGTCTTGGGAGTAAAATGCACAATATCTTCCGACTTATAATATCCATCCAAGTTTGTTGCCGGCGACTGCACATTCTTATCTTGTACATAGTAGAATTCTTCTGCCGCATCTCCTTTGCTCCAAGAGGGGTCGTTCGTCTCAATGAGTTGGGTAGTCTGCCATCCGAGAACGGCAGCCTTGGTGTCCTCAGAGGTTATATGCGCCACCCGTACTTTCAAGTCTTTGGAATCCAAGCCGTTGGCTTCGCTGCGTGTGGCGCGTATCGTAGGTACTATGTATGTATCACCCACGCGGCTGTCATAGCCGTAGCGGAGTTTGTATTTCGGCTCCTCGGAATGCAACTGGAGCCAAAGGGTATCATTACATACAGATGCCTGAAGAGTGGTGTCGGCATTTCCGGCTTTATTACCGTTTGTTACATCAAAAAGACCTGTAGCCGGAACCGGCAGAAGGTAGAAATAACTATCCGCCTTGTCTCCCATGTAGATATCACGGTAATCCAGACCTATCTCCAACAGGCCACTCGTTACCAAATAGTTCAGGCGGTTGTAGATAGCATTAGCGACAGCGGGTGTACGTCCCGTATAGGTGAAATACTCCGGTCGGATTGCGCTCCAGTTGGTCATGTCGCGCATGATATTGCGTTCATCATCCGCACGGAAAGCCTCCATATCGTCAACGAATTGAGTACGTGTACAGCCGTATTTAGCAACAAAGGCGGCATTCGATGCAGCATTGTTGGCTCGAACGTCTTCAGAAGCATGCAGGAGGTCGAATTTGCATCGAGGATTGGTCACCGGTTTTCCTCCATAGGAAGAAGGAACAGTCAACTTGATAGAGGCTCGCTGTGTCTCATTAGCAGGGAGCAAGGTCAGTTCAGGAGTAGAACCGGTTAATTCCGCCCGAGTATGATTCGGCCATGCTGCGTCATTTACCAAGAGACTTGTAGTCTGCTTGATATTGAATATATGGAAAGTAGCACAGTGCTCTTCATCGAAGGTAGGTGTGTCGTCCAAGTTCCTCTTAGTAGTCATACCTATACGGAAGGTACCATTATCAGTAGCTGCAATAGGCAGACGGCAGTTGACATACAGCATCCAGTCATCTCCCACTTTGACGAAGGATTTAATATGCCGATTCGTCGAAGTACCGAAGTCCTCATAGTCATGGGCAACCACTTGCTCGAAGGTGCGCACCGATCCTGTCTCATCGAGACTATGTTCCGGAGCAGCTGTAGAGGAAGCGCCTTTTGTCCGAGCGGCAGTGATCAAAGCGTTACGCAAGGCTGACTGACCGCCTACTGTATTACTTGCGCTTGGGTCGTAGTTTGCTTCCGGAATCAAGAGGAAACCGTAATCATTTCCCATCGTGGTTTTGAGCGGCGTATCAGATGACGAGAATCCCTCTTGAAGATACCCCGGGCGGATTTCTGCATTCATCATCGGCACATATCCTCCAGCGCCATCATTCACATCATTATCCCATTTTTGGAACTGATAAGCAACGAGTTTACCGGGCTCATAGAGAACAGGATCCGCCTTGTAGTTCAAACGGACAAGTACAGTGACGCTATCGTCTTTGATACAGTTCGCTTTATTCTGGAAGACAGAGAAAGCGCGGTTTTTCTCGATAAACCGCAGGTGGTCAATGAGGAGGAAGGCATTTTCGGTAGTTCCGCTACCATTCAGCGTGGCGGTACAGCGGAACTTGGCGTATCCTTTGATAGAGTCACGGGCAATAGGAAGCGCCATCTGGCACCATGTTTTGCCATCCTCTTTATATGGGATCTTACCAGTCTTATAACGATAAATCTGTTTCCATTGGGTTCCGGTCCATCCCTCCAAGTCAGCAGTGATCATCGGCTGGTAAGCATTGCTCGTCGGATTGCAATAATCAGCCACCAGATATATCTGTTGGTCAGAACAGGATGGCGCGGGGTACTCAAATCTCATGATTGTAGTACGTTTCGGAGCCGCATGGATACACATCATATAGCCGTTTCCGGCTCCGTCCAGACACTCTATTTCTTCTCCTGCATTATCTTCGCCCTCCGGCACGACGAATTTATTGATGAAAGCGTACTCTCCTTTTGCCGGGAGTTCGGAATCTCCATTGACACGCTGAGAGGCAGGTATAACTGAGAGCGGATAATGATAGCTGAGTTCCGTGAAGCCCCATGGCATATGATGGTTGTGCGCACGTACTTCGGTAGTACCTGGTTTTGACCACTCGTCCATGCCCAAGTCATAGAGGATGGTATAGTTGTTTTGGACATCATCTTCGCTTATGATCGAGCCTTGCCCCGGATTCGGACCTTCTTTCTTAATATCACGTGTTACGAGCGTCACTTTCGCCAAGTTGAAATGCTCGGTACGCAAGCAATACAAAATTGTTTCATTCTCATTCTCATATACCGTATTGTCAATCAAAAGCGAAGCATCGGCACCCATAGTGTGTCCGGCGCGATCCTGTACGCCCTCATTAGTGTCGTAGTCCCAATGGGCAACCGGTTCCCAACTCGATCCCAAATTGGTACTGCGATACCAAGTGGGGGTCTCATAATGCAGTTCGTCTTCAGGCTCGATGATTTGATAAATCAACCAATATTGGTCGGATGCATCAGCACCATCATAACCTGCCTCATCATCATCCGGCACATATAAGTATTGAGAATACTCGTAAGGACTGAAATATGTTCCCCGCCCTTCTCTTTGATATGAAGTCAAATAACCCGTACGATGTAATAAACCAGAAAAAGACATGTGCAATTTTAGAATTGCAGGGTCACTATTCGTAATTCTGTTTCCGGAAACAGTAGCGGGATGTGAATAAGTTATTTCATCTGTTCCGGATATGCTAGTTTTTCCCGTGATCCATCTCACGCGGTAGTTTTCACTGAAACCTGCACGATAATATGACCAGAGTCCACGAGGACTCTCTTCGTGCGTAAAACGAATTGTATTCCCGGTCTCTTTTGTTAGCGATATTACGAAAGCGGGTTGCACTTGATGCGTTTTTCCATTAATCGTAGCATCCAAATATGTATTTTCAAGATACTCGCGGAGTGCTAGTGCGTCTGTTTTTCCTCCGATGCGCCCATATGTTGCTTCTTCTTCACCCGGCTCCTTTCCCAAGACATAGCCATGACTCTTATTCGCACTCACTACCAGAACTTTTATCGTCTTAGGACCTTCCGTTCCTATCGTATCTATATCACCTTTTGTAAGCAGTTTGGCTCTTCTTTTTGTCTTTCCTGCGGTGTATTTCTTTCCGATGCGGGCATAACATTTGGCTTTGTCGTATTCATAGCCGTCGGCGGTATTTTTTACGCCCATGTTATTATCCACATGTCCTGATGCATCGGGGTTGAAATAGTATATATATTGCAGGTGATCCTCTACAATATCAGCCCCATCCTCTGCAATCGGGTATTTGGGGAAGAAGCCGATGGTTCTTTTTGCCGGCGCAATAATCTTGATATCCTCCATCCATCCCTTGTGTCCGGTGCCTCCATTGACACGGCAATCCGCCATCTTGTCCGCTTGTCTTTTTGCCGGTTTAATCTGGAAGACGTTGCGATAACTCAGTGTCGGTTCTGTCAATGATTTGAGATTACCGACTACACCTACAGCTGCCGTGTCTATATACGCACTGACATCGCAAGCGACATCAATAGTATCGGTTGCAGAAGCGCCGTAATTGATGGCAGGGATAGGTGTCGCATAACCTACGATGAAGTGATTGGGTGTCCCCATGGACATATCCCATTGCCCGCGCGATGTAGTAGAAGTAGCATTGTTAATAGGTATGAATACTTTTCCTTGGTTATTTTTAGGTTCTTCCCCCAAGGTGTATCGCCATGTACCATGCTCTACATCGCGGTCCTTATGATCTCCATCGTAGATAAACCAACGATAGTATCCCCAGTGGTCACGATGGAGCGGCAACGAGTGCGATTCGGACGGGATAGCATACATCGTATAAACTTTCTCGTGTACGGCCTGCAAACCTTTTGCATCCAACGTTCCTTTATGGTTGAAGGTATATAATTTTGCGTTATCAGCTCCGTGCCATTTCTGGGTGATCCATATAGAACGCGTCACTTCTTTCTGGTCTCCTTTCGCAGAAGAGTGCCAATAGCGATAGGTATATTGGATTTGCGCCACGCGGTTCTCCGCCACATTCGGATTCGACTGGAATACTTTCACACGAATCTGGTTTCTCGCCGTCAGTCGCACATTCTCCACCCACGTGCTTGGAGTGACTCCATCGGGTTCTAATGCACGCACCAAGAGAGTATCGTACAGCACAATATCGCTAATGACAGGATCTCCTGTCATCGGGTCAATCTTGACATTCCCATCCTCATCGTATTCCCAGATGGTATCTCTATGGCACGGCACATCCATGTCCAGAACAATCTCTTCTCCCACATAGCGGCTTACGCCGATATGATCTTTCGTTTGCACCTCATTTCCCGCCGAATACAAAGCGGATATATTGAACGTAGCAGCCGTATCAGCAGCCGTAATGGTTACATTCAAAACGTTCTCGGGATTGAGTTTCAGGTTGGTATAGGTATATGGGAATACCTTATCTGTCGGGTCGGAAGCGGTCTCCAAGTTTACGAAGGGATTGTTATGATATGTTTCACGGGTGACCAAGACCGAGTCCGTGTATTGAACTCCATCACAGGTAAACTTGATATACAGTTGGTCTGTATGGTTAGCATAGTTCCCCGGAGTGGGCGCTCCTCCGCCAGCCGGTTTGCGCAACATGTCAAACGGCGCAGAGCCTATTGCGAAGATCGTGTCGTACCACAGGTTCTCAGCCGTTTTCAAGCTAAAACCATCCTCACGGACATAGACCATTGTCGAATCCAGCCATCCGTAGTTAACAACGGGATTTTCCGGATCCCTTAAATCGTATGATGTCACACCGTAATAAGGCATTAGAGACTTGCCATTGTATGTCTCCGGGTGCTCCGGATCAATGGAGGGATTGGATTTCCATACGTAATAACCGGTAAGGCCGTGTGTAGATACGAGTTTCTGCTGATCTTCTATCGCGGCGGAACGGGATGCAAAGATATCCGTGTTATCAAACCGGCTGCGGAAACGATCTATGCTCTCATAATACGTCAGTTTGGCGGTAATCTGATAGTTCGTAGTGTCTTTGTCATGCGTCTCCCAACCGATAGGAATACTCTTAGGACGTATATCGAAATGCAGATCGGATCCTATCTTGCGGTCCCAGACGGAGATGCGCTGGGAGTTATCAGGTTTTGCGGCGTAGGCACGACTAAACCCATAGATCGGGTCATAACGCAGATAACGATAGACATCAATACCCGTAGCATAGGAGTAATAATACAGGAAACCGTTGATATACTTGCTCTGCTCGCGGTCGTCTTTTTGGGTATACCAAATCGCCACATTACCGTTAGGAGTAGCGGTAGAGGAGTCGCGGAGAATAAGCGGGTTGTATGTTACTCCGGTCGGGGCATCGCCAAGGGCCAGGAATTTCTTACGACCACACCGCTCGCGAATCCAGAGACTCTCGATAGCACGTTGGTAGTTCTTGTCCGGCAAGACATCCGTTTCCGAGGTAGCACGGGGGTTATACAAACCACCGACGACCCACATGGAAGCGTAGTTCGGCTTATCGTACCAAGCTACCGTATCCTTGGCCGGTATGGCTTTGGCACGGGTAGTATCAATACCGAGATAATAACGCTTACCTTCATAAACGGTGGAAAACGTCGTATATGCTCCAGCCGGCACAGCTACAGTATTATCAATGACATACTTACCTGCAATAGCGGCGGGAGCCTTCTCTCCGCCTTGCGCGTACACACTCATGGTCGCACCCACGCAACCAAAATAACAAAAAATAAACAGCCATTTTAGCATGGCCGTTGATAGCAATTTCCCTATCCTCATCATAAACCTCAAATTTCAAACTAACACCCTTTTCCTTCGAAAAGGTTTACAAAAGTACTGCTTTTCAGGAAAATACGCAAATTTTAGGCGAAAAATAATAAAAAAAAGTGGAAATTGACAATTCGACTTTACAAAATAAAAATAGAATAGTAAGGTGGAAGAATTTTGAGGTTCGGGGTTCAATTATAACCTACTAATCACCTACTAATAACCTACTAATCACCTACTAATTACCTACTATGGGTCTAACGGCGTTCTGCTCCGATAGTAGTGGGTTCGCCATGACCGGGGAAGACTTGGACGTCCGAAGGAAGGGCGAAGAGGCTATCGAGGGAGTCGATGAGTTGGGAGAAATTGCCACCGGGGAGGTCGGTGCGGCCATAACCCATCTGAAAGAGGGTGTCGCCGGAGAAGAGGAGGGGGGATTGGTAATTGGTTATTGGGGATTGGTGATTCAATAAAACCTTTCTAGGCGGAAGCCGCTCTTCCCGTTCCGTCGGGAAGACGCTCCGGGGGATTGGGGATTTTGGGAAATAGAGACAGATAGAGCCGGGGGTATGGCCGGGGGTTTCGAGCAATTGGAAATTGCTTATTTCAAATTTATGATTTATGATTTTTGATTTTATATCTTCTATGGGGAAAGGTTGGGCTTTGGCGCGGATGCCGAAGAGGTCATATTGGGATTGCATGGCTTTAGCCATTGGGATATCGGCTTCGTGCATCAGAACGGGTGTGTTCCATTTTGCGCACGCCCAGGCAGCGCCCCAGAGATGGTCGAGATGGCCATGTGTGGCCACTATGGTAATTGGTAATTGGTGATTGGTGATTTTTGATTTTTGATTTTCGATATAGGTCAGCAACTGTTGTTGCTCGGATTCATAGGCACAGGCGGGATCAACGAGCAAGATCTGTTGCTCGTCGGAAACGACATAGCAATTCGTTTCAAAGAGTCCGAAAACGAAACGTTTTATTTCCAGCATTCTTGACAGATTTGAGGGGTTTGGCGGAAGGCAGCTTGACGGAACGCGAGTGCTTTGTCATTCGTGAAGAGTTCGCGCAGCGGCTTTTCCATGATATTTCCGAACGCATAAGCGTGCGACTTATCGTAGCAACAGGGCAGGACATCGCCATTCGTCGTGATGACCGCTCCGCTCCATACACGGAAACAGCCTTTGCGCAGTTTGCGACGATGGTATTTGCCGTCATTGCCCAAGATATACCGGCTGTATTTCGGGTTCGTGGGCATCAAAGGGTGCCCATTCTGATAGTCGTAGAGTTGGGCGGTCTTGAAGACGAGCCGGTCCGCTCCGAAGAGCTTGTACTGCTGTTTGAAAGCACGCCATTCGTGTTCGTTAGATTTTAATCGTAGAACTTGCAGTTCGATTAAAATTTTTGATTTTTGATTTTTGATTTTTGATTTTCGAAGATACTGTAGTGCGGCTTTGGTTTTTTCGAGTGATCCGCCGATGCGATAGGCGCCATAGGATTCTTGGGTGAGTCCGTCCATGGAGATGATAATTCGGTTCAGTCCGGACTGCACAAGTGCTTCAGCCAGTTGGGGTGTCATGGCCTGCGAATTTGTACTGACGATCGTATATAATCCCGCTTCGTGTGCTTCGCGAATCATCTGCGGCAGGTCTTTGTTAAGCAGGGGTTCGCCCTGAAAATAGAACTGGATGACGGATGCCGTCTCTCGGCATTCCGCCAATACACGCCGGAATACCTCGAGAGACATCGTTGGGGATTTTTGATTTTTGATTTTTGATTTTTGATTTTCACCTCTTCCGACGGGACACTCGGGGCAGCGGAGTTGGCAGATATTCGCGGGTTCGACGGAGATGAAAAGGGGCATATGCGAAATACGCACCAAGCCGAAATGGCTCAGCGCGTAATTCCAATAGCAACGCAAAGCGTTAATGAATCGCGATTTTGTTAACACGACGCTCATGACGACCGCCTTCAAAATCGGTAGCAAAGAAGGTGCGGACGATATCAAGGGCTTTCTCCTCCGAGATGAAGTTAGCCGGCATACCGAGCACATTGGCATTGTTATGTTTACGCGCCAATTCAGCGAGCGGCGTATCCCAACAGAGAGCAGCCCGAATGCCCTGATGTTTGTTGGCGGTGATGCAGATACCATTACCGGTAGAGCAGATCACAATACCGAAATCAAACTCACCTTTCTCTACTGCATCCGCAAGGGGATGAGCGAAATCAGGATAGTCACAACTCTCGGTAGAATAACAACCGAAATCTTTCACTTTCGCGCCCTGCTCCTCGAGGAAGGCACGTACTTTTTGCTTGAGCGCAAATCCGGCGTGGTCACTCGCCATTGCCAGATTCATCTCCGATAAATTCTTCATGAGTATCAATAGTATTTATAATTTCCGTTTGGGGTTCCTCTTTCTCATTCTGGAAGACGGTAGCGAGGTTACCGAACATCAGTTTACAAGCGATGGCCAGCACGATAATTCCGAAGAATTTACGAATGATATAAAGGGATGTTTGACCCAGATATTTGGTGAGCCAGTGGGTTCCGATGAGCACCAAATACAGGACCGCGATACAAAGTATCAAGGAGACGCAAAGGCTCGCGATACTATACTCGGCCGTAATAGCCAGAAGGGCGGTGAATGCCCCGGGTCCGGCATACATCGGGAAGGCCAGCGGAACGATCGAACTATCCGCACTAATCTGCCCCTCGAGCTTATCATTTTGGAAGATCGTGATATCCAAAATCATCTCCAAGGCCATGAGGAAAATAATAAATCCTCCGGCAATTGCGAAGTGCTCAATTTGCACGCCGAAAATCTTCAATATCCACTCGCCGAGGAAGAGGAAGGCCATCAAAATCAAGAGGCTGGCGATACAAACCTTATGCGCATTGATCTTAAATCCCTTTTTCTCTATCGCGATGGTAACAGGGATGTTACCAAAAGGATCGATAATAGCGATTAAGAAGATAAAAGAAGACAGAATCTGCCAAATATCCAATTCACCAAAAAACGCACGAATTGCTTCCATAATTTACCTAAATTTTCCTATTGCCAGAGGCTCAATCCATAAATTCGGGCACAAAATTAGTAAAAAATTTGCATATGTGCAAAAAAAATAGTACTTTTGCACGATTTTTCAATAATACGAACAAATATTTAGACAAATAAAGCGTTATGATCAACAGTCAAGACATCAAAAACGGCGTATGTATCCGCATGGACGGCCGTCTGTATTTCGTAATTGAGTTCCTTCACGTAAAACCGGGTAAGGGTAACACAATTATGCGTGTTAAATTTAAAGATGTAGTGGATGGTCGCGTATTGGAGCGTCGCTTCAATATCGGTGAGAAACTGGAGGATGTTCGCGTAGAGCGTCGTCCGTACCAATTCCTTTACAAGGAAGGCGAGGACTATATCTTCATGAACAACGAGACCTTCGAGCAAGTGCCCATCGCACATGACCTGATTACGGGAGTTGACTTCCTGAAGGAAGGTATGAACGTAGACGTTGTATCGGATGCCTCTTCGGACACAGTGCTTTTCGCAGAGTTGCCGACCAAGGTTGAGTTGACCGTCACTTATACGGAGCCGGGTCTGAAAGGCGACACAGCGACGAACACGTTGAAGCCGGCTACGGTTGAGACGGGCGCAGAGGTACGTGTTCCGCTCTTCATCAACGAAGGAGAGGTGATTCGTATTGACACTCGCGACGGTTCGTACTGCGAGCGCGTTCGCTAATGAAGCAAATACATTGGTAAATTAAAGGCGTCCTTCGGGACGCTTTTTACAATAGTAAGGAATTATGATTTATCGTTTTACATTTTCGTGTGAGGAAGGTGATCCGAATTTCCGCCGCGTTTTTGAGGCCGATGCCGATGCTACATTTTTAGAGTTACACGAGGCTATTTTGAAGAGCGTAGGCTATCCGGACGACCAGATGACCTCTTTCTTCCTTTGCAATGACGAATGGGAGAAGGGTCAGGAAGTGACGCTCGTAGAGATGGATTCGAACTTCGAGTACGACAACATGGTGATGAACGAGACGCGTCTGAGCGACCTGATCAAAGAACAAGGTCAACGGCTGATTTATATCTTCGATCCGATGTTCGAGCGCTATTTCTTCGGCAGCCTGAAGGAGATCAAAGCGGGTTCGATGAACGGCGTGGAGTGCGTGGAATCGACGGGCAAAGCGCCGAAGCAGCTGAAGAGCGAAGATCCAATAGCCGGTGTCGGTGGCAAGGGCAGCGACGACGATTTCCTGTTTGACGACGAGTTCAAAGACGAGTACGACATGGGCGACATCGACATGGAGGGGTTCCAGGATTTGTCATTCGACGACGGTACAATGTTTTAGGTCGCTCACTACCCTCGTACATGTGAAAACTCTTTTGCTGATAGTAGGTCCGACGGGGGTCGGGAAGACGGAGTTGTCTTTGCGCTTAGCGGAGCGGTACGGATGTCCCATCGTGAACTGCGACAGCCGTCAGGTTTTTCGCGACATTCCGATCGGCACAGCAGCCCCTACGGTCGAAGAGCAGCGACGCGTGAAGCATTATTTTGTAGCTACGCGTGCATTGGAGGAGGACTATAACGCCGGTCAGTATGAGCGCGATGCGTTGGTGCTGTTGGATGAACTGTTTCGGAAGCATGAGGTGGTCATTATGACCGGAGGGTCGATGCTTTATGCGGATGCCGTTTGCAATGGTCTGGATGACCTGCCGTCCGTTCCTGCGGAGATCCGGGAAGAGGTGCAGCGCGGCTATGAGCAAGGCGGTCTTGCCTGGTTGCAGGCCGAAGTACAGCGATTAGATCCGACGTATTGGGATATCGTCGATCAGCAGAACCCGGCACGCTTAATGCACTGCATAGAGATATGCCTGACAACCGGAAAGGCGTATTCGTCGCTTCGCACGAACGAACGCAAAGAACGTCCGTTTCGGATCGTTAAAGTCGGATTGGAGCGACCTCGCGAAGAATTATACGACCGGATAAACCGACGCGTGAAGCAGATGATGGACGAGGGCTTGTTGGAAGAGGCGAAAGCGGTGTATTCCAAACGGGCTCTGAACAGTTTACAGACCGTGGGCTATCGTGAGTTATTCGCTTATTTTGACGGGGAGTATGATCTTGACCGTGCCGTCGAATTGATACAACAAAACACGCGTCATTACGCCAAGCGGCAATTGACTTGGTTTCGACGCGACAAAGAAATACATTGGCTGAGTGCCACAGATGAATATGAAAAAAACGTTTCTATTATTGACGCTTTGCTGCGCGCTGATAGCTTGTAAGAAGACGCAGGTGGACTTCACGTTCAGTCCGACCGCTCCCCGCGCAGGAGAGACCGTCCGATTCACGAACCTCAGTTCCTCGGGAGAGGAATGGGAGTGGTCTTACGGCGATGGCGCTTCTTCGACCTTGAAGTCGCCCAGCCATACGTATAAACGTCCGGGTTCGTATCTGGTCGTGCTGAAAGTGGATAAGAAGAACTCGCTGCGCGAGACCAAGGAGATCACGGTATATGATACCATTCCTACCTTTGTTTGCGAAGACAGTGTTTTCTATATCTACGAGGACTATACCTTCACCGCCAATGTCTATAACCCGTATAACTACAAGGTGGAATATGAATGGTACACGGAGACGGATGCGGAAGATCCGGATATTGTGGTAGTAGATACCACAACCAGTATCTCGACGCTGCACGTCTATTTCACGAAAGCCGCAACGCTGGCTATTCGTTTGCGCGTGATCCTGAACGGCGATACGACGGATGTGCGAAAGGAGTTTGATGTCCGGGATCGCGAGACGAACTCGATAGGTATGCGAACCGGGTCGGGCGACTACATGCAACGTATCTTCGGCGAGCGCGCAGAGAAACTCCGTAAAGCCGATGAGTTGACGACTTACCTGCTCGACATCGAGCAAGATACGATGCAGATCTATAACGACAGCACGTTCTACCTGAGCGAATTGCAGCAGATATTCCCGCAGATCGAAGGTTTTCATATCTTCAATCGCAAGATTTACATTCGCGCAAAGGGGTTATGGGTTGCCAATATCGACGGAACGTATCTTGAGCTGATCGACGGAACGCCGTGCAATGCAATGACGTTAGATGCAGTAGATAACCGCATCTATTGGGCGAATGCGCAAGGCGTATGGTACATGCCGTTCATCGGGTCAGACAATAATAAGTTCGTCACTACCCCATTGCTGCTGAACAACCTGAGCGATGTGACCAAATTGGCATCGAATCCTATTCCTAACGAATAAACGATAGAACACATGCTAAGTCCTGATTATATTTTTGAGACCTCATGGGAAGTATGCAACCGCGTAGGCGGAATCTACGCCGTACTCAGTACGCGCGCCGCATCGATGCAAGCAGAGCACCCGGACAAGGTCTTTTTCTTCGGCCCCGATTTCGGAGCACACAGCGATATTTATTTTAAGGAGGACAAAAATCTTCTTAAAGATTGGTCATTGGTGATTGGTGATAGGTCATTGGAGATTCCGATTCGTATCGGCAGATGGCAAGTGCCGGGAGAGCCGATAGCGATCCTGCTGAAGTTCGACGCGATGTGGCCGCAAAAAGACAGCATCTACGCCTGGGCTTGGAACAAATTCCAAGTGCAGAGCCATGCGGCCTATGGTGATTATGACGAGTCGTGTCTATTCAGTTATACAGCCGGCATGGTTATGGAAAGTTTGTATAACTATCTCACTGGTCACTTTAGAGGCGTTAGTAAACCTAAGTTCTGCATGCATGCGAACGAATGGCAGACCGCTTTCTCGATCTTCTATCTGGAGGATCATTGTCCGGAGATAGCCACTTTGTTTACCACTCATGCGACGGGTATCGGTCGTTCGATAGCCGGAAACGGCAAGCCGCTTTACGACTATTTCGAGGGGTATAACGGCGATCAGATGGCAGCGGAGCTGAATATGGTGAGCAAACACTCGGTGGAGAAACAAGCGGCTCATTGGGCGGACTGCTTCACAACTGTCAGTTATATCACCGCTCGGGAATGCAAGCAATTACTGGACAAGCCGGTAGATATCGAGACTCCGAACGGATTCGAACCGACCTTTGTTCCGAAAGGCAAGGAGTTCGATATCAAGCGCGAGAAAGCCCGTACGGCACTGCGCAAAGTAGCCGGAGAGAAATTAGGCGGAGTGGTACCTGAGAACGCGCTGTTGCTCTGTATCTCGGGGCGACTGGAATGGAAGAATAAAGGTATCGATGCGTTCGCCGAAGCGCTGGATAAGTTAGCACAAAAGATCTATCACAGCACGCAACCCGAACGCGAGGTGATCGCGTTTGTGATGATTCCATATTTAGACCGCGCTCCTTCGCGCAAGGGTAAAGTAAATGCCGTTTTTGTGCCGTATTATCTGGACGGACACGATCCGCTGTTCGGCATGAGTTATTACGACCTGCTGATCGGCATGGACGTGACGGTCTTCCCGTCGTACTACGAACCTTGGGGGTATACTCCCCTCGAGTCCTGCGCCTTCCACGTACCGACCATCACAACGTCGCTGGCGGGTTATGGCGAATGGGCGGCTCGGCAGAAAGAGCAAGGCGGCGTAGTAGTTATCGATCGCAACGACAGCAACTTCGGCGAAGTGACCGAGCGCATCGCGGATGCCCTCTACCGCTTCTCACATCTGAATGCGGAGGAAACGGAGAAAGCACGCAAAGCCGCTGCCGCCGTAGCGAAGAAAGCCGACTGGAAGCACTTCTTCAAATATTATCGCGAGGCCTATTCCATCGCGCTTACCAAAGCCGCAGCCCGCAATTCCAAACCCAAGAAAACAACCAAACGTAAAACAAAATGAAACAGCTTAGACTATTTGCAGCCCTGCTGCTTCTTTCACCTTTCACCTTTCACCTTTCAACTATACAGGCGTGTACCAACTTCCTCGTGGGCAAAGACGCCTCGGTGGACGGCAGTACAATGATTTCGTATGCCGCTGACTCGTACGGCATGTACGGTTTTCTGCATTTCTCTCCTGCCGCAGACTATCCTGAGGGAGCCGTTCGTGAGGTGTACGACTGGGACACCGGTCGTCCGCAAGGGTCGATTCCTCAAATAGCGCACACCTACTCGGTAGTAGGTAATATGAACGAGCATCAAGTGACGATAGGTGAGACCACTTGGGGTGGCCGTGAAGTGCTGTGGGACACCGTCGGTGTGGATTATGGCAGCCTGATTTATATTGCGCTGGAGCGCAGTAAGACGGCTCGCGAAGCCATCGAATGGATGATCTCGCTGGTGAATGAGTACGGTTACGCATCGGAAGGCGAAACCTTCTCTATCGGCGACCCGAACGAAGTATGGATGTTAGACCTGATAGGAAAAGGTCCGGGCAAGAAAGGTGCAGCGTGGGTAGCGGTTCGCATCCCGGATCATGCCATCGCCGCTCATGCTAATCAGTCGCGTATCACGACGCTTCCTATCGGACGCAAAGTGAAGGTAAGCAGCAAGGTAGCCAAGGAGCAGAAACGGCTGGAGAAGAAACTGAACTGCGTATGCAACGGCGACTGGATGTGGGATAAAGAGGTGATCTCTTTGGCACGCGAGAAAGGTTTCTTCAGCGGGGAGGACAAAGACTTCTCCTATCAAGCGGCTTATAACCCGTTCGATTTCAGCGGTTTATATGTATGCGAGGCACGCGTATGGTCATTCTTCAACCATTTCGAGAATATGGAGTCGTACTACGACTATGCTACCGGCACCACCTTCCGCGAGACGAACGGAAAGGACGAAGGCGAGCATATGCCGCTGTGGATCGTTCCGAATCGCAAAGTGAGTGTACAGGACCTCAAGGAATGTATGCGCGATGAATACAAAGGTACGCCGTTGGATATCACGCAAGGAACGGACGCCGGTCCATGGAACAGCAAACTGCGTTATGGAGGATTGGGATTCAAAGTAGCTGCAGAAGGGACGACGGACACGCTTCAATACTGGTATGAGCGACCGACGGCTACACAACAGACAGCCTGGTCGTTTATCGCCCAGATGCGGTCGTTTGTGGACCCGAAAATAGGCGGAATCTTCTGGTTCGGCGTGGACGATGCAGCTTGCAGTTGCTATACCCCGATGTATTGCCGGATTAATCATATTCCGGAGTGCTTTGCGGAAGACAATGGCGATAGTTTTACTTTCTCGCCGACCAGCGCCTGGTGGACGTTCAACATCGTGGCCAACTGGGCCTACACCAAGTATAGCCGCATGTATCCGCATATTCGCGAACTGCAATTGGCATGGGATGATAAATTCAATATGCAGGTTCCCGGCGTAGATGCACAAGCCGCCGGGCTGAACGAGGAAGAGGCTCGGGCATTCCTGACTTCCTATTCCTGCTCGCAGGCAGAGAACCTCGTAGCGGACTGGCAGCGCTTGTATATCTACCTCGTCACGAAGTTCATCGACGGACAAGAGCGCAAAGAAGAGAACGGACAGTTCAAGCGCAACCAATACGGACACAGTTGCGGTCCGAACCGCTTGGCGTTCCCGGAAGAGTTCTTACGCAAAATAGCTCCGGAGATCACCCATGAGTAAAAAAAGGCCTCTCGCTTGAGAGGCTTTTTTTAATGGTCATTGGTAATTGGTCATTGATAATTGATAATTGCCCTTCTAGGCGGAGGCCGCTCCTCCCGTTAGTCGGGAGGACGCTCCGGGTCATTGATAATTGGTCATTAGAACTTGTAAGAGAAACTGACGAACCAACCCCACTCGGCCATATACTGATCTTTCGTCTTCTGATGCTTGACGAGGTTATTCAAACCGAAGTCATAACCCGCCTGCAAGCGATAACGATCCCACTCCAGACCGCCGCCTAATCCCCATTGGATATTCGCGCGGATCACTTGGTCCGCCATGCGATCATAAGGCTCGGTAGGCACACCGATGCTCTCCAACCAAGTCTTGGTACCATCGCTCAGATAATCCACCAGATAGTCGTTCTCCGCCAAGCCGATATGGAGCTGCGGACCGGTAAAGAAGAAGAGGTTGAGCTGTTTCCACAAAGGAACGGTATAGTACACGCGGACCGGAATCGTCAGGTTATGCTCCAATACGCGATGGCGAATATACTCGGTCTGCACGGAAGGGGCATCGATCGAGCGCCAATGCTGGTCATTCCGTCCGTATACCAAGGTATAGAGCAATCCCGTCTGGAGATCAAAACGCATAGGAAGCGCGAACGAGAACGTAGCACCCAGACGAATACCATGCAAGTACATATCCGGATAACTGATTCTACGCGTACGTTGCCAATGCTGGACATATCCGACCTCCAGACGATAATCCACACGGAAATTATAGGCTTCCTTGGTCTGCTCTTTGCGCGTCGGATCAAAGAAGGTGTTGTCCGCTATCTGGTATGCCGGTTTATTGTTATCATCCGCCAGGATGAAGCCCGTCGAAAGGGCCAGAAATAACAAAATTATTCCTAATTTTTTCATAATCGGCTGCAAAATTACAAAAATTCCATGAATTATGCAAATTTTCAATTTTCAATTTTCAATTTTCAATTATTTTTTGTAACTTTGTGCCCGATTTGTGGTATGACCTATTCGTTTCGCACATATTTGCCGTATTACAAACGCAACTTGCAAGTGGCGTTCCCCGTGATGCTTACCCAATTAGGTGCGGCGATGGTTGGTTTGGCGGACTCTATCATGGTCGGTCACTATGGCACAACGGATTTGGCGGCGGTGAGTTTCTCCAACGCCATCTTCTTCACCGTCATGGTCTTCTCCATGGGTGCATTGATGGGTATCACGCCGCTGGTAGGACATGTGCATGGACGATTGGAGAAACTGCTGCAGCAAGGAACGACGGATGAGGAGATAGCCCATAAACATGAGCAAATCAGTTCGTATCTTGCGAATGGCCTTGTCTTTACCGCGCTCGTCAGCATTCTCTCCTTGGCCTTGTTGGTGCCCTGCATCCCATACCTCGACTATTTCGGACAAGAACCCGATGTCTCCGCATGCGCGCGCCCGTACTTTATTTTAATTGTGCTTTCTATCATTCCGTTCCTGCTATTCTGCTTCTCCAAGCAGTTCTTGGAGGGGCTCGGAAACACCTTCGTGGCAATGATGATTACCGTGGGGTGCAACCTGCTCAATATCGGCCTGAACTGGGTGCTTATCTTCGGCCATTGGGGGGTTCAACCCATGGGAGCAGAAGGAGCAGGATGGGCAACGCTTATTGCCCGACTTCTCATGCCCGTTTGTTTCTTTATCGCGATGGCATGCAAAACCGAATGGCGTCGATATCTTCAGTCCATCCGTCGATGGATGATTACGCGGCGCGAAGTGGAGCACTTGATAGCCCTCGGAACACCTATCGGTTTGCAGTCTTTTGCGGAGGCGTTTCTCTTCACCGCTTCCTTCGTCATCATCGGATGGATCAGTAAAGAAGCTCTTGCGGCGCATCATATAGCGAACCAGATGTGCGACTTAACCTTCATGCTGGCATTAGGTATCGGTTCGGCAACTACCATCCGCGTCTCGCATCAATTAGGCAAAGGGGATCTGCAAGCTGTACGGATGGCGAGCCATGCATCGGTGCATCTATGCCTGCTGATGAATACCATAGGAGCGGCTATTATGATCTTCGGAAGAAAGTATATACCCTATATCTTCACCGACGACCCCCAGGTTATTCCCATCGCTTCGACCTTACTGCTCATCGGTGGACTTTTCCAATATGCGGACGGACTACAGTGCATCGGTGCCGCTATGCTGCGCGGCATACAGGATGTACGCGTACCGATGCGTATCGCCCTCTTCGCCTATATTGCCGTCGCCCTGCCGCTGGGGATATACTTAACCTTCACCCTCGGACTCGGCGCCAAAGGGATGTGGTTGGCGTTTATCATCGCACTCGCTATCCCTGCCGTGCTCTTCCATATACGGTTTAACAAGCAACTAAAACGACTAAAATATGAAATCACAAATCACAAATGACAAATCACAAATGACAAATTGCAAAAATGTATTTGACATCTTTGCAGAGATCTGCAAAGTCCCCCGCCCCTCGAAACATGAGGAACAAATCAGTAAATGGTTACAGGATTTCGCCGCAGAACATCAGATCGAGTGCATCGCGGATGAAGCGATGAACGTCATTATGCGTGTTCCGGCTACACCCGGATACGAAAACCATGAGGGCGTCATCCTGCAGGCGCACATGGATATGGTAGCCGAGAAAGACGGGAATGTGCAGCACGATTTCATGCGTGATCCGATCGAGACATACGTCGATGGCGAGTGGCTCAAAGCCAAAGGAACCACCCTCGGTGCCGACGATGGTATTGGTATTGCGATGGCACTTGCCGCTATCACCGATCCCAACCTGCCGCACCCCGCTATCGAGTGCCTCTTTACCGTCGATGAAGAGACCGGACTGACCGGCGCAATAAAACTGCAGGATGGCATGCTCAAACATAAACGCCTCATCAATATCGACTCCGAGGATGACGGCCAGATCTTCATCGGCTGCGCCGGTGGCATCGACACCCTCGCCAAAATGCATTATGACCCCCAAATCCTAAATCATAAATCTCAAATCATAAATGCAATCCCAATCCGCTTGAGCGTATCGGGATTGCTCGGCGGCCACTCCGGCGATGATATCAATAAAGGTCGCGCTAACGCTAATCAGCTCATCGTTTGGTTCTTAGCACGTATCTGGCCGCAGACGGAGGTACAACTGGCCTCTATTAACGGAGGAAACCTCCGCAATGCCATCGCGCGGGAAGCAGAAGCGGTCATCGCGATACCTATGGCGTACAAAGAGCAGATTCGTATCGAATGGAATCATTTCGTAGCCCAGATGGAAGGCGTCTTCGGTGAAGTGGAAAAAGACATGCGTCTTGAACTCGAGACTACGGACATGCCGGAGCTATTCATCCCTGCCGACAAAGCGTATCGCCTCGTCATGGCACTTTGCGAATGTCCGCACGGCATGATCGCCATGAGCAAAGACATACCCGGACTCGTCGAGACCTCCACCAATTTGGCCTCTATCAAGATGAGAGAGGGCTATATCGAGATAAATACTTCCCAGCGCTCCTCCAAAGAACCGGCTAAGCATCATCTCAAGTGGGCAGTAGAACAAGCTTTGTCCTTAGCCTGCGATGAGGTCACACACGGTGACGGCTACCCGGGTTGGGCTCCGAATCCGAAATCGGAACTGCTGGAGGTGGTGAAGAAAGCATACACCGATTTATTCAAAGCTGAACCGAAAGTGCTGGCTATCCATGCGGGACTGGAGTGCGGTTTGTTCCTCGAGAAATACCCGTATCTCGATATGGTTTCCATCGGTCCGCAGATGTACGGCGTTCACTCCCCGCAGGAACGACTCTCTATCCCCTCCACCGAACGATGCTACTCCTGGCTCTGCCAAATCATCAAGACGATGTAACAAGACAAATCAATGCTCCATCGGCGAAAAATATATATAAAATCGACGTTGGAGCGGCGATTTTTAACTAAAATGCTTGCGTATATCAAAAATAAAATCATCAAGACGATGTAACCCAACTACTGACTATCATGAAAAAACTATTTTCGCTAATGGCCCTCTCGCTTTGCGTGGTGGCAGTCATGGCGACCGACCAAAAACCGCCGGAGAAGATAGACACCTTGCTGGAGCAGTTTGATCATAAGCCCGGGCTGAAAACGGCGAGGGAGTTCTTCGCCTATATGGATAAAGAGGAGTTTATGGACGAGCCGGTTGTTTTCACGGATGCTACACCGCTTGACACCATGAAGGCCCTCGTATGGTACTGGGCGGGCGAGTGGTACTACGCCGAGCAGGATTATCCGCGCGCCGAGAAAAATCTGCTGCGCGCGTTAGAGTTAATGGAGTATGCGGATGAGAAATCCATCTCCGACAACCTGGCGATGTTAGGGCTCGCTTATATGCGCCAATCGAAGTACGACGAGGCGCTGCATTATATGCGCCGTTGCTACCAACTCGACAGCAAGAGCGGCGATCCGGATCGTATCTCTTCGTCTTTGAATACCATCGCCGGTACTCTCCTGGCGGCAGGTAATCCCGAGGAAGCGGAGGGGTATAGTCTGAAGGCTATCAACTATGCCAAGAAGGCGAACAACCCTTCACGCATGGCTGTCATCTACGGCATGGCGAGCGAGATAGAGAACCGCCTCGAGCATAAGGAGCAGGCGCTGCTTTATGCCGATAGCGCGTGCCTTATCGAATCCACTACAGGTAACCGGTATAAGATGGCGGTCCGACTCACCCAGAAAGCATCTATCCTCCTGGCCCTGAACCGGAACAATGAAGCGGAGCATATATTGGCGGACGTAGTACCGTATTTCCGCGAGACGGGCGACCAACTGTCGTTAGCGATAGCCCTGAACAAACGCGGTCAGGCAGCAAGCGGCCTGGGACGTACGGACGAGGCGGTGACCTACCTCACCGAGGCGATCGACATATGCCGCCGGATCGGTAACCCCTATAACGAGGCGTATGCCCAGCGCGCTATTTACGAGATTCTCTATAAGTCTAATCCCGACGCCGCGCGGGTTCATCTGGAGCGGTACCACCTGCTCAAGGACTCGCTCTACTCGCATGCTACGGCAGAGCAGTTAGCTCGCTTCAACGCAGAGTTCGGGCGCGATGAGTTGGAGAAAGAAAAGGAGCAACTAACCCGCAGAAACCACCGCCTCGCCGGTATTGGAGTTGCGGTTGCCGTGGGCGCGATCCTCTGTATAGTAGGTTCGCTCATCTGGTTCCGACGCCGCCAGAGCAAGACCAACGAACTGCTGAGTACCGTCATGACGGAGCTCAATGAAGCACGTCGCTCTCCGGCGCCGGCGGCTGAACAAGAAACCGAACCGGACCCTGAAGAAAATGTGGAATATTTAACGCAGGAGGACAAAACTTTCCTCAAGAAACTCATCCTCTCCGTCACGCAAATGATGGATCATCAGGCGGTTACAGTCACCCAAATTGCCGATAAGATGTGCATGTCGCCCAAGACCCTCAACCGAAAGGTGAAATATCTGACGGGCGAAGGCGCGAAGCGGTATATAATGCGTATCCAGCTGGAGCAGGCACGGATTATGCTCCTCCAGGATCTCGATATTCCTATCGTAGAAATAGGTAACTGTTGTGGCTTCGACGACCATAGTTCTTTCACCAGAACCTTCACTCAAAACGTCGGAATGTCCCCTTCAGACTACCGTTTAAACCGCGGAAAAATGCCAAATTAAGCAGTTTGTCCGATTTTGTAAAATAATTGTCCGCTTTTGCAAAAGCAATTTCGGAAAATTCCACTACTTTTGCACTCGATTTTCATCGGGTGCTTTTTTATGCTATTTGATCGGGCATGGAAAACAAGAACAACGACAAACAATCTACAAAAGAAACTCCTTCTGTATCGCAACGACGCCATGAGGAAGCAAAAGAGTTTACGAAGACGCTGATAGAGGAGTTACTCTCTTCCGATTCGGGCGGCGCGCTCGCGCGCACGCCCGAAGAGAAAACTAACATGCAATAATTTCATTTATTAATACTAAACGATTTAAAGTTTATGAGAAAAACATTTACATTATTCATTGCCCTTCTGGCGCTAACCGTCAGCTCATGGGCACAAACGGATGTCCAGATTGGCAATTTCTGGTATCGATTACAAACTCAAGGCGACTTAAAAATGGCCTATGTAATGAAACTCCCGGGTTCGGGTGACTTTGAGAGTTACGGAAACAGTGTTTCCGGTGACATCGTTATTCCTGCTACGGTAATGTATGGCGATGTAGTCTATGAGGTTATGGGCCTCTTAGATTATGCTTTTGTAGGATGTTCTCACATTACATCTGTTACGATTGAAGAAGGTGTTCGCGATATCAACCCCCATGCATTTGATGGTTGTACTGGTTTAACCACAGTTACTTTACCATCCACGATGGGTGGGGGCGAACCCAATTGGGGCAGCCTTGGTATGCAGGCATTCAGCAATACAGGTCTGACTACTATCACTATTAAAGCAACAACCCCGCCGGATTATGGAAGTTCTTTATTTTCGTATTCAGAGAGTTTAGTACATATCTATGTGCCTGCTGCAAGTGTAGCGGCTTACAAAGAAGCAGAAGGCTGGTCTGCTCATGCAAGCATCATTGAGGCTATACCTGCCGGACCGGCATCATCGGTTACATGGAATTCGGGATATCTTGCTTCTTTGTCTCTGTTTGAAAAGGAAAACTATAACGGTAGTTCTTACCATTATGGTAATAGAACCGCAGACCACGAAGGCGTAACAGCCGCTATAGATGCTACTGTAGATGGTTCTTACGCAGATGTCAGCACTAGTGAAAGCAATACAAGTATTTATTTGAGAGGCGGCGCAACGCTCACTTTCTCTTCCGCAACACGCCAGTTCGAGAGCATTGTTATTAACACTAATCGTACAGAGTATGTTTCTGTGCAGGGGGGATCCGGATGGAATTGGGACGAAACAAATCATATTTTAACGTGGTCAAATGGTGGTGTCGCTTCATCATCTGTGGTTCTGGGTAGTTCTGGTTTGGAATATGGAGTCTATGTTGACCATATTACTTCCATTGTGTTTAACTTTGCTCCGGCTGCTCCTGCTCCTGCTCCTGCCGAATTGACCACCACATGGGGAGAGCGCCAAGTAAGCCATGTGCGCTTTGATGGATACTACGAAGATGACTTGAGAAGCTCCGGTGTGATCAAGAATATCATTGCATCGCACGAGAGAACCGACGCTGGTTATTGCTCCTTCCAGAATGGACAACTTTGGATAGAGAATAACGGATATGTGAAATTCAAATCCATTGCCGGAAATCTCACCGGTATCGTCATTAGATGCTCTGATCTGGGTAGTCCAAGTAATCTTTCCGACGGTTGGACTTCTCAAGCGGTAGCAAAAACCTTGACGTGGACAGGTGATGCAGAGGAAGTTACTCTCAGCGGAAATATCGGTTGCACCATTTCTTCCATTGAGTTTACCTATACTCCTGCTGCCGCTCCGCATGTTGGAGATACATTTGAACAAGCCTACCAATTATACGAAATTACCGGTGCACACACGGCTAAAGTGCCTGTACAATCATTTGGAGGTTCGTTCCTTATCCCGGAATATGTGGACTACGACGAAGTAAGGTATTATATCACCGAGATTGATGATTATGCGTTCTATAATCAAGATGACCTGTTTGATATAACGGGTGGCGAAAACATTGCTCGTATCGGTGCACATGCTTTTGAGGGTTGTACCCATATGAGAAGTTTTAGTTTGGACGGCGGAGTATTAGATGAAATCGGTGTTGATGCATTCAAGAACTGCAAACTTTTGGCTTACTACGAATCTAATACTACTACTCCTCCCGTACTCGAAAGTGACATATTCGCTGGAGATGAATTGTTGAATCATATCCTTATAGATTATTTTGGTGTAGGTGCTTATAAAGAAGCAGATGGATGGTCTACATACGAGTCTATCATTGATTATAGAGGCACAGATGCCAGCGTCGGCGAGAAATTCTTTGACCTTGTACAAATGTACACCGGATTGTATGAAGTTACTACTCCTGCTCCTTATGGTTCGCAAGGAGAAGCGAAAGTGGTTCCTTATACTTCATATATTAATGACATCTATCCGATTACCCGCACAGGTACACTCGTTATTCCTGAGGACGCAAACTATATGGGTCGTGAATATGCAATAACCGGAATTGGAGAAAATGCGTACAAAGATAGCACGCGCTTCAATGCTGTAATGATTCCGCAGCAGGTAACGTCTATCGAGGCCGGTGCATTCCTTAACTGCACAGGCGTGGAGAATGTATATTTCCTGTGGGAGAACCCAAATGCTATCACTTGGTATGATCGTGACAAAGGTCTTGAGTTTGCAACGGCTGCCAGCGGAAAGACAAAAATATATGTTCCGAAAGGCAAATTGGCTGCTTATCAGGAATGGGCTCCGGCATGGGCAAGTCGCATGTTTGATGTCGAACTCTTTGATGTTGATGTTACACAAGCGGAAGATCCTGATCATTCCGGACGTTTCTATCGTACTTTCTTCGATAGTGAGAACGATTACTTGTTGCCGCCAAGCGTTTGGGCACATGTGGGCTATGTACAGGACAACGAATTTATTCTGCGCTCTATCGCATACGACGGTCAAATTCTGCCTAAAAACACAGCAGTTGTCCTCGAATCGGAGACTCCTATTTATCATTTGATAAAGTCTGAAGGCTCAGCTCCTGCTTATACAGGTCAAAATGACCTCCGCGGTACAGATGTGAATTTAGCTGTAAGTTCGCTGCCTGCTGCACAGCAAGACAAAGTCTATGTACTGGGCAAGGAAGCTTGGATTAATAGTGTTCGCCAAGTAGGTATGGGTCTGTACCGCTACACCGGCACAACCTTAGGCGCACATAAAGCCTATATGATCGTAGGTGGCACTTCCGGTGCTCCTACCCGCGCGCGCTTCCTCTTCAGGCATGAGGACGAAACAACCGGTGTTGAGAATGTACAAAGTGACAAGGTACAATGTACAAAGATCCTGCGTGACGGCCAGCTGATCATCATCAAGGATGGTAAAGAGTACAACGCTCAAGGTCAGATTGTAAAGTAATGTGTATTGTGTAATGTATAAATTGAATCAGTATGAAAAACAATATGAATAGTGCCCTTATGGCTAAAAAACTTTATAATCAACCTGTAGTCACTATAGCGTCTATCCGTACGACATCTATTATCTGCGTCAGCGGAGGAGGCGGAGGAGGAGGCAGCAGTTCATCTATGGCTATCCCTCCGGACGCAACAACGGACATACAGCTATAACCCAATCAACTAACGTTATACGGGCGTAGGAAATAACATCAATGGTAATTCCCTACCCATGGGAATACCAAAGATTATTCCAACTAATTCATTTTTCAAAGAGAGCGGCCGCAAGACCGCTCTTTTTGTCTTTCATTCTTTTATTTACTAAAATTCAACTAACTCCACTTATATGCGGGGAAATGACTTTTTTTTAAAAAATCACTATATATAGGTATTGCATATGTCAAAAAAAAGCAGTAATTTTGCAGCCCGGAACGTCTTCCCGATGAAACGGGAAGAGTGGCCTCCGCCGAGAAAGGCAAAAAATGGTCAAAGAAATGGTTCATAAAATAGCCGTCATTGGGCTGACGCAATGCGGAAAGAGTTCCCTCACGCTGGCCTTGCAGCGCTTGGCCGATCAGGGTAAGCGGCCTTTGCTGTTCACCGAGGTGCACAACCCCGATGAGTTGCATGGGCATGCCTACGACGTCGTCCTCCAGGTAGTGGACTCCACCCGGCTCGAGGAATCGCTCATGCTCACGCCCCATATCATCGACGAGCAGCAGAAAATTGTACTCGCCATTGGCAGGTATGACCTGCTCTTGAAGACGGACCACTCGCTCAACCTACCTAAACTGGAGCAACTGATTGGTGTACCTACCTGCCGCGTGTCCGTGCGCCTTAACTACGGTCTTCCGAACTGTTTGGACATCCTTGAGACCACCATCCGCAAACCGGCTTCCACAGCCCACCCTATCTACCACCTTCGTGACCAAGGCGATGAGGATACCTATCGCGCGTACGTGCACGGTATATTAACGGAAACGCTCACGCACGCGAAGGACGACAAGCATCAGACGCGTCTCGAGCGCATCGATAAGGTGCTGACCAACCCATGGCTCGGTTTCCCGATCATGATGGCGATCCTCTATTTCGTCTTCTGGTGTACTTTTACGTTAGGCGCTTATCCGCAAGCCTGGATAGAAGGCGGTATCGATGCCATGAGCCAATGGTTATGGAGCCTGCTGGACCCAAGTTGGTGGTCTTCCTTACTCATTGATGGTGTACTTCAGGGCGTAGGAGCGGTTTTGGCTTTCCTGCCGAATATCATCATCCTCTTCTTCTTCATCTCGCTTATGGAGGACTCCGGCTACATGGCTCGTGAGGCCTATATCATGGATACCATCATGCACCGCGTCGGTTTGCACGGCCGTAGTTTCATCCCGATGCTGATGGGCTTCGGGTGCAACGTACCGGCTATCATGGCGGCACGAGATATCCAGAATCCCAAAGACCGCGTGCTGACCATGCTCATGGTGCCTTTCATGTCTTGTTCGGCACGACTACCGGTTTATATGCTTTTTGTCGATACCTTCTTCGAGCGCCACAAAGCGCTCGTGATGATATCGCTGTACGCGATAGGTATCTGCCTGTCGGTTATTTTTGCAGTTATCATGAAGCGCACCAAGTGGTTCAAACAAGATAACGATGATACCGTAAACGAGTTGCCGGAGTTCCGTATCCCCAAGGCACGTAATACCGCAGCGCATATCTGGGAGCGCGTAGCGGACTACCTCCAGAAGATCTGTACCGTCATCCTTTGGGCATCGATCATCATCTGGGCGCTCGAATACTTCCCCACTCAGGACCTCAACGACCTCGAGCACTCGTATCTGGCATCCATCGGACAGTTCGTCGCACCGCTCTTGGAGCCGCTCGGCTTCGACTGGAAGATGTCGGTTTGTCTCTTGACGGGCCTTCCGGCCAAAGAAGCCATCGTCTCGACGCTCGCTATCCTCTATGGGGGCGATATCAGTGCCGCCGGTTTCACCCCGCTCACCGCCTTCAGCTTCATGCTCTTTGTGCTGCTCTACTTCCCCTGCGTGGCAACCATCGCTACCCTGCATCGCGAAGCCGGCAGACAATGGGCTTGGTTCACCGTCTTCCACAGCCTCTTCTTAGCATGGTTTATATCCTTCCTCGTCTATCAAATAGGCAGCCTAATCATATAATTTTAACATGAAAAAATATCTTTTATTATTTGTCTGTATTCTGTATTCCGTACTCTGTACTCCTCTGTTCGCTAAGGCAAACAAACAGGTTGTTGTTCTTTCGGTAGACATCCACTGCCAGGGCTGCTGCGATAAGATCATGAAGAATATCGCGTTTGAGAAAGGAGTGAAAGACATTGTTTGCGACCTTGACACCAAGACGGTAACGGTTACTTACGACGCCAATAAAACCGATGTTCCTACGCTGCTCAAGGCTTTTGAGAAGATTAAGAAACCTGCTACAGTCAAAGAAACGGTCTCTAAGGACCCTAAAGACCTTAACGCCCCTAAGGACTCTAAGAACCGCCCTTCCACGGACGCCAACACAGGCGCCTCCACTCCTTATTAAGGCCTCCACTCCTTATTAAGTACATGCGCGCATGCACGCACAACAAAAAACAGACGCCCGCCGGACGTCTGTTTTTTTGTTTGGGGTCCCCGATGTAACTCGGAGGCTCTCCGCTTACTTGAGTTCAGCGAGATATTTAATCGTACGTACCATCTGGCTGGTGTAGCTGTTCTCGTTGTCGTACCAGCTAACAACCTGTACCTGATAGGTATCCTCGTCGATCTTGGCAACCATCGTCTGGGTAGCATCGAAGAGCGAACCGAACTTCATACCGATAACATCGCTCGAAACGATCTCATCCTCGGTATAACCGAAGCTCTCGGTCTGAGCAGCCTTCATAGCTGCGTTGATACCCTCTTTCGTGATGTCTTTACCCTTAACAACTGCAACCAGGATAGTGGTAGAACCGGTCGGAGTCGGAACACGCTGTGCGCTACCGATCAACTTACCGTTCAGCTCCGGAATAACGAGACCGATAGCCTTAGCAGCACCGGTGCTGTTCGGAACGATGTTCTGAGCACCTGCACGGCTACGACGCAGATCACCCTTACGTTGCGGACCGTCCAGAATCATCTGGTCACCCGTATAAGCGTGGATCGTCGACATGATACCGCTCTGGATCGGAGCGTATTTGTGCAGAGCAGCTGCCATCGGAGCGAGACAGTTGGTCGTACAAGAAGCAGCGGAGATAACTTTATCAGCCGGAGTCAGAGTCTTGTGGTTTACATTGTAAACGATGGTCGGAAGATCGTTACCTGCAGGAGCGGAGATAACAACTTTCTTTGCACCTGCCTGGATATGAGCCTCAGCTTTTGCCTTGCTGGTATAGAAACCGGTGCACTCCAATACTACATCGATACCCAGCTCACCCCAAGGCAGCTCAGCTGCGTTCGGCTTAGCGTAGATAGTGATCTCCTTGCCGTCCACAGTGATCGAACCCGGAGTAACGACGGTCTTACCATCCTCAGCGAGAACAGCGTCTTTGTAAGCTACAGTGTGCTTGCACTCACCGAACTTGCCTGCGAAACCACCCTGAGCGGTGTCGTACTTCAGAAGGTGAGCCAACATCTTCGGGCTGGTCAAGTCGTTGATCGCAACTACCTCATAACCCTCAGCTTCGAACATCTGACGGAAAGCCAGACGACCAATACGGCCAAAGCCGTTAATTGCTACTTTTGTCATAATTGTGAAAAAAATTTATTAGTTATTGTACAATAATTGTTTGTTGTTTTTTCCTCAAGGGCGGTTCTGGAGCCGTACCCCTCAACCTTTGCGGCTGCAAAGGTAGTGTTTTTTTTTGATATACAAAAATAAATCGTCAAAAAATCTTTATTTTGCTATCTTTTTTTTACAAAAAACCCCTCATCCACTAATCCGCTAACCCATTAATCCTTTATTTCCTTCCAAAGTCCGCCGGAATCTCACCCCACGCTTTTGTGTCCCATTTATATATCGGCGTCGTCCATGTGTTGTCATGCAGCCACATCTCCGCCTTGCGAACCATATGAAACAGATCCTGATTCTTGGCGTTCCATTCGATCTTCGTCTTGCAGCGTTTCTGACGCAACCAAGCGAGCGCCGTGACGCTATCTGTATAAATCACCCAATTGAGGTTATACTTCTTGATATAGGCAAGTCCCAGCACTAACGCCAGGAACTCGCCTATGTTATTCGTTCCTTCCGGGAATGGACCACGATGGAATACCTCCGTACCCGTATCGGCAATCACCCCGCGAAATTCCATCACGCCGGGATTGCCGCTACAGGCTGCATCAACGGCCAGGGCCGGTAAAATTGGTTTACTCATAGATCGTTATTTTGCGTGTACGGATCTCGCCGTTCTCCAATTCCTCCGATACGATGTAGATGCCTTTGTGCGGCGTGCCCTTGATAACACGACCCATGGTGTCATACATCGTTGTGGATTTCACCTGTGCCGGCGTGGTCGTCACGGTACGACTCGGTGTCACCTCATCGAAGGTCTGCGGACAGGTGTACAGCGTCTTTCCGTCCGTGGTCGTCAGGCGGCAATGATACAGAATCGCGGTGCCGCTCAATCCATTCGGGTCATAGAGATACTGTAAGGTCTCTCCGCCCATGGCTGCGCCGTCTGCGAACCACTGGTAACCGGTGTACTGACCTTCTTTATTGCCGATAAAGAGCACATCCGTCCATTTGCTGTACATCTGACCCGAGATAGCGATGGTGAAAGAGACCGTGTTGGTGCTCTCGCAAAGCCCGCCTTCGCTTGTAGTGATAGTAGCAGAATAGTCTCCGGCTTCCAATGCCGTCGGAGTGAATACAAAAGCGGTGTCTGTGCCGACAATATCCAGACTACCCGCATAATGACCGCCGGAGATTTCGACATCGAAGTTATCGGGATGACCTTTCACAACCGAGAACGGAACACGGACGATCTTCACATCATCGCACGTCATGTTGATTGCACTCGTGGTGATGGTTGGTTTCTCTTTGACGGAGAGATAGAGCGAGTCATGGAGTGTGCCGTATTCATACTCGCCCACTGCCGGCGTATGGATATCAAACCCATGGTCGGTATAACTCTCGCCTTCGCAGATCGTCTCCCGCCAGATATTGCATACAGGTGCGGGTGCAGCATCGAACGCATCAGACGGCACCGGCGTACAAGCTGTTGCATCTTCATACCTGGCGCCGATGACCAGTCCGGTAGCACCGATATTTTCCAATGTAAGCGGTACCACAGTCTGCATACCGGTGGCGGTAACGGTAGCATCCGCAGCTCCCGAGAGAACGATATTCTTGCCTGTTGCGTCGTACGGCGTTTTGATTGTCACGGTGAGGTTGTAATTTTTTGACCCGCACACCAGTGCAGTAGGATCCACCGCTACCTCTACGGAAGTGATTTTCGGAGAGAAGGGCGCTACATCCAGCGTATGCGTACTATCGCAGCTATTCGGTCCGTCAAAGGCTACATATAACGTATGCACTTTGCCGTCCGCCGGAATACCTTCAAAAGTAAGACCTGTCAGGTGCTGCTCGCCCTTGTCTTTCTCCGTGATAGACTGACTCTTGGCGGTCATCCCGTCAACACGATAGGTCAAATTGCCTTGCTGGTAGGTATAGTCCAAATCAAAAGTCAGTGTTGTCGTCTCATCGTCACAACCGGGGGTAGAGTAACTGAAATTCCTGATATCCATGCTTGGTGCTCCCGGAAGATCAAAAGCATCAGACGGGAACGTGCATGTAGGTGCATCTGCATAAGCAGCATTGATCACTTTGGTTCCGGCTGCATCGTGTAAGGTAATGGTAGCAGAAGCAGTGCTTCCGGATATAGTCAGTTCCTTGCTTCGGGCGGTACCTTCGTCTTCGTAAGTCAAGGTGACTTTCTTCCCGTCCGCCGGATAAGGAGTGGTGACGGTTACGGTAGCGTTATAACTTGTGCCGTGACAAGCCAGTCCCTCCGGAACGCCACTCACAACCACTGACTGCAAAGCCGGAGTGAAAGGACAAGCCGGGAGGGTATACTCTTTCGTACAACTATTCGGTCCGTCGAACGTCACATGCAATTTGCGTGTGTTGCCGTCCGCCGGGATGCCTTCAAAAGCAAGTTTTGTGAGATGTTGCTCGCTCTTAGAGGTGGTGATAGTGCGGGTTGAGTCTCCACTCAAACCTTCAATGCTATAATGCAAAGTACCTTGCTGATAGGTATAGTCCAAATCAAAGGTCAGTGTGGTTGTCAAATCGGTACATCCCGGAGTGGAGAAAGTAAAGTTCTTGCTCAAGGCGCTCGGCGTGATAGGTGCTTCGGGCAGGGTATAGTCGGCAATCGGACATCCGTGCGAACCCGAGAAATTGACATTCAGCTTATGATTGCCTAATCCATCGGCGGCAACTCCCGGGATGACAAGCGTCACCTCTTTCTCGTCATCGCTATCGGCAGTGAACGAACCGGAAACAGACGTACCACCATCCACGTTGGCTGTCAAAGTTCCGTTCTGATTGGTATAAGCGATGACGGCTGTGAGGGTGACAGTAGCGGCGTCGCATGCCACTTCTCCCCAAGTAACTGATTTGACGGAGATAGCAGGGACAGCCCGCGCATTATAGACATAGGTGGTAGGCGCATCGGTCTTCACCACGCCATCGTTAAAATAGACGGTGAGCGTATGATCGGCATTATCAACCGGCTGATCCTTCAGTACGCCTGTGTACGACGTAGCATTATCGCCTATCTCGCTATGCGGAATCTTAGCCAGCAGGGTAGTACCCTCATAGATATAGAGGTCTCCGCGCGGATTGGTGAAGTTTACGGTGAAATCCACATCCGCAACCGTTGTCCCGCATCCTATGGGTTGACGCTGGGCGAAAGTAGCACTATGGATAGCACATGCTATATATTTCACAGGGAAAATCTCATATCCCGCGATATTGGAAGAACTGGCGGTGATTGCCTCGAAACGGATATCATCGAGCGCAAAGTCGTTTCCGATATTTTTGTTACTGGTGTTCTTATTGATCACACGTAGTGCTACATTCGTACTGGAGGTGGTAGGAGTAGCGATAGAGGACAATCCGTGCCAGCGGTTGTCTTTATAATTGCCGAGGTTGATCTCTCCGCCTAAGTCGCTCCATGTAGAACCTCCGTTGTAACTGATCTGGAACTGCAGTCGCGCGCCGTTATTCATCTGATAGAAAGCGTTGACATTTGCTACCCAGAAAGAGAAGAGGTAACTTACGCCTTTCTGCACTTTCAGTTTCGGATTATTCGTGCCGGATTTGGCAATCCATGCCGCTTGATCCTCTACATTCGTAGTGACCTTGGAGTCAAAGAGTCCGAAATATTCTCCTTCGTGCGCTTTCACGGAATTATAGGTGTGATAGAAAGTGTACGAATCTTTGACAATAGCGTAACCTCCGGATGCGCCCGTATGCGAGTCATAGTAATTATTGACCGCATCGCCCATTCCCCAGTAATTATACTTGCTCTCCAAGTTATCTTTTGTCTCAAAAGTACCATTGGTGATGAGGTTGCCTTCCGGCGTAGGAGGATCATTGGTGGCGAGGAAATAATAGGTTATAGTAGTAGCCTCTGAAGGTGCATCAAAAGTGATGTTTCTATTATCCGACGAAGTACCGATAATCGTATCATTATTGGCAGAGTTCGTCCACATGAAATAGGTGGAAGTCTGGTTATCCGGCGTCAGTTTGACATCCACTTCGGTGAAACGGGTGAGGTTCTGATCGCCCTCAGTCCCGGTAGTCGTGTGGGTCTCGGGATTCTTAACAGGCGGCTCTACCGTAACCTGACAGGATGCCTCGCATCCGCTGCCTTCAAGGAACTTGGCATAAAGCGTATAGGTCTTCTTGGACGAAGCATCCAAACCTTTCAGACGGAAGGTCTGCGGAGTCTCGATATCTGCATTCTCAATAATCAATGTATCCACATCAGGACACCATATTTGCAGTTTTCCGGCATTCTTCTTGTCGTCAAAAGCAACTACGCCGTTCACCGCACTGGTCCTGTCAGTTACATTAGCATCTGCCGCTACAGCAACAAACGAAGTGATCTTACATGCGCCCGATGCTCCTTCCGAGCAATCCTGATTAATACGGACACGTATCAATCGACACATGGAAGGACGACTGGCCTGTAGGAAATAATAGACATCGGAATTGACTCCGCCTAAGGTCACGGGCAGGGCGATATGTTCCCTATCCTCGCTGGTGTACCATTCGCTTTGGTCCAGACGTTTCCAGGTGTTGTTCTCATATTTGAACCATGAGTGGCAATAGGTGTTGTCGTAGTCGTAGTTCTTGGCTTGCAGGATATACTGTGTGCCCGCAGCTTCCTTACAAATCTGCTCGTCCTCATACTCCCATGTGGCCGGACTTCCCGAAGGAGCAGGGGCTACATATTCCCAGTTGGCGCCGTTTTTGTCTCCGCCGTCGTTATAATAGAAATTCTGGATGTAGTTCTGCTCGCGCATCTTCTTCGTGCTGCCATCCATGTAGTAGAACCATATATCTCCCGTTTGACGGGTTACTGTTCCCCAACTCGGGTTCGCGGAGGAGTGACGCGTCAGGATCACATACTCCCAGTCGCCGGCGGGTGCCTCTACGTACCACACAGACCCCTGATATTGCTTTACCTGGGTGCTCCATGCATTCTGGCTGCCTTTGAAGAAATAGGCGTAGTTATAATTATTCATGGTGGCGTACCAGCCGTACTGTAAGTCTCCACCTGCATCTTTCACGCTTTGCGCCTCCATGTTGATATACAAGCGTTCGCCTTTGTCAAAGATGCGTGCCTGCATACTTGTGGCAGCCAGTAAGGTAACTAACAATATATATATTCGTGTTGTCTTTGCCATAAAGGCACGATTAACTTCGTTTTTCATATCTTTGCCTCCTTATTCAATATCACTTTGTTTCTGAACTACTTTTACTTCTACACGGCGATCCAACGGCAACTCGTGGTTGACATTCTCCTCGTTCGGAACTAATGAACCATGCCCGATTACAATCACACGCTCTTTGTCTATGCCTTGACTGACAAGGAACTTGGCGACCGCTTTCGCGCGGTTATATGCCAGTTTCTCGTTATGACGCCGTTGACCTTCCTCCGACGCGTGACCGTCAATCGCAATCTTCGCATCCGGCACTTTGTTCAGCACACCTACAATCGATGCCAGGTAGTTCTGAGCCTCTTCGCTTAACTTGTAACTATCGAAATCGAAGTAGATCTTATTGAATTTCTCCACTTCCTCAGCCGCTTTGGCGATGTGTGCACGAGTGAGCGTATCTACCCGACTCACGATACTCGTATCATTGCGGGCAATTAACTGAACCGTCGTATCCCTACGAGTGAAATAGTCGAAGTAATCGATGGTTTTATGCTTCGGCGCAGCAATATGATGCCAGTGAATACCTACCTTCACGCCTACTTCCCAAGGATGCGACTTCCCTGCTGCATCCAGCGAGTACGCACCCGTGTATTCGTCCATAAAAGTAAAGGTGTCGTCCTTCCAACCCAACGGATGCTTCGTCGATTTGTTTGCATCATTCAACGCGATATTAAAATGACCGCCTAAGAACAAATCAATTTGATCCGTCAACGGAAGTAAGGCACCCAGGTCCATAAATAAAGCCACTTGCGGACGAACATCCAACTTCCCCTGATAAGCATAGTTCTTCACACCAAACTCATGCATGTCGCGCAACCATAAGTTCCATGCGGGGTAGTATCCCTCATGCGCCACTTCGCCTTGCAGCACTTTGTATTTCTTCATTACAGAGAACGCCGGAGCAATACCTAAATCAGCAAAGATACGCGCTTTCCAGTCCTCCTTTTTGTATTGGAACTGCAGCGAGATAGGAACACCTATATTATGGATCGTCTGGCGCTCATTCCAACGATTGACGGTCGAATGATGGTCATAATGCTGCTCCAGGTCTGTATCCGTTTGGTCCAACCATGAATAGGCTCCGCCCAAACGAGCATGTGATGTGTAATTTGTAAACCATAATCCGGCTCCCACACCCCAGTTCTCATGGAAGAAATAGGCGTACTGTATCTGCAGCAAACCACTGAATGAACCAATCGTCCTGTTCTCTGTACCGGCTAAAGAATAACCTAAGGAACCGTATCCCAAGCCTACATATGCCTCGATGTAATGACCTTTGCGACTGGTCGAGTCTGCATAGGTCACTTCTTCACGCTGCTTCGCTACGCTGTCCTGCGAAGCGATCAACAGAGTCAAGGTGTCCGTGTAGTGATAGATAGTGGTCGTCTGAACACGAGTCAAACTGTCCGGAGTCTTCTGTAACTCCGGCGTATCCTCCATTTCAAAACTACGTTCGTGCATTTCTGTCATTCCCGGAGATATCGCGGAACGGAAAATCCGGGTAGTGTCGCTTTGGGCACTCAGCGCCAACGGAATACTCAGCGCTGCGAGAATAAGCCATTTGTGTTTCATAGTATTGTGTTTTTTCAATCGTTTATTGTTGTGACTCGCCCGAGAATCGAACTCGGATTTGAGCTTTAGGAGAGCCCCGTTCTATCCATTGAACTAGCAAGTCTTTGCTAAATCGTGCCCTTGTGGCTAAGAACTATCAGGCCGTCGGGTTAGCACCTATCCGGGAACTCCCCGTATTCCTCAAACGTATAATTGAGGAAGTCATTCATCGGCTTGGCTGCCCTCGCGATATCGATTATTTTGTCGATGAAATCGGGCGAACACACCTCCTCATCCGTGAGTGGCGTACTGAACGTATAGTCCTTATGTTTCAACCAGTCCGCATGCTTGAACGCCGGATCAAAACCTACCGGCACTTTCTTGAGCACACCCCAATAACTGTCAAAATCCTGCCCGAAATAGCGTTGCCACTCTTTGGTTCCCATGATCTCTTCCACTTCCTCGTAGTTCGCTTCAACCTCCTTGCGCAAAGCAGTCAATAACTCCTTGCTCGGCTCCCATATACCTCCGGTAAACATACATTGCCCGGGCTGGATATGCATGTAATAACCACCGCGCATCGATTTTCTTCCCCACGTCTTCGGCTGACCGGGTACACCTTTCGCCGGGAAGCATCCCATCCACTCTTTGTACGGTTTTTTGTTCTTCGAGAACCGCACATCGCGGTAGATACGCCAGATACAGTCCTTCGGTTGCAGGATAGCCAACTCCGGTTCTATCATCGCAAGTTGACGGATATACTCCGCGCATACCTCGTTGAAGCGCGCGTGGCACCGTTTGTACCACTCTTTGTTCTCAGCAAACCACTCCCGGTTATTATGCACCGACAACGCTGTCAAAAAATCCAGAACCTCTTTCATAAATTTGAAATCTTAAATCCTAAATCTCAAATCCTTTCCATGCAACGTCTAAGTCCGTCCATCCAGTGAGGAATTGTTACCCCGAATGTCTTTTTGAACTTCGATTTATCGAGTACGCTATAGTGCGGCCGCGGCGTCTTATACGCATATTCCTCCGATAAAATCGGGCGAACTTGACATTTTGTTATCCCCGCCAACTCATGAATCGCTAACGTGAAATCATACCAACTGCATACACCTTCGTTCGTGAAATGATAGATACCCGCGTGCCATACAGGCGCCTCTATCACCGTAAAAATCGCCCATGCCAAATCTGCCGCATACGTCGGAGTGCCTATCTGATCAAACACCACGCCCAACTGTTCTTTCTCCTTACCCAATTTAATCATCGTCTTCACAAAGTTATTCCCGTATTCGGAGTACAACCAAGCCGTACGAAGTATTACCGCATCGGGACAAGCGGCCAATAGCAATTTCTCGCCCTCATATTTTGTCCGACCATATGCCGTACGAGGCGCAACCGGATCCGTCTCTCGACATGGCACATGCTCATCGCCGGAGAATACATAATCCGTACTCACATGAATCACTTTCACACCCTGATTTCCCAACACACTCAGCGCCTCCGCATTAATCTTCATCGCCGTCGCCTCGTCCTCTTCCGCCTTATCCACGTTCGTGTAGGCAGCACAATTGACAATCAGGTCTATTCCATGCTCCGCCACAAAAGCACTTACCGCCTGCTTATCCGTGATATCGAGCATATACACGCCATCCGACTCCACGACATCCGTGAAGAAATAGCTATGCTTCGAGTGCTTTGCACTCAACACGCGCATCTCATTGCCTAATTGTCCGTTGGCGCCTGTAATTAATATATTCATTCTTTATTTCTTTATATGGGTGATTACTTTATATGGGTGATTACTGGGTGAGTAGGACTCACTACCTGGGTATATCGTATCCTGCACGTACCTATAATATACAAAGTATATTATTCCGTGATTTTCAAATCTTTCAATAACGGATGGTGTTTATCTTTCTCGCTGATGATCCGTTTCTCCTCCGGAATTTGCCAATCTATCGCCAAATCCGGATCGTTCAAAAGAATACCTCCATCAGCTTCCGGATGATACAAATTATCGCATTTATAGGTAAAAATAGCTTGCTCACTCAATACCGAAAAACCATGCGCAAAACCACGCGGAATAAAGAACTGACGTTTGTTCTCTTCGCTCAATTCCACGCTGAACCACTGCCCATACGTCTTGCTGCCTTTACGCAAATCTACCGCCACATCCAGCACACGACCTACCGTGCAGCAAACCAACTTCGCCTGACTGTATGGCGGACGCTGAAAATGCAAACCGCGCACTACACCATAACTGGAGCAAGACTGGTTGTCCTGCACGAACTGCGCATCAATCCCCGCTTCGCGGTAGCGTTTCTCATTATACGTCTCCACAAAATACCCGCGAGAATCCCTGAAAACCTGCGGTTCAATCACCAACAATCCCTCAATCGGAGTCTTAATAATATTCATCTTACCATTTACGATTTACAAAAAAGCGAGCAAATTTACAACAAAAATTGCATATATGCAAATAAAAATGGATTTTTTCGCAAAAATAGAACGAATTCTTTTATTTTTAGAAGACAAAAGGACTACACCGGCAAGGAAAAGCACGGCGACGGGAAGCCCGATCGTAAGGAGAAATGGCATAGGATATCTTAAGTCCTACATCGAAGAGCGCGCATTGACTCACCAACTGCCGGAGGAAGCGGTTGGCGGACATAACCGGCGTCAGAACTCGTTGCAGCGGAAAACCGTCACGGGTGTCGGTTAGCATGATCAGGCACTCGGCATTGCTATGCTCCGGCTTATAGTTGGTTAAACTATAGTCAAAATAAGCCCCGACAACGAGATACGAACGGTAAGTATCCGCTCGAGGATTCAATGGAATCATATAATTCAATTCCGTAGCCAACCACCACTGCACCTTTGGTAATTGCAGTTTACCGCTATTGTACATTGCAAAATCCCGCGAAGCCGCCAAAGGAAACGACTCATAGACGCGGTTGTCATAATCCGGATAATAGACCGAGAGAGCTGCATTTTCCACGTTCTGCTTCCACCAAGTATTCATCGGGAAGACCACCTTTGCGCCAATGAGGAACGAGAAGTTTTTAACGGAAAGCGCCAACTGCAGCGGGACTCCTACAGACCATGTTGTATAGCGTTCGGTAAGGCGACCGATGGTATAATCAATCTCCATTCGTTGGTTTTCTACGTCAATGGTAGCATAATGATCTTCGTAATTCGTTTTGGCAAATCCCGGTTGATGGCAGTCCAGCGTAAGTCCGGTTCGGAAACCTATCACATAGGGCGAGAGATAGTTATAATAGACCTGTGCTCCGCCGTGAAATCCGACCGTATTGTTCACATATACCGTCTTCGAAGACCAACCGGCTATTCCGCCATGTACACCCACCTCGAACACGTGTTCGGCATGAAGCACGAGCGGAAAAAACAATACTATGTAAAGGAGGACACGTCTCATGGTATCAGTTTCTTCTCTGTCCATTTTTTCTCCCCCTGTTCATAGCGATAGAGGTACACCCCGTGGGATACTTGGTTCTCTCGAACAAGCATACCCCAGCTATTGAAGATAGTAACCCGCACAGGTAACTCTTCCTGCGCTTCGCCGATTTCCAGAATATTTGACCATATCGTTTGTTCGTTATCTAAGACTATCCGCAACTGGAATCGTCCGCACAACTCATTCTGCTCAGAGTAGTCATCGTCGGTGGCACCCGGTATCGGTGCATCGTTTTTGTACCATTGGTAAGCACACGCAGTACGTCCCGGAAGCAAACGGGCTAATGACACATTATCCAACAGCAAGACCCAGTTGTACTTATTGACAATAAGCGGCCATAACTTTTCACAATGGAATGTATCAAGATGGAGAATATAACTGGTATCCGTACAATCGGTCCATTTTGGATGAGGTATATCCAGCACTTGAATCTCGGCGTGTTCAAAGACAAAAGTCTGATTTCTTAGCGTCCAGGTAAAGGGTAACAATGTATCGCAGACTGTCGTGTCGGCGGTAATGGTCACCATCTCGGGGCAGCAGATCTGGGTATTAAGAGTCAAGACACGGAGCAGACTGTCGCAACCGAGTTGATCCTTGTACAGAATCTCATAGGAGGCAGGTTCTGTAAACAGCGTATCTCTCCAGCGATAAGGCATCAACGTGTCACAAACCACCGTATCCACCGTAATAGTTACCATCTTCGGACAGCAGATCTGGGTATTAAGAGTCAAGACACAGAGCAGACTGTCACAACCCCGTTGATCCTTATACAGAATCTCATAGGTAGCAGGTTCTGTAAACAGCGTATCCCGCCAGCGGTACGGCATCAATGTGTCGCAAACCACCGTATCCACCGTAACAGTTACCATCTCCGGACAGCACACTTGGGTGGCGAGAGTCAATATACAGAGCAGACTGTCACAGCCCCGTTGGTTCTTATACAGAATCTCATAGGTAGCAGGTTCTGTAAACAGCGTATCCCGCCAGCGATACGGCATCAGCGTGTCGCAAACCATGGTGTCAGCAGTAATAGTGATCAACTCCGGGCAAGGCGGTTCCGGCGGCTCACATTCGTTCACTCTCAGTCGGAAGGGTTCACTCATTGCTCGGCAGTTGACGCTCTCGATATTTCCATCGCCGGAGACGGCTACTTTATACCAACCCGAGTCGGATTTTTGAACGGCATCGATGAGCAGATTTTCTCCGTTGAAACCGGATATTTCTGTCCATGTGATGCTATCCGTAGAATGCCACCATTTATAAGCTAAAGGTTCCGCAAACATACCGTCGTTGGTAAAGTTGGCTGTGAGGGTTGTTGGTTTGTTTGCGCACACTTCCTCCTCGCCTTCTATCGTCACAGGCGGTGCGCACAGGTGAATCTCGATGTCGTCCAATACAAAGTCATTACCGCTTCCGTTTATGGGTACATTATTATAAATGGTGAGTTTCACACGAGAGATGTTTTCCGGCACGGTGAAGTTCATACCGATGAGCTGCCAGAGTGCAGAATACTGCCAAGACGAATTATCTTCGATAAAAGCGGAGTCAAATGGTATATCACCTGTGTCATAGGTAGCCAGTTCGGTCCCCGAAGAGGGATCGGTCAGCACAAACTTCATCCGCGGATAGATATCATCCCTGTTAGGGTTCATATAATGTCCCCAAGTCATGACATTCGCTACATAAGCGGAGAATGTGAGACGCGAACCGGGGCAGAGACCTTCTATCGTGGTGGTATAGAAAGGCGCATTGTCCCCTCGTCCGTCTATCTGTAAGAGATAGCCTTTTGTCTTGTCGTTCGGATAAGTGTGGTCATCCATGATATGCCACTGAATCCCATTTTGGTATCCTTGTTTGGTTACCAAAAACTTTCCGCTACTCATCCCGCTTGTCCGGCTCAAACAGGGAATATAATTGGAGGACATGCCAAGTACAGCCGCCCGCGCAGCGTTGGCGTCAGAAATCACTTCCGGATCATCCGGGTCATTACCGCCGAAATCCTCCCGGAAGAGGAGTATTCCGTCGATACACAACTCCGGCTCCGGCGGCTCACATTCGTTGACCCGCAAACGGAACGGATCGCTCACGGCTCGGCAGTTGACGCGCTCGATATTTCCATCGCCGGAGACGGCCACTTTGTACCAACCGGAATCGGCCTTATGGACAGCATCGATAGTCGGATTTGGTCCGATGAAACCGGGAAGTTCCGTCCATACAAGACTATCTTCCGAGTGCCACCATTTATATTCAAGTGGTTCAGCAAGCGTGCCGTCGTTGGTGAAGTTGGCAGTAAGAGAAGCAGCAGACTCAAGACATACTTCCGATTCACCGGAAACAGTCACAGGCGGCAGACAGAGGTGTATCTCAATATCATCCAAAGCAAAGTCATTACCGGCTCCGTTACTTGTGACATCATTATAAATGAACATCTGAATGGACTCCACACCATCCGGCACAATAAAGTTCATACCGATCAACTGCCACTCCGCAGACAGGCTATTCTCGCGGGCGTACCTCCATTCTTCTTCCGTCGTATAACGCGGATCCGGAAGGATGTCTCCGGTAGGTTTCTCTGCTAATACGCTGCCTGTCGTTGGATCTTTGAGCACGAATTTCATCCGAGGATAGACATAGCCTCTATTATTGATTAACCAATTTATCTGTCCGGCATAGTGCACATTGACCACATACGCGCTGAAGGTCAGTTTGCTTCCAGCGCAAAGACCTTCTATCGTCTTGCTATAAAATGGTTTGGCGCCGCCTACTCCATCCACCTCCAAAAGATAGCCTCGTGTCTTGTCTCCGAAATAAGTATGGTCATCCTGCCAATGCCATTGAATACCGTTGTGCCAGCCCTCTTTGCGCAGCGTATAATTGCCGCTACCCAAACTATTACCGGAGTTGTGATAACTCGGGTCCATGCCTTGAACACTGGCCATGCTGATGTCCGGATCGGACGGGTCGTTACCGCCGAAATCCTCACGGAAGAGGAGTATTCCGTCGATGCAGAGTTCTTCCTCTTGCGCAACCATCGGCAGCACAAGCGACAAACAGAGAAATATGCTCCAGAAACGTTTCATGACTTAATCATCACCTTTGCGGCTGCAAAGGTACATCTTTTTTTTGACATACGCAAGAGCAACTTCTTATCATCAAATGGGATATATACTTTGTATATATAGTCATTGCAGTAAAAGTATAAATAGGTCATTTACATACGATTCAGGTATGTAATTATTATAAGGAATGAGTCTGATTCGGGATTTGGAGATGTGAAATAGTGAACACAAAATGCGACATTATGAGTGCGCAAAATACGACATTTAGAATATTTTAAGGGAGATTTTGTAATTTTTGTAAAGTTTATTTTACAAAATGCAATAAAATTACAAAAAAAGCAGCAGAAAGTTGTATAATTGGAATATTTTGTGTATTTTTGCACGATTTTTAAGTCCAATTACAACAAGTTGCTATGTTTAAACATATTATTTCATATATGAGAGGTGCGAGAGTTTTTGCTCTTGCTGTGTTGAGCGCTTTCCTTTTTTGTTCGTACGCGTACGCGCAGAATGCTGACGCGAGTATATCAGTGCCGTACAATTTCAGTTTTGAAGAGGATGAGGCTGTTGAGTTGTCGAAGTGGGTGCTGAATCCCGGCTTGGGAGCTGATACGCTTTCAGAGAAATGGATAGTGGGGAAAGCAGCACGGAGCGATGGAGAAAGATCACTTTATATATCAAACAATGGCGAAGACAATCAGTTTGGGGTCGGCCCTCTTACTCAATATGCCTATCGGGACATTTTGCTTCCCAAAGGAGTATATGAATGTTCTTTCGATTGGTGTTGCGTTGGTGCACAAGGTGCATCTCTGTATGCCGGCATATATGATAAAGAAACGATAAATTCGCTTACCGTTGGTTCGTCCCGCGCAGAAATTCCTTCTACGGTTCTAACCGGTTGTTCATTAACGAACCTGTATAGCGCAAGTCGTTGGCAACATGCTGATTTTCGCGTGTCAAGTAACGGGACACGAGTGCTCCGCATGTATTTCATCTGGGTTAATCGAAATACAGAAACGGACTTACCAATGCCTATCGGCGCATGTATTGATAATATTCAAATTACATTGGCCAATTGCAAGAAGCCCACAAACGTTCAGTCTGAGATTATCGGAGATAGCATGCTAGTCACTTGGGAAGGAACCAGCGAACAATATGCAGTCGAATATCGCCGCCATGGACGCAATAAATGGAATGTAACATCCGGTATCTATGACGAGAAGCATATATTAGAAGGATTGGACGAAGGCTCTTATGACATACGAGTATGCGGAATTTGCAATAATGTAGATACGAGTGCATATACCTATCTCAATTCTGTACTTGTTTATTATCCTGATCGGCATTGTATCGATTATGTACATTTAGAAAACAATCCGGCGATCGAAGTAATGTATGGGACGTATACTACTCCGGATCAGAATGAGGGCATTGTGGATTATGGCCCTGACAGCAAATACTCACGCCACACCATTAACGTCAATCCGGATGTTTACGATCCTCGTACAGATAATAAATTACCCACGATAGCCCCAAATGAACTGGCATCTATTCGATTAGGGAACTGGGACGTCGGTTCTGAAGCGGAAAGTATGATTTTTTCATACACAGTAGATGAATCATCCGCCATACTATTGATGCACTATGCTATTGTCATGGAGGATCCGGAGCACGATACGGAAAGTCAGCCCCGTTTCCGATTAGAAATTATCGATGCTTGGGGAGATTTAATAAGCCCAACTTGCGGAGATGTTGATTTCATCGCAGACATGACGCGTTTAGATAACGGATGGCATGTTACAAGCCGAGGCGTAACATGGAAAGAGTGGACAACAATAGGCCTAAACCTCTCTGATAGAATTGGCGAAACAATTCGTATTCGCCTAACCACATATGATTGCAATTGGGGAGGACACTATGGTTATGCCTATTTCTCGCTTGACTGTGTGGCTGCTCGCATTGTAGGAACAAGTTGTGGTGACGATGCACAAATGTCGATTGCTGCTCCGGACGGATTTGATTATGAGTGGTTTGACAAGTACGACAACCCGGTACCAGCAGAAAAATTATCTCCTGATGGTCAAACCTTGTTAGTGGATGCAACAGACACTACTACTTATCGCTGTCACCTTACTTATCTCGAGGAGCAGAGTTGTGGTTTTGACCTCTATTCCTCCGCACGTCCTCGTTTCCCAATTGCCGATTTCGAATGGCAATATGCGCCGTCTAATTGTCAGAACCGCGTTAAGTTTACTAATAAGAGTCACATTATGACAAAGTACAATAATGTGATTGAATACCATTATGACGAACCCTGCGATGAGTATGAATGGGATTTTGGAAATGGTCAAGTAGGAGCAGAGAGGAATCCGGTGGTAACGTTCCCTCAAAAAGGAGGAACATACAATGTCACGTTATATTCGTCAATTGCAGAGGGGAAATGCATAGATGATACAGTAATTACCATTACTCTTCCTGAGATTGGGGATAAATTCCTGCAAGTTGATTCTACTATTTGCGACGGAACATACATTGTTTTCGGACCACAATATTTAGCTGCAGCCGGTGAATATGAAAACACTTGGAAAACAGCTACCGGTTGCGACTCAACAGTTCAGATGAAACTTAGTGTCAGTCCCGTTACCAACGAGTATGTCGGAGATACAACGATCTGCGCAGAAGTTCCGCTCACTATGGATGGCCAGACCTATAAATCACATGAATCCGGTAAGTTCTACCGTTTCTATACCAATCAATATGGTTGCGACTCCACACTCTGGATGAATGTAACCGTTCTCGATTCGATTTTACCGATTGTGACGGTTCGTGAGATGAGCGACGAGCCGAATTCGGGAGCTATCTTCATCGACGGAGAAGGATTTGATTACTATACCGTGAACGGCGGAGAGCCTCAGACCTCGGACTCCATCACCGGATTGAACGGAGGTTTCTTTGAATTGGAGTTCTTTAATGACTTCGGTTGCTCTGTCGTTCGCGAAGCCGCTGTCAGCGTCTGTATGCCCGGTTGGGTGTATCAGCGTTGGGGAGATGTGCTCTCGCTCAAGAATGCAGAAGCGTTGGACACCGATTCGGCAACCCATATCTTCACCGATTTCCAATGGTATAAGAACAACGAAGCTATTCCGTGCGCCAACCTCTCCTATCTCTATGTAGAAGAAGGTCTGGATCCATCGGCCAGTTATCATTTGGAAATGACGCGTGTGAGCAACGGCGAGAAAGTGGCCACCTGTCCCTTCCGCCCAACGGCTGTAGAGGACCAGAAAGTGGTATACGTCTATCCGTCTCCTGTTCAGGTAGGCGGAACACTTACCGTCAAAGTATCGGAGGCCGCTTCGTTAACCATCGTCAATATGTTCGGAGACATCGCGCTCACACAAGCGCTCTCCGAAGGAACAAATAGTATCACCATGGCGGTACCGGCCGGTATCTATGTGGTACAAGTTCAAATAGGCAGCGAGACACGTGTCTGCCGAATCAGTGTAATCGAATAAGGAGGGCCGCAAGATGAGAAAGACATTGTATTACATTCTGATGATCATGCTGGTAGCCGCTCAGACGTTGAGCGCGGCTCCCGCAAAAAAGACAAACAGCAAGAAAGCCGGTTCCAAGAAGGAATGGAAAGGTGCAAACCGCAATCTGCATCATATCGCCTTCTGGGGCGGTGCCGGATACAGCGGACTCGTCAACAAAAGCGCTAACAGCCGTTTCATCGGCGGCGGAGGCGGTTTGTTAGGCGTAGGCTATGAGTATCGCTATGACCATTTTATCCTCCATGCCGGCCCCGAGTTCCGTATCTTCTCCTCCATGGATAAGATCTCATTCCCTTATCCGTACGATGTAGCGATGATGGCGGAGGGCTATAACCAGATCAAGCATTATACCTTCGGCGATCCGATGCGTGAGAACCATGTCGCAGGTCAGGTGATGCTGCCGATATTGCTTGGCGGGCAATGGGATAAATGGTATTTCATGGCGGGTGTCAAAGTCGGCTATACCGTACTCGGTACCTATAACCAACGCGGTACACTTACCACGTCTATCACCGACCTCTCGGCCTTTGATCCGAACTGGACAGACATGCCGTCGCATGACATCATTACCGATGCACCCTACCGCACCAAAGGCACGTATAACTATGGCCTGGATCTAACGGCAAGCGCCGAAGTGGGTGTGTATATCAACGGCTTCATGGGAGATGAATGGAATAAGCGTAATAAAGCGAGTAAATACCCGTTGCATCTGCGTGCAGCCCTCTTCATGGATTACGGTGTAATGAACTTGGCGAAAGGTGCGCAAGGTCCTATAGCTACAGCGGATGAGAACACTATCACTACCCGCTCGCTCCATAGTTCCGATTGGGCAAGTCAACGTATCAATAGTTTACTCGTGGGTGTCAAAGTGACCGCCCTGCTGCAAATGAATAAGCCGCAGCCTCCGAAACCGCAAAAACCGGCTATGGTATTGCGCATTGCGGATAGCCGGACAAACAAGGCTATTCCGTCTGTAGCGGTTGAAATGACGGCGTTGGATAAACCGAAAGCCAAACCGATTCGCAAGACCGCGAATTCCAAGGGTGTGATGGTTGCGAAAGTGGCAGCTGGAGGTTATCGTCTCCAGTTAACGCATGCGGATTATATTCCGTTGGAGCACGAGTATAGCCATGGCGAATGGGGAGATACCCTGGAATTGGCTATGACGCCGCGGCCTGAGTTCCGCTGTTTCGTTCGTGATGCCAAGAGTGACTCGCTCTTAGCGTCCACAATCACCTTCTTGAATACCGCGGATGATAAGGTACTGGCTTCGGCCAATACGAATGAGCAAACCGGCGCTGCGCAATTACGCTTGCCGCTCAATACCTCGTTACGCATCCATATCGAAGCAGCTAACCACTTTGCGTTAACAGCACCGCTGGAGAGCATCGAAGGCGAATATACCTATTATCTCGAGCCGATCGTGAAGAAACGTGTGATTATCTTGCATAACCTCTTCTTTGCGACCAACGAGACGACGATTCTTCCGGAATCTATGCCGTCTATGCAAGACCTGTATGATCTCATGAACGAGAATCCGGAGATTCGCATCCGCATCACGGGTCACACCGATAATGTCGGTTCGGACGAAGCGAACCAGAAACTGTCCGAAGGACGTGCTAATAGCGTACGTGACGACCTCATCCGCCGTGGTATAGCTCCTGAGCGTATCGAAGCGGAAGGAAAGGGTGAATCGCAACCGATTACCACCAATGATACCGAGGAAGGTCGTGCACAAAACCGTCGTGTAGAGTTTGTAATATTGTAATCATACAGTATATTGAAAAAGATAATATTCATAGTAATAACCGCGTTGTTGTCATTACCGATGGCAGCACAGGTGGTTTATCAATGCGACTTTGAGGACGAAGCCGAGCGTGAGAAATGGGTTCTTAACCCTGGAAACCGAGCTGAAAGATGCGAAAACTGGTGGTATCTCGGGAAACCAGGTAACTACTCTTCATTGGGGCAGTATGGTCTATATGTTGCTGCTAAAAGCGCCAAGGATACATTATGCTATACCACACAAGCTACTATGATGACGGTAGCTTATAGAACGATTACTCTTCCAAAAGGCGAGTATCTTATCAATTTTGACTGGATTGGCAAATGCAAAAATTTAGGAGACGAAGGTGTATATGTATATTGGGCGCCGGAAGATTTGGATGCTTTGTCCATGCCCACTTCTGATATGTTCGCATGGCAAAGAGAAGCAACATATTGCTTAACAAAAGAAGGAAACAAAGTTAAGCCTTTGTATAATCAGGGAACTTGGGATCGTGGAACCCTATCTCTTATCGTAAAAGAGGAAACAGAGACACGTCGTCTAATGTTCGTATTTTATTCTATCAAAGGATACCCCACCAATCCGTCCTTTGCAATTGATAATATAGAGATCGGCTATGACACGGATTGCCCATTCCCTACAGAAATACATCATAACTTGAATGTGGATGCTACTGTTACGGTTTCGTGGCGAGCAACAGGTAGTGTAGCTGCATACGAAGTGCGATTATGCGATATGCAAAGTGGGCAATGGTATAATCGCATAGTAGATAATGTCAATCCAGGAAAAGGAGGACGGTTAGAAACAATATTCTCCGGATTAGAAGAAGGAGCTCAAATGGTGCAAATTCGCTCTCTGTGCGTAGAAGAGAATGACACCATACACACGAACTGGGTATCTTATTATTTCTTGTATTATCGACTTGGAGAGAGATGTGTAGATTATATGCAATTAGATAAGACTACATGTTCGTGGCAAACTAATTATAATATAGATGAGAATGAAAATCCCATCTTACCTTATAATTTAACGAACCGAGGTGCGGTTGATTATGGAAATCAGGATTATAGTAAGACGTTGCATACGCTTCATTATATGCCTAATGAGTATGACCCTTATTCCATGAATAAACTACGCACAAAACCGGATGGGGCGTTGGCGTCTGTTCGTATTGGACGTTTTGAACCTACTCACATGAGCCGAGTTCGCTATAGTTATACTATTCCTGAGAATGAAGAGAAAATATTAGTGTTAAGATATGCACTTGTATTACCTAATCCGCACCCAGATCATCCCTCCTATAATCCGATTTTTGCCATGGAAACATTGGTGGATGGACAGCCGTTAGAAGGGGGATGCGGCGATGCGAATTTCACATCGGGATATGGCGATGCCGTAGAGTGGGACAATGCCAAAAATTATGGAGGAAGCGATGTGTATTTCAAAGACTGGACTACCGTTTCTCTCAACATGAAAGAACATGCAGGAAAAACATTCACAGTATCATTCACCACAACCGGATGTTCGCTTTCTGCTCATGGTGGATACGGATACATAACGCTTTCTTGCGAATCGGGTGAAATGTCTGGTCTCAATTGCGGAGAAGAAAATCCAACAACACATTTTACGGCACCTATTGGATTTGGATACCGCTGGTGGAAAGATGATAGAGATCACGTACTCAGCACGCAACGCACTTTTGTCATCGACCCGATGGATACAGCTACATACCATGTAGATTTAATCACTCTGGGAAACGAGCAATGTTATCACACTCTGGAGGTATCAGGTATTCCTCGTTTACCTCATGTAGAAGCGGGCGTGCATAAAACGGAAGTAGAGCATTGTCAAAATGTAGTAACCTTCTATAATAACTCATATATCCTCTACAAAGCATATCACAAAGAATGGGATATTAATATACAGGATAGTATCATTGTAGTAGATCAAGAATTCACGAAAGGTGAGTTGCTTCATAATATTGTATGGGATTTCGGAGATGGCTCCCCAAGAATATCAGACACAGACTCACTTGTATCTCATATCTACCCGAAAGAAGGAGGTACGTATACAGCTTGGATGATTGGAACGCTGAATGGCGCAAATGGAGACTGTGTAGATTCTATTCCTATTGAAGTAACCGTGCCTCAAGTGGGCTACGCGGATGTAGTCTTAGACAAAGGACGAGGATATCAATTCATTTATAATGATGGAACGATAGGAAATACCTATTGGAGTGTTGGGGATGATACGATTCATGAGTACATAGGAGAGTGTGAGCGTATCATATATCTTCATATCCACGAAACAAAATTCACCATTGACACCTCATTCTGCGAAGGTGGTTACTTCCAATTGGGTGACCAGAAAATCACCACTTCAGGCACATATACTGCAAATCTTAAAAGTACACAATGGCCTGATGTGGATAGTATCGTAACGCTTCATCTTAGTGTTGAGCCGACGTTGATAGTCGAACTGAGCGATACGTTAACTGCATGCGGCGATGAACCGGCATTACCTGTTCCGATGCAAATCATACAAGGTCGCTTGGATAGTGTGCATATCCTGTTTGACAGCATCGCCATAGTTGCCGGATTTGACTCGCTCTACCAATTCAGCAAAGACGACGAGATCGCCATTCCTCTGCCGGATACGGTCGTACCGGGTTACTACCCTGCTACGCTCCGTTTGGGTACGCCGCGCTGCCCCGCACCGGATGTACCTGTGATGGTACAAGTCAACTATCCGTCCTCAATTGTGGCGCAGAAGAATGGTATCATTGCGCTGCTCAACGATAGCCTGAATGGCGGCTACTCCTTCTCTGCGTACCAGTGGTATCGCAATGGGCAACTGATGGATGGCGCCAATAGTTCCTATCTGATCGTAGGTACAGCGGATCTGGGAGCGCAATATACCGTCGTGGTAACCCGTTCCTCGGATGGCGTCAAAGTGGCTGTTTGTCCGGTAATTTACAATGGTGCACAAGGTATAGACGAGATTTCGGCTGAAATGGACGGACCGTGGATGCTCATAGACGTCATGGGTCGCGTAGTGATTCCTTTGTCCGAATCGAATACGCTCAGCGGTGTTACCGCTCCGGGTATCTACCTGCTGGTTTGCCCCGCTGCGCATCGTACCGCTAAAATTGTAATAAGATGAAAAAACGTTCTATCATAGTATGTATCTGTCTGCTGTTGGCTGCTTCGCTGATGGCTGCACCGCGGTATGGTAGAACCGCCGTAACCCATTGGTTAGGCCTCAGCCTGACCGGTGTGGAAGCAAATATGCTACCTGCGTCTTCTTCCAGTGTCAAACCCAAAGCCGGTTATGGGGGACAAGCGCACTTGCAATATGAGATCCACGCAGGTAAATTCTTCTTCAATGCCGGTTTAGGAGTCGATTACATCGTTACCAACAATGCATTGGCCTCCTATTCCGATGCCTTTGACCGCGTCGATTTCACGGGTGAACCGCTTATCTATCGCTACGTCTATTCCGATTTCAGGGAGCAAGAGCGCCAACTCCGTTTCATTCTTCCGGTTCAATTCGGTTATGAGATTGGCGAATGGATGTATATCGGTCTTGGAGCGGAATTCCGCGCCGCGCCGTTTATCAATAACTTCAAATCCAGTGGACGCATGTTTGCGGAAGGAGAATACGAGCGCTTTATCGAGCCCATTCGTAACTCAGAGCAATATGGTTTCTGGCCGGAATCCGAGTTCAATACCAATCCGCTTCGCGCCAGTGCAGATGCGCATGAGGTAGCCGTAGAACTGGAGTTGGGTGCTCGCGTCCCCATGGGCAAAAAAGGCTTAGCGCGGTTTGGGGTATATGCCGGTTATGATATTCCTGTTGAGTATTCATCAAAAACGCCTACGCCATTATTCGATTATTCGAGAATAGACACCAACCCGGCCACACAATCCTGGGAGAACACGCAAAAGAATCTCCAAATCAATAGCCTCATAGGTTCGACGCTCATGAATATCACTACCCAACGCTTGCGCGTAGGCGTGCGTGTTTCCTTATTAATTAATGTAACGCATACACCATCCCGTTGTATGTGCTTCAGAGACTATTATTACTAACATAATAATAATAATAATAATAATATAACAACTGCATTTTTACCCACGAAAATGCGCCCTATTATTCACTAAATTTATTAACATTATGAGAAAAACTTTACTCTCCGCGTTGTTTATGGTCTTGATGACCGTAGCAGCATTTGCAGCCAGAGAAGATCTTTATGTGCTGCATGCAGGGTTTGAGGATGGTGCTATTCCTGAAGGATGGACTCAGGAAAATGTCGCCGGTCAAACCTCATGGATAGTGGAGAAAATCGACACGGCATTGTATCCTAAAGGTACTGCTGATGGCGACTTCCGTGTGATGCTCCGTAATACGACGGATCAGACGCAACGCTTTTGCACGCGTTTGATTACGCCTGCAATGGATTTACGCGAAGTAACTCTCCCTGTCTTAATGTTCTCACATGCTCAGTTACAACGAACGGGTGATGTGGACACTCTTCGTGTCTATTATCGCTCTTCCGAGGAAGCTCGCTGGGTGTTGTTGGCAACATACCCTGACAAAACAACATCGAAGTACACTAAATGGACTTCGGAAACAATTGATTTGCCTGCGCAAAGTGGGACATATCAATTAGCATTTGAAGGGTCTGATAATTTCGGACGCGGTATTGCATTGGATGAGATTATTGTCCGTCCGATGCCGACGTGCGACTTGCCTTCCCATTTGAATGCAGGTAGTGTTACAACCACATCCGCAAATTTGTCTTGGTTAGCTTCAATGGATGCCGATAGTATCAGATTGGTCGTGTCTTTGTCTGAGCCAGATTCGGCACTCTACATTAAGCCTGCTGACATAGTTGTAGATACATTCGTTACTAATTTCTCGTTTGAATTGAAGAACTTAGAACGTAACACTATGTATTATTGGTTTGTAAACTCTTACTGCTCTGGAGAAACAAGCGGTTGGTCTGCAGCTTCATTCCGCACGCGTAACATCTCTGATGTTCCTTATGTGCAAAACTTCAATAAGACCTATCTTGCCAATTCTCCGACACATATGGAGTACATGACATCCGGTACCAGTATTATGGAAAGCGACGGTGTGACGATGGATATCATGCCGTATGTCAACCGTAATACTGCGGAATCAGATTGGAGAAAGTATGCCTATGACAGCACCTCCTGCTTCGTGTTCTCCGGTAGCAAAACTTCCGTAACAACGGCCATCCCTGCTGGAGAGTATGCTTATGGTGCTACTCCGGAAATGAATGTAGAGGATGTCCGTGACTTGTCGGTTACTTTCTGGGGATATGCTGAACGATATGCCGGCGAGGATTATCCGGAATATGCAGGTGCCATTATTGTGGGTATAATGACCAATCCGGATGACTATGCTACTTTCGTTCCGGTAGATACATGCTATCTGTCCGATTCATATATGCATCACCGTTTCACGGTAGATCTGAAGAATTATCAAGGTTATCAGATTGGTGATACCACCATCTATGGTAAGTATATCGCTTTTGCATCGGACTTCCAGAACAAGAAGAATCTCTTCTATCTGGACAATCTCAAAGTAGAATATGCCAAGACAGCTTCTATTCCGCAAGGATTGTCGTTCTCGAATGTAAATCACAATAGTCTGAACGTAAATGTATCTGATTTAGGCGCTTCAACGGCATGGAACCTAGTAGTTGCTTCCGATCTCGTATATGATGGTAGCAAGCCACAAAAAGTGCTTGTTGAGAAAGAAGGAATCACAGCAACTTCCATTTCTATTGAGGCTGACACCTTAGAAGGAAAGGTAATATACCTCTATGCACAAGGTTTGAGCAGTAGTGATTCGTCTATTTTTGCACTCCCGGTTGGTATTAAGATTCCTCGCATGCAAGATACACTACCTTATGAGATTACCTTCAATGCAAAGGAAGAGGCCAAAGGCACTTATTCCAGCCGTGAGATTGTTCCGTTTAACGGAATAACCACCACCCGCAACATATTCCCGGACGTAACGGTAGATATCAATACCCCGCCAAACCGTTGGCCATGGTATTCTAGTAGTGCCCCTGCCATGGTGATGAGCTATGTGGGAGAGTATATCGCCATGCCTGCGGTACCGAATATGAAGGATGTATTCGTCAATTTTGGCATATCTCCTTATTATTCTTCTGCATCTCATGTGGATGATGCACGTATTGCATTGGGTGTCATGACGGATCCGTATGATATCTCCACATTCGATTCCATTGCAGTGTTTGACGGTACAGGTACCATGTCTCCGCGTGTTCAAAACTGCGCGTATGCGTTGAGCGGTTATACCGGAGAAGGCAAGTATATTGCGTTCAAATATGTGCTGCCAAAGAGTGGAAATGATGAAAACGGTGTGAATATTTACAACGTCAGCTTCTACTCGCAATCTGCTCGTCCCCGTCCGTATGATATCGAATTGACAGCCGGCTCGGATTCCGCTGAGGTGGCATGGAAAGGTAATGCCGAGGTGGAGCATCAGGTGGTAGTTACCAAAATGAAAGCGGTTGCTGTCAGCACAGATAGTTATGGCACATACTCTCTGCAATATCAAGCGGATACAACTGTGATCGACACAGTACTGATTGGTCTTGGTGCAAAACTTGGATTGGAGCCTCTTTCTGTTTATCAGATTTCTATTTCTGCTATCTATGGCACCGACACATTACCAGGTATCATCAATTATGCTTTCACGACGGATTGCCGCGAGAAAGAGCCTATCCCCTATTTCGATGATATGGAGTCATATGCGGCTAATTCCCAGTTCAAGCAGTATCCTGCGTGCTGGATCGGTTCTCCATGGAAGTCCTATACCCCTGGAGGCAGTTATTCGCATACACAATACTATCCTAACATCAGCTCCTCGTCATTGGATGGCTACACACATTCTGGAAAGAACATTCTTGTAATGGGTGCTTCTACCATTTCGACGACCGATCAGTGGTTGGCTTTACCCGAATTAGACGCTGAAATTAACACCTTGCAATTGAGCATGTGGCTCAAACCGGCAAACGCAGGATATAATGACACGATTGAGATCGGTCTAATCCCTGTCGATGCTACTGATTTGAGCGTATTTGAGCATGTCGCTTATGTTAAGGTACAGGGTCTGGCAGCTATGAAGGAGTATATCGTCCGTTTAGACGAATATGTGGGTTCATCGGCTGGTAAGCGTCTCTGCATGGTAAAACGTTCAACTGCAAACCACTACTATTACATCGACGATGTAAAGGTGGAACCGCTGTCTTTGTGTCCGAAAGTAATGGATGTCGAAGTTGAGAATATTGGTACGATGGGAGCTACCGCTAAATGGACATCGGCTGTTTCTACAAAATGGGAATTCCTGATGACGGCCAAATCCATGACCGAGGCCGGATTGGACACTCTGAATAGAGCTGCCATTGACAGTACTATCGTATACCTGTGGGAAACAGTGGATGCGATGCCGTATGCTTTCATAAGCGAAAAAGCAAAAGTCAATACAACCTATTATGTCCGTGTACGCGGAATATGCGATGACAAGGTCGGCGCATGGAGTGACGAGGTGTCGTTTGCAACCATGTGCGAGAGTGTCAATATTGATACCTATAAAGAGACTTTCTCTGTCAAAGGAAACGAGGAATGCTGGACGATGGGTGTACGTTCCGGTACTACCAATGCACCATCCTTCAACACAAACGGATATCTCTATATGTTCAATACCACGGCATCAGACGGTGCTTATGCTGTCACTCCGCCGATGAACACGGATGATATCAGCAAATATCAAATCTCGTTTGATGCACATGGAGGAAATTCGGCTGCATATCTTAAAGAAGTGACGGTAGGCGTGGTAACTAATGCAAGTGACTTGACGACGTTCGAGCCGATGACAACACTCAAACTGAATCAGGTATCCCTTGCAACAGTCGCAACCAACTATGGATTCGACGAAGCGTATCGTTATACCGTTCGTTTCGACCAATATGAAGGCGATTGGCGTGGAAATAAGGGTAACCGTATCATGTTCCTTTCGGAATCCGGTGACTTGGCTAACTACGTCTATGTGGACAATATCGAATTCAAGTCTATTGCCGCCGTTCGTGAGCCACTTGAGGTTTGGGCGGAAGAAGTAGGCGAGAAGTACGCGATTCTGACTTGGGATACGGTAGGCACGAAATATAAGGTCAAAGTATCCAGCAAGAAGATTGATCCTGCTACGGAAGAAGGTGACATGATGGACTCGCTCGTACAAGGCAATGGTGTCCGTGTGGATGGTTTGAAGATGCTAACCCGCTATTATGTATATGTACAGACAGTAGGCGAAGAGTCTGAGAGCTTGTGGTCTAACATGCGCTGGTTTAATACCGTATGCCCGCTTTCATACAATATGCCGTATGAGAACGATTTCAGTGGTAAAGTGGTTCGTACTTCTTCTCCGTATGACGGAGTGGATTGCTGGAATCTGTATTATGGTGGCCAGGCCATTGAGGAATACCTCTCTGGTTCTGCATTCTATTGCCGTCCGTACGCGTCGGCTAACAAGGCTGGTACTGTAACAGGTGACAACGGTTTGTATCTCGGAAGTACCTTTGGCACCGCTTCGACACCCGCTAAGTCTGCTGTGGCTGTGCTGCCGGTAATCAATGCCGATTGGAACAAGGCAATGATTGAGTTTGACTGGAGGACCTCTGTGACTACAGTGGCTGAGGCAAGCAAACGTAATCTTGCTTATGGTATAGCCGAATATGCAGAACCGCTGGATTCTGTTCTGGCTACTGTTCAGTGGCTGGACACCATTAATACGGGTGAGAACTATGGAACATGGATTCATGAGATGTTGCCGCTTAACACCTATGAAGGAGCAGGCAAGCATCTGGTACTGTGTCAATTTGGTGGTAGCGGTTCCGGTACGACTGTAGCTTATGCTTATCTGGACAATCTACGCGTAGTAGAAGCTCCGGAAGTGTTTGCGCCGGCAACAATCGAGTGCGGTAGAACCTATGCGACTACTGCTGAATTAAGTTGGAAGCAGACAATCGGAGACTACAAACAGTGGCAGGTGGTTGCCGTTAAAGCAGGCGAAGCTATTCCGGAAAACCCGGAGGTTTCTACCTTTGATACTACGGCTTGTGTACTGACCGGCTTACTGCCGAGTACCTCCTATGAGTTCTATGTACGTGCCGTCAGTGGTGATAAGGTTTCGCCTTGGGTTTCTGAAGCAGCTAAGGGTTCGACATTGTATTTAGTGGAGGTAGCAGATGCGTTCTGGAACTTTGATTCTCAGAGTACGCAAGAGCATTACAACAACTCTACGTACTGGAAAGAGAAAGGTTGGTTGCAGGGAATGATTCGTGGTTCTTTCAGCAATTCCAATGTTCCTTATCTCCAAGCCAACTCCATTAATGCAACATCCAAACTGCGCACTTCGTGGTACTCTTTCTCGGGCGATACCTGTATGCGTTTCTACAGTTCAAGTACAGTGGGCTCATATACATTAATGCCTCAAATCAATTGTAATCTCGATTCGATGCAGTTACGTTTCAAGGCTCGTCCTGGTTATGGAAATGAGAGCACGGGTGCTTATTCCAACATGTACGCTAAGGGTACATATAGTAGATCGATTACTGTCGGTTATATGACCGATCCGTATGATTACAATACGTTTAAAGAGATTACTACCTACAAAGCTGACGAAGTAACCGCTACCAAGTTAGCAGATGATCCGCAAGGAACTAATTTCTGGCGTGAAGTAGTTATTCCGCTGTATGGAGTAGGCGAAGGTAAATATATTGTGTTTGCCACTAACTACGACCAAACGAACTACATGTACATCGATGATGTAATCGTTGAGAAAGAGACCGGTTGTGCTGTCCCAGTTCAAACTTCAATATTGAATGAAAAACTGAAATACAACACGGCTGCTTTCAAGTGGGGTAGCGGTAAAGAGGCTTGGGATGTACAAATCATAACCAAAGCAACTTCCGGAGAAGATAGTATTGTTGTTAACACGACTGTCGACACACTCTATTTCGAAGTTGACACCCTCAAAGCTGAAACCGCATATACATTCCGTGTTCGTTCGAATTGCGGTGGCGAAGAATTCAGCGATTGGATCAGTATCCCATTCACTACACCTTGTGTTCCGCAAGAAGCGGAAGATGCTGTATGGAATTTTGAAAATAATCTCGTTCCATTCTACTCCTCCGGTACTACTCATTACGACATTCCGGCTTGCTGGGCAAATGGCATAACAGGATCCACCACCCAGTCCTATAAACCGTATGCTTATGCTAACACATGGGCTACCACAACGGCAAAGGCATATGCACGTAATGATGAGAAGGATGGTAAAGCATTACGCTTCTACACTACTGCTTCCTACTACAATGCATATGTAGCACTGCCCGATATGGCCTTCCCGCTTGACTCGATGACACTCCACTTCTGGGGACGTGCTGCTGAGTTCTATAGCACAAGTAACACCAATACGAACGCAGATATTAAGGGTAAAGGACGCTTGTCGTCTGTTAATAGCGGCTACAGTCGTACGTTAGTTATCGGCGTGATGACGAATGTGGAGGATTTCGAGACATTCACTCCGTTGGATACCATCACGTATAATAAAGTATGGTCAGGAACGATCAACACCAGCATGGCTGATCGCTTTATTACAGATGATAAGAGCGGTAACAACTGGTGGCAAGAGTATGCTATTCCTCTAGCAAAGTATGCTGGTAAGGGCCACATTGCTATTGCAGCACTTAAACCAACTGCTACTAGTTACTTCTATGTAGATGATATGGAAATCGTTAAGGGAACCTTCTGTACTGCAGCTAACAATATTCGAATTACGAATGTTTCTGCACATAATGCTTCCATTGCATGGAATCTGCCTGAAGATGCCTGCGACTCCGTATCCATTGAGCTGTATGCAGCAGATAAAGACGGACTTGCTTCTGATAGCATTGTAATGAAGATTGATTCGACGATAGCATCACGCGAATTCAGTTTCAATAATCTCATATCGGCGCATACGTACTTCTTCCGCATCAAGCATCTCTGCTCGGAGGATGAGGAGTCCCCTTGGTCCGCTTTGCAATCCTTCATATGTAGTTATGAAGCTCCGCTCTTCGTTGAAGATTTTGCAGAAGAGAGAATGTATCCGGCTAACTGGACACGTGGTGGATCTACTACAACCAGTACCAGTACGGGCAGTTCAATTGCTGATTTCATTGAAACCGGCAAAGTTGGTTCATTCACCTCTGATGCCGCATCCAGCAATGCCGCTTGGCGTCGTAACTCAAACGATGCAGACGGTATGGGAGAAGGAACCATCTATAGCATTCTTTCTACCGGTACCGGATCTTCGGCAACATTCTGCTACGCTTGGCTCTTCACGCCGGCTATCTTCCTTGATGGAGAGCAAGCAGAGAATATGATGTTGAGTTTCGATCTCGGTATGTGGAATAATAACCGCAAGAGTGCTCCGAAAGCTCTGGGACTCAATGACCAATTCGTAGTTCTCATTTCTGAGGATGGAGGTGCATCTTGGTCTTTGGAGAACTCATGGGCTTGGAAAGCAGACGGAACCGGCGACTTCGACTATAACGAGGTACAGAACGAACGCCGTAAATGGTATGTAGACATGACGAAGTATGTAGGCAAGAATATTAAGATTGCATTCTATGCTGAGTCACACACATATCAAGGTGTTAACACGGGCAACTACCTCTATCTGGATAATGTACAACTTAATACATTCTCCAAGAACGAGTATAGCGAGACAATTTGCCGTTGGAATGACTATGCCGATGCTTCGTTCGAGATTGATGCATATGATTTGATTGTAGGTAAGACTACTACTTACGACGAATATATCGCATCTACCAAGAAGGGTTATCCGGATAAACTGACTATCCTCAATCTTACCGTTGAGTGTGATACTCTCACTCCATTAAGCGCGACTATTTGCGAGGGCTCAGATTATGAGGAGAACGGATTTGTTATCCATAATGCCAAGGCTTCGGATACGTATAAACGTAAACTCTCCGGTGAAAATAAGTGCGACTCTATCGTAGAGCTCCAATTGACAGTAATACCAATTATCCACATAAATATTGAGGATACTATCTGTCAAGGTGCATACTATGAGTTCAAAGGCGAGAAGTATTATACTAACACCACGGTTACGGAAACCTTTACCGCTTCTACCGGATGCGATAGTATCGTTACGCTCTATCTCACAGTAACTCCGATTTTGGAAGGCGAAACCGAAGAGGTATTCCTCTGCCCGGATTCCGTTTACTACTTCTCGGAGAAATATCCTGCGCTGACTGAAGCTGGTATCTACAAAGATACTATTAAGAATGCAAAGGGCTGCGATTCGTTAATCGCTGTTGAGATTAAGAATGTACCGAATGAGAAGACCTTCATCCGTGCAGCTATCTGCCCGAACGAGAAATATGATGAGTATCCTTTCCGTGGTTTGAGCGAAGCTGGCGATTGGACAAGTACACTCAAGACGGTTTATGGTTGTGACTCGATTGTAACGCTCCATCTTTTGGTAGCTACCGCAACGGAAGAGCAGACATTCGTCCTCAATGACAGCGTATTGCCGGAGAATCTGCCGTACGTACTCAACGACGTAGAGATTCTGCCGGTTGGTACTGAGGAAGGTGTTTACACACGTACGATTAACCTCAACTGCGGCGAGGCTACATTGGTTATCACAGTGGGCAACCCGCAAGGTATTAACAATACGTTTGTCAACTCGCTGGCTGTTATGCCGAACCCGGCACAGGTTGGTGAACCGATTCGCATCCTCGGTACCTTCGATGATGCTACGGTTGAGGTTACCTCCGCTACCGGTGCACTCGTTTATACAGCACAGAATCTGATCAACCCGATCACTATCCCGGGTATGCCGGTTGCTGGTGTTTACCTCATCCGCTTACGCGAGAATGGTCGCATCTACCAGGCTAAACTGATGGTTAAATAAATCAGTCTACGCCTATAAAAAGATAGCTCGAGCAATCGGGCTATCTTTTTTTTATTTTTCAGTTTGGCACGATAGTTGTTAATCCATGGTAACTGCGAGATGAGTCGCGGTTAAGAACATTCATTAACCCATTAAAAATCAAACAGTTATGAAAAGAATGGTTACTATGGCACTGTTAGTTGCCGCTATGATGAGCGCTTCCATGAGCGCAAGTGCACAAGGCCGAAGAGGCGAGTTCAAAGGACGTAAAGCAGATTTCCGCAAAGAGATATTTCTCAAACAATGCCACTGTCCCAAATGCCGGGAAGCGAGAATGATGGGGGCTAGACGAGCACAGTTATCGATGCGCGATGCACGATTCAAAGAAGCATCCTTCCGAGACGCTCGCTTTGAAAGGGAGTTCCAAAAATTCCATGGCAAAGTTGGCAAAGTTGACAAAGTTGGCAAACATCATCATCGCAGATAAGAGCATCCGATGAAATAACGTATACAAAAATGGAGCGCACACACGCTCCATTTTTTGTATCTCCCTACGCCTCTGCATCACATTTTGTTGGTGTCTTGTTGGAGTTTTGTTGGAGTTTTGTTGGAGTAATGTTGGAGTAATGTTGGAGTATTGTCGGACTAATCCTAGACTTTAGTACTGGTCATGTACTACTTATGTACTATGCTTTACCTATTGTCGACCCTTTCGACAAAAAATTTTTCGTGTCGCTGTGTCGCTGTGTCGCTCTTTTTTTAACAAAATCTTGGATTTTTTTGCATATATCGAAAAAAAACTGTAATTTTGCACTCGCAAAATTGAATAACATGTATCCACAGCAGATTATAGATGCCCTGCGCCATGTGCGCTATCCCGGAACCGGCAAAGATCTTATTGAAAGCGGCATGCTCGAAGATGACATTCGTATCTCCGGTTTTGAAGTCTCGTTCTCTCTCATCTTCCAAAAAGAGAACGACCCGTTCATTAAATCCGTACTCAAAGCTTCTGAGACGGCGCTAAAAACCTATATTGATCCCAATATAGCGACGAATATACATACCAAATTCGTCAAGGTAAATCCCACGCCAACTACCAACCACCAATCGCCCATAGCCGCGAAGCACATCATCGCGATTCATAGCGGCAAAGGAGGTGTCGGTAAATCAACCGTCACAGCCAATCTGGCTGTCGCCTTGGCGCAAAAAGGCTATCGCGTCGGACTTCTCGATGCCGATATTCACGGACCATCTATGCCCAAGATGTTCCATACCGAAGATTGTCGACCTTTCTCCGTTGAAATCGAAGGAAGAACGCTTATCGAACCCATCGAACAATTTGGCGTTAAGATGCTCTCCATCGGTTTCTTTGTCAATCCCGATCAAGCAGTTATCTGGCGCGGTGGAATGGCCTCTAATGCGATCAAACAACTTATTGATGATGCCCATTGGGGAGAACTCGATTATTTTCTGATTGATCTTCCGCCAGGTACCAGCGATATTCATCTTACCCTTATCTCGGCGCTCCAACTCACCGGAGTCATCGTCGTTACTACGCCACAACCCGTTGCGCTCGTCGATGCACGAAAAGGCGTAGAGATGTTCCAGAACGAGAAAATCAACGTCCCTATTCTCGGTCTCGTAGAAAATATGGCATGGTTCACGCCGGCCGAACTACCGCAAAACCGCTATTATATCTTCGGTAAAGATGGAGGTAAAGCATTAGCGGAAGAACTCCAAATCCCGCTTCTGGCGCAAATTCCATTAGTTCAATCCATTCGCGAAGGTGGAGATTCTGGCGAACCCATCGCCCTACAAACCGGTCATCCCGCCGCTTCTGCCTTCGATGAAATCGCTACAAAAATCATATGACCCGAACCGCCGAATTAGGTACAGCTCCCGTGCATAAACTGCTGTGGAAATATGCACTACCTGCCATCATCGCGATGACAGCCACTTCGCTGTATAATATCGTCGATTCAATCTATATCGGGCATGGTTGTGGCGCGTTGGCATTCAGCGCACTTACCGTAGCCAAACCGTTCATGGATATCTGCGCCGCTTTCGGCAGTCTTGTTGGCGTAGGCGCTTCTTCGCTCTTAGCCATCTATCTCGGCGAGAAAGATTATGATAAAGCCAACCGCGTTTTAGGCAATGTCATCGTCCTCAATATCATTCTCTCTGCCATCGTCATGGCCGTTGGTCTTATCTGGTTAGACCCGATTCTCATGGCCTTTGGGGCCAGCGAGGACACCATTCTTTACGCACACGAATATATGGAGATCATCCTGTACGGAAACATCCTCACCCATATATATTTCGGCCTTAACGCCATGTTGCGCTCTGCCGGACATCCGCGTTTCTCCATGATTGCTACCCTCTTCGCTGTCATCATCAATATCATTCTCGACCCCATCTTCATCTTTGCGCTCGATATGGGCGTACGAGGCGCTGCATTAGCCACGGTTCTCAGCCAAGCATTTGCTGTCGTCTGGCAAGTTACCAAATTTACAGACCGTAGCGAATTGGTTCGATTTCATCGGGGAATATGGCGACTTAACAAACATATCACCGGACGGGCTTTAGCCATCGGAATGTCGCCGTTCCTCTATAATATTGCCCACTGCTTTGTAGTTATTATCATCAATAATCAACTCAAAAACATCGGCGGAGATATGGCGATTGCTTCATACGGAGTTATCAACCGTCTCACCTTCGTCTTCGCCATGATGGTGATGGGCCTCAACCAAGGAATGCAACCTATCGCCGGCTATAACTATGGAGCCAAACATATGGATCGTTTGCTTCAGTCTTTCTATCTTACCTGCGCATATGCCACTGGAGTCATGGGGATCGTCTTTATCCTTGGAGAGTGCTTCCCTGAACTCGTCACGAAGATGTTTACGCATGACATAGACCTTATTAGTCAAACTATTCGACCCATGCGTATCATCTGTAGCACCATGCTCATCATCGGTTTCCAGATGGTAACAGGTAACTTATTCACCTCTGTTGGAAAAGCCGGCAAATCCATCTTCCTCAGCCTTACGAGACAAGTCATCTATCTTATCCCGCTGGCTCTTTGGTTACCGTTTGCATTTACAGATCCCATCGATGGCATCTGGTGGGCTATCCCTATCAGCGACACGCTCTCAGCTATCACAGCTGTCATCCTTCTCCTTGCCTCCCGTAAAAAACTCCAACGCGAGTGCGAAGGATAAAGTCCACGCGTGTTGGAGGCACCTTTGTCTTCTAACAAAAATAGCAGCCGTTGAGCTGCTATTTTGTCGAGAAGACGTGACTCGAACACGCGACCCCTACGTCCCGAACGTAGTGCGCTACCAACTGCGCCACTTCTCGAAAGCGGGTGCAAAAGTACTGCTTTTTTTTGAAATGTGCAAATTTTTCGCGATTATTTTACACTTTTTTTGCGAAAAGTGAACTTTCCTGGCTTATTCGGCTCCGACTTCGCCATTATTTCACGCACTTCGGCCTCCGTTATCGTTTCCGGATTCATACCCTTCGGCATCTGGTAATTACCCTCTGCGGTATGGATATAGGCTCCGTATCTACCCTTCCTTACCTGGATGGTACCCCATTGTTGAATCGGTTGTTGTTCCTCCTCTTTCTTCTCTATCATCTGAATAGCTTCTTCCAAACTGACACTCAGAGGATCGATCGAACGAGGAATACTGATATAACTCTTGCCATAATTGACATACGGACCATACTTGCCTTCACCGATGATTACATCCTTATCGTTATATTGACCTAAAGTCAACGGCAAAGAGTTCTTAAAGAGTTCCAATGCCTCCGCAAGCGTAATACTGAAGATCGACTGACCTTTCCTCAGACTTGCAAAACGCGGTTTATCGTCTGCCGCATCACCCATCTGAACACACGGACCTATCTTACTAATCTTCGCAATAATAGGCAAACCTGTTGCTGGATCATTTCCCAACAATCTACCCGACACTTTTCCCGATGGAATCGAAGAAAGTAATGGTTTAAAAGTCTTATAGAAAGTATCTACAGTCTGCGTCCAATCGGCTTTACCAATAGCGATACGGTCAAATTGCTCCTCCTCATGCGCCGTGAAGTCATAACTCAAAATAGTCGGGAAATGCTCCACTAAAAAATCATTGGTAATCCGTCCCAGATCAGTAGGCAGCAAACGCTGTGCATCCGCTCCGTACATCTCCGATTTCTTGCGTTCCATCACCATACCGTTCTTCAAACTCAACGTAACTACGTCGCGCTTTTGACCGGCAATAGAACCCTTCTCTACGTATTTCACGTTCTGAATCGTCTCAATAATCGTTGCGTAAGTGGATGGACGACCGATACCCAATTCCTCCATGCGTTTTACCAACGTTGCTTCATTATAACGGAAAGGAGGTTTAGCATAGGTCTGTATAGCCTCGGCATTCACCAATTTCAATCGCTCGCGCTTCGACATAGCCGGTAAAACGCGGCGCTCTTCAGCTTCTTCATCCGTCGACTGCACATAAACACGCGTAAAACCGTCAAAGGATACCACTTCGCCGGTAGCCACGAACGCAAACTTACTGCCGTGTACCGAAACCTCTATTGTAGTTTTCTCACTCTCCGCATCAGCCATCTGAGAAGCAATCGTACGCTTCCATATCAGTTCATACAGCCGTTGCTCATCTTTGGTCGCTCCTGCGTTTAAGGTACTTATATACGTCGGACGAATAGCCTCGTGAGCCTCTTGAGCTCCTTTGGATTTGGTGCGGTACTGACGAGTATGAACATATTCCTTTCCGTATTGCTCGGCAATCACTTCTTTTGCTGTACCCAATGCCAAAGTAGACAGGTTTACCGAGTCCGTACGCATATAGGTAATCTTTCCGCTCTCATATAACGATTGCGCTAAACGCATCGTCTTCGATACAGAGAACTTTAATTTGCGGGCCGCTTCTTGCTGCAGGGTCGATGTCGTAAACGGAGGAGCAGGCATATGTGTTACCGGCTTACGTTGTACATCGCGCACAATAAACATCGCAGAGTTCAAACTCTCCATGAAAGTAATTGCATCGTTCTTATGCGAGAAACGATGATTCAACTCGCATTTCAAAACGGATGCATCGCCCGGATTTACTCCGATGAAATCGGCAAAAATACGATAACTGGACGAAGCACGGAAAGATTCAATCTCACGCTCTTTCTCGACGATTAAGCGAACAGCAACCGATTGTACTCGACCGGCCGACAAACCTGTTGTCACTTTTTTCCAAAGAATAGGAGAGAGTTCAAAACCCACAATGCGGTCTAATACGCGACGTGCCTGCTGCGCATTCACCAAATTATAATCGATATCGCGCGGATGCTGAATAGCCTCTTCTATAGCCGGCTTTGTAATTTCGTGAAATACAATACGCTTCGTATCCTTATTTTCCAAGTTCAGCACCTCTTTTAAGTGCCATGCAATAGCCTCTCCTTCACGGTCCTCATCGGAAGCCAACCATACGGTCTCCGCCTTCTTGCTCTCGCGTTGTAATTGCTCTATCAAGTGCTCCTTATGGGCATCAACGGCATAATGCGGTTGGTAGCCATGCTCGAAATCAATACCCATCGAGTTCTTTCCTATCGGCTCAATGTCACGCACATGTCCCTGACTACTCAATACATGATAGTCACTTCCCAGAAACTTCTCAATCGTCTTCGCCTTCGCGGGGGACTCCACAATAACCAAATTTTTGCTCATCTGTGCTATATATTATAAGGTGTACTTTCAAAAACGCCGCAAAAGTACTATATTTAAATTAAATGTGCAAATTTATTTTTTTTTGTTTGCATATATCAAAGATATTTATTATCTTTGCACCCGATTTAGAAAAAATAGTTGGAAATTTTTTAATAAAAGATTTGCATGGAATATTTTTTAGTTGTATTATTAGTGCTCGCGGGCGTCGCGCTTTTATTAACGGAGATGTTCTTGATTCCCGGTTTCGGCATTGCGGGCGTATTTGGTTTCGGCTGTCTTATTGGCGCCGTTGTGTTAGCGTGGCTTTGGATTGGTGCAACAGCCGGCTATATTACGCTCGGCGCCTGTGTACTCTTATCCGCATTGGCTGTTTGGGGATTCCTGCGTAGCCGCGCTTTGGATAAAATGGCCCTGGATACCAAGGTAGATGGCCATGTAGAGTTAGCAAACAATAAATTAAATAATAAAAAGGAGGAACAAAAATGATCAATGCCCTTTTATCGAGCGTCCTCTTGGTTGCCGAAGAGACCAATGAGGTTATTACCGCCATTCTGATTACCTTATTGGTGATCTTACTTTGCATCTTCTTCTATTACGTGCCCTTCATGCTGTGGATCAATGCCGCAGTTAGTGGCGTTCGTATCAGTCTGGTTCAGCTCTTCCTTATGCGTATTCGTAAAGTGCCGCCCGCAAAGATCGTTAACTGTTTGATTGAGGCGCACAAAGCCGGTTTGACCGATGTGAAACGCGATGGACTCGAGGCGCACTATCTGGCTGGGGGTCATATTGAGCGGGTTGTTCATGCCCTCGTTTCCGCAAGCAAAGCAGGTATTACCTTGCCTTTCCAGATGGCTACCGCTATCGACCTGGCCGGTCGTGACGTTTTTGAAGCGGTTCAGATGTCCGTTAATCCCAAAGTGATTGATACTCCTCCCGTTACGGCTGTAGCCAAAGACGGTATTCAGCTCATCGCTAAAGCACGTGTTACGGTGCGTGCGAATATTAAGCAACTCGTCGGAGGTGCAGGTGAAGATACCATCTTAGCCCGCGTCGGTGAAGGTATCGTTAGTTCCATCGGTAGCGCTGAAAGCCATAAGATGGTGCTCGAAAACCCCGATTCCATCAGTAAATTAGTGCTATCTAAGGGTCTGGACGACGGTACGGCATTCGAGATTCTTTCTATCGATATCGCCGATATTGATGTTGGTAAGAATATCGGTGCACAATTGCAGATGGATCAGGCTGAAGCCGACAAGAATATTGCACAAGCGAAAGCAGAGGAGCGTCGTTCCATGGCTATCGCAAGCGAGCAGGAGATGAAAGCCAAAGCACAAGAAGCCCGAGCGAAAGTGATTGAGGCAGAAGCACTTGTGCCGCAAGCAATGGCAGAGGCATTCCGCAAAGGCAATCTCGGCATTATGGACTATTATCGCATGCAAAATATGCAAGCCGATACCGCTATGCGCGAGAACATTGCCGGAACAGGAGAGAAAAAGGCGAAGAAGTAAGGCTGACGACAACCAACAACCGACCAACAACGAATGCGCATTGCGCTGCTCCAATATCCCATCGAGTGGGCGAACCCACAGGCGAATGTGGGCTTGCTGAATGAGCGCCTGCAAGCTATAGCCGGACAAGCAGACATCGCGGTCATTCCCGAGATGTTCAGCACCGGTTTTTGTACCGATCGTCCTGGCTTGGCGGAAGAATGGATAACGGGTCCAACCAGTCAAGCGCTTCAGCATATGGCGAACACCTATGACTTGGCTATCATCGGGTCGATGATTGTTTCCGAGCAAGGACGATTATACAATCGTGGGTTCATGTTCCGCCCCAATGATACTCCGCTCTATTACGATAAGCATCATCTCTATCGTAGCGGAGGAGAAGCTGAGTACTTCACTCCGGGAAATAAAAGACCCATATGGGATTTTCGCGGCATAAAGATACGTTTGGCAGTATGTTACGATTTACGCTTCCCTGTTTGGTTGCGGCAAGACAAACATAACCTGTATGATATCCTCATCTGTGTCGCATGTTGGCCTACTGTCCGAATCCAATATTGGGATGTTCTGTTGCCGACACGCGCTGCAGAGAACCATTGCTATGCTGTGGGCGTCAATATGGTTGGAACAGACGGTATTCAAATGGATTATAATGGTCATTCCGTGGCTTACGACACGTGGCTCAAAGATATCGCAGGATTTGAAGATTACGAAGCAGGAACACGAATCGTTGATTTCTCAATAGAGAAACTAAGACATTTTAGAGAAGTGTTGCCGCAATGGCAAGAAGCGGATGAATATACGATAAAGAATGGAGATTAATTGGCGACTTAAACAACTGACGGCAGACGAACAACAAGCGGCTGAACGCCTTAGCACCGAACTGGATATCAGTCCGGCTGCCGGTCGTATTCTCGCTGGAAGAGGCCTGCGTACAGCGGCCGAAGCACGAGCATACATACGCCCAACGCTTGATAGTCTGCATGACCCATTCTTGATGCGCGATATGACGGCAGCCGTAGACCGGCTATGCCGCGCCATAGACAAACATGAACGAATCATGGTTTATGGAGACTACGATGTGGATGGCACTACCGCCGTAGCACTTATGTATTCTTTCCTTCGTACGCAAACAGATAATTTAATCTATTATATTCCCGATCGATATACCGAAGGATACGGTATTTCCACCAAAGGAATTGATACCGCAAAAGAAAAAGGATGCACGCTTGTCATTGCATTGGACTGCGGCATCAAAGCCGTAGAAAAAATGGAGTATGCCAATAGCATTGGTGTCGATTTCATCATTTGCGACCATCATACGCCCGGAGACATCACTCCAAAGGCCGTAGCGGTACTGAATATGAAACGCGCCGACTGCCACTATCCATTTAAGGAACTGAGTGGTTGCGGGGTGGGATTTAAATTGGCGCAAGCTTATGCACAGCGGCGAGGAATAGATATGCAAGAGGTATATCGTCTGCTCCCGCTATTAGCTATGTCTATTGCCAGCGATATCGTTCCGGTAACTGGAGAGAACCGCATTCTGGCATTTTATGGTCTCCGCGCCCTTAATGCGCAACCTTCAGTAGGTCTGCAAGCTATCATGCAAGTAGCTGGCATTGCGGATAAAACCATCACGATGAGTGACCTCGTCTATAAGTTCGGTCCCAGAATCAATGCGGCCGGACGAATTAAAAGCGGGGCAGAAGCCGTGCGATTACTTATCACAGACGATGCCGAAGCTGCATTACGATTCGCCAAAGATATCGACTCCTATAACCAGGACCGTCGCGATTACGATAGTAAGACAACAGATGAAGCGTTAGAACAATTGCAGCAAGACCCGATGAACTCGAGCAAACACACAACTGTCGTGTTCTCGCCCGAATGGCATAAAGGAGTAGTGGGTATAGCTGCAAGCCGTCTTACAGAAACTTACTATCGTCCGACTATCGTGCTTACCGCAGGAGAAGATGATATCATCAGTGGCAGTGCGCGGTCAGTAAGCGATTTTGATATCTATACCGCCATTGACTCATGTCGTGACCTGCTCACCAACTTCGGAGGACATAAGTTTGCTGCCGGCTTGAGCATGCATAAAGCCGATTTGCCGGAGTTTAAGCGCCGATTCGAAGAATATGTTGCCGCGCATATCACCCCCGAACAACAAGTGCCCACTTTAGATATCGAGGCGGAAGTAGAACTGAGTGATATGAATTGGAAGATGTATAAGATCCTTCAATGCTTGGAACCCTTTGGTCCGGGCAATGAACGCCCATTATTCCTTTGCCGCAACCTCATTAACAACCGAAACACGCGCGCGGTAAGCGAAGGAAGACATCTTCATCTTGACCTCACCGACCGTATCGTAGCAATGGATGGTATCGCCTTTGGACAAGGAGAGAAAGCCGAACATCTGCAAAACGGCAAGAGTATCGATATATGTTTCTATCTGGAGGAAAATAGCTATCACGGACGTACAACCCTCCAGATGAATGCGCAAGATATTAAATTGAACTAAATATATGTATTCTGAACGAGACAGCAAAGGCCCGAGTTTACGAAAGGGATCCATTGAAGTAGTATGCGGATCTATGTTCAGCGGAAAAACCGAAGAACTCATCCGTCGTATGAAACGTGCGAAGTTTGCTAAACTGCGCGTAGAAATCTATAAACCCGCTATTGATGTGCGTTATAGCGAAGAAGATGTAGTGAGCCATGACCGCAACGTAATTCAATCTACACCCGTTGATAGTAGCCAGAATATCCTCCTGATGGTGGATGATATTGATGTGGTGGGAATTGATGAAGCGCAGTTCTTTGATATGGGTATTGTGGAAGTATGTAAGCAACTGGCCGATCGCGGTATACGCGTAATTTGTGCAGGACTGGACATGGACTTCAGAGGAGTTCCGTTTGGTCCGATGCCCGCATTAATGGCTATTGCCGATGATGTATATAAAACCCATGCTATTTGCGTAAATTGCGGAGATCTGGCTTATGTCAGCCATCGTCTCGTGGCCTCCGAAAAACGCGTCTTACTCGGCGAAACAGATAGTTACGAACCCCTCTGCCGCAATTGTTATAACAAAGCTTTGGCAGCCGAGGCAAACAACTAATTACCAATTATAAGCCTTCCATTATCAACTACGTTGATATCATATTACCTTTAGCTATCCGAGATTGCTATACGTACAGCATCCCGGATAGTTTGTCTATTCCCCAACCCGGGACACGCGTTATCGTGCCCCTGATGAAGAAAGAAGTGCGCGGTGTGGTACTACGCACACATACAGAACCTGTTGAGGAGGCATTTGCTTCCAAAATACGGCCTATATCAGCCATCATAGATGCACCTAAAATCTCCCGAGAGCAGTTAGCACTATGGCAATGGATCAGTGAGTATTACATGTGTACTATTGGCGAAGTCATGTCTGCTGCTCTCCCCGGTAGTTTAGATAAACGTCTGGTAGATCCTCCGAAACGGCGAACAAGAAAGATTGCTCCTTACACAGGTCCGATTGAACCTATGCATGCTTTATCTCCTGCCCAGCAAACTGCACTCGATGAAATCGAGGATTTGTGGCAGGCAGATAAAGATATAGTGCTCCTGCATGGTGTCACATCGAGCGGGAAAACAGATATTTACATCCACCTCATTCAAGAGCAACTGAATGCAGGAAAGAATGTAATGTATCTCGTTCCGGAAATCGCTCTTACTACTCAATTAACCAGCCGACTCCAATGCATCTTTGGTGACCAACTCATCGTATATCACAGTCGGCTCACTGATGCAGAACGAGAAGAGCGATATAAACAAATCACCAATCAACATTCAATAATCAGCAATAATTACGTAGTTATCGGGGCCCGAAGTGCCGTGTTACTACCTCTGCAGAACATTGGACTCATCATTGTCGATGAAGAGCATGATCCAAGCTATAAGCAAGTAGAACCAGCCCCCAGATATCATGCCCGCTCCACGGCGATCGTACTGGCTAGGATGCAGAAAGCCAAAGTACTTTTAGGTTCTGCAACTCCTTCCATTGAATCCTATTATTTAGCTCAAAAAGGAACATATGGTTTAGTGACCCTCTCTGAACGCTTTGGCGGAGTGGAACTGCCGGATATCACTCTCATTGATCTCAAGCAGCAATATGAGCGCAAAGAGATGTACGATCATTTCTCCGATCCTCTGGTAGAACGGATTCAAGAAACCTTGGAGGAACATAAACAGGTGATCCTTTTCCAGAATCGCCGCGGTTATGCTCCTCAAGTGCAATGCGTACAATGTGGTCAAACTCCACGTTGCGTGCAATGCGATGTTACCACTACTTACCATAAGCGAGCTAACGAGCTACGCTGCCATTATTGCGGCTATCATACGCCATTGCCACCCGTTTGTCCCAATTGCGGAGGGGAATTGAAAACCATCGGTTTTGGTACGGAACGCATCGAAGATGAGATACAAACGCTCTTCCCGGATGCCCGTGTACTGCGTATGGACCTGGATACGACGCGCAATAAAACGGCATACCAAGATATCATCAATGCCTTTGCACGCCATGAATGCGATATATTGGTAGGAACACAAATGGTAACCAAGGGACTTCATTTTGATGACGTGCGTCTTGTGGCTGTTTTGAATGCCGACCCCCTATTTAACCAACCGGATTTCCGAGCATACGAACGCGCCTATCAAATGCTGGAACAAGTTGCCGGTAGAGCCGGACGAAAAGGAACAAAAGGAGAAGTATGGATTCAGACATTCTCTCCGGAAAACAGCGTGCTCCATTTTGTTCGAGCCCATGACTACAAAGCATTATATGATCAACAAATAGCCGAACGCAATCTATTCGCATATCCTCCATTTCACCGGCTCATTCGACTGCAACTACGCGACCATAACGGAGTGCGCGTACAGCACGCCGCTATCCAACTGCAAACGTATCTCACCCAGGTATTCGGAAAACGTATTTCTGCGGTTATAACTCCCCCTGTGGATCATATTCAGGCCTATACGATACGCGAATTGATTGTACGAATCGAGCACGGAGCCAATATTGTGGAAGCCAAACGAAGAATCAAAGAAGCAATAACTCACATTCTTTCTATACCATCTAATAAAAACGTAAAAATTATTACCGATGTCGATTGCTGAAGATAAACGCCGAATCGCGTACATTAATGAAATGATTGAGAGCGGACATGCTGCTCAGTTAGTTGCAGAAGGCGAGAAATACCATGCCGACCAGTTATCTTCCATTGCACAAACAATATATGCAAACCCCAATGTACGCGTTGTGCTCATTAGCGGCCCTTCGTCCAGCGGAAAAACAAGTACAAGTCACCGACTTTGCTTGGAACTGCTCGCGCAAGGAAAGCAACCCGTAGCACTTTCACTAGATAACTGGTATGTGGATGGTAGCCTCACTCCGCTCGATGAAAACGGCAAGAAAGACTACGAGTCTGTCTACGCAATCGATTTAAATCAATTGGAGATAGACCTCAAAGCTCTTATTGCCGGCAAAGAGATAGCACTTCCAACATTCAATTTTGCAGAAGAAAAACGCGAATACCAGGGAGAAACGCTTTCTATAGAAGAGGATGCCATTCTCGTTATAGAAGGTATTCATGCCCTGAACCCTATATTAACCGAGCATATTGATCATAACTGCAAATTTAAGATATATGCCGCACCAATGAGTCCTGTTTCATTAGATGGCCAAACGTGGATACCCACATGGGTTCATCGTCTTTTGCGTCGTATGAGTCGCGACCTACGCACGCGTGGTAAATCCCCGCAGCAAACGATTGCTTCTTGGTCTGCTGTTCGAGAAGGAGAAATAAAATGGATTGAACATTTCCGCGAAGAAGCAGACGCTCTCTTCGATACATCCATGACTTATGAACTACCAGCAATCCGATATACCGTAGAAACGGCACTACAAACGGTTCCCGCCTCTTCGGAAGAATATCAAGTAGCTTATCAATTATTGTATTATCTCAGTTTCTTTGAGGGACTTTCCGCTTCGTTTATTCCGCGCACCTCTATTCTACGTGAATTTATCGGCGGTAGCCAATTCAATGTAGGTTAAGTGATAAAAGATAATTTTTCGGGCGTTTTGTGGCAAAAATAATAGTTATATTTGCATAAGTGCAAAAAAAACACTAATTTTGCAGCCGATTATGTTGAGAAGCCTCTTTTTCCCGCGATGTTGTCCTATGTGCGGAGACTACGTAGGCGAGAAGACACCAGCAGGGCTACTATGCCCCAAATGCTTATCAGAACTACCTCGTACGGAGCAGGCTCAGAAACGACATAATAGTACTGAAATGGCTCTCTCCGGCATGAAGAGAGATATCGCTAGAGCATTGAAAGTAATGCACATGAAACAAGCTGCTGCCTTTTTGTTCTACGAGAAAGATCATCCGATCCGGCAAGTGATTCATGCCATGAAATATGCAGATCAACCATGGATTGGATACCAACTTGGGAAACAGGCGGCCATTGAAATGCAATATGCGGATTTTTTCGATGAAATCGACCTGATTATTCCAATTCCTCTGCATCCGAAACGGCTACGGAGTAGAGGATACAATCAATCAGAGTACATTGCGCGAGGGATTAGTGATGTCACAGGCATTCCTATCGATACTACCCATGTTACGCGCAAACGCAATACGCCCAAACAGGCTTTACAAGCCGGACAAGATCGGAAAAGCAACGTGGCAGACGCTTTTTCTGTGAATCATCCGGAGCAATTGTATCATTCGCGAATCTTAGTGGTGGACGATTTGGTAACAACCGGAGAAACGATGCGCGCCTGCTTACAAGCAATGAAAATATGTAGAGGAGCCGAGTTTAGCGTTCTGGCGCTATGCAAGGCACAATAACAATGATATGACTCGAAAGTATGATTTTTTAATTATCGGCGGAGGAGTAGCCGGTATGAGTTTTGCGCTCAAAGTAGCGCGCACACAAAAGTACAAGATTGCATTATGCTGCAAGACGACCTTGGAGGAAGCAAATACGGCTAAAGCCCAAGGAGGTATCGCTTCGGTCACCAACCTGCTCGTAGATGATTTTGAGAAGCATATTCATGATACAATGGTTGCCGGAGATTGGTTAAGTGACCCTGCAGCAGTAGAACAAGTCGTTCGCAATGCACCAAAAGGTATCGAAGAACTGGTTAACTGGGGGGTTAACTTCGATAAAAAAGAAGACGGCCTCTTCGACCTGCATCGTGAAGGTGGTCATTCGGAGTTCCGCATCCTGCATCACGCCGATGACACCGGCGCAGAGATACAGCGCGGACTGATGGCGGCGGTGCGCAGCAATCCATATATCGAGGTGCTGGAGAACCATTTTGCCGTGGAGATTATCACGCAGCACCACTTGGGTGTCCGCGTCACGCACCGCACGCCGGATATCGAGTGCTACGGCGCGTATATCCTCAATCCCGAGACACAGAAGATAGACACGTATCTAAGTCGTATCACGCTGATGGCTACCGGAGGTACGGGTGCGGTGTATGCCACGACGACGAACCCCGAGATAGCTACCGGTGACGGCATTGCGATGGTGCACCGCGCGAAGGGTGTCATCAAGGATATGGAGTTCGTGCAGTTCCATCCGACGAGCCTGTTCAATCCCCGCGAGACGCATCCGGCGTATCTTATCACAGAAGCCATGCGCGGCTACGGAGGTATATTGCGACTGCCGAACGGAGAAGAGTTCATGCAGAAATACGACCAGCGTCTGAGTCTTGCGCCTCGTGACATCGTAGCGCGTGCGATAGATAACGAGATGAAGATTCATGCTATCGACCATGTATGTTTGGATGTGACGCATAAGGATGCCGAGGAGACCAAACATCATTTCCCGAATATCTACGCGAAATGTATGTCAATAGGCATTGACATCACCAAGCAATATATTCCGGTCGCACCATGTGCACATTACATGTGTGGTGGTATAAAAGTGGACTTGGATGGTCAATCTACTATCCATCGTTTATATGCGGTTGGCGAATGTTCATGTACAGGTCTTCACGGAGGAAATCGACTCGCATCCAATTCTCTCATCGAAGCCGTTGTATATGCCGATGCAGCTGCAAAACACAGCCTCAGCGTCATAGACAAGTACGATTTCAACGAGAAAATTCCTGCGTGGAATGATGAAGGCACGTTAAGCAATGAAGAGCGCGTGCTTATTGCGCAAGATGTAAAAGAAGTAGGACAAATAATGTCCACCTACGTAGGAATTGTTCGTTCTGACCTACGTCTACGACGCGCCTATGAGCGTCTTGACCTGCTCTATGAAGAGACAGAAGACCTCTTCAAACGCGTCAAAGCGACAAAAGAGATATGCGAGTTGCGTAATATGATTAATGTCGGGTATCTCATTACTCGCCAAGCGATGGAACGTAAAGAAAGTCGAGGACTACATTACTCCATCGATTATCCTAAATTGCAATCGGAACACCCACAGGAAGTTTGGTAATAGCGATGAAAGGTATTAGTTTATATAGCGTTGTACCCGTTCGTGCTGAAGCACGAGAAAGCGCAGAGCAAAACACACAAATGCTATTCGGCGAGACCTGTACCATTCTGGAGCAAAAACCTCGATGGAATCGCATTAAACTCGATAATGATGGACAAGAGGGCTGGATAGACGCCAAGATGCTTGCTCCAATGACGGAAGAGGAATATACTTCGTATAGCAAAGCCTACGCTTCTGCAGCTATGGTATCTTTTCCTATGGTATTCGCTGTTAGCGAAAATAACCAACAAACGATACCCCTTACAGCCGGTACACGCCTAACGAACTATCAGGACGGTCGATTTGAAATCCTTGGTGTTCCGTTTCGTATAGACGCATCGATGGTGATTACGCAACCCATCGAACTGAACGAACAAAATCTTTTACAAACAGTACGTTTCTTCCTGAATATCCCATATCTATGGGGCGGAAAAAACGCGATGGGAATGGACTGTTCCGGTTTTACGCAAATCATCATGAGCCTTTTCGGCAAGCGTTTATTGCGCAATGCGAGTGAACAAGCCACCCAGGGAACAGCGCGCGCTGATATCACTCAAGTGAAAGCCGGGGACCTGGTCTTTTTCAACCATGAAGGATTGAACGATGGAGCCGCTAATCCCCAAAAAATAACGCACGTAGGAATCGCTATTGACTCCACGCGCGTCATTCATTGTTCCGGCCGTGTTAAGGTAGAAAAACTCGATTCCACCGGTATTTATAATATAGAGCAAGGTGGCTATTCACACCACCTTGCATCTATCATCGATTCAGAATCTCTTCTTTAAGACGTTGCGCCTCTTGAGCGGCTTCTGTCTCATTCATTCCTTTCAATCTCTCCGAAAGGTTAGGTATTTCTATCTCTATACCTACCGGCAAGTTACTCGGGTCGGTTATCTGATCGCGGTTAGCCTCATAGATAAATACCCAGAAGTCCGGATTTCCATAGTGACGACGAGCAATTTGTGCCAAACGTGAGCCGGGACGAACGATCTCTGTTGTACGATAGGTCGGTACAATCTCTACGCGACGATCTTTACTCAGTTGGTGATGGCCATTATAACGATATGGTACATCATCTCCTAAGCTGGCGATAATCATCTGGTCATCACGAACGCCTAACTCTTCCAATTCCTTTGCGACAGCTTTCGCACGGCGTAAAGCGAGACGTTTGTTGTAGTCCGGTTTTCCTAATTTACATGCGTGACCGTTCACATGAATCTTCTGGTCCGGATGATTGCGGAGTATTTCTGCTATACGAATCAGAATATCTTCGGGCTCAAGGATAGGTATAGCCTTATCCAAATCAAAGAAGATAACAGCCTTAGCCAACATATCATCTAATTGTTTAGCTACCGAATCTTCACGAATAACCGGAGTTGGCTCAGCATCACCAATATAAATTGTATCGTGGATATAACAGAAGGTCTCACAAAGATCAATACCTGCCGAATCTGCCAACTCGAGGATGCGACGAATAACTTCTTCACGCGGATCAAGTACAATTTCTTCAGGAATCTCCTCTACTTCTTCCGTAGGCACATCTTCTACTACGACAACAGTCGATGAGGAGGGTTGCTCTTGCTCTGCCTCTTTCTGTTGTTTACGGAGACGTTTCTGTTCTTTGTCATACTCACGCTGTGCCTTGGTGCGGTTAGCATTCACCTGTACGGTAAATTTCAAACCAGCAGCCCAGGGATGAAGGCTCTCCACTTCATTCGTACGCAATACACCGTTGTATGTTGTGGTATACGGCATCGGATACTTGCCGGCATCAGTCGTTAAGTCCGAGAAACCAAGCGCTTTCGTGCCGTGGGTATCCAATACGTCATTGACATAATAGGTTCCAAAAGCCGAAATGGCTAACTCTACGCGCTGATGAACGCGAATCAACATACCCAATTCTAAACTGACTGCATAATTGAGCTTCTTGAAACTCGACATAGGCAACATACCGGATGAAGGATTAACTGTCACATCCTCTACCACTTTAGGTACGTCATTCATCGTTAAGTCAAAGTATTGGTAGTACACTTCGTTGTCAAACGAACCTCCGTTAGCTAACTTGTAATTATTATACATCGGGAAGCCCAGTTTCATGCCCAACGAAGCAGTCATACCCACCACACCGGGACGATAACGGAACTTCAATGCTACAGGCACCTCTAACATATAGAGATTCTGGTATTCATTAATAGCATGCGGAGTAGAAGTGATCGTGTACTGACACCATGGATCCGTACCATATTGATCATATGTTGTTTCTGTCCATGGCTTCGTAACCGCAGTACGATTGGCGTACGTTGAGAATTCAACACCCGTTCCAATACCCATCCAGGGAACGAAATAGTAGTTAATACCAACCATCGCATTGCCTGCCGGGAAACCAAGTTTATTGGTCGTATATGGAGAAGCGAATTTGGATCCCAATTGTGAGAAGCGATAACCGCCAACTCCGAGACCTCCTCCGAATTCAAAATTCCAACCATAAGCAATATTCGGTTCCTCTTGACTCGCTTGTTGAATCGAATCCGGATACTGCTTCGCCGAAAGGGAAACGGCTACTAACAAGATACTTGCGATTAAAATAGTCTTTTTCATATCCGTTCCTCCTATCATTTAACGATTAATTTGTGTGTTTCAACCCTACCGTCTTCGGTCGTAATCTGCACGAAGTATATTCCCGGTACTCTCGGAGCATTTACAATGGCCTTGGCATCAATAGTACCGATTTCGGAAATACGTTCGCCTGCCAAAGAAACGATTCTAGCCGAACCGAAAGCCTCAATCGAGAGCGGTTCGCCCACACCAACAGGTACTGGATATACCGTTGTACTCTGCGGAGCATTCGAAGTACTCTCTGCCGGTAATATAACATCACACGTGCGGTAGGAATTTCCTTTTGTATCTTTCAGCATACAGTAGAATACTCCGTTCAGGATGGCACCACCCTCATGGTAATACTGTCCGGTTTCGCCTTCTTGCAACAGACCATTCTTATACCACTGATAGGATACAAACTCTAACTTCTCCGTAGCATCAGGAAGAGCTCCGTTGTTCGGGTTGTTATCCACAAATACAACGCGATCGTACTTGCTATATACATAGCCGCCCAGACTCGGATAGAGACGCATCAGATGCGAGGTACTATAACATACACCGGAAGCAGACTCTGCTTGATAACCGATCTGAACATTTAGATAGAGATCACCCGTACCTAAGTTCGGCATATTATCGAACAAAATAGTTCCCGGAGTGGTGATTACACCCGTCGTATCACTTGCCCCCATATATTTCGCCAAGTCCTCCGAATAACGGATATAGAATACATTCGACGGAGCGCCCGGATCCTCTACATAATATACCGACATCGTACCTGTCGTTTGGCACCAACTTACATACTCGTCCAATTGGAAATTCGGCATCGTTGCCAATTCGATCTTATAGTCGGTAATATCAGGACATATACCACTTTCGTCTGTTACCGTCCATACATCCGCTGCGGAATAGAAGACATGGGTCTTGCCATCCTCCAAAGTCATGGTGAAAGGCAGATCGTTCGCACAAACAATCGTGGTTACCTCATGATATGATTTCTTACCAAACACTTGGCTTACTGCGCCTATAGAGGGAACCCAAGCGCAATCCGGATTAGAGTTGCGCACTTGGCGAGTGAAAGTATAGGTCTGACCCAATTTAATCTCTCCCATCATGAATGTATATTCCAACTCTGCATTCTGACCTACCACTTTGTTTCCCGGATTCATAATCCACTCATATACGACTCCATCACTACATGTGGCTGGGGTTGTCTCATGGATAATAATCGTGTGGGGTGTTAACTTATTGTCATCTGCTTCGAAGCAGAAGGTCTCCCATGTGGCATTCTCTATGGCACCCGGAGTTAACACAGCCATGATATGAATCTTCTTCTCGTAACGCGAACGAGTAAGCGTTGTGAAGCGAGTGTTGTCTTCTGCTTCTCGAACGAACGTGTAATCATGCCCGGCCTCTAAGGTAAGACCATTTAACGACAGAGTCATATTCGTTGCTCCGTTGATCTTCGTGAGTACATCGCCGTTTTTGAAATACCATTGATAATTATATCCTTTGTTGCTAACACCTCCGGATGCAGAAGTTGCTTGGACAACGTATGCTTGTGCATCTTCTACCGAGCAGAAAGTAGTATCTTCATGATTGCTAATCTCGCCCGGATCGAATTTATCAAACGCATAAACAATATATTTACCCAGATATTCTACAGAAGATTGCGGAACGTAGCATATACTGTCACGGGTTTGACGTGTGAAAGTATAGACGCCCGGTTGAGTAATTGCATAATTAACAAGCGTTAAACCTTCTTGTCCGGGAATCGTATCACCATTTAATAACCATTGATAATAAACCGGTCCACCTCCTCCGTATGACTCCGTTTTGCTTTGCGCATTAACAAATGTCGGAATTTCATCCAAGAGGATGGTATCTATCTTCGTCACGATTTCACCGGGAACGAATTCTCCAAATACCACGAACTCGAAACCGGGTTTATTCTCGATCCAATCGGTTACACAACCATTATCGTGAACCCAACTGCGAATGAGGAAATGGCCTGCCTTGTCGGTAGGGATAATAAAGTTCTCAACCCAAGAGCGATATTCAGAGGTCGAAGCATCCGAAAGTAAGGTACTTATCAAAGTCGTATCATTATTCTCATCGTCGATAGAATAAAACTCTACTTTATAATGATAGTCTCCACCATCTCCCAACCAACCGCGAGAAGCATATTCAACTCGACTTTGCGAAGACAGTTCCCAATAAGAATCAAAGCAATAGCCCATTATTTTCCCCGTCTCTTCGGTCTCATCATCATAACTGATAAATGTACCGGCTAATAGATCCTCGACGCGGCGAGGGCGCATGTATACTACACGCACTTCAGTGTCCAGTTTCGAGTCTACTAATACATCCGTCTCTGTACAAGGGCGAACGACCTTCACATCTTTGCCGCTAATCTGAATCCACTGTTTATCGCTCTCATCCTGGCATGCCCAAGTAATACCGCCTTCTACGCTAACGGTAAAGTTATTGGTTAGATCGTTGGCGTGATTCACCGGCTCAATATCACCAGCCTCAATAAACATCGGAGCCGCCGATAACTTCGCTGCCTTGTTCGATTCGAATTGCTTCAGAACAGGATAGCGGTTTTCTGCTACCGACCAAGTGGTGGGGATATTTTTGAATAACGAGAACATATCCTCCGTTACATCATAGCCGATAATCGCATCGCCATCAATACCTGATTTCTGATAATATAATTTACGGTCAAAGTATACATCGGTATAAGTACCATGATTGTCAAAACCAACAATGGCATTACCATTCTTTGCATAACCCACGTTGAAAACACGCGTTAACTTACCGGAGTTAAGACCAACAATAGCTCCAATCGTATCTGCCGCATTGAGAATCAGACCCGATTGATAGCAATCCTCCATTTTTCCATTGCCAGATAACTCACCGACCAAACCACCGACGACATTCCCTGCAACCGGAATGAAAGCCATACTCCAACACTTGCGGATTGTACCATCGCAGACACCTGCAATAGCACCGATGCGCCGTTTGTTCTTTGCAATCAAAGAGCCACCGCTGATACCCAAATTCTCTACAACGCCCGTTTTAGCGATGAAGCCGAATAAACCGACACCATCCGTCGCATCAAAAGTTCTAAAACCTTTGATTGTGTGTCCTTGACCATCGAACTTACCCTTGAATGGTTTATCTTTGGTTCCAATTGGAATCCATTTCACCCCATCCAAATCAATATCCGCAGTAAGCGTGATGTTTTGTTCATCCGCTCCCGCTGTCGCGGCATACTGGTTGGCAATCGCTACCAACTCATCAGCAGAAGAAACGTTCACAGCCATAGCTTTGAACGGGCACGCGCACGCGAACATTAAAAATAAAAAAAAGGAGAGTACTTCTTTTTTCATGAGAAATTAATATTAGATTGTTTGTTGTACCGCGGGCGGGAATCGAACCCGCACAGCCATCACTGGCCAAGGGATTTTAAGTCCCTCGTGTCTACCTATTCCACCACCGCGGCAATAAAATCGGCTGCAAAAGTACACTTTTTTTTGCACATATGCAAATTTTTTAGTAATTTTGTGCGCTTTTTGAAAAAATATAACTCATCACACGCTAAATCGTAAAAAAAAATATGTCTTTACAATGCGGAATCGTAGGATTGCCTAACGTAGGCAAATCCACATTATTCAACTGTTTAAGCAATGCAAAAGCGCAGAGCGCTAATTTCCCATTTTGCACGATTGAACCGAATGTAGGTGTCATTACCGTTCCGGATGAACGCCTTATCAAATTAGGAGAACTTTGCAAACCTGAACGAGGAGTCATTCCGACTACTGTTGAAATTGTAGATATTGCAGGTTTGGTTAAGGGCGCGAGCAAAGGAGAGGGACTCGGCAATAAATTCTTAGCTAATATCCGTGAGACGGATGCTATCATACATGTTCTACGCTGTTTTGATGATGAGAATGTGGTGCATGTGGATGGTTCTGTTAATCCTGTTCGAGATAAGGAAATTATTGATGCGGAACTTCAGTTAAAAGACCTGGAGACCGTTGAATCCCGCATTCAGAAATGCGAAAAAGCCGCAAAAGCAGGTGGAGACAAGAATGCGAAACTACAACTCGAAGTGCTTGTTAAATATCGTGAAGCGCTGTCTCAAGGCAAGAATGCCCGCACAGTAGAATTAGATAACAAGGACCAGGAACTGGCAGCAAAAGACTTGTTTTTATTAACCAACAAGCCGGTAATGTATGTTTGCAACGTAGATGAAGCTTCGGCTGTAAACGGCAACGCGTATGTCGATCAAGTGCGCGAGGCGGTAAAAGACGAGGACGCGCAAGTGCTGGTTTTGGCAGCAAAAATAGAAAGCGAGATTGCGGAATTGGAGACCTATGAGGAGCGCCAGATGTTCTTGGAAGAGATTGGTTTACAGGAATCGGGTGTTAACCGTCTTATTAAAGCTGCTTACGCATTACTTAATCTTCGTACGTTCCTTACTGCAGGAAGCGATGAGGTGCGGGCTTGGACATTTAAAGCTGGGTATAAAGCACCTCAATGTGCCGGAGTTATCCACACCGATTTTGAACGCGGTTTTATTCGGGCGGAAGTAATCAAATATAGCGATTTCATCGAGCTCGGAGGAGAAGCGCAATGCCGTGCAGCCGGTAAATTGGCTACGGAAGGAAAAGATTATCTGGTACAAGACGGGGACATAATGCATTTCCTATTTAACGTATGATAGAATCCTTATTAGCACATGGTATTTGGGTAGCGATAATTTTTATTATCGTCGGTTTCGTAGCATTAGTTAAAGGTGCAGACTTTCTTGTAGATGGTGCCTCAGCCATTGCTAAACGTTTTGGCATATCTGATTTAGTCATCGGTTTAACCGTGGTGGCATTCGGCACCTCTATGCCGGAGTTTGTCGTTAATATGGTGTCCGTTGCGGAAGGTTCTACAGACCTCGCCATAACGAATATCTTAGGATCGAATATTATCAATACCTTTGTTATCTTAGGTCTCACAGCACTTGTATATCCGGTAATATCGCAAAAACGAAGCCGGGACTTTGATATCCCGATGTCCATTATCGCCGGTATATTGGTACTTTGCTTCGTTGCCGTTCAACTCCCATTCGGTGAATCCGAACGCGGTATAGGCCGAATTGGTGGTATTGTATTGCTGCTCATGTTCTGTTATTTTCTATACAATACGCTCCGCCATGCGAAAGATCATCCGGAAGAGGCAGATGCTGAAGCGATTAAACCTATGGGTGTCGGCAAGGCAATACTGCTCGTTTCTTGCGGTTTCATCGGGTTAGTAGTAGGTGGGGAACTGATTGTTCAGAGTGCTGTTGATATAGCTACTCGCTGCGGCGTGAGCGAAGCCATCATCGGCCTGACTATTGTCGCATTAGGAACCTCACTACCGGAATTGGCAACATCGGTCATGGCGGCATTCAAAAAGAATTCCGACATCGCCTTGGGCAATGTTATCGGAAGCAATATCTTCAATGTCTTCTTTATCTTAGGAACCAGTGCCACAGTGCGGCCATTACCGGCATACGACGGCATCGAATTAGATGCTATCATGGCGGCATTAGGCAGTATCATCGTTTGGATGGCAGTCAAGACCAACAGGGAACGCAAGGTTCAGCGGTGGGCCGGCTTACTGTTACTTTTGGTTTACGGAGGGTATTTGAGTTATCGACTAATAAATGTATAATTCACAATGTACAAAGGGTTTACGGAGTCTTGTACAAGCCACAAGAATCCGTACGGACTCTAAACATTGTACAAAACCCAATAGAACGCTTTGTGATTTGTTAATTGAGAATTGTGAATTTATTAAACTCTCTCCTCTCTCGATCAAAGAGCCAACCCCATTTATTGAAATACTTACACATGTTTTGGATATGTACCCAAAGCATGTGTTTGTTTTTATAGGATTCCCGAGCATGTGCATGGACAACCGTCCACTCCGGATAATAGAGCGTGAGCCAATGGCGATGAATGGTGCGCGTTAGGTCGACATCCTCCGGATACATAAAATATCGTTCATCGAAAAGTCCCGATTCCACCGCAGCTTTTGTGCGCAAAAGCATAAAGCAGCCGCTTAAATAAGGTGCATTTATCGGACGTGTTAAGTCCTTATCTCGCAACTCGTATTTACGATTTCTTTTAGACATCATCCATTGCGGCAAGAAACGACGCCCGAATACATCCAAAGGCGCAGGAAGACGTTTGGCCAGAAACTGCTGCGAACCATCCGGATTAAGCACTTTCGGCATGAGTTGCCCCACTTGAGGTTGACTGAGCATCCAATCGTGCATCGCATCAATATCTTCCGCTTTCACCTGAATATCGCTATTCATCACCAGGTGCAATTCGGTCTTATAATAAGCGCTTTCACGCAAAGCGATATTGTGAGCCTTTCCATATCCCAGATTAGAGGCCATATGCATATATCGAAGCTTCGGGTTCTTAATTTCCGATTTGGGATGTATCTCTCGATTTTCGCTATTGTCCAACAAATAAATCTTGCGTAGATTTTTCACACGCAGCAATTCTTCAACGAGAGGCAGAACTTCATGCTCCCAATTGGGATGATATAGTACGATAGAAATATTTAACATTCTCTATGATTTACGAAGGAATTGCCGTACTTTGCGCAGTTGTTTGAAGGCTACTGTCAAGTATCCAGCGCCCACGTTATTTTTTTTGAGAGCGATATAGTCCTCCTGCGTTTTAGATAAGCGAGCTTTGGTATTTTTGTTACTTGCCCCTCCCGTCTCCATACGCACTAATACCTCAGGGATATAATAGGACTGATATCCTCCTTTGAAAATACGCAGCATCATATCATAATCCGCTGATATATGGAACCACTCATCGTATTCGCCCACCTGCTCATATACTTTACGACGTACATAAACTGTAGGGTGAGGAGGCATCCATCCGAACTTTAGACTCAACGGGCGGAACGCATTACTGCGCCAACGACGAATTACTTTCTCTCCATGGCAATATTGCAGATCGCCATAGACGACATCTACTGATTTGTTCTCAAAAGAAGCAGCAATTTGTCCGATGGAATCGGAGGAATATAGCATATCATCGGAATGTAAAAAACCGATTACATCACCTGTAGCCATTTGAATGCCCTTATTCAACGCATTATAAATACCTTTATCGGGTTCAGAGATGTAACGCACATTCTTATGATCCGCCGCGTATTTTTCTACTATTTCACGTGTACCATCCGACGAAGCCCCATCCACAATGATGTGCTCAATGTCAGAATAGTGCTGGTTCTGTACGCTATCCAAGGCTCGTTGTACTGTCTTGGCACTATTGTAAGTGATGGTTATAATAGATATCTTCATAGACATGTTTTGTTTGTGTATAGGTCTTATCCCAAGTGAAACGTCCGGCATTTTGCATTCCTTTTTCTATGACAGGCTGCATGGATTGAGAAAGAATCAATCTTACTTTGTCTGCCATTTCGTCAGCCATACGGGTTAAGGCACCAGGAGCCACCATAAAGCCACCTTCACCCATCACTTCGGGAATCGAGGAGTTGTTTTGCGCAATGACGGGACACCCCGCTTTCTGCGCCTCCAGAATCGGTATTCCGAATCCCTCATAATCCGATGGATACAGAAGACATAACGCTTCATTATACATTATATTCAATTGCTCACGCGTCACATGAGCGGCTACTTTTAGTTCCAATCCCGTTTTTCGCGCTACCTCTTGGGCCACATCAAAACGCTTATAAGGAACCTGACTATTACCGATAAAGAGCAAGTATCCTTTTTTTTCTACCGATTTAATCGGATAAAATTCGTCTCCAACACCATTATACACGACGTAGATATTCTCCTCTTTTACCCAAGGGTAGAAACGTAATAAGTCGCGCTTAGTATTCTCACTTACACATATCACCGCTTCGCTGTTTTTCAACGCCCGTTCTTCTTCCCAAAGATGTACCGCTTTTGCTAATCCGCGGCGGTAGAAATGATAGGTCAGGTCATGTACCGTTGTCACATTATACACTCCTTTCTGCGGCAGCACACGGAAATAGGAAGAATGGAAGACAGAGGGTGTTTTGGCTTTATATGCGGGTATGCGATACCTCTCCATGAACCGCATCGGTATCTGACGGTAATCCAGTTCCTTTACTGCCAAATCTTTATCTGCCAGCGCACGGTTCAGCAATTCGGTCCATACCACCGAGATACCGCCATATCGCTGTAGCGAAAAGATAATATTGTCAAATGTGACAGGAATCATTGCTCAATCAGTTTTTGCCAAAGAGGCATTATATTTTTCTCACTATACATGGTATGCGCGAAAGTCTGTGCTTTTTGTGCACGCTCTGCCGCTTCCTCCGGATGAGACAACAGGTATTCCAATTGCCGGGTTAGAGCCGCTATATCTCCTTCGGGAACCAACCATCCCCGCTCGTCCGCCAATAATTCCGCCGGTCCGTGCGGACAGTCAAAAGACACGCAAGGTGTACCGCACCACATGGCCTCAATAAGCGCAAGCGGAAGCCCCTCGTACCGGGATGAGAGTACGAAAAGCAAAGCCTCAGCATATTCCTCTGCCATATTATCCACCTTTCCGGCAAGATATACACGCAGTAAGCCCATAGCTTGGATCTGTGTCTCTAATTCAGCGCGTTTAGGACCTTCTCCCACAATGCGCAACTGCCATTCGGGATAGTGTTTCTCTACCGGCTGCCATGAGCGCAGAAGAAGGTCAAACCCTTTCTGCTCATGCAGCCGTCCAACCGCCAGCACCGTCTTGGTCTTTCGACTTTCGACTTTCGACTTTCTACTATTTAGCGCACAAGGATTGGGTATGACGGTCACGTTCGTGCAACCGGCTTTCTCCCAGGCTGCTTTGTCTGCTTCGGTCAGAACGACCAAGCGCTCCAAGGGTTTAACGTCTCTCACCAATTGGCGTGTGCGAATCGCCCCCAAGAGCGACCAGAAAGCGCCGGTGTGATTCGCCATCAGCAGCTGCTTTCGTTGATCCATAGCGAAGTGCATCTCCGCTATCGTGCGGCAAGGCAGATGACGTAGGAACGCGATCTCTTTGCCGCCGAGCGAGATACAGAGATCTATCTTATGCGTACGTATATATTTGGTTAGAGCGCGTTTGTATGCGCTCATGCGACGCATGTGCGCGTAGTATTTGGACAGCAGCGGCTTGGTGTAGTCTGCGTTAAAGTCGATATTCAGTTCCTCCACCTGCACTTTCTCCGAAAGCGGGAAATAGCATTTCGGAGTGCCTGCCGGCACCGGCTCCGTCGTCAGGATCGTGATCTCATGCTCCGTGTGTGCTGCGAGCCAATTCACTTTCTGCGTCAATACGCGTTCCATCCCGCCGGAGTTATAGAGATGCGGGATACAATAGAGGAGATTCATACCTTTTCCTCCTTTCTTTTTCCGATGCGGTTCAACCAATTCACGATTTGCTCTTGATGGCTAGCAATTGTCCGAACAATGAGTAGGAACAAAAGACCCCATGTCACCAATCGCGGATCAAATAGTAACGGAGCACGTGGATAAACAAGAGCATGACTAACAAGCAAGAAATACATCATGTACCAATACACATTTTCTTTTGCTCTATAATAACTCTCTTTTACCCATAAGCCGATTAGGAACATAGCAATAGCAGTTCCAATAGCACCAAACGAACGGTAGGCTTCACCTATCATATTGGTTCCTGTTCCCCAAGTAGCATCAGCGCCCAAGAACAGATAACTTGGTAATTCCCCACCATCTAACATATATCGCGGTGCGTCAGAATGGTTAATTATATATCCACCCAAGCCAGGAATAGGTGACACAATATCAAGGGTCATACCTTGAAACCATGTGAGGTCATTCTCTTGCGCCCATCCGAAGAGGCGGAAGAGGTTGACATCATTAATGATCAGATCTTCATAAATGTCCCAAAATTCCTCCAGTTTGGTATGCGCCAGTTTTATCTTCCAAGCCTCCGGGTCCAGGCCCTCTGTACGCAAAGTCATTATCAGGAAAAGAACAAGTGTTCCGCCTGCTATTACAACTGCCACTTGCCACCATTTAAGATGATAAGCGTACATGCTAAATCCGACTATCATCACGAGCGTCAATCCGACAGCTAATTGACGACTACCCGTGGATAATAATAGCAGCATGAATACCCCTATAACCAATAAATAAAACCACCATTTCTGTTTTGGCAAGCGGAAGATAAAGATGGCCATCATGTAACAGCCAATGGTGAAGATATTATTGAAATAGCTATAAATGCCCACATCGCGCAGATTGGAACCCTGCGCATAAACACTTTGCAATGCAGCCAATCCTCCGGTTAGGACAAAGAGCACCCATGCGCTGATAGTGATGCCAAAGAACCAGATGTATTCCTTCATGGAGATTGTGAAGGTGGGTTCAGTCGGTTCTTCACGTCGTAGTTGGAGGATGCGCGTCGCCCCAAGCATGTACCATGCGTAGCCGAAATACGCAAGGGCAGTAGAGCGGGTTACAAAATCATCGTTGAAGGTAAACGAGAAGAACGACCAATAGATACGTTCCGTAGGGGCATAGAAGACCGGATATACGAAATTAACGAGAAAAAATGATAGAGCGAAAAAGAACTCAAAGCCCAACCAGTGTTGGCGTTTGTTCGTGGCGAAGAATAACACGTTCTGCGCGATGAAACAGGTCATCAGCGTCAAGCAGTAGTCGTAACTATACGTCCACGGCGCCCTTATATAAAGCACCGTAGCAACCACCGCAAAAACCATATTGAGCAGATAGGTCAGCATGCTTTTCTACGTCCTTTCAGTATTTGCAATAATTCTATTGCAGCACTGAAGATACGACTATAAAACCACAATAACGTCCATTGTTTCTTTACTATCATTCGTACAGCTATCCGCTGAACATTAGTCATGGTGTCATTTACAACAGGCATACTTGTCGGCATAGCGTCCACCAAACAATAGTCGCTTCTTTGAGCCCTCATCATCATATCTGTTTTCTTTAACCATTGACCCGCACTCAGCGCACGAGCACATTCTTTCTTGTCACTAAAGAACGCAGTAAGTATATGGATCGCCTGTGTCAGTTGGATAATATTGCTTTCGGACACAACATGTACGATAGAAGCGCTATTAGTCTGAGTATAGTGATAAAGAGGTTTTTCAACTTTCGCAATTCTATTAGCATACCACGCCAAACGAGGTGTTGTTACATAGTCTTCTCCGTTATTTAGTCCCTCTATAGGCCATATGTCCGCTCGATTGTATAACTCTTTCCTAATCATATGCAGACAGACACCGGGCAAAGTGGCTCCGCTAAGTAAAAGAGCACTGTATTGCGTGGGGTCTTCTACCCAACGACCTTTATATTCAGCCTTCTTATCATACCACTCAAACCAACAGTTCATTCCGATAATATCCGCATTTGTCTCTTGACTTTTTTGAGCTAACACCTCAAGTGCATCTTTTTCCAAATAGTCGTCTCCATCAACGGATACGATATATTCCCCCGTCGCGGCAACTAATCCCGTCTTGCGTGCAGCAGCTAAACCGCGATTCTCATTATGATGTAAAACGGTTGTCTGCACAAGCGGATAATTAGCAGTTATTTGGTTTATTATTTCAACCGAACTATCCTTTGTCACGTCATTGACGAAAATGATTTCTTTGTCTGTGTACGTCTGCTCTAATAGTGATTTAACGCAGCGTTCTATATATTTCTCCACACCATAAACCGGTACTATAACGCTTATTTTCATTGTAGTTTATGACGTAAGATAGTTAAACAAAAGATGATTTCTATTATTCCGGACAAAGCCAAACTGCCGGCAAGCACGTACACATTAGGCATAAAATATAGACCGAATCCCGCAAAAGCAAAAGTAGTCAACATTGCTATCAGTTGGTTAATGGTAATATAGTAGGTTTTTCCGGAAGGAATAATATAGAAATATATCATCGCACCGACTACAAGCCATGTCAGTATGGTGATGCTCAAGATAATACTTACAGGGAAAGATGCCATCATTGTCTTGCCGCCCAAGAGTAATATTGCAGGATACCCCAAGGCTGCCACCAAGAAAATAGAAAGCAGTCCTATTAACCATTCTGTATGCACTACTTTTTTCGTTCTTGCTGTATCCGGCTGAGCCATCATCTTTGGGAAAAGCGCATCGTTGAGTTTGCTGAGTATTGTACGTGGAATGATAATGATCTTATTGGCTAAATCATATATTGCGACATCACTCATTCCTAAGAATTGTCCGATGATTAACACCAATCCTTGTTCTTTGATTACTCCCGTAGCATTACTAAGGAAAAATGGCAGAGTTTCTCGTATCATCGCTAATGAACTGGAGATAGGTACTAAACGAATACACAATCCTTCTTTTATTCTAATTATTCCCCATGCAACCAAGCTACCAATAACGGAGCAGACGGACACAATGAGTGCATAAATCCACACATCATCCGGACCACGAAGAAGCCAGAAGATAAAAGGCAGACTAATTAACTTGAAAGCAACTTGAATATACGTTACCACCCGCATGCGTTGAATGCCCTGAAAATACCATTGTGGGAATAATATATTATTGATTGTTTGGGCAAAAAGGATACCAAATAGTATTTTATTAGATGCCATCTTGGGAGCCAATAAAAGAAGTGCTCCAAAGCATGAGACAGCTATTAATTCTAACCATATCTTGGTCGTCGTCACTTCCGACAATACCCGCGACTTGACTTCGTTATTCTCAGCATTTTCAGCAATTTTTTTAGCAGCCGGCAAGTCAAAGCCAAAGGACACAAAATAGATGAATAAAGTCACTATTGCTAACGCGAAAGCATATAATCCGTAGCTCTCTGCACCCAAAACGCGAATAAGGAATGGATAAATAAGCAAATAAAAACAGACATTCAGCACTTGAAGCAACGTCATAAAAACGTAGTTCTCCGCCACCTTCGTATTTGCACGCAATATGTCTGCTAACCTTTGCCACATAAAAAGTGCGCAAAGGTACAATTTTTTTTTGATATATACAAAAAAAAAGCCCAAAACTTTCGTTTTGAACTTCTTTTTGCTAAGATAAAGCAGCTTTTTATGCCTCAGCCTCCTCTGCGGGAGCTTCACCTTTAGCCTCTGCTTCTGCGGCAGCAGCTTCCTGCGCAGCCTCTTGTGCAGCAGCAGCGAGCTCTGCGGCAGCAGCGGCACGCTTCTCTGCAATCTTAGCAGCGATAGCCTTATTGGTCTCTACCTCCTGAGCGAGAAGAGCCTTTGCGGCAGCAGCTTTTTTGTCAGCTTCTGCCTGGCTGATCTTACCAGCTTTAGCATCTTTTTGTGCTTTCCAAGCGTCGAAACGCTTTTGAGCCTCTTCTGCACTAAATGCGCCTTTTGCGACACCACCATTGAGGTGCTTCATCAAGAGCACGCCCTCGTTGGAGAGGATGGTACGTACGGTGTCGGTCGGTTGTGCACCTACTCCTACCCAATAAAGAGCGCGGTCGAAATCAAGGATAACGGCTGCAGGGTTAGTGTTAGGATTGAACGAACCGAGACGTTCGATAATTTTGCCGTCACGCGGCGAGCGGCTGTCAGCTACTACGATGTGGTAGAAAGCATAGTCTTTGTGACCATGACGAGCCAAACGAATCTTTGTTGCCATTTGTTTTTGCGTTGTTTGTGGGCGTTGAACTGCGCGAGTTCCTGCCCGGATTAATAATAATGACGTGCTTTTTACACGAAAAAGCGTGCAAAAGTACTGTTTTTTTTTGAAACTACCAAATATTTGAGCAATATTTTTGCATTTTTAACAAAAATGCGTTATTAATTAATCAATTTACTCTTTTGCGTACGCTGCGACAATGCGCTTTACGAGCGGGTGGCGAACGATATCTTTCTCGTTGAATTCGATGATTTTGATACCTTTTATGTTATGAAAACGTTCCATTGCATCGCGCAATCCGGATTTTTGGGAAACAGGAAGGTCAATCTGCGTCATATCACCGGTAACTATCATTTTTCCTCCTAATCCGAGGCGGGTAAGAAACATCTTCAGTTGCAAAGCCGTTGTGTTTTGAGCCTCATCGAGGATGACTACCGCTTCAGATAGGGTTCGCCCACGCATGAAAGCAAGCGGGGCAATTTGAATTGTACCTTTCTCCATGTATTCGGTCAGTTTTGCTGCTGGGATCATATCTTGCAGCGCATCATAAAGCGGTTGCAGATAGGGATCAATTTTCTCCTTCATGTCACCAGGCAAGAAACCCAATTTTTCGCCTGCTTCCACAGCCGGACGGGAAAGGATAATCCGCTTCACCTCCTTTTGTTTCAGCGCCCTTACAGCCAAGGCTATCGCTGTATAGGTTTTACCACTTCCAGCCGGGCCGACCGCGAATAGCAAATCATTCTCTTCATATGCTGCGACAAGTGCTTTTTGGTTGATAGACCGGGCATAGATTGATTTTCCGTTGACACCATGCAGAATCAAATCATCAGTGGCCTGTTCTTGAGGTTTATCTCCGTGCAAAAGCATTAGGATATCTTGTTCCGTCAGTCGATTGTTTCGGATACAAAATTGTTCACATAGATGCAGTGAGTTTGCAAAATTCAAGACTGCCGATTCGGATCCTGTTACCTTCACCTGATATCCTCGTGCTACCACGCGCACTTCCGGATGCTGGTTCTTGAGGCACAAGATGTTGTGATTGTTCACCCCATAAAAAGTAGGGGTGTCTAATGCTTCATTGAGAGAAATGATTTGTTCCATGTATGTTTGTAATCTTAGTTTCCTGTTTGGACACCTCCGCCTCCTCCAAGACGATTGAGTTCATCCATGTTACCGACCTTACGATTCTTATGTTGCTGATACTGGCCGAACATCCACGTAATAGAGAACATCACACGTTGTTGACGTATGTAATTTCCGTACCAACTCTCATATCCCGGTGCCATTCCTTCGCTCTTGTCCACTAAGTTGAGCGAACGCGCGAGGTCCTGAATATTGAGATTGAAAATGAGTCCCTTAGGCATGTACATCTTCCTCACACCAAAACTGAGGAAATACATACTTCCCTGCCTATTATAACCAGTGGTCATCGGCGATGACCAGTTACCGTCAAATGTCAATGTCCAGTCTTTGGGCAGATAAGCAGAAAGCGTTCCACCAACATAACCATAGTGAGTGCGGTTTTCATAGGCTGATTTGCCATCGGCATTTTTCTCATAAGACTTATTGATGAAATGTAACCAGCCCGCATTGACAGTTAATGCAAGCCAAGCGCCCTGCATTGATTTTGTACCATCTTCAGCTGTAACGTACTTCGGCACAAGTGGGAGTTCAGTAAGCGATATATTTCCACCGTGCGTGGTACATGTACCGAAATTGGTCCATTTCGTAAAGCCCATACCATCCGGCAGAATCGTTGTTTTCTGCGAGAACATATCTTGGGTGTGTGCGAAGTTGAACGTTACATTAAGATACTGCGTCCATGAGAAATGGAGTTCGACATCGTTATTGAATTCCGGCGTAAGTTCCGTATTTCCCTCCTGATAACTATATGCATCCACATAAGTCCGGAACGGGTTGAGCATCCAGTAGTTCGGTCGCTTGATACGGCGAGTATAACTGGCGCTGACTGCTATCGGTTGTTGCAATTTGCCAAGCGGCGAAGTGGTATATCCGATGTATGCCGTCGGGAAAGGATTGAAATAAGACCTACGAGTAACCGAATCGGCACTGAGCCAGTTACCGTAACTATAGGTATACTCTCCGCGGAGACCGAGTTTGACCGACCAGTGCTCACCAAACTGTTTGCCTACAGAGATGTATGCAGCAGCCACATGTTCATCATAACGGAAATCCTGCCGCGTCTGGCTGAGCGGGATATCGTCAAAAATGGAGTCAGTAGTCATGTGATTATTGGTGGACGAAAGGCCGTACTTCACACCGCACTCAATCATGCCTGTTTTCCAGAATTTTGTCTGGAAATCCAGTTTCGCGCTATAAATATCTATCACCTGTTGGCTATTGATAATGAGGCCCAGCGAATAAGGGAGAAGTTCATCGTAATTGGTCAACTGGGTATTTGCCGTCTTGTTATTATAGCGGTTATAGTCCACATTTACCGTCAGTTCACGCTCCAATTCATCATTGAAGGTATGGGTATAGTTAAGGTTCGCGGTGTGTTGCGGAGACTGTATTTGCGCACCCGTATGGCTTATGCTTTTGCTAACGGTATCCGTTCCCTCGACCGTATAGGCATAGTTACGGCCATCGATGATCCGCTGGTTCACCTTCATATACGGCACTTGAAGGATAAAACCGAGTGTGTTGACCGAGTCGATATACCAATCATTGCCTACCTTCAGCATATAATACTGGAAATCCATCGCATAGCCCGAATAGGAATAGTTCTCCAAAATAGGGGTTTTGCGGTATGTCTCGAGATCGATATCGTTTTGCGCAAATACTTGTGTGAGTTGACCAAAGGTATAGGTTTTCTCGCTGCGGTAATTAAGGTTGAGCGATACCATATCCATCTGTAACCAGCGCTTCACATCGCCGAAATACATTCCTCCATAGGCTGCAGAAAGTATACCATTCAAGCCCTTCATCATGTTGCGTTTAGTCTTAATATTGATGATACCACCTTGTCCACTCGCGTCATATTTTGCCGATGGATTCGAGATAATCTCAATTTTTTCGATAGTATTACCGTCTGTTCCATCGAGCATAGCCTTCAACTGTTGACCACTAAGATAGGAGGGTTTTCCGTCAATCCAGATTTCAACGCTTTTGCCATTAACCGTAATGTTCCCATCCTTATCGATACGGACACCCGGTGCACGACGCAGAATATCATTTCCATTCGAACCAGCAGCTAAGGGTGAGGCACTCACGTTGACAACCAACTTATCCATCTGCCGTTCGATAAGAGGTTTCTTAGCCTTCACTTCTACCTCCGCAAGTTTCTCCGTTTCTTCGCGCAACACAAAATCCGGTCCGCCATATGCAGTTACATACCCTACATATGAAGCCTGGATGATATAACGATTGGCATTCACCTCCACGGCATACGCCCCGTTGTCATCGGTGATGGCTCCGGTAAGCAGAGTGGAATCCTGCGCCAAGACAGAGACGGTAACGAAAGGCATGGCATTGCCTTGCGCGTCCTTGACGCTGCCTTTGATGGTTTCAGCCGCTACATAAATCCATCCGAACACAAGCAGCGCGAATGCTAATAATCCTACTTTTTTCATTTTTCTTTACTTTTACAGTATCTCATTTGTTTTGTTTTGAATTTCGGTGCAAAGATACTGCTTTTTTATGACGAGATGTATGAAAAAACGGACTTTTCTGCTTTTTAGAGTCATTTTTAGGTCGTGCGTACTCATTTTCCGGCGGAGCATCACCCAAGGCTGTTGGTATAGACACGCGTTCAATCTCTTTCTTAAGGAATTTTTCAATACGCCCCCAATAACGCGCGTCTTCGGGTGATACCAGTGTGATGGCTTCTCCGCTATTCTCTGCACGAGCTGTTCGACCAATACGATGTATATAATCTTCGGGGTCGTGCGGTACATCATAATTGATAACGAGCGGCACATCGGTGACATCAATTCCTCTCGCCACCACATCGGTAGCCACCAGCACATCAATTTTGGCATTACGGAAATCAAGCATAACCTGATCGCGTTCATGCTGCTCCAAGTCGGAATGCATCGCGCGCGCGTCAATTTTTAACATACGCAACGTACGCGTGAGTTCCTTGACTCGCTGTTTCTTACCGGCAAAAATGATGACTTTCTTCAAGTCGCGCCCCTGAAGAGCGAGTTGGACGAAACCCTGTTTTTGCGCTTCATATAACCTTGCCTGCATTTGGCGAATGGTCTCAGGCGGACGAGAAACGGCTATTTGCACTTCCACGGGATTGCGCATGATTGCTTTTGCCATCCGGCGGATGTTCTCCGGCATGGTAGCCGAGAACATAATAGTTTGGCGATCTTTCGGTAATTGACGGACGATAGTCATGATATCATCGTAGAAACCCATATCCAGCATCCGGTCCGCTTCATCGAGAATAAAATATTTAACTCCGGAGAAATCGATGTCATAAATATTCATCTGGCTAAGCAAACGCCCGGGCGTGGCAATGACGATATCTGCTCCTTTTTGCAGGCCTGTCACTTGTGTTCCCCACGCGCCATTATCCTTTCCCCCGTAAATAGGAACGGACGAGAAGGGAACATAATAACCGAACCCTTCCATTTGTTGGTCTATCTGCTGCGCCAGTTCTCGAGTAGGCGCCATGATAATCGCATTCAGTTTATTAGGATCATGGTTATCAAAAGCGAGGTTAGTAAGAAGCGGTAAAATATATGCAGCAGTCTTTCCCGTACCAGTTTGAGCACAGGAAATAACATCATGACCATCTAGTATAACAGGAATTGTTTTTTCTTGCACAGGGGTACACTCATCGAAATGCATATCCCACAATGCATCTAATACTTCATCCGAAAGTGCGAGTTCGTCGAAATACATGTTTACGTTCGCTTATCGTTGCTCGGCTGCGGTGCCTCACCGCTCCCAGCCTTCAAAAACCTCCGGTCCGTAGATATTATCTTCATCTGCCTCATGCAGGGGTGCCCATAACTGAGCAAAGAACGGATTTTGTTTTGCCACACGATCCCAATGCCAGGGAACTTGTTTCTCCTTGGGCTCATGGGCATACGGATACGGCATATCGAATGGGGACCAATGACCACCCAACAAAATCAGACGTGGGGTAGCGGAGAATACATTGCCATTGGCGTCCTGCCATTCCAATTGTGTATCCCACAATTCTAATCCTTTTGCCTTTACCTTATCGGATACCAATTGTCCACCACGGAACTCGGCCGCTTTCTTCAAATCGGCAATAGTGAGGCTTTCCATGGGTTTGCTTTCATCATACCCGTGATTCAAAAGGACGTATTCTTCACTATTATGACTTACATCGAAATGTTTCCAATCAGGAATTGCTTTATATGCCTCCAGTGATCCATAGTACGCATTGATGCGTTGTTTCACCCCATTCTTTATCCACCATTGCGTACCATGCTCTTTGCTATTCGCCATGGCACGCATGGCTAACTTGACACAATGCGGGAAGAGTTTGGCAATATGTGTCTTGGACGCGAACTTAATTCCCCATGGCAAGGATGAAGCTTTAGCCATCTGCGCGAAATACTCTTTCACAGGAACATTCGCGCGGAAGTGCAGCATATCTTCCAACTTATCACCATCTATATACCACATTCCATGGAAATTGCGGGTCGTAAACCAATTGGCATTAAATATCTTCTCCGGTCTTGGGCACCCAATTGCATCCAGTAAAAGAACCTCAAACTCATAATTACTCAAACGGTACTCTTTTCCAGAACCGATGTTGTAATAATTCTTCCAAAACTCTTCCGGCACATCGGGACGACAAACCCGCTCTAACAAACGGCCACTATCTTCCACCGTTGCCCACTCCAAGACACCACGGATAGGCACGTGGAACATAATAGGGTCGTAGTTCTTTAAGATAGCCGGATAGAGAATTCCGGACTGGCGCAATGAAGCCCAGGTTTTAATACCGGAATTCGTAATGATACGCTCGGCCTGCGCTTTGGTAAGTCCGTAATGGTCATACGCAGAAACACAAATAGGATCCCCTGCACGTCCCCAATGGAGCGGTTCACGTCGGTCACCCATCTGCGCCACAGAACCGATATAGACCACTTTTGGTTGCTTATCGTCCGGTTGCGCCAATACCGCCTTGGTGATATTTTCTGCTGCAGAAATATTGGTTCGCAAGGTAGCCTTAGGACGGTAATCAGCCTGCGGAGATACCATGCCACCAACATGGAGCACGATATCCGCACCCGATACGCCTTTGAGCACATCGTCATAGTTGGTCAAATCTCCCCAAATAACATGCAGGGTAGAATGAGTCGCCATGAGCGGAGCCAGCAACTCTTTGTTCTTTTTGCTCGGACGAGCCAATATACGTAATTCATAATTTTCCGGATAGCGCAGTATTTCTGTCATACCCGCATATCCCATTGTACCGGTTGCTCCGGTTAAAAAGACTGTTGTTTTCATTCTATATTTGTACTATTCATTTCGTTTTCAGAACCTTCTTTATTAGAGGTTGCCTTTTTATCACGACGCATCCATTGAGTAGCCCGCATCCAACGCTTCTTTGCCTTTTGTTTCATCTCTGCACGCCATAGAGCTTCTTCTTCCGCTTCATTAGCCAATTGTCTGAACGAAGCCTCAGCATCCTGGTCGCTAATCACCAACAACTGATCACCCACTTCAAGTGCGCTGGAACCGGTGGGAACGAAGAAATCTTCGCCTCGGCGAACGAGGATAATCAAGGTATGAGGAGGAATCTGTAACTTACTGGGCGTATTCCCAAATTCAATCATATCGGCAGTCACTTCCACTTCTCGCGCTGTAGATTGAATTTCATCGGGCAAATCCATATCAAAATGAATCAAGCGTTTCTCGTTTTGCGGCGGTGTAGCCAGTTTCAGTTTGCGTGCCATCACACTCAAGGAGGTTCCTTGCACAATAAGGGAAATAATCGTACAGAGGAAAATCACATTTAAAATGATATCCGCATTCGGTACCCCTTGCGCCTTACACATTACTCCGAAGATCACCGGAACAGCTCCTTTGAGCCCCACCCAACTAAGCATTATCCGGTCACGAGTATGCCAGCGCTTGAATGGAAGCATACAAAGCCAAACTGCTATCGGGCGCGAAATACATATCATCACCAAGCTAATGATAAGACAAGGAAGCCACACATTGAGATGAATAAACTCCTTTGGCTGAACCATCAAACCTAACATAAGGAACATCACCAATTGGCTGAGCCAAGCCAAACCATTGAAGAACGCTTTTGTTTGGCGTTTACGCGTGAACTTGTTATTACCGATAATCAAACCGCCAACATACACCGCGAGATAGGTGTTCCCTTGCAAGTAATGAGTGATACCAAAGATGAAAATACAAGCAGTAAGCACCATGATAGGATATAGCGCTTCGTTGGCTAATTGCACCCGACGTAGCAGAAGCACCAGCCCTTCGCCCAAAGCAAAACCGAGGACTGTACCCATCACGAGTTGCACCACTATCGTTTGAATAATAGGCAACGTATCTATATGATCCGCGGTGGAAAGTACGACTCCAATGAGCGTCGTTGTGAGAACATAAGCCATCGGGTCATTGGCTCCGGATTCCAATTCCAATAATGGTCTTAAATCATGCTTCAAGCCAATACCATTGGTTCGCATGATAGAAAAGACACTGGCAGAATCCGTACTGGACATGGTAGCAGCCATCAACAAAGCCATCCAAATGGAGACTGTAGCTACAGCATGGAGCCAACCAAAAATATAATAGATTATGCCGCCAGTGATCACACAGGTCATTAAGACGCCGACTGTAGCCAAAGTCACACCAGGAGCAAGCACCGATTTTACGTCACTCAGTTTGGTATCCATTCCACCTGTGAATAGGATGATACACATAGCAACCGTACTGAGTGCTTGCGCATTCTCCGTATCAATCTGCAATCCAGCCCCGCCAAATAAAGCGCCTATACCATCCGAGCCGAATAACATTCCGACTATTAGGAATAACAATAAGGCAGGAACTCCGAATTTATAACCGATTTTATCGGCAATAATACTAACGAAAAAAAGTAAAGATAATATGAGAAGTATGAATTCTACTTGCATGGTGGGTGTAAACAACTTTATTCCTTATTCTCGGCCAACAAAAACTCTTCGATGATGCGTACAATTTCCTCCTTGGGATACAATCCTTTTAATAACATCGGTTTTCCGTCAACGGGAATATAAAGTACCTGAGGGATAGAACTGATACCAAACACATAAGCCAATTCACGTTCACGTTCCGTATCGACTTTATAGAAAACCACTTGGTCGCAATAAGTCTGACTTAGTCCCTCCATGATAGGAGCCAAACGTTTACATGGACCGCACCAGGTGGTATAAAAATCTATCACACAGGGTTTTTCACCTTTGTACACCCACTCTCTCTCCGTTTTATAATCAAAGATACGATCACGGAACTGATCGGTATTGAGATATACTACATCTTCCGCAAAGAAAGGCACAGCAATCAAGACAGCCCAAATCCATATAAAAATTTTCTTTTTCATAACTATTCTACTAAAAAATCGGGTGCAAAGGTACTACATTTTTTGCATATATGCAAATTTTGCATTAGTTTTTGCCATTTTTTATCGTGTACAGACGATGGCCGTCCACTGTTTCAAAATGGTCAGGCAGGTTAATATCCGGAGCAAGAACACCATCGCCTATCGTTAACTCGGGCGCCACTTCGATGTGTATCTCATCCCAAATATTCGACTCCAAGATATGAGCTAACAATGTTGGCCCTCCCTCGACTAGGATAGAATGAATGTTGCGACGAGCTAAATCCTCTAAGACGAATGGCCAGTCCGTCCGGTCGCGATATACGATTGTCTCGGCTTCATCGGAAAAAATGCGCGCATCAGAAGGTATGCGATGATGTCTGTCTAACGTGACTCGAATAGGATTTCGTCCCTCCCAATGCGTATTTAATAACCGCGGATTATCCAACAGCACTGTGCGGGTACCCACCATAATTGCCATATTCTCAGCACGCATCCGATGAACGAGTGCTTTCGTTTGGGGAGTAGAGATGGGTAAAGCACCATTGAGATGTTCACCGGCGGAGGGATGAAGGGGGATCGAACGCAATCTATCTACGAATCCATCGGCTGTTTGAGCCCACTTAAGAATAACATACGGCCGATGTTTCTCATGCAGACAAAGAAAACGTTTGTTCAGTTCCCGGCATCGCTCTTCCAATACCCCCACAACCACTTCAATGCCGGCCGCACGCAACATCGCTACGCCTTTTCCGGCTACGAGGGAATTCGGATCCAACATACCCACCACCACTTTTCCGACTCCTTTATCAATAATCAATTTCGCACAAGGAGGGGTTTTGCCGTAGTGCGAGCAGGGCTCGAGCGAAACATAAAGGGTGCATTTCGATAAATCGACCTCCCGATAGTTTGATTTACCGAAATTCCGAAAACAATTGACTTCCGCGTGCCCCTCGCCATAGCGTTCGTGCCAACCTTCAGCCAGAATAATCTCTTTTTCCTCCGAAGAAGAGTTAGGGTCAGGCCCGACTAAAACAGCCCCTACCATGGGGTTGGGGGCTACAAAATACTCACCACGACGAGCAATTTCGATACAACGGGCAATATAATTTGCGTATTCCATATTTTTTTTGTAATTTTGCAGCGTGAAAGAAATCATCACATATATTACTTCCCAACTGATCGACCTTTATCCACAGGACGAAGCGCAAGCTTTGGCTTGGTGGATAGTAGAAGAAAGTACGGGGCTTTCACGCAACGAAATCCTTACAGGGTGCAAAGGTACAAAAAATATTCCAAACCTGCAAACAATTATTGATCGTTTGCATCAATTTGAGCCAATTCAATATATTTTCGGGCACACAGTGTGGCATGGACTGGATTTAAAAGTGACTCCCGCCACACTAATCCCCCGTCCGGAAACAGCAGAACTGGTAGACCAAATCATACATGCACACCTTGATCCGGAAAAAAAACAGTTAAAGGTTTTGGATGTTGGAACCGGTAGCGGATGTATTGCCATTGCGCTAAAAAAAGCCTATCCGCACTGGAGCGTAAAGGGGATTGATATCTCGGAAGCAGCCATCGAAGTGGCTAAAGAGAATGCAAAACGTAACGGCGTCGAAGTAGAGTTCGGCATTGCGGATATCTTTTCCGACTCAGAAGACCTCCATTCGTCCGATTTCATCGAAAAAAAACACCCATACGACATCGTTGTTTCCAACCCACCCTACATCTGCGAGCGGGAGAAACCGGAGATGCGGGCGAACGTGTTGAAGTTTGAGCCCCCGACTGCTCTTTTTGTTCCGGACGAAGATCCGCTTACGTACTATCGCCGCATCGCATCGCTTCATTTAGGAGCACATCTGTTTTTCGAGATCAATGAAGCCTATCCAAGCGAAATGGCAACTCTACTCAATGAATTACAATACAAAGAAATACAAGTATCCGAAGATATCTATGGAAAAGCACGAGTTATCCAAGCAAGAAGCACTCGATAAGGCGCAGGCTTATTGCGCTCGCTCGGAACACTGCGCGTCAGATGTTCGCCGAAAACTACGGGAATGGGCGGTCGATCCCTCCCTGTACGATTTCATCGAAGAGAAACTCTACGAAGACAATTATCTGAATGATGTGCGTTTTTGCAAAGCCTACGTCCACGACAAGGTCGCTTACCAGCGCTGGGGCCGAATGAAGATACGTGCCGGGCTGCAAGCACTACAACTGCCTAATGCGGCCATCCAAAAAGCAATGGATGAGTTGGATGAAAAAACGTATTTCGCCAATCTGCATTTCCTCAGCCAACAACATCAATCCTACCGTGAAGATCAAAAACTACGATTTCTGCTCCAGCGAGGGTTTACCTACGATGAGATTCGAAAATACTTATAAAGAAGAAGATGAATAGTTCCGCCCATAGGAGCGATAGGAATCGTGCTCGATCTCGATGGTGGGTTCTTCCCATTGCGATTTAGGGGTCAGTTGCCATTGGAGATACTTGATGCTCAATCCACGATCCAGCCACTGTTTCTCATAGTGCGTCTGCAGCGCTTTGGCATCGGCTAAAGATCCGGTTTCATCGGCATATAGATCGACCGTATTACACAGGACCGGATAGGCATTGAGCCGCAGCATTTCACAGGTATAGGTATAAAGGAACGGGCTATCTGTTTTGAGATGGATTAGCCCCTCAGGACGAACGATCTCTTGATACCGCTGCATGAAATAGGTGGAAGTAAGACGTTTGGTAGCTTTCTTCATTTGAGGGTCACAGAAAGTAATCCATATCTCATCCACTTCATCCTTAGCAAAGAAGGAGGTGATGATTTCTATGTTGGTACGCAAGAAAGCTACGTTTTTCAACGCATTCAGTTCCGCTTCTTTCGCGCCCGCCCACATGCGCGCTCCTTTAATATCAATTCCTATGAAGTTCTTTTCGGGATATTGTTTAGCTAAACCGACCGTATATTCTCCTCGTCCGCAACCGAGCTCGAGAACAATCGGATTGTCATTATGGAAATAGGCATCTTTCCAATGTCCGGCCATCGGATGAATTTGATTAGAAGGCAACAGCTCGCGCGCGCCACATTGGAAGACATTAGAAAATGTCTCCATCTCAGCAAATTTCTTTAATTTATTCTTTCCCATTGCGTATAATCTCCAATCCGATATCCGTCACGCCGCGCAAGAGACTATCTCTCATGCCATGCGAGATACGCATCGTATAGGCACCCGTATCCGCAAAATGTTTTGTTTCTTCGAGCAGAACAGGCATCTCTATGAAACCGTTGTGTTTATTGCCCAGCCATTGACCTCTGTCATCTGCCAGATAAAACTCAATCGTATCTTGGCGTCCAGCATCGTCCACAAAAAGCCACATATTCTGATACGGATATTGCTCGGTATGACGGATATAGATGAGCATCTGATAATCGGATGCGGTATCCTCGATGGAATACACGAACTGAGCCAAGGAGTCCATATGCCATTCCTCCGATGAAATCGGCGAAAAGCGGCTGTACTGGATTGAGTTGGAACACGCAGTTAGGAAGAGCACTAACGCGGCGAACCAAAGGAAAACGGTCTTTCTCATCGTCTGTCTCTCCTTTCTCTACGGTCGTGGTTGTCATGATGTTTCTTCTTATTATCAAAGCGCGTCACATCGCCATGTCCCGTCAAATACCCTACCTCGGCATTAGCGGCCCGGGTTCCTTCGAGTGTATCCGGTTTTTCTCCTCTACGATTCATGGCGATAATCTCATGCGCGCGAGCAGCAGTGAGCGTGGTCAGATTACCTGCAGTATGCGGATCGGAAGAATAGGTAACTGTACCTGCAAGCGGGTCTGCTGCGAAGAAATAATAGGTGGCATCCTTCGTCTCCAACTCTACGTGTCGCGCAGGAAGGGATTTAGATGCATCTTCATAAACAGGTACTTCGTAATTCAAACAACATTTGAGTTTGGCACACATACCTGCCAGTTTCTGTGGATTCGGTGATAAGTTTTGTAGTCTGGCCGCTCCTGTTCCAACGGAAGAGAAATTGATCATCCACGTAGAGCAACATAGTTCACGTCCGCAAGGGCCGGTACCTCCGATTCGTCCGGCTTCTTGGCGCGCACCAATCTGCTTCATCTCCACGCGGATACGGAAAGTCTCCGCATAAACCTTAATGAGTTGACGGAAATCGACACGGCCGTCGGCGATGTAAAAGAAGATAGCTTTTGAACCGTCTCCCTGATACTCCACGTCTCCCACCTTCATCTCCAGTCCGAGCGACTTAGCCAATTGGCGGGCTTTGATCATCGTCTCCTGCTCCCGGGAATGCGCCTGACGAGCGCGCTCAAGATCCTCATCCGTAGCGATACGAAGCACTTGACGGATCTCGTATCTCGAACTGTCAATATTATTCTTCTTGATTTGAAGCTCCACCAGTTTACCCGTTAACACCACTTCTCCGAGGTCGTATCCGGGATTGGCTTCCACAACAACTTTCACTCCTTTTTCCAAGGGGAGATGGAGGCTGTTGTGGTAATATCCTTTTCGGGTATTTTTAAACTGAACCTCTATCAAATCAGTGAGTTGCGTATTCTCGGCCAAATCGCTCAACCAATCGCTTACGGGAAGCATATGGCTGGAATTGCGCTTTGTAGCCGCAGCAGGCAACTCGTAATGTTCGTTTCCAACAGTATATTTCTTCATATACAATGTATTATGGTCGTGGTTTTTTAATTAACACTATCATTTGTAAGCAAAGGTCAAAGAAAATCACCTTTGCATTTCCGTTTTGTTCTATTTGACGTTCCGCCAAATCGAGTTGATTCATGATTGCCTCTACGTTTCCGGCGTGGATGAAGGGGGCGAACTTGGTAGAGAACGCACGTTCCTCCTCTACCTGATAATTAAGTTCAGGTTGGTTGACATTCCGTATAAAATTCTCTCGCACTTGCTGCTGCGCGTATTGAAGGAAGTGCTTTTGTTTCTCTCGTCCCACTTTACTATCCGCCATATCCAAAGACCATTGACGTAAGCGCTTAAGGGATTCAAATTTCTTTTGTGGGTCTGCCAGTACTCCAACGGTATAAGCATCTCGGAAGAGCGCGATGAAATCGCGTAATTCCTGCTGATTCTCATCGGATTCATCGACTTTTTTTTGCGCAGCCAGATAACTACCGTTCGCTATACGCGCAATATCTTTTGCTTTCGAAGGATCGACACCTTGCTGCACAAGCACATCTGCTATCGTTTCATTATCAAGACGCGGCACACGAATGGTTTGCACGCGCGACTGAATGGTAGATAATAATTTCTCCGGGTGCTCGCTTACTAATAAGAAGACTGTTTGGGGTGCGGGTTCTTCCAGTATCTTAAGCAGTTTATTGGCACAATCGGCATTCATCTTCTCCGGCTGCCATATAATCATCACCTTATAGCCGTCTCCGTAGGATTTGAGACTGAGTTTGCGGAGTATCTCACCGCTCTCTTTTTCATAGATCATGGATTGCTTTGTCTCTACTCCCAAGGCCTTATGCCAATCGTCCAAATCAAAATAATGCTTATTGAGAATTATTTCGCGCCAAGGTTCCAAATAGGCATCGCACGTATCTCCCGCATCTGCTTTCACGATTGGAAACACAAAATGCAAATCGGGATGCTGCAGTCTCTCCCATTGCAGACAAGTAGGACAAGCCCCACAACTGTCTTCCTCCGTTCGATTCGGACAATTAAGGTATTGGGAATAGGCCAAAGCCAGTTGCAGTTTGCCAATACCGGCAATACCCGTGAAGAGTTGCGCGTGGGGAATACGCCCTTCACGCACCGCTTGACGAAGCATTTGCTTCGTAGCCTCTTGCCCTATGATATCCCGGAAAAGCATGCAGTTGCCTGATCTTTACTATTTGCTTATTCTACCGGCGATAACTGCATTTCGTACGGCTTCAATTGCTTCGTTCGGATTGGAGAACTGTTTCAAATCGATGGGTTCACCGATATGCATATGTACAGGAGCACGGTAAACGAACGGTTTGCCCTTTGGCAATACCTCATAACAACCATCCAACGAAAGGGGGATTATCGGCAAGCCAAGATCCCAAGCTATTTGGAAAGCACCCCGTTTGAATCTTCCCACTTCACCATTAAGCGATCGGGTTCCTTCGGGGAATATTACCGTACAAACGCCATTCACCAATTGTTTCTCCACTTCCTTAAGACTCTCCATCGCTGCTTTTGTATTACGGCGATCGATGAAGATATGACCTGCCGCTTTGCATCCTGTTCCCACAAAAGGCACTTTCCGCAATTCTGCTTTCATGAGCCACTTGAAAATGACAGGCAACCAGCCATATACCAACCATACATCAAACATGGATTGATGGTTCGCCACAAAGACATAACTCTGCCCGGGCACAATATGCTCCTGTCCATCTACAGAAACCGGTAGGAACATGAGCCAGAAGAAAGAACGCGACCAAAATTGCTGTACTTTATGGACAAACTCTGCATTCTTCCAAAAGACCGTACAAACGGTAAATACCGCTGTAAAGACAGTTAATACCATCAAAAGCGGCCATGCGATTAAATATTGCCATAACCAATAGAAAGGGCGAAGAACATATTTCATGGTGTATCAATTTTCAATTAATCCTTATCATATTTCTGCATGAACCCGCGGTAGAGTGCGCATATGCGTCGAATCTCCTCCCACTGTTCATCGGGCAGTTTGGTTCCGACCACCTCCACAACTCGTCCGGCCGCAATCGTACCAATCTCAGCACAACGACGAATATCGAAACCATCGGCAAGGGCATGCAAGAATCCTCCTGCGAAATAGTCACCCGCTCCGGTTGAATCCGTACAAGAAGTGGTAATCGCACCAATATGCACTCGTTTGCTCCCTTGCTGCACATACGATCCGTTCTTACCTACTTTAACCACCGCAATATCGCATTGCTCGGCAATCATTTGAACGGACTCTTCGGGGTTAAGATGCGTATAGGCAAAAGATTCATCTTCATTCGCAAAGACAATATCCACATATTGCTTAACCAATTTCTTGAGAAAAGCATGATTTTCGTTAATCACGTTATAGGAAGCCAAATCCAGAGATACCATGCAACCGGCTTCTTTCGCCAATCGAAGCGACTTCTCCAGTAACTCATGGTTTTGGACTAAGTAACCCTCAATATGGAAAATATCATAACCATTGAAAGCATCTTTCGATATATCATCGGCACACAGTTCAGCCGCAGCACCCAGATACGTAGCAAAAGTCCGTTCTCCATCCGGGGTAACTAACACGATTGAGAAACCGGACATCGCATTCATAGAGGAGAGCAACAAAATGGGCTTCACACCATTTCGAATCATGTCCTCGCGATAGAAATCTCCAACCTCATCGTTTCCAATCTTTCCGATGAATGCCGCTTTACCTCCCAAGGCCGCAATACAGTTAATCGTGTTGGAGGCAGAACCACCGGCCACCATACGTCTACGGACAGATAGAAAACGATACTGAATCTGCTCTGCCTGGTCTTTAGAAATAAGGTTCATGCTTCCCTTGGGGAAACCGAGTTCGCGCAAATCATCCTCACTTACCTGAAGGAGAATATCTGTTAATGCGTTTCCTAAACCTAAAATTTTCTTCATATTTATTTTATTTTTGGCCCCAAACGGGGTGATTTTTCAAAAAATGTACGTCTAAATGCATTTTTTTGCAAAAAAATTTGGTAGTCTCAAAAAAAAGCAGTACTTTTGCACCCGCTTTCGAAAAACGAGGGTAAAATTGCTTCCTTAGCTCAGTCGGTTAGAGCATCTGACTGTTAATCAGGGGGTCCTAGGTTCAAGTCCTAGAGGGAGCGCAAAGCACTTACAATTTGTAGGTGCTTTTTTTGTGTCCTCTGTCATCCTTTACACCCTATCAAATACCACTTTTACAAAAACGGCGCAAAGGTACAAAAAAAAACTCATATATGCAAACTATTGCATATTTTTTCCAATAAAATATCTCCAAATCGGGTTTTCTGTACAAACGTTAAGAAGGAAGATAAGAAAGAGAAAAAAATCCGATGAAATCGATATAACTTACTATATTTTTAGTATCTTTTAAAATAAACCACACGCGACGGATATCGGCAAGTGCACAGGGACGCCCTTTCGCACAACATACATCTTTTTTCAAAAAAAAAACGCGCGCGCTTGCATATATGGAAAAAAAGTAGTAATTTTGCACGATATTTCCGAAAATGGCTTTTCAGGAACGGTTTAGGCATATACATAAAATAATGATATACTATGGGACTTTTTTCTTTTACTCAGGAGATCGCCATTGACTTAGGAACAGCGAACACCATCATCATGTGTGATGATAAGATTGTGGTGGATGAGCCTTCGGTAGTGGCTATTTCGATGGCCGACAACAAGATGGTTGCGGTAGGCCGCAAGGCGCAACAGATGATTGGTAAAGGCGGTACAATGATTCGTACGGTTCGCCCGTTGCGCGATGGTGTGATTGCGGATTTCTATGCATGCGAAATGATGATTCGCGGAATGATTAAGATGATTCCTAAGCAGGCACGTTTGTTCTCTCCTTCCATCCGTATGGTGATTTGTATTCCTTCGGGTTCGACAGAAGTCGAGATTCGTGCGGTACGCGATAGTTCGGAGCACGCAGGAGGACGTGATGTCTATATGATCTATGAGCCGATGGCCGCTGCGATTGGTATCGGAATTGACGTAGAGAGTCCTGACGGCTGTATGATTGTAGATATAGGTGGTGGTACGACGGAGATTGCCGTTATCTCGCTGGGCGGTATTGTAAGTAACAAGTCCATCAAGATTGCCGGTGATGACTTCAACCAGGATATCATCGAGTACATGGGTCGTATGCACAACTTGCGTATTGATGAACCGACTGCAGAGCGCATCAAGATTCAGGTAGGTTCTGCACTTCCTGAACTGGAGGATGCTCCGGAAGACTTTATTGTAGTTGGTCCGAATAAAGTGACAGCGTTACCGATGTCTGTTCCGGTAAGTTATCAAGAGATTTCGCACTGTTTGGAGAAGAGTGTATCCAAGATCGAAGGTGCTATTCTGCAAGCATTGGAAACCACTCCGCCTGAGTTGTATTCAGATATTGTGAAACGCGGTATTTACCTGACAGGTGGAGGAGCTTTGCTGCATGGCTTGGCGAAGCGATTGACGGACAAGATCACTATTCCGTTCCATGTAGCAGATGATCCGTTACACTCGGTAGCACGTGGAACAGGCGTAGCATTGAAGAATGTCAACAACTTCGGCTTCTTGCTGCGTTAACCCTCGTAGCACGTCATGCAGAATTTACTAAAAATACTGCTTCGATATAGCAACTTTCTTGTGTTTATTGCCTTGGAAGTTGCTGCCTTTATTCTTATAGGTTTGAATAATCCGTATCCGCGCAGCAGTGTATTAAGTACAGCGAACGATGCTATTGCTTGGCAACACAAGCAGATGAGTGAGATTAGCGGCTATTTCAGTTTGCGGAGTCAGAATGAGATTTTAGCGGAAGAAAATGCTGCGTTGCGGAATCAGATCAGTGCGATGGATTCGGCTCAAAACCACGAGTCGATACACTATCTTCCGGCCAAAGCGGTACAGATGACAACGGATCACCTTCATAACTATATAACGATTAACCGCGGTAGTAATGATGGTCTCAAGCGTGGACAGGGAGTGCGCAATAGCGATGGAGTGGTAGGTATTGTTCGAACGGTAGGAATGAACTACAGTATTGTTTTACCTGTTATCAATACATATACGAATCTGAGTTGCCGTTTTTTAAAGAACGATTATATCGGAACCTTGCAATGGGATGGTAAGGACATTCGGTATGCTCTACTGAAGGATGTAGCTTCTCACATGGTAGTGAATACAGGAGATACGATTATAACGAGTGGATTAAGTCCGGTTTTTCCTGAAGGAATACCCGTTGGAATCGTAGAAAATAGCGTATTAAAGGATGGTGATTCGTACCATACAATACGCGTGCGCTTGAGTACGAACTTCAAGCGACTGAAGTATGTAGAGATTGTGCAAAACGGCCATCAGCAAGAATTGGAGGAACTGACAAATGGAATGGACTAAACAATTCGGCCGATATATCGTTGTGATGCTGCTTCAGGTGCTGTTATTCAATCAGTTGCAGTTATGGGGTATATGCCATCCGTATATCTATATTCTATGCCTGATGATGATGCCTATCACGCTGCCATTGAGCGTAGAGATGATTATAGGTGCCGTAGCCGGACTTATTATGGATGTTTTCTGCAATTCCATTGGTATCCACATGGCGGCATGTATTCTACTGATGTTCATTCGCCCATACTTATTGGGAGTTATTGTGAATGATAAAGATCGTCTGAATGAGCAAATCAGTTTGCGTAATTTGGGTTTAGACGGTCTCATTAAATATACTGTTATTTTAGTTATCATTCATCATCTGACGGTATTTGCTTTGGCAGCTTGGAGTTGGAGTCATATCGGAATGGTGCTATTGGAGACCGCTGTGAGTAGTGCGTTAACTATTGTTGTTATAATCGGTTACAACACGCTGAAATATAGATGATTAACGATCAGAATTATAGACGCCGGTATGTAATCAGTGGCATTGCCATTGTAGTGGTCTTGGTGTATATAATTCGTCTTTTTTATCTTCAAATCATTGATCAATCCACCAAAGACCAAGCGGATAACAACGCATTGGTTAAGCAAACTATATATCCGTCGCGCGGTTTGATTTACGATCGCAACGGAGAATTATTGGTATTCAACCAGCCGATTTATGAAATCACGATGGTGATGCGTGAGATGGGTAAAGACTGGGATACGACAGCATTCTGCCAATGTCTTCAGATAAGCCGGACAGAGTTTGACGAACGGATTGCGGAGATTAAGGATAAGAAAAAGAACAGAGGTTATTCTCGATGGACGCCACAGGTTTTCATGAGTCAATTAAAGAAAGAGGATATTGCCACGCTGCAAGAATCCAAGTTCCTCTTCCCGGGTATTCAGATTCAGAAACGCACCTTACGTGACTATACGTATAAGGCCGCAGCGCATGTGTTGGGTTCAGTAGGTGAAGTAAACCAAAATGATATCGATCGTGATTCATATTATGCGAGGGGCGACTACTCGGGTCGCGACGGATTGGAGAGAACGTATGAACAACAGTTACGCGGCGAGAAAGGCGTAGAGGTGCTGATGCGCGATTCGCGCGGTCGAATGCAGGGAAGTTATCAAAACGGAGCGTTGGATAAAACGGCTAAAGCGGGTACAGATCTTTATACCACATTAGATATCCAATTGCAGCTGTTAGCAGAGGAACTTTTAGCCGGTAAAATCGGAAGTGCCGTAGCTATTGAGCCGAAGACAGGTGAGATATTGGCGTTGGTGTCCAATCCGAGTTGGAACCCGAAAGTGCTGGTAGGCAAAGAGCGAAGCAAGAATTACAATCAGTTACTCAAAGACCCGACGAAGCCGTTGATGAACCGCGCTACGCAAGCTACATATCCTCCCGGTTCTACGTTTAAGACGATACAAGCGTTGGTATGTCTGGAGCAGGGCGCTATTACCCCGAATACGTTATATCCATGCTCGGGTCCACAGAGTACACCTATCAAATGTACTCACCATCACGGATCTCCAGTAGCATTAGATAAGGCTATCGAGCAGAGTTGTAACCCATATTTCTGGTGTGCGTACCGCGATTTACTGCAAAAAGACGGATACGGGAAAGACAACGCGGATTTCCGACACCGCTATGAGTTATGGCGCGATGCAGTCATGGAGTTCGGTCTTGGTCAGCGTTTTAAAGACACGGACCTGAGTGAACAATCGGCAGGTAAAGTGCCGAATATCAAAGAGTACGACCGGACTTACGGTCCGACAGGATGGAAAGCCATCACGATTCGTTCATTGAGTATCGGTCAAGGAGAGATTCTGGTAACACCGTTACAATTAGCGAATCAAGCCGCTACGATAGCTAATGAGGGCTATTTTATCACTCCGCATTTGAATAAGAATGATTCGATGTTAACGCATCGCCATGAGATAGGAATTAAACAGAAATGGTTTGCGGAGGTCAAAGAAGGTATGCACCGCGTGATGCAGTACGGAACAGGTAGATGGTATCCGATTGAGGGTATTTCACAAGCCGGCAAGACCGGTACTGCTCAGAACCCGCATGGTAAGGATCATGCAATATTTATTGGTTTTGCTCCGGTGGAAGATCCTCAAATTGCAGTAGCAGTAGTCGTTGAAAACGCAGGTTTTGGTGCTACTTGGGCATGTCCTGTAGCCAGTATGATGATGGAGCAGTATCTGACAGGTCAGGTTCAGCGCAAAGACCTGAGGAAGAAAATATCAAGTGCCGTATTGAATGAGAGCGTCAAGAAGTGGTAACATATGGCAAAATGTCGATTGGTTGACGATCGGTATGTTTCTGGCCTTAGCAATCTTCGGTTGGATCAATATCTATGGCGCCAGCTACACCTTTGACCAAACAAGTATCGTTGATTTCTCCAACCGCGCAGGTAAACAATTCGCGTGGATTATCGGTTCTTTGCTTTTAGGCTTCGTACTGCTGATGATTGACTATAAGACCTACGATGTGCTGGCCTATATTGCATATGGAGCGATGTTGCTTTTGCTACTGGCCACACCCTTCTTAGCGCACGATATCAAGGGATCTATGAGTTGGATATCTCTGGGTCCCGTGAATTTACAGCCGGCAGAGTTTGCCAAGTGTATCGTGGCATTGGCAATTGCCAAATACATGGGTCGATATGAATACAAACTGCGTACTTGGCGCGATTTGATCGTACCTTTTGCCATTATTGGAGTGCCGGCTTTGATCATTATGATCCTTCAGAAAGAGACGGGTTCTGCGCTTGTCTTTGCCGCCTTCTTACTGGTTTTCTATCGCCAAGGAATGAGTGGTTATGTATTATGGGTAGGGGTTGCTGCAGTAGCTTTATTCCTGATGAGTATTCGATGGGGGCAAGTACCATTACCGTTAGGAACGGGTAGCGTAGGAATTTTAAGTTGTATGCTGCTCTTGACAGCCGTAGAGATTTATTTCATATGCAAAGAGCATCGTTTACGCTGGCAGGCATTGATACTAATAGGCAGCGTGCTGCTTGTATATGGTATCAGTTTACTGGTCAATATATGGGTAGCGGTGCCTTTTAACTGGGTATCAATGGGCGTTGTCATTGCGCTTGTTTTATATACGATTTTTGTAAGTATCTATTGGCGCAAGTATATATTATTCATTGTAGCAGCATTCACTGTCTTCTGTATCGGTTACACGCACGCGTGCGATTTCGCATTCAAGAAAGTGCTGCAACCTCACCAACGTATTCGTATAGAGGTGTTATTGGGAATGAAAGAAGATCCTTCGGGTGCAGGATATAATGTCAATCAAGCCCGTATTGCCATTGGATCAGGTAGATTCTTCGGGAAAGGTTACCTGCATGGCACGCAAACCAAATTGCAGTTTGTACCGGAACAAGACACCGATTTTATCTTCTGTACTGTAGGTGAAGAATGGGGATTTGTCGGTTCAGTCGCTGTTTTATTGCTGTATCTATTCTTTATCTTGCGCTTGATCATGATCGCAGAACGCCAACGCAATGTATCGACGCGTATATACGCCTACTCGGTGGCCAGTATCTTCCTTTTCCATCTTACGATTAACGTGGGTATGGTATTGGGACTGCTACCTGTAATCGGTATTCCTTTGCCTTTCTTCAGTTACGGAGGAAGTTCGCTATGGGGCTTTACGTTGTTATTATTCATCCTGTTGCGGTTAGATGCCGCCCGAATGGAACAGTTGAGATAATGAGTTTTGTAACAAACCCGATAGGAATCCTCGGTGAAGCGGAGGCAGCCAAGATGCTGGAAGAGAAAGGCTTTCGTATCGTAGAGCACAACTGGCGCATGGGACATCTTGAGATGGATCTTATTGCGGAGAATAAGAAAGAGATTGTGTTTGTAGAAGTAAAGGCACGCACGAGCACATTCGGAGACCATATGCCGGAAGAATATGTAGATGAGAATAAAAAAAGGAGGATGATTGCGGCAGGAAATGCCTACATCAAATACAAGCAATCCGAAAAACTCCCTCGCTTCGATATCATCGGCATTTTGGTAAACCCGAAGACAAACGAAGTGATATATAGAAGCCATTTAGAAAACGCATTTGTGCCGCACTTGAGAACCATTTACGCCAATAGTTTCAGCGGCGTATCAAGTTGGCATCATCGCGGCCATACCATAGGAAGAAAGAAAAGATAATATGGATTTCAGATACGATGTGATAGTAGTTGGGGCCGGACATGCCGGTTGTGAAGCAGCGAGTGCTGCTGCCCGAATGGGCAGTAAGACCATGCTGATCACGATGGACATGAACAAGATTGCCCAGATGAGTTGCAATCCGGCAGTAGGCGGAATTGCGAAAGGCCAGATTGTGCGCGAGATTGATGCGCTTGGTGGACAAATGGGCATCGTAACAGACCGGAGTGCTATTCAATACAGGCTCCTCAACCAGAGTAAAGGTCCGGCCATGTGGAGTCCGCGTAGCCAAAGCGACAGAAAGCGGTTTATCGAAGAATGGGTGAAGGTTCTTTCGCACACGGAGAATCTGAATATCTGGCAGGATATTGTAACCGGTCTTATTATCAAAGATAATAAGGTATGCGGTGTGAAGACAGCCTTAGGCATCGAGATGAAAGCCGAAGCGGTAGTACTGACCAACGGTACTTTTCTTAACGGACTGATGCACTGCGGTAAGACGCAGATAGCAGGGGGTAGAATATCCGAACCGGCTTCTTACGGGATCACCGAGCAACTGGTGGAATTAGGCTTCAGATCGGACAGAATGAAAACAGGTACTCCGGCTCGTATAGATGCACGGTCTATTCATTTTGATGAGATGGTTCGTCAAGATGGCGATAATGACTGGCATCAGTTCAGTTATCTGGATACAGTAAAAAGGGAGTTGAAACAAATGCCTTGTTGGATCACTTATACGAATCCCCAAACGCACGAAGCGCTACGTGCAGGATTGGCAGATTCTCCCCTTTTCAACGGTCAAATCAAGAGTATAGGTCCCCGCTATTGCCCGAGTATAGAGACAAAGATTGTTACGTTTGCCGAAAAAGACGCGCATCAACTTTTCCTGGAACCGGAGGGAGTAGACAGCAATGAATATTACGTAAACGGTTTCTCGAGCAGCCTGCCATGGCAAGTGCAGTTAGCGGGTTTGAAGACCGTGAAGGGTTTGGAAGATGTTGTGCTATATAGACCGGGCTATGCGATTGAGTACGACTTCTTCGATCCGACGCAACTGCATCACACCTTAGAGACGAAACAGATTAAAAATCTGTTTTTCGCCGGACAGATCAATGGTACCACGGGTTATGAAGAAGCTGCAGGACAAGGTTTAGTAGCAGGAGTGAATGCCCATCTGAATGTACACGGAGGCACACCGTTTACGATGGGAAGAGATGAGAGTTACATCGGTGTGCTGATTGATGATTTGGTAAATAAGGGCGTAGATGAACCGTATCGTATGTTCACCTCGAGAGCGGAATACCGGATCTTATTGCGTCAGGATAATGCTGATGAGCGCCTAACGAAGAAGAGTTATGAGATGGGGTTGGCAGATCGAACGAGGTACGACTTATGGTGTCAAAAAGAGAAAGCATGTTCCGATTTCATCGGATTTATGCAGCAGACAGTTGTGCGTAAGGGAAGTATTGACGGATGGTTGGAATCGATTGGCAGTAATGCGCTACATGAAGGATGTAAGATCTGCGATTTAATTCTTCGTCCGCAAGTAACGATTCAGGGTCTGGCGGAAGTAGTTCCGGAACTGAAGGCCCGGATGGAAGGTCTATCGGAGGAGATCATTGAGAGTTGCGAGATACAAATCAAGTACGCAGGGTATATAAAACGCGAGCAGAACGAGGCGGCTAAGCTACAGCGTCTGGATCAAATACGTATTCCGGATGGGTTTAATTACGAGGAAGTACAGAGTTTAAGCACAGAGGCGAGACAGAAGTTGAGCAGGATTCGTCCGAAGAGTATCGGGGAAGCACAACGCATACCTGGAGTGAGCCCGAATGACGTAAGTGTATTGCTTGTTTTGATGGGTAGATAAGTGATTTTAGTTTGCAAAGCAAACTATATTAATTGTTCCACGTGAAACATTGACAACAAAATAACGTATACTATGACAGTAGAAGAAGTTAAAAATGCTATTCGAAATGTGCCTGATTTTCCAATTCCGGGCATACAGTTCAAGGACATCACCACAGCGTTGGACAAACCGGAATGCCTGAAATGGATGCGGGATGAAATGGTCCGTAGATATAAGAACCTGGGAATTACGCAAGTGGTAGGAATAGAGAGTAGAGGGTTTATTTTGGCTCCTGCCGTAGCAATGGAGATCGGTGCGGGATTTGTTCCCATCCGCAAGCCGAATAAGTTACCGGCAGAAACGGTTTCTGTTACTTATGCCAAGGAATACGGGGAGGATGTCATTCAGATTCATAAAGACGCCTTGAACGAGAACGACGTAGTCCTTATTCATGATGATATATTGGCTACTGGAGGTTCGATGGCTGCTGCGATAGAGTTAGTTAAGAAATTGGGCGTAAAGAAGATATACGTAAACTGTTTGATCGAGTTAGAAGGTCTGCCCGGTAGAAAAGTATTATCCGAAGCAGGAGCCGAAGTGGACTGCCTGATGGGTATAGAAGTAGATGAATAAAAAAGATGATCATATTACCCTATTATTGAAGCGTATTCCGGAGAGTCCGGGCGTGTACCAATACTTTGATAAGGATGGGCAGATCATCTATGTAGGTAAGGCAAAGAATCTTCACAGGCGGGTAAACAGTTACTTCAACAAAGAGCATCAAAGCAGCAAGACGAGGCAGTTAGTAGCACATATAGCAGATATCAAATATGTGGTAGTTGCGAGTGAACAAGATGCCTTTCTGCTGGAGAATAATCTGATTAAGGAGTATCAACCGCGGTATAATATCTTACTGAAGGACGGAAAGAGTTATCCGAGTATCTGCATTACCAAAGAAGCTTTTCCAAGAATCTTTAAGACCCGAACTATCAATAAAAAGATCGGGGAATACTATGGACCGTACAGTTTCGGTAATACGGTTGAGATGGTATTGGAATTGATTCATAAGCTCTATCCAATACGAACTTGCAATATGCCATTAACCGCCGATTCCATCGAGAAAAAGAAGGTGCGGGTGTGTTTAAAATATCATTTGAAGAATTGCTGTGGGATCTGTGAAGGAAAAGGCAAAGAGGAGTATAGCGAATGGATAGACCAAGCCAGAAAGTTGATCAAGGGAGATGCTCACGAGATCGGGAAGCAGCTAGAGGAACAGATGATGCGACTTGCAGCGGAGATGAAATATGAGGAAGCTGCTGACATTAAACACAAGATTGAGTTATTAGAGCAATTCAAAAGTAAGACAATTATCACGAATTCATCGGCAAAAGATGTGGATGTATTTGGTTATGACGAGCAAGACGACCGTGTATATATAAGTATGCTTCACGTCCATAACGGAAGTATCGTTCAGGGTCAGACAATCGAGTACAAACGGAAGATGGATGAGGCAAAGGAGGAGATTCTGGCTTTTGGTATGATGGAGTTAAGGCGGCAGTTAGAGAGCAACACCAAAGAGGTAATTGTTCCGTTCATTCCGGAGGTATTTGATGATACTTTGCATGTTAATATTGCGGTAAGCGGAGACAAGAAGAAATTGTTAGATTTGGCGATGCAGAATGTAAGGCAGTACAAATTAGACCGAATCAAACAGGAAGATAAACTGAATCCGGAACAAAGGGGAGTGAGGATATTGACCGAGATGCAGCAGCTGATGGGCTTACCTACTCTACCGAAATGGATCGATTGTTTCGACAATAGTAACATACAAGGCACGAATGCAGTAGCCGGATGCGTGGTATATCGAATGGCCAAACCGAGTAAGAGTGATTACAAGCGATTTGAGATCAAAAGTGCCGATGGATCCGATGATTATTCGAGTATGCGAGAGGTGGTTCGGAGACGATATCAACACCTGATAGATGAAGGTGGGCAAATGCCGGATCTGATTATCGCGGATGGAGGTTTAGGTCAGATGCACGCGATACGAGAAGCGATAGAAGATCAATTGGGATTGCGTATTCCAATCGCGGGACTGAAGAAAAATGACAAACATAGGACACAGACTTTGTTGTTCGGTTTTCCGCCACAGGAGATTAGCATGCCTGTGACGAGTGAAGTTTTTCGGCTATTGTCGAATATTCAGGACGAAGTACATCGTTTTGCGATTACATTCCACAAGCAAAAACGCAGTAAAGCACTGATACACAGCGAGTTAGATGAAATTAAAGGCGTTGGTCCTGTCACAAAACAGAAAATTTTAACGCATTTTGGGTCCGTGAAACGCGCCAGAACGGCCAGTAAAGAAGAAATGGTTGCTTTGCTCGGAAAGTCCTGTGGATCAGCAATTTACGAGCAATTACAGGCAAAAATAAGTCTCTGAGAATTGAATGAAAAGCAAGAATATGGCTACTTATACGATAAAATTAGACGACAATTCCAACATTTTGTTGATGAATGAGAAAAATGAAACAGTTAGTGTATTGGACTTGTTGAAGGACCATGAGCCGCATCGTGTGTTTGCGTTCGACGGACAGATGGGGGCTGGTAAGACGACGTTCATCAAGAAGTTATGCGAAGAGATGGGTACGCTGGATGTAGTGAACAGTCCGACATTTGCCATCGTGAACGTGTATGATGTGGAACGACCGTATAAGGGCGAGGTATATCATTTCGATTGTTACCGTCTGAAGGACATCCGTGAAGCGATGGATTTCGGAGCGGAGGAATATCTGTATTCGGGTAACTACTGTTTCATCGAATGGCCGGAGATGATAGAGGCGCTTTTGCCGGAAGACACAGTATGGGTCAAGATTGAGCCGCAAGAAAACGGCGATCGCTTATTGACGATTTAATGCAACTGCTTTACTTACGAGAAAGGGTCCAATCGGAAACGGAATAGGTGCTTTCGATTTGCACTTCGAGGCTATCGGGCAGATTATAGAAGAAATCAATGCCAGTTTGCGCTTCGACTTCGTCTACGGAGAGCATATAGGTCATTAAAGGACGGTTGCCGGCTTGGTTAGGCATAATAAATCCGATAGAAGTCCATCCTTGGCGCGTTTGGCGGAGAAAGACTTTATAGAAAGCAGAGGGGACAGCAATCAAATGATTCTTTCCGATAGTCGGATAATCGGGTTCAACAATAGGTCCGCAAGCGATATAGATGTTTCCGTACAGTTGCGCCCAATCACGCGCTAATTCCTCCAGATCTTTCCAATCCCCGGCATTGAGGCTATGTAACTGCGGGCACATATTCGTCATGTAAAAACTCTCGCGCATGGCTTGTTCGGACCATTTCATATCTGCGGCAGGAGCCATGTGTCCACGATCATAGCCGGAATTGGCATAGTCGCCAGTTACGACCGGGTCTCCGTTTACCAAAGGATCCGGTTTGAAATGGTTCTTGCGCTCTTGTTCTCCGCTTGTCTCCGCGTTTGTTAATTCATAAGCAACCCAGTTAGGTACGAGCCAATCGGGGTTGTAGCTAACCGTGTAGCCAAGATGCCGGATGACCTGTTCGGGCTGGTTGTTGACCAAGCGAGGCAGTTCGTAAGGAAGCGAGAATTCTGTAGTGGCGTGAGTTGTTTCCACAAGAGCCGAAGCGGCCACGGTAGTGGGAACGGCTTTCTCCTTAGAGGTTGTGATCAGTTCTGCGACCAAGGTAGCAATACCAATTAACACCAAGAGAATAATGGTGTATAGCGTATTCTTTTTTGACTTTTTACCCATACTCAACAAAAATTTCGTTGCAAAGGTACGAAAAAGTTTTGAATTGTGCAAGAAAATGCCGTAAAAGGTGTGCTTTAGGAAACGAACGACGAGCCCAATTGGGTTAACACGTTGGTTGATTTTATTGAGTTGATGTCATTTATAACCTACTAATCACCTACTAATAACCTACTAATCACCTACTATTTACCTACTAATCTTCTACTAAAGATACAATCGTGTATAGAAGGGGGAGTTGGGGCTTTCATTCTATTCTATTCTATTCTATTCTATTTTGTTTTGTATGGGAGAAAAAGAGAGAGAAAGAGTATTAGCGGGTAAAAGTATTGCCCTGAAATACGAAGAAAGAAAATGCGCAGCCTTTGGAGGGCTGCGCACTTAACGAAGAAGAAACCGGAATACTATCTGGAATAATAGACAAAGGTTCTTACTAGAAACGCTCATTAGCCAAAAACGAAAAAATTCCTTTCTCGCGTTCAGTAAATGAGCCGACTATATCATCCTTCTCAATATGCATATGTTCCATAAATAGCCTACATAAATAAGTCATAAAATGGCACGACTCATATAATGGGTACGCAATAGTCATTTCTTGGTTATAAAATTGCAATAATCCATCATATGTCGGATGTGAATGCATACTTAAGAATTTGTATATTAAAGAAAAACCTTTATTACCTCTATATAGGTATTTCCATGCTGTGTCATATGTTAATTTCCGTGGGCTATAACCTTCTCCTTCGTTTACAACGGTAAATATAGTATTCCCACATAGGAATGATTCGAACAATCTTTTATTACAAGCAATGCTTTTCTGCGCTAATTTACTATTCCTCAAATTATCACACAAATTCTCATATTCTTTAATTGCTCTTTGTCGTTCTTCCTCAAATTCAGATAAGTTTTCCTGTATTTGATTCTTTTTGCTTACAAGCCTCCATGAATTCCATATAAATTCACGTTGATCTTGATTGTCTGCATATTGGAATAAATAATAAAATATGACCAAATATTCATATACAGACCGAGATAAAGGCATCGTTTTATATTCATCTGTTATAGTATATACTTTGTCTCCGTTTCTAATTGAAATTCCTTCTTTTGACAATTTATGGTTACATATGTGAGAAATAGTTGCCCTCTGAAACATAGCAAAGGCAACATTATTTTGCTCGGATGATAAAGAGTCTTTTAAATGCGTTAGGGTATACGATATAATATTATTTGAAATCTTAGTTACAAAAGATGACAAATCAAAGATAATCTTATTCTTAAGGCTATCTGAGGCTATATCTTGTACCGGGTAACTTGCGTATGCAATGCCTGACCAGTATGTATTGTCATATATCGGTATTTCAATCATAAGATATTTGTCACATGTTCACGTTCATAATCCTTTTTGAAAAACCATTTGTAGCCTTTATGAGACTTATTTACTCCATGACAACACGCAGAAATTTTCTTATAATCAAAGCCTATAGGTTCTCGTGCACTATTGTATTCAGCTATAAAATTACCTTCCATATCGCATTGAACAATTGGCTTCGTGCCAGTTCCTATTTGGCTATTATGTATTTGCTCTGGAGTTGCGATATTTGATAATCTAATTCCATGGTGAGATAGCCAATTGAACATGCTGCGATGCTCCTTGACAAAAGCAGATGTAGATGAGTATTTTTTTAGTGTTTCTAAAATTTGCTCTAAATCAAAAGTAACTTTTCTATTATAAGCGACATCCGGTAACAGGTTGTTGTTTTCGAGATTGCGTTTAGCCCATAACCGTTTTAAACCCGCAAAAACTAAGTCGTTCCACTTATTTCTGCAAACTATAACATATGCACTTGGGTAATTTTTACGAAACTCTAATATGGTTTTGCAAGTCTTGGCCACATCACAGCATCGTTCAATAGTCCAGAATCTTATGTCCTTGTTCCCGTATCGTTTGTTTTGCGGCATAATAGTATCTATCCAACCTAATTTAGAGGCAATATAATACGTTGGATAATCATGTCTCTTCCATTCGGAACGCTTTGAATATTTAGTTGCGATTTCTTTACATTGTTCAAAGGTGTATCCGTCATTCTGCAAGTGTCCACCAAGTCCTCCGGTCTTACTTATATTTATGGGAAGGTAACCTTTTGATATATATTGCATAAGAATCTCTCCCTCCCGTACAGCCGCGTCTTCTTTTGGGATATATTCTGACATTTGCAAGACAGGTGGTATTGAAAGACCTTCCTTTGCAGCAAACCTATAAACAGAACTAGACGAACGTGCTCTATGTTCCTTGTCGCGTTTCTCAATATTTCCAGTTAAGCCCACGTATACATATTTTGACTCTTCAAAAACATAGGCGTAAATACATCTTTTGTATCGATTTCCCACTACCTTCATGTGAGCACATATCTCATCCAGCCATCCTTCTCTTAGTGCTTTAAAGTACTCGCCCTTGTGTTTTACCGCAAATTCACTTCTTTTCTTACATGCTAAAGCTGCCTTCTCGCATTGTTCTTTTGAATAGGTTTGTCTACAGCCACGACAACCATCATAAGACTTATCATTATGATGATTGTACATAAAACTGTGCCAACTCATTTCCCATGTTTCGTTATGAAGAGTACAATGTAGTTTTATGTTTGTCTTTCGATCGCCTTCATATACAAAAGGATGCACTACCTCATAAGGAGTACCTATAAGAATTCCTTCTATTCGCTTTAATGCTTCCTCTTGTGTTAGTTTTACAGTAGGCTTTCTCATTCAATAATTATTTAGTACAATTTATACTGCCAATCAATAAGCATCTTTTCGGATTCCCGGCAAGTCTCCATAGTAATTGACGGAATACCTATTGACCATCATAGCCAAGTCTGTCTTAAACGTTATGATTAGATAGATGGCACGTTGGATGTCATAATCCCTTATTGTGATAGACAGCCCATGTCTTATTTGCTCTTCTTCTGGAATATATCCTTTGAGCCGTCCGCCCATAATATCAAATTCCTTATCATTGAGTTTTAAATATTCTTCTCGTGTAATAACATGACCATATACTTCAAGGAATTTCTTTTTATCCTCGGTAATATCAGACCATAGAACAAATAATAAATGCAAATCGCTTGCTAATATTTCCTGAGTAGTTTTGTAAACAACATTATCTTTTTCGTCATCTTCGATATCTTGCCGCCTACATAAGTTAGTAATGATTGAAGATTGAAGTTCATCATTACTGTGCGATTTGTCTAATTCGTGATTATTGATTGCAAGAATTAGTTGATATGTCTTTAACCACAGCCGATACAAATTAGGATACATATCATTGTATATATCAACCTTTTGATATGCATTCTTGTAAAAATCATTAGACAAATAAAATGCTATACCAGCAACCAATCCGTAGCAGCAATTTCTTATAGTTTCATCAAAAGAAGAAAGGGTGTATAGGACATTGTTAGAAAAAGGCAAGAACGAGCACTGCTTAAGCAGATTTGATGCTAATGCGTAAATAAGGGAAATAGCACCTATCCAAAGGACTATTCTTTCCTTTCTGGCATTCTGACACATCAGTCGCCAAATTGCTTTATTTCTCGCTCTATAGTTTTGCCTCATATTGCCTCATAATATATTACTACAATTTTAATCAAAACAAGTTTCCGGATTCAGGTCTTGCGGGCTGCGCCAAATCATGTGGTACTCCTTGCGCAAGATTTTCTTCTTATGCTTCCAGAACGTATGGCATGAGCCAAACCACCATTCGCCTTTTGGCATGTTTAGTTCTTTTCTGGTTAATCGCTCCGCTTTAGCGTCAACCTTCTTCTTGATGGCTTTATATTCAGCCAAGCGGGTTTTACCTACTTCCGGTAATGGCTCCCTATCAACGGGGCTATAAACGACGCCATAAATGTTATTCTCCATAGTATTTCTCCTTTCTGCACGCATTTGGCGTGCAAAATTAGCGAAAATTTTTGATATATGCAAGAAAAGGGAGGAAAAAATGCGCGCGCCGGATAAAATCTCGGCAAATGAACGAAGGAGAATCCGGCATATGATGCCGGGGTAATGGACAAAGGAATAAAAATAATTGCAGTAACTTCGGCTTTTTTGCTAAAAATCTTGCAAATTTAGAAAATTTATAGTAATTTTGCAGCCAAAATGAAGGTTTTATGAACCGGTGTATCGGTATACTGCTTATGATGCTTTGGGCGATGGGGGTTTGCGCGGAGAGCGAGCAAGCCACAGTTGCGCCGGCGGAGAGCGGGATAGCTGTGCCGAGAGAGAGCAGAACGTGTATGCCGGGAGAGAGCGAGATAGCCATGCAAGCGGAGAGCGGGATAGCTGTGCCGGGAGAGAGCGTGGAGCATGATTACGTGCTGAAGGCGAAAGTGGGAGGAGGATACCAATTGGATACCTATCTCAGTCCGTTGGGTTATAAGGGTTTGCAATTCGGTTTGGGTAGTGAGTGGTGGCAACCGTTTCGTCAAGACACGAAGTTAGGTAAAGCGGGTAAGTTAGTGAACTGGGAGCATGTAGGTAGAGCTGATATCGGTATGGCGAGATATATCAGTTCAGCGGGATCGAATATGTTCTGGGGTTTTCAGATTGAGTGCGGTTGGGGTGCTTATTACCGCTGGAAATGGATAGAGGATCGTCTGCAGGTTTTTGTGGGACCCTATTTAGAAGGTTGTTTTGCGGCGCGATATCTTGCGAATAATGTGAATAAACCGCTTTCGTTCGATGTTGCCATAGATGCTATGGCGATGGGAGGGATTAGTTGGTCGTTTTACGGCAAGAAAACGAGTTATCGGCTGCAGTATACGGTACGAACAAACCTGATTGGTTTTGATTACCTGCCGGAATACGGGGAGTCGTACTATGAGATCACGGAGGGAGTTCCGGCTGTAGCACGTTGCTCCGGGCATTGGAATCATCACACCGTGGAGCATGACTTGAGTCTGGACCTGCAGTTCCCCCACACCACTTGGCGTATTGGAGCGGAACATTATTTTGTGTATTACAATACGAAATATATGCATTTTATGCGCAATCAGATATGTCTGGTGGTAGGTTGCTGCTGGAAGTACAAGACACGCGCTAACGCACGCTTATGAGCATACGAAGAATCATACGATACGGATTGATGGGAATGCTGGCAGGATGGATTCTGACGGCGTGTCATTCGAGTGAGGAGATGTCTTATTCGACCGATCCCGTGGAGAACGTAGAGGCGTTATGGCAGATTATCGACACCCGGTATTGCTATATTGAGGAAAAGGGGATTGACTGGAATGCCATTCATGAGGAGTATATCGCGCAAGCAGAGATGTTGGAGAAGACAGATCCGGTAGCACTTTTCGATCTATGCGCCGGGATGTTAGACTCGTTGCACGATGGACATGTGAATCTCTATACACCTTTTGATGTCTCGCATAGCACGGCTTGGTACGATACGTTTCCGGCTAATTTCAATTCACAGATCCAGGCGATGTATATGCAGAATTATCGAGTGGCAGGCGGGTTATACTACTGCACGATAGCCAATGACAGTATCGGGTATATCTATTATTCGAGCTTCTCGAGCGGTTTTTCGAACAGTAATATATACTGGATTTTCACGGCATTTAAAGACTGCAAGGGGTTGATAATAGACGTACGGAATAATGGAGGAGGAGATTTAACCAATGCGTATAAGTTAGCTTCGCCTTTCTTTACAGACGATCGTCTGGTAGGTTATTGGCAACATAAGACAGGTCCCGGGCATACTGATTTCTCGGAGTTGGAGGAGTTACATGCAGACGCTTCGCTGGTAGGAAGTAAATGGCTTCGACCGACGGTAGTGCTATGTAATCGAAGAAGTTATTCGGCCACGAACAGTTTTGTGAATATGATGCGGTATGCGGATCATGTGCTTTTAGTTGGCGGCACAAGCGGAGGAGGTGGAGGAATGCCGATGAGTTATGAGATGCCGTGCGGATGGACCGTTCGTTTCTCGAGCGTACGGATGTATGATGCGGACAAGAAGGATATCGAAGAGGGTATTGAACCGGATGTGAAAGTGACGATGGTAAGTACGGATAAGGACGATATCATCGAGAAAGCGATAGAGTTAATAGAAAACGACCTGAAGCAATGATTGATTGGTCTTGTTGGATTTCAATATTCCGGCTATCATCTATGCGCTTATGATGAATCTGATTCTTTTGGCCTATGTCGGCTTGGCGAAAGGGCAGAATCGATTATTTTTTTGCTAAAAATCTTGCAAATTTAAAAAAATTGTAGTAATTTTGCGCCGCAAAGGTTTTTTCGTATATGTGGGGGAAACGAATGATAGGATTGAGTCTGCTGATGGCAGTCGTATGGACGATAAGTCGGGCTACGGAACAGGTAGTTCTTTATCCGTCTGTGGACCAGTTCGGGAAGCCGATCGAGTTATCGGGTCGGTTGACTGCTCCTGCGGATTCGGCGAAAGGTATCATTCTGCTGCTGCATGGGACGCATACAAGTAATGAGGAAGTGCCATCCAATAAGCCGATGTACGAAGAGCGGCGGTTGGGGACGAAGTATGTGCTTGTGATGCCCGATTATATGGGTTACGGAGCAACGCAAGACAGTATTCATCCGTATCTATGCGGCGAGTTCACCGCGCGCCATTGTGTAGATATGCTGTTGGCGGTACGGCCGATGTTGGACACGATGGCTGTGAAGATAGAGACCGACAGCATTATCATCTTTGGTTTTTCGCAAGGTGGAGCAACTGCGGTTTGGTGCCTGAAGTTATTGGAAGAACGCTACGCGGAACAATTGCCCGTGAAAGCCTGCTATGCCGGAGGTGGTCCGTATGATGTGGCATCGGAGTTTGACTATTGCGTACAGAAAAATAAAACGGGTATGCCGGTAACTATTCCGATGCTGGTTTTGGGTACAGACATGGCCTATCAGTTAGGTCTGGACACGAAAGATTATTTCACAAAGGCGACTGAGAAAATAGAGAAACGATTCGTACGGAAGAAGAAGCAAGGTTTTGTAAGCGTTTGGTTTAGGACTCCGGTTCATCGGTTGAGTCATTGGTTAAGCAAGAAGGGGCGGGATAAGAGCCAACCGGCTACGCAGCGTATTTACGAGGGATTGTTACGCTCGAGTTTGGTGCATTATCCGATTGATGACCATCCGGTAGGGCAAGAGATTATCTGTCCGAGTTGGCGACCGAAAGCAAAGACGTATATCTTCCATTCGACGAATGACAATGTAGTCGGATTTCATAATTCGGAGCATCTGCGGCGCTGTTGGGGAGAGCTGGAGAACGTACGATATGAGTTCGACAAATTCGGCTCCCATATGAAATCCTATCAACGGTTTTCGAAAACCGCATGCGAGGAGTTGGGAATTGGGGAATAAAAGTGGAAAGTTAAAAGTGGAAAGTGGATAGTTATGATAGAAGTTAAAAACATACACAAATCGTTTGGTGATTTGGAGGTACTGAAGGGTGTGAACCTGGAGGTTAAGAAAGGCGAGATCGTAGCGATCATCGGCAAGAGCGGAGCCGGTAAGACTACCCTACTCCAGATCATCGGTACATTAGATCGTCCGACGAATGGTCAGGTGTTGATGGACGGAACGGATGTGTTTACGATGAAAGACCGTGAGTTAGCGGCTTTCCGCAACAAACATATCGGGTTCATCTTCCAGTTCCATCAGTTATTACCGGAGTTCACGGCATTGGAGAACGTATGTATTCCGGCCATGATTGCGCGTGAGAAAGAAACGGACTATAAACCGAGAGCGGAGAAGTTACTGCGCGAGTTGGGTTTGGCGGAACGCATGGATCACAAGCCGAATGAGTTATCGGGCGGAGAGAAACAGCGTGTAGCCGCAGCGAGAGCGTTGATGATGGCACCGGATATCATTCTGGCGGATGAACCGACCGGTAGTCTGGACACGCAGAACAAGAAAGAGTTAAGTGCGCTGTTGCTGCAATTGCGCAAGGAATACGGACAAACGATATTGCTGGTCACGCATGATAAAGAGTTAGCAGGGATAGCCGATCGGACGATAGAAATCGTAGATGGAAAAATTAAGTAAGACATGAAAAAAATCATATACATACTGCTTAGTTGTTTGGTACTGACGGGATGTCAGAAGGGACGGACGTATTGGCCGAAGGATATTGCGACGCAGGAAGTGGAAATCGTGCGTTTCGATAATGCATTGCTGAATGTACATGAAGCGACGGTAAAACAGGATATTCAGGTGCTGTATGATGAATATCCGGAGTTCATGCAAGACTGGGTGGAGAGTGTATTGGGTATTCCGTCTTACGACACAGCATATCTGGCAGAGGTGTTACCGCAGTTTTTGAACGATACGCTGTATGGGTTTAAGTACACGAACGAGCGGGAGAAAGAGCTGTTTGCGGATATCAGCGACCTGCAAAAAGAACTGAATAAGGGTTTTTCGCGTATACAATATCTTTATCCGGAAACAGAGATCCCTACCCTTTATCTGTTCATCTCGGGTTTTAACGCTTCTATCTTCTTCCGGGACGAGTATATCGGCGTGGGAGCAGATATGTATTTAGGAAGCGACTATGAGTATTATAACCGGGTGGTATATGAATACCAGAAACAGACGATGCGCAAGGAGTGTATTCCGGTGGATGTGGTGAGTGCGTACCTGTTTCATACCCTACTCTACACGAGTAAACAGAACCGTTTGTTAGACCAGATGATCTACCGCGGCAAGATCATGTATCTGACAGCACAGATCTACGATGAGTTACCGGGATACGAAGTGATGGGTTGGACCAAAGAGCAATGGGATTGGTGTGTAAAGAACGAACGAGCTATATGGCACTTGGTGATGGATAAACGGGATCTGTTCAAGACCGAGAGTCTGGTGATATCCAGTTATCTGAATGATGGTCCGTTTACTTTGGAAGTGTCGCAAGACAGCCCCGGCAGACTCGGTATTTGGTTGGGTTGGCGGATTGTGGAGAGTTTTATGGAACATAACGAGAATGTAAGTCTGCAGGAATTGATGGCAGAGGGCGATGCACAAAGAATATTGGAACAAAGTTTTTACAAGCCTTAACCGGATCGCATCCGTAGGCAAACAAGCATTGTATGAATAGACAGGATTTTGCGATATTGAAGGAGCAGGTACACGGACGGGATTTGGTGTACTTGGATAACGCAGCTACGAGTCAGAAGCCTCAGCAGGTAGTGGATGCTATCGTGGAGGCATACTGTCATTGGAACAGCAATATCCATCGGGGAGTGCATCATTTGAGTCAAGTAGCGACGAGTAAGCACGAAGAGTCACGGCAGAAAGTGGCGGATTTCATCGGGGCAAAGAGTAGCGATGAGATCATCTTCACGAAGGGAACGACAGATAGCCTCAATGCCTTGGCTTTCTCCTTTGGAGAGGCGTTTATCTCCAAAGGAGATGAGATTATTGTTAGCGGGTTGGAACACCATTCGAACATCGTTCCCTGGCAGATGCTCTGTGAGCGCAAGAAAGCGGTGTTACGGCATATTCCCTTACGCGAGGACCTCACGCTCGATCTCGAGGCTTTTAAGGGGCTTCTGAGCGCTCGGACAAAGTTAGTGAGTGTGGCACATGTGAGCAATGTGTTAGGTACGATTCAACCCGTGGAAGAGATCATCCGTCTCGCCCACGAGAAACGCATACCAGTCTGCCTCGATGGGGCGCAGAGTGTACCGCATATGCACGTGGACGTGCAGGCTTTGGATTGCGATTTTATGGCTTTTTCGGGTCATAAGATGTACGGTCCGACAGGCATCGGTGTGCTTTACGGCAAGCGTGCGTGGTTAGAGAAACTACCGCCGCACGAAGGAGGAGGCGAGATGATCAACCATGTGCGGTGGAGCGGAACGACGTATAATGAATTGCCATATAAGTTCGAAGCAGGTACGCCGAATTTCGTAGGTAGTTATGCTCTTTCTAAAGCGATAGACTATATCCAAGCCCTCGGCTGGGAAGCTATCGAAGCACATGAACGCGAACTGACCGAATACTGCGAAGCACAACTATCCGCCATCGAAGGTGTACATATCTATGCCGAACATCAACCCAAAGCCGGAGTCATCAGCTTTAATGTAGGCACCATCCATCCGTTTGATGTAGGTACCCTACTCGACCAGCAAGGTGTGGCTGTGCGTACCGGACATCATTGTGCAGAACCGTTGATAGATGCGATGGGGGTACCCGGAACGGTGCGCGTCTCGTTCGGATTATACAACGACAAAGCCGATGTGGATGCGTTTATAACAGCCTTGAAAAAAGCACAAAGTATATTGATGTGACTCTTACTCGCCTAGTACATACCCTGCATTTGACTCCGATTCGATTCTCTCTCGTTAGTGTCTCGTTAGTCTGTTTTGGACTAGGGATGGGTATGAATGTCGTTTTTGCGGAGCCATTGAAAGTGGTCAGTTATAATGTAGAGAACCTCTTTTATCCGGAGCGGGACAGTTTGAAAGATGATAGTGAATGGACACCGGAAGGGGAGAGACGATGGAGCTATACGCGGTACTACCGGAAGGTCGAAAATATCGCCCGCGTGCTGACAAATATCGGCGAGTGGGATGGGGTAGATATAGTGGGGTTGCAGGAAGTCGAAAATGCCCTTTGCGTCAAAAGGCTTTGCTATACCTTGCGGCCCGGTGAATATGATTTTGTGCACTATGAGAGTCCCGATCGACGAGGTATTGACGTAGCGTTGATATACAAAAAGGGAAGAGTAGATACGATCGCCACAAGGGCGATAAAGGTGAAAGGTGAAAGGGTGAATGGTGAAAGGTTAATTACCCGGGATATTTTATATGTATGTGCGCAAATCGATAAGCGAGATACGGTTCATTTCTTTGTGTGTCATTTACCAAGTCAACGAGGCGGGAAAGCAGAGAGTGAATGGAAGAGAAGGGTAGCGAAAGAGGTGTTGGAAGAGGCGGTAGATTCCGTTTTTAAAATACAAGCTGAGGCGAAGATCGTAGTGATGGGTGATATGAATGCGGAGGACTTAGAGGTGAAAGGGTTAAAGGATGAAAGGATGAAGGGAGAGGGAACGCATAAGTACCAAGGACGATGGACGTGTCTGGATCATTTTTACACCTCGCCTTCTTTAGACAGCCTCAGCAGAGCGGAGATATACAACGCCGCTTGGATTCAAGAGCCGGATGAGAAATATCTGGATCTCAGACCCAAGCGGACGTATAATGGTTTCCGCTATCAGAAAGACGGCTTTTCAGACCACCTGCCGATTGTGCTTACAGTTTCGCTTTGATGCTAATTTTCGCCCATGCGCCGGGCTGCAGGATACCGCCGTAATCGTAATAGCGGGTGTTGGTTATGTTCGTGCAATCCGCAGAAACACGCAGGTATTTGTTTTGCCAATAAACCGAACCGTCCAAGAGCCAAACAGGCTGATAATCCGCCACTTCGCCTTCGGCATTATTATACTGCCCTTCGCGTTTCTGAAAACGTACGGTCCATGAAGCACCCAGGCCTTTATAGATGCCATGCTCCAGATGGATGGCTAACTTGTGACTCAAGTAATCCAAGTACCGCGAACCGGCTTCTTTGAGATCCAGATCCAGATACGTATACGCATAATCGACCGACACGCAACGCAGCCATTCATTCAGCCGGTAAGCGAGTGACAGTTCAAGACCTGTCGCATTCACCTGCTGCTGGTTCTCGGCATGGAAAGGACGCTTGGTATCCGTCGGGACATATACCCAATCGATGATATTCTTTCCCCACCGGTAGTACCAATCGGCAGACCAAGACAATCCGCTCCATGTTCCCTTATAACCGACGGAGAGCAACCATGCTTCTTCGGGTTTGAGGTTGCGGTTGCCGAGTTGGTTGCCGGCATTATAATACAGATCCGTGAACGTCGGCATTCGGAGGGAGCGGTTGGCATTCACATAGACCGTACCGGCTTTTTTAAACTCATAGCCGATGTTCGCTCCGCCGCCCAAATGATGCCCGAATTGCGTGTTGTACGTGCCGTTAATACCTATCGAAGCGGAAAGTCCGGCATAATAGAAACTCTGCTCGGCATAGTAGTTCGTATGAAAGCGATTACCGCCTTTGACAAGATCCAACACGCGTACATCTGCTAAGGGAAAATCCGCCACATTGGGTACCTGACCATCGGGATTGATAGTGTCGCCAAGGTTCGTCGAGTGCATGTTTTCATTCCGTACGCTGATGCCAAAAGAAGTCGTTCCTATCTTTGAGGCATAATGCGCAGAGAGTGCCGCTGAGGCTGTTTGTGCGAAATGGAAATTGCCATATAACCGTTGGTCCCGATGCCATTCATAGCGATCGTAATTAGCTCTATACGCGGCTTGTGCATCTAACCGCCATGCGCCCCACCGGTGCTCATATCTACCGGAAGCAAAAGCCGTTCGGGTGGCGTCAAACTGATCCTGCGAACCAAAACCATACCCCATTCCGAGACCTGCATCTTTCCATTGTGCGCCGGCTTGGACGTCTAATCCTCTCCAGCGCGTCTGGAAGTAGATATTCGCTAACTGAAAATCCGAGTTCCGGCACGCCGTAGCTTCTTTTTCCGTCGGCCGGGGTGCATAGTACCCTTCTGCACGGCTGTATTCGGCAGAGACATTAAATAACGCCTCATTCTTTTGTATAGAAGCGGCCAGTTCGGGATTCACCAACCCGTTCATGCCTGCCGTCAGTTTGAGAGAGATCTCCGGCGAAGATTTGGTAACAATATTGATTGCTCCGGAGAAAGCGCCATGCAGGTTGGCAGAAGTACCTTGCAGCACTTCAACGCGCTCGATCATCTCTGTAGAAACAGGGATATTCAGCGCATAATGCCCCGTGTGAAAATCACTTAGCGGAACCCCGTTCAGCAGCACTAACACCTGATCGAACGTACCGCCGCGCATACTGATATCCGCTTGTGCGCCGTTAGCGCCACGGGTTCGCACATCCACGCCCGGCAGGTATTGCAAGATATCCGCTACTGTCTGAACCGGCAGAGCTTCTATCTCGGCCTGCGAGACCTGCGTAATCAGCCGGTACGCTTCCGAATTAACCTCAGCTTTGTGAGAAACGACCAACACCTCCTGAAGACTAAGTTGTCGGGCTTCTAATGGAACGGAATCCTTCGGAACACCTTCATCGGCTTCCACAGCAGCGATGCCTGAGAAAAGCAGTAAGGCCGAAACAGCGATAGACTTACCGCTTTTAAGCATCTCCAAATCCGTCATATACGCTGCCACACGTCCGATAGTCACCTCCCGGTGAAGCGAACAAAAGGCTGCATAAGCCTTGTGGCTGAACTGACGGAAACGGATTCCTTGTTGTTTAAGAATAGTTTTGAACATAAAATAAGTTTTAAGCCTTCAGCTATCAGCTTTCAGCAAAAAAGTTTACAAAATTACTGCTTTTTTTGCATATTTACAAATATTTTCGTACCTTTGCAGCGAAAATTTATCCTTTATGCCGGAAATCATACTGCATTATATTTGGGAACATTGCCTTTGGGCGGGATATGAACAACGCACCACGGACGGAAAGTCGGTGGAAATCGTATCTGTAGGTGAGCACAACCGCGATGCAGGTCCGGACTACAGCCATGCCCGGATTCGGATAGATGGGAAAGAATGGGTAGGGAATATCGAGATTCATGTCTGTTCGAGTGATTGGATCAAGCATCGTCATCAATTGGACAAGGCGTACGACAATATTATCTTACACGTCGTTCGCACGGCCGACAAACCGATTTATAATTCGAAAGGTGAGTTGGTACCGCAATGCGAGTTGAACTACCCGAGTGATAAAGACTACCTGAGTGCTCTTTTTGAGTCCGCACAAAAGATGGACAGTGCCATCGCCCGAATCGGTTGTGCGGAGCAGTTATTGCACGATCCGCGATTGCTGACAGAGGGTTGGCGCAAGACGCTTTTGCGGAAACGTCTGGAATGCAAACGGGCATCTATTACGCGACTCTTAGAGATCACGAAAGGCAGTTGGGAACACGCGTTGTATATCTCTATGGCACGTAACTTCGGGTTCCATACGAATAGTGTACCGTTTGAGGAACTGGCCATTAACACTCCGCTCTCTTGTCTGCAGAAACACCGGAACAGTCTGTTTCAGTTAACAGCACTGCTGTTAGGTCAAGCAGGCTTAATCAATGAACCGGAGTTGCAGAAAGAGTATGATTTTCTGCGGGTTAAGTTCGGATTGACGCCCTTGGATGGTAGTATTTGGAAACATGCACGGCTGAGGCCGCAAAATAGTCCTGAGTTGCGGATCCGGCAGTTTGCGCAGCTCATTCATCAGTCGGAGAACCTGCTGAGTAAGATCTTGGATACGGATGACTTGAAGGAATTGGAGGCTTTGTTTGCTGTGCCACAAATGGGGAAGAGTAGTGTTGATATCCTGTTGATAAATACCGTTATCCCCTATAAATACGCGTATGCGATCCATCAAACCAACGCGGTTAAGGCAGAACAGGTGCTGAGGCTAATGGAGAAGATTCCTGCCGAGAATAACACGATTGTTCGTCAATGGCGGGTATTAGGACAGGAAGTAAAAAATGCAGCAGATACGCAAGCACTACTGCATCTCTATCAGAACTATTGCCAACATCACGAGTGCATCAACTGTGAAGTGGGCTATAAGATTTTCGAAAACCGACAACTGACCTTATTCTAAATATGCTTTTTCAGATCATACAACCGACTGAGGCTTTACGGCCGTACATCACGCGTTATGTGTTCGTGCGCGCGGAAGGTTCCACAGACACGATGACTCCTCCTTCGGACGACCCGCGGTTTGTGAACGGTAAGCACGTACAACCGCTGCTACCGAACTATGGCAGTTTTATCTTCATGCGGAACGTAGTAGCGGATTTCTGCGGAGTGGAATCGGACGGTTTGACCATCGTGGGGGCTAATCAGAAGACGATTGGTTTGACGACCGTAAGCGGTTGGTTTGAAGGTATGCTGATGGATTTTGAACCAGGAGGTATGTATGCCTTGTTAGGTATCGACCTGCAACAGTTAGCCGGAAAGGTATTGACTGCCAAAGAATACGGAGACGAAGGCTTGCTGCAACTGGATTCGATCTTCAAGCGCGTAGAGAAAGCGGAAGAGATAGCGATGCTGCTGGACGCGTTCTTTTTGGGGCATTTACCGCATAAAGAGGATCTTAACTATACGCGTCTTAGCAAAGTTATTGCAGCTTGCGATGCAGCAAAAGGGAATATAACGGCAGCTGAGATGGCAAGTGTCGCATGTCTTGGCGAACGACAGTTCTTGCGCGTGTTCCGTATGTATGTAGGTATTCCGCCGAAGCAGTTTGTACGACTGAGACGTTTCCACAAGACAATACAGCATATGCAGCAGATAGCTGCAGCGGGAAAACCGATTGACCTGATGTCCATCGCTCTGGCACACGGGTACTATGATCTGAGTCACATGGCGATGGAGTTTCAGCAGATGGGATGCGTGAGCCCGAGTCATTTCAGGATGCTGGGAATACCGCTAAGTGACGATTTTTCGGTCTTTTTTGCTTAAAAAACAGCCTAAAAATACTCGAAAACAGCAATATGTCCGATTTTTCATATCTTCATTCAGTCCAAAGCAGTACTTTTGCATCGGATTTCAAAAACGAATAAAAATGGAAGGTATGAAAAAGATGAAAAAATTAGCCATCTTCGTACTGGGAGTAGTACTGATGGGATTGACAAGTTGCAGTAATGAACCGAGTATAAAAAACATTACCGGCATGTACAACTACAAGTTAGCCGGATCGGCTCGTGTATACTACCAGGCTACCGGTGAGACCAAGCAAGTAGTGATGAACACCGAAACGGGTACGATGACCATCGTGCGGACGGAAGAAGCGGACGAAGTGAAGATCACGATGAGTGCCAACAATGGCGATTTATACGCAATGACAGGTGTAGTAACACATGATACTATCTTCTTCGAACCCGTAAGCCGCGATATCTATGTAGATGCAGTAGAGGATTTATTCCGCTGCCAGATGAACGGAGAAGGACAACTTCTCAACGATGGTTCTATCAGCGCTCGCATCTATATCACCGGACGGGCTCATGAAGAGGAAAACGTCAATTTGACGGCTACAGACATCAAGCTGTACGCTACAAAAATCAAATAAAGAGACCTTTCAAGGCATAAATAAAGCGTCGTTGTGACGCTTTATTTTTAGAACAAGTAGCCCATTTTGACGTAGAAATTGGCATACTTGGCGTTGTCCTGCGTATTGATCGGCATACCCCAATCCGCCGAGAGAACAAAGTTCTCATTCATACCGATCTTGAGTCCAATACCGGCTGTCATATGCGGCATATAGACGTTGCTGGGAGTATCAACGAAGTAATCGCTATAGTTATCTCCTGCTGCTGCCACACTGGCTTTAAGTGTAGTGTAGGCACCATTCGTATGTCGCTCCACGAGTTGGTCGAGATTATAGGGTTGCGTAATAACACCCATATCGAAGAAGGGGTTCAGACCGATAAAGAAATGTTGGCGTTTGATATCGAAATTGACTACTCTGAATCGGAATTCGATATTCGCAAACGCAAAACCATTTGCTAAGATACGGTTCGCCATCATACCCCGGATGGAGTTACCTCCTCCAAGTCCTTCATAATACACGCGCTGGATAAAGAGCGTATTCATGTAATTATTCATGTAGAACGGCGAACGACCGGCAATATTGTTTTGGATTCCGATACGATAGGCAAAAGTGATGCGGTTGATGCCGTTTTTGTCGTAGTAACAAGGTACATAATGACGGAAAGTGGCATTGAACTGCAGATGGTTATAACCAGCCGCAGCTTGTTGTCCATAGGCTGCATTAAAGGCCGCAGAATAGGTGAAGAAGGCATCGGCATAAATACCTTTGTTCGGTCCCTGTCGTTTATCGCGCGTGTCGTACGTAATACCTGCGCGTACATACGGATGCCAACCGCCTTTCATCTCATCTGTACCAATCAGTCCCCATGTCTTATACTTGTCGTAGAGAAGTTCTTCATTCGGGTTCAGCGCTTTCTGCTCCCAATTTGCCTTTGTCGGATCATACTCGCGTTTTCCGTTAAGCATATTGATATCGCAGGAGTCGATGAGATAGCCTAGTACGCCAAGACCGGCATTCCATTTAAGGTCTTTGTAGATCGTTCCTTCGATATCTCCCGCCACGCGGATAAGATCTCGTTTATATTTATAGAACACACGGGTGCGATAATCCATATATTCCGGATGATCGATGACAAATTGCGGATCAGCGGCTTTCTTACTCCAATTATGCCAAGAGTAGTTGTATTTGGACTGAAAGCCATTGAATCCGTAGAAGTCACACATGGCATCAGGCAGATAGGTAGCATCGAGAGTCAGACGATAGCCCGGAATGAGGTACTTCGAGTCGTAGTTAACGCGGAAAATACCATGGTGTTTTGTTGTGTACGCAGCCTCCACGTAAATCGAATGGATATACTCGGGGTATTGCGAACCATCGCCATAGTAATAGACGTTAGTCAGCACACCTCCCTGAAAACCATAGTCGGCGTCATAAGCGATAGAGGGCAGGATACCGAAGTTCCAACCGGTCTTGATCTTCCGTCCCAGCGAATCCACTTCCTGCGGTTTGGGTTCTTTTTTCTTAGCCGCAGCCGGAACAACAAGTAAAGAACAAAGAATAAGGATAATATATTTTCTCATAATAAATAATTTACGGTAAGACAAACGCAATCAGCACGCCGAGGTACGTTCCGATGGCATAACCGACGAGTCCGATTACAATACCGGAGATGAGTACTTTTTTATTCTGCATCGCACCTACTACAGGCGGAACGAACGGAGGAGAGCAGAGTAGGGCAATCTGACTGACGCAGAACAGGTCTCCACTCACATGCGCCACACGGCAGAAGAGCAGATGTAATCCTGCCGCAATAATCATTATCCACGCTACAAAGAGGCCAATCATCAATGAACCGCCATTCACACTGTGAATATCGAAGAGCGACGCTACAATGACCGAGAAAATAAGGATAAAGAACATCCCTAACTCAAAGGTCTTGGGCAGTTCACGCACTTTCTTGAAGAACGAGGCGATGATAGACAGGGTAGTGATCGTTAAAATCACCACCAGTTCATTCAACGTACCCGTGATGAGCAAGGCCAGGCCCGCGCCGATAGCAAGAAAAAGAACACTCAGACCCAGCCCGGCAAACATACCCCCTACGTTCTCCTTAGCAAACATACCTTCGTAGTTCTCCACATCCTTGGACGCTACCTCCTCGTCCGTTCGGCCACGGCGAGTGACATCGTTATAAGGAAGTATCTTCCGAAAGACCTTATATCCTCCGCCGATGATGAAGAAGATATACGGCGTCGTCAGTACCATCTCGAAAGCAAGTACGATAGCCATCAGGGTCTTATCTACACCTAACGAGGCACCGAGGGCATTGAAGTTCATCGTGCCGCCCGTATAGATACCCGTCATCATCGCCGCCACTTTGTTAAACTCCGGAATTTCCGGTGTACGGAAGATGAAATAACCGGATACGACCGCTATCAACACCGCAGAGATACCGCCTACAAGCGACCATATTGTCTTGGGCAGCGCCTTCGTCCATAAACGGAAATCACAGTTGAACAACATCAACGGAATAGCCAGCGGTACTGTAACCGACATCAAGGTGGACTGCAGCTTAGAGAAGGTAACTGCCGCCTCTGTACCTGCCTCAAAATGCACAAAGCCCGTTAAGGCAAAGATAATTCCGATGGCATAAGCGGCTACGACAGTGCCTATCTTGCGCATCCATTTCGCGCGCTTAAAGCACTCGATGATAGCAATCGGGATGAGTACATACAAGGCTAAAATTAAATAAACACGTATCATTTTTTATGTAATTGATTCTTTAATTGGCGAATCTGATAGATATACTCCTGCACAAACATCCAAAACGGCAAGGGCAGACACAAGCATAAGGTCAGACATAGCAATTGCCATACATACTGGATAGAGTTATGAAACGCCCTGTCCGCTACTTTATGACGGATAAAAAGGACCCCAAGCCATAAAGGCAGGGTAAGTGCGGCACTGAGAACAAAAAGCGGCAACAGCACCACCAACAGCGGCACAAGTAATGCGGGCGGTAAGGTCTGTTTCTTAAACCGGTTAAAGGGAGCCGGAGGATCGCTCTGCAGCTTTGCTATATTCTGTTCATAATTCTCGTCATCGGGTACCCATAAGATCAGTTCCCGCATCCGAAGGGTCAGTTCTTCCCGTAAGGCATTAATGAGCTGCGGATAATCCAGCTCTGAATGCTCCTTTACAAACTGCGTCACGTTGATCGGTTGACCGATGTTAACCGTCAAATCATCCCAGAGATGAAAATAATCCCCGTACTCCAGTCCGACAGGTACGATATAAACCGGTTTATCCTGCCCGAATAACTCATTTGCACGCAAAGCAATTCGGAAAATACCCTTACGCAGCGGCAGAAGGGAATGTTTGGGTCGGTGTGTGCCTTCCGGAAGGATACAGAAGGGTACCCCGTCCCGCAAGGTTAAGACAGCATTATGAATCGTCTCATCATTATGCATCACTTCGTCCACGCCGTCCCGTATCCGGTTGATAGGCATGATCTTAAGCCAATTGAGAATCTTCGCTTGACGGGGGTTCTTGAAGATATCCGCTCGCGCTACAAACACTTTACGAGACGAATTGATGGTTAGAATAGCCATCGCATCGCAAAGCGCATTCGAATGGTTAGGTGAGAAGATAACGGCGCCATCTGTAGAAATATTCTCTTTTCCTACGTATTGAATTCTTCGATACGAACGTCTGAACATCCAGTCCACATACGGACGCAAGAACGCATAAAGCCTATTTTTGTCTTGTACCTGTGCCATTAACAAGACTCAACTCATTGAGAGCATTCGTTGAATAGAAGAAATGGCTTTATCGGCTATCTCTTTAGAAACTTGCATTTCAGGACTTTCGTTCAAGAGACAATTATACACTTTCTCAAGCGTATTCATGCGCATATACTCGCATTCATTGCATGAACAGCCAATACCTTCTGTTACTTCAGGAGGAACAGGAATAAACTCTTTATCCGGACACGCACGCTGCATCTCAAACAGGATACCGCTTTCCGTAGCAATAATAAACCGTTTGGCGGACGATTGAATGGTATGCTCGAGCAGCGCTTTGGTCGAACCGATCACGTCACTCTGCGCGAGAATAGGCGCTTTGCATTCCGGATGAGCCAACACTTCTACGCCCGGATTAGCGGCTTTGAGTTGCAATAGCGCTTCCAAGGAGAAACGGCTATGCACATGGCAGGCACCATTCCAAAGCAACATATTACGTCCGGTAACAGAATTGATATAAGAACCCAAGTTATGATCGGGACCAAAGATAATCTTTGCATCCGTAGGGAGTTGATCTACTATCTTTTTGGCATTCGAAGAAGTAACTACCACATCCGTTAGCGCTTTTACATCTGCCGAAGTATTTACATAACTTACGACCATATGATCGGGATGTTGCGCTTTGAAAGCAGCTAAGTCTTCGGCTTTGCAACTATCGGCGAGTGAACAGCCTGCATTCATATCCGGAATAAGGACTTTTTTATCCGGACAGAGAATTTTCATTGTCTCGCCCATAAAATGCACACCGCACATTACTAATATATCCGCTTGTACGCGCGTAGCTTGTTGCGCGAGTGCGAGAGAATCTCCGATGAAATCAGCTATTTCTTGTATTTCCGGTCTGGTATAATAGTGAGCAAAAATAACGGCATTTTTCTGCTTCGCTAAACTCTTAATTTTATTTATATATTCTTTATTTTTAAAATCCATGAATATAATAGTTTGTTGAAAATGTTAATAAAGATGCAAAAATGCTCGATATCAACGAGTTAGATGCAATTTGAGTGGATATATTGATTGTTAAATTTTTTGATAAGTGTGATGTGGAACAAGTTATCAAATTGTGGAACTGAAGGTTGTTAACAAGTTGTTTATAACCACTTTTTCAGTTTGAAAATAAGCAAGATAAGTACAACCGAGAATATCATCAATCCTAATGCCCAAACATAACCGTATTGCCAATGCAGTTCAGGCATGAAATCAAAGTTCATACCATATAAACTACCAATCAATGTAGGCGGCAGGAAGATGATATTGATGACCGTAAATATTTTAATAATCTTATTCTGCTCGATGTTTACCAAACCGAGGAAGGTATCCTGGAGGTAGTCGAGACGATCAAAACCAAAACGGGTATAATCGAAGAGCGAGTTAATATCCTTAATAATCATCGTTAAACGCGGGTTAAGTTCTTCCGGGAAGAAATCGCATTTGAGGATATTGGAGATAACTCGTTGTTTATCCATGATATTTTGACGGATGATGGTCACTTTTTCCTGTAAGTCCTTGATTTGAACGAGCATATCTTCATCTACGTGATCCGACTCCGCGTTGATCTGTTGGGAGAGTTCGGTAATCATATCCGTTGTATCCTCGATCAAGTCGGCATCCTTTTCCACACGCGTTTCAAACAAGGCTACTAACACGTGATATCCTGTCGGGAAATTCCGGGTATTAACGAACACCTTCTTAAAAGTCTCGTTAAAGGAATCCAATTCATTATCGCGGATGGAAACCAGAATACCATTCTTGAGAATGAAGTTAACCGGCTCCATCTCGAAGTTATTCTTCAGGAAGTTCGAGTTGGCAACGATAGAGTCGTCCGTTTGAATATAACGGGACGAGAGCTCAATTTCTTCCATTTCCTCGTCTTCCTGGATATCAATTTTGAGGAATCCCTCGAGTGTATCCTCTGTTTTATCGCTCACATCGAGCAGGTCGATCCAGATAATATCTTTCTTATCGAGTTCTTTGAGCGCGGAGATAGAACGTGCTACTTTGATTTTCTCCTTCTCTTTATAGAATATTTTGATTTCAGACATGTTGTTCAATCATTATAGTAAGTTCAACAAATTGTTCTACTGTCAGCTGTTCAGGGCGCTTGGTAAAAATCTTTTCTTCGAGGATGGGATTTCCCTTTCCTACCAGCTGTTGAAGAGAATTGCGCATCTGTTTTCGTCGCTGGTTAAAGGCCGTTTTCACAACCGTTTTAAAAAGCGCCTCATCGCAGTCCAACCGTCGTCGTTTGTTTCGCGTCATGCGGATGACAGCCGATTTGACTTTAGGAGGAGGATTAAAAACGTGTTCATCCACTGTGAACAGATATTCTATATCGTAATAGGCTTGTAATAAGACGGATAAGATACCGTACGCTTTTTTACCCGGTTTGGAAGCGAGCCGTTCAGCTACTTCTTTCTGAATCATACCGGAGCAAACAGGAATACGGTCTTTATAATCGAGTACTTTGAAGAAAATTTGGGAGGAGATATTATACGGATAATTTCCAATTACATTAAATTCTCCTTCGGGAATAAGGGTGTTAAGGTCCAGTTTTAAGAAGTCTCCTTCAATCAGATCCAACTCGGGATACCAATCCTTGAGATATGCCACAGACTCACGGTCAATCTCGATAGCCGTGAGTTGGATAGAAGGATTTTTAAGTAAAAATTGAGTAAGAACACCCATACCCGGTCCGATTTCTATCGTTCGGCCCGAGGTGAGGGTTTCAGCTATTCTTTGGGCGACGTTTAGGTCCGTCAAAAAGTGCTGTCCCAAAAATTTTTTGGCACGTACTTGTTGCATTCTCCGCGTGGTAATCGTCCATAAATTATTACTTTTAGTTAAAAATATTTGCGTGTTTCAAATATTTATAGTACCTTTGCACCCGATTTGTATAGCACGCAAAAAATGGAGTGGCTAACTCCTTTGCGGCCGCAAAGGTAGTACTTTTTTTTGAATTGACCAAAAAAATAACAATTTTTTTACAAAAAATGCGTAAATTAGCGCAAATAATTACAAAAATCATCGATTTTTTCTATCGTCCCTTCTCCAAATGGATATCGGAGCAGCTGTTTCGCTATGCCGCTTGCGGAGGGGGAAACCTTGTCCTTGACTGGGTACTCTATTTCTTGATTTATAACTTTGTGATCGGTCATAATTTGGTATATTTCCAATTACCACTCACCAATTACCAATTATGCCTCACGCCTCATATCGCTACGCTCTGTATCGTTTTCCCAATAACCCTGCTGACCGGTTTCTGGTTGCAGAAATATGTCACGTTTACCGCTTCGCGTCTCAACGGTTGGCGACAATTGTCGCGTTATATCTTGATCGTAGCTGTTAATCTGGCTATCAATTACTTCGGTCTTAAACTCTGTGTCGATGTACTGGGTTGGTATCCAACACCATCCAAGATGCTTATCACCATCATCACAGTTGTTATCTCTTACTTAGGCCAAAAACACTACACTTTCCGTGTAGAAAAGTGATTTTTTTTATTCAAACTAAAAAAGTTCCACTTTTTTTTGCATATATCAATTTTTTTGTGTATCTTTGCAGCGAATTTGCATGCTATGCCTAAAAGAACCCTATAAAATATTACGACCATGTTACACAAATTATGTTCAGAGCTCCACACGGAGACTTCTCCAATGCCGTTCAAGGTATCGGACACATTTATTGAAGAAAATCAAGTTGTCGCCGTATTAACCGGTGGTACCGAGGCGCAGTTTGTGGACCTTGTTAAGCAGAAGAAGATCGACCTGAAGCGTCCTGTTTACCTGCTGGTAAGCGGTTATAGCAACTCTTTGGCTGCGGCTTTTGAGATCTTGAGTTTCATTCGTCAACGCAATGGTATTGCGAAAGTAATGACGCATGCGAAAGATACCGTTTTCCCGGATGTAAGTGAGACCGACTCGTTGACACGTACGCCGCTGGAGAAAGTGCTCAAAAACGAAAAGAAACAGCGCTTGGGTATTATCGGTAAACCGTCTGATTGGTTGATTGCTTCTCAGGTGGATTACAAGCAGGTGCTCAAAGATATGAACATTGAGTTAGTGGACATACCCATTGAGGAAGTCAGCAGTTTAGGTGAGGTAGATCCGGGTATGCCGGGTGCATTGGCTATTTATGATCGCGTAAAAGAGCTGATTGCTAAATACAAACTGGATGGTGTGACGCTGCGCTGCTTCGATTTGTTAACCACCGTAAAGAACACCGGATGTATCGCCATGAGTAAGTTGAATGACGAAGGTATTCCGGCAGGTTGCGAGGGTGATATCCCGGTATTGCTGACCATGATGGCTTGTAAGAAACTGACGGGTGAAACGGGCTTTATGGTTAATCCGGCTCGTATTCAACCGGATGGTCAGATTCTGATTGCTCACTGTACGATTCCGTTGAATATGACCGAGAAGCACGAATACACGACGCATTTTGAGTCGGGTATTGGTGTGGCTATTCATGGTGATCTGCCTGCTGGCGATTATACTTTGGTTAAGTTAAGCGGTGATCTGAAACGTCTGTTGGCGGTTAATGTGACCTTGACACGTTGTCAGTATGAGCAGAACCTCTGCCGTACGCAGGCTTGGATTCAAACGACTCCAATCGTAAGTCAGTACTTCATGACTTCGCCGATCGCAAACCATCACTTGTTGATTAAGGGTCATCACGCTGCTAAGTTCTGGAGAGAATAAAAACTCACAAAAAATCAATTATAATTCATAAATTTTAGTAAAACTATGGTAAGTTACAAGGAATTAGGTTTGGTAAACACTCGTGAGATGTTTGCTAAGGCCATCAAGGGAGGCTATGCTATCCCGGCATTCAACTTCAACAACATGGAGCAGTTGCAGGCTATCATCAAAGCAGCTGCTGAGACCAAGAGTCCGGTTATTCTGCAGGTATCGAAAGGTGCGCGTAACTACGCTAATCAGACCCTGCTTCGTTACATGGCACAGGGTGCTGTTGAGTACGCAAAAGAACTCGGTTGGGAGAAACCGCAGATCGTGCTGCACCTCGACCACGGAGATAGCTTCGAACTCTGCAAATCCTGCGTGGACTTCGGCTTCTCGAGCGTGATGATCGATGCTTCTTCCCTTCCGTACGAAGAGAACATCGCCCTGACGAAGAAAGTGGTTGAGTACGCACACAAGTATGATGTTACCGTAGAGGCTGAGCTCGGTGTATTGGCAGGTGTTGAGGACGAAGTTTCGTCTGCCATTAGCCACTATACGAAGCCGGAAGAGGTAGTTGATTTCGCTACCCGTTCAGGTTGTGATAGCCTTGCTATCTCGATCGGTACCAGCCACGGTGCATATAAGTTCACGCCGGAGCAGTGTACACGTGACCCGAAGACCGGTAAACTCGTTCCGCCTCCATTGGCATTCGACGTGCTCGACGCTGTGATGGAGCAACTGCCGGGCTTCCCGATCGTGCTGCACGGTTCGTCTTCCGTTCCGCAGGAGTATGTAGATATGATCAACTCCCTCGGCGGCAAGTTGCCTGATGCTATCGGTATTCCGGAGGAGCAACTCCGCAAAGCTGCCAAGAGTGCTGTCTGCAAGATCAATATCGACTCCGATAGCCGTCTTGCCTTCACCGCTGCTGTTCGTAAGGTCCTCACCGAGAAACCGGGTGAGTTCGATCCGCGTAAATACTGCGGCTTAGCACGCGACTTCATGGAGGACCTGTACAAGCACAAAATTATTGACGTGCTCGGTTCTGACGGCAAGGCAGAGTAAATCATAAATTTGAAATCATAAAATGGCTTTACCATTTATGACCGCTGAAGAAGCGGCTGAATTGATTCAACATGGTGACGTCTTGGGTATGGGTGGCTTCACGGCTACCGGAGTGCCCAAGGCCGTTCCTTTTGCCCTCGCACAGCGCGCAGAGAAACTGCATGAGCAGGGAATTCCTTTCCGCGTAGGCCTGGAGACAGGTGCGTCTATGGGCGACAGTTGTGACGGTGCTTTGGCACGTGCGCACGCTGTGGAGTTCCGTACGCCCTATCAGTCCAATAAGTCGATGCGTGAGGAGATCAATGCCGAGGGTACCCACTATTTCGACATGCACCTCTCGCACATGGCGCAAGATCTGCGTTACGGCTTCCTCCCGAAACCCAATTGGGCAATCATCGAGGCTTCGTATGTCGGCGAAGACGGTACGATTGTGCCTGCTGCCGGAGTCGGAATCATGCCGACTATCTGCCGTATGGCGGATAAGATCATCGTCGAGCTCAATGAGATGTTCCCTGCTACCATGCGTGGTATGCACGATCTCTACGAGCCGCTTGATCCTCCTTGCCGCCGCGAGATACCGATCTACAAACCCTCTGACCGCTGCGGCTCGGACCACTTGAAGGTCGATCCCGCGAAGATTGCTGCCGTTGTGAAGACCAACCGTCCGAACGAGATAGCTGCTTTCACGCCGGTGGATGAGACGACCGCCAAGATCGGTGCTAACGTAGCTGCCTTCCTGGAGGCAGAGATGAAAGCCGGACGTATTCCCGCTTCTTTCCTGCCGATCCAGAGTGGAGTGGGCAATGTAGCCAACGCCGTACTTGGCGAGCTCGGTAAGAACCCGCATATCCCACCGTTTGAGATGTATTCGGAGGTAATCCAAGACTCTGTCGTAGATCTTATTAAGGCAGGCCATTGTAAGTTCGCTTCCGGCTGCTCGCTGCGGCTTGTGGAGAGCAAGATGGCGGAAGTCCTTGCTGACCTGGATTTCTACCGCGATAAGTTATTACTTCGTCCACAAGAGACGTCGAATAGCCCGGAGGTAGCTCGTCGACTCGGTATCATTGCTATCAATACCGCTCTCGAGGCAGATATCTACGGCAACGTCAACTCGACGCATGTGTGCGGCACGAAGATGATGAACGGTATCGGCGGTTCAGGTGATTTCGCCCGCAACTCGTACCTCAGCATCTTTACTACCGCTTCAACGGCTAAGAACGGTGCGATCTCGTCGATCGTACCGATGGTTACCCACCTCGATCACTCCGAGCACTCTGTCAAAGTGATTGTGACCGAACAAGGTGTAGCGGATCTGCGTGGTAAGAGTCCGCGTCAGCGTGCCGAGGAGATCATCAATAACTGTGTGGCTCCCGAGTATCGCGAGATGCTACGTGATTATCTGAAGTATGCTAAACACGGCCAGACGCAACACAACCTCTCGCTTGCGTTTGCAATGCACGAGGAGTTCTTGAAGAGCGGTGATATGAGAAATACTAAGTGGGAGAATTATCTGCGTTAATTGCAGTTAATTCATCCTTGCATTGTTTCAAAAGACTGGTAGCTTCGGCTGCCAGTCTTTTGTATACATCCATACTGATGGCCTCCGCTTGTTCCAATTGCGAGATAATACTCTCGGCTTTATTTATTTTTTCATCGTAAGTCATAATTAATCACTAATCACCAATTACCAATTACCAATTACCAATCACCAATTACCAATCACCAATTACCAATCTATTTCCCTTTTCCTCTAATGATGACGTCTGTGGTAAAAAATAGAATTTTCAAATCGAGAAGGAGCGACATATTCTCCACGTACACGATATCGCAGTTAAGTCGTTCGATCATCTTCTCGGTAGTATCGGTATAACCGACGCGAATCGGTCCCCAACTGGTGAGTCCCGGGCGCACTTTATACAAGAGGCAGTAATAAGGTGCTTCCTTCATAATTTGCTCGATGAAGAAGGGTCTTTCCGGTCTGGGGCCTACGATAGACATGTCGCCGCAAAGAATATTCCATAACTGCGGCAGTTCATCGAGACGGTACTTACGCAGCCAATGCCCGACCTTCGTGATACGCGGGTCGTTATCGTGCGTCAATTGCGGAAGTCCCGCTTCTTCGGCATGGTCTATCATCGTGCGGAACTTATAGATACGGAATGGCAGGCCGTAAAGACCGATGCGCTCTTGGCTATAGAATACAGGTCCACGGGAGGATAGTTTGACTTGCAGTGCAATCAAAGCAAAAAGCGGCGAGAGGAGGATGAGTCCAAGCGCTGAGGCGACAATATCGAACGCTCGTTTGATGCATAGTTCCGCATCGGTCATATGATAATCCGTAATACGGATCAGCGAGGGGCGATCGAGTTGACCGATTCGTGCCGCACCTGTGAGCATGTCGTATACGCGCGGTACCATACTAATCTCGCATGAAAGCGGGTATAAGCGCGCGATGAGTAGATATAAATCGCGATCTGTAAAGCCGTTAGGTAAGTCAATAATCACTTCGTCTTGTTCTCCTGCCACGAGCCCTTCAGCCTCTTCTATCGAGTGTATGGTCTTTGTACGAAGTACTCCGCGGCGACGGGAAAGTAGGGTAATCGTCAGACGGGGAATATAACTGAGTACAAATTGAAGTGCAAATAGGACGCCTAAAGAACCCCAATAACGATGGTAATCGACTACCACATCATCTATGATGATGATAAAGAAGAAAAGCAGCGAAATGATTAATGCGCTGAAAAAGGTGCGCAAGAACTCCCGCCATAAGGGTTTTTGAAATGGCCGCAGATAGTATCCGGACAGGTAATAGATACCCATACAAACAATGGGATAGACAATCAGAGGAGGCCAGAAATTGAATGCCGGTACCAGTACATCTTTCAGCGACTCAACCCGTCCGTCATAGACCATCCAACGGAAAGCCAGAAAACACAACCAAACCAGTTCACTACTGATGAGGTCGGCCAGGATATACCAAATTTGTTGTCTTCTCCGAAGGGTCATGGGCGAATGATTTTAAATGAGCCGTCGTTGTTGATTTTTATGATGCTACTGGGTTCGTGCGGACAGTCATCGTTCCGACGGAATTGACAGACGTAGTCTGCTCCGTTTAAAATGGCTTGCTCTATCTCATGAAAGAAATGCGCTGTCGGATGTCCGCTGATGTTAGCGGATGTAGAAACAATAGGATGCCGTAACTGTTCACACAAGGCCTTAGAAAAGGGTTCGCCGGTAATGCGAATACCAATTGAGCCGTCTTCAGCAACCAAATTCGGCGCCAAATTGCGGGCATTCGGATAAATGATCGTTAACGGTTTTACTTCATCATTCTCTTCATTTCCATCCGTATCTGCCACCTCGAGCAGTGCCCAAGCGGAATCCGGAATATCGGCTATGTAGTAGTTTAATTTTGCCGGGCTATCCAATAGCACGAGCATTGACTTGCTGTCCTCGCGTTGTTTGAGGGCATATATTTTAGCGACAGCTTCTGCGTTCGTTGCATCACATCCTATACCCCAAACGGTATCCGTGGGATATACGATGATGCCTCCGGCGCGCAACACCCGCAACGCTTCCTGCAAATCCGTTTTATCGTATCGCATATTCATAAAACGGCGCAAAATTACTAATTTTTATTGAAATTGCCAAACAAAATGAGCAATTTTAAGAATTTTTCTTAAAAAATACGCTTCTTGTTTGCATAATTGCAAAAATTGTTGTACTTTTGCAGCCGGTTTAAAAATGTCTGATTAAAAATTCAAAAATATTTAAAACAATGAAAGAGTTAGATCTTACCAAGTATGGTATCAAAGGTGCGACTGTAATCGCCCACAACCCGTCCTACGAGTATCTGTTCGCAGAGGAGACCAAGCCGGAGTTGACCGGTTATGCTAAAGGTCAGAACACCGAGCTGAACGCTGTGAACGTTATGACCGGTATCTACACCGGCCGTTCGCCGAAAGACAAATACATCGTGATGGACAAGAACTCGAAGGACACCGTTTGGTGGACCACCGAGGGTTACAAGAACGATAACCACCCGATGTCCGAGGACGTTTGGGCAAAGGTGAAAGAGTTGGCTATCAAAGAGTTGAGCGGTAAGAACCTGTACGTTGTAGATGCTTTCTGCGGTGCAAACAAAGACACCCGCATGGCTGTTCGCTTCATCGTAGAGGTAGCATGGCAGGCTCACTTCGTAAAGAACATGTTCATCCAGCCGAGCGAAGAGGAGTTGGCTAACTTCGAGCCGGACTTCGTGATCTACAACGCTTCGTTGGCAAAGGTAGAGAACTTCAAAGAGCTCGGTCTGAACAGTGAGACTTGTGTGGCTTTCAACACCACGAGCCGTGAGCAGGTGATCCTCAACACCTGGTATGGCGGTGAGATGAAGAAAGGTATGTTCTCGATGATGAACTACTACCTGCCGCTGAAGGGTATCGCTTCGATGCACTGCTCGGCTAACACCGACATGGAGGGCAAGAACACCGCTATCTTCTTCGGTCTGTCCGGTACCGGTAAGACCACGTTGAGTACCGATCCGAAACGTCTGCTCATCGGTGATGACGAGCACGGATGGGATGATCAGGGTGTGTTCAACTTCGAGGGCGGTTGCTATGCAAAGGTAATCAACTTGGACAAAGAGTCTGAGCCGGACATCTACGCTGCTATCCGTCGTAACGCATTGTTGGAGAACGTAACTGTTGACGCTAACGGCAAGATCGATTTCGCTGATAAGAGCGTAACCGAGAATACCCGTGTAAGCTATCCGATCAACCATATCGAGAAGATTGTTCGTCCGGTATCTGCAGGCCCTGCAGCTAAGAACGTGATCTTCCTGAGTGCTGATGCTTTCGGCGTTCTGCCTCCTGTATCGATCCTGACTCCGGAGCAGACTAAGTACTACTTCCTGAGCGGTTTTACCGCTAAGTTGGCAGGTACCGAGCGTGGTA